>CAZCCZ010000005.1:0-120610 GCA_964497495.1 uncultured Oscillospiraceae bacterium
TGGAAATGGACGGCTTCTCCATCAACGAGGGCGTCATCGTCATGGCCGCCACCAACCGGAGGGATATTCTGGACCCGGCGCTGCTGCGCCCCGGCCGTTTCGACCGGCAGGTAACGGTGAATTTCCCCGATCTGGAAGGCCGCGTGGAAATCCTGAAGGTGCACAGCCGCGGCAAGCCGTTGGACGGGGACGTGGATCTGGAGAACGTCGCCAAGCGCATGCCTTTCTCCACCGGCGCGGACCTGGAAAACGTGATGAACGAAGCCGCCATCCTCGCGGTGCGGGAGAAGCGGAAAAAGATCAGCCATCAGAACCTGGTGGATGCCATCAGCCGCGTGCAGATGGGCCCGGAAAAGAAGAGCCACAAGGTCACGCTTCGCGACCGCCATACCGTGGCCTACCACGAGGCGGGCCACGCCGTAATCGCCAACCTCCTGCCGGAGTGCGACGACGTGCATCTGGTGACCATCGTGCCGCGCGGGCAGGCAGGCGGCTATACGCTGAGCCTCCCCGAGGAAGAAAACGACAATCTGAGCAAGACCGCGCTGCTGGGCATGATTACGATGGCGCTGGGCGGCCACGCCGCCGAGAAGGTGGCGCTGGACGACCTGTACACCGGCTCCTCCAGCGATCTGAAGCGCGCCACGGAGCTGGCCCGCCGGATGGTGACGCAGTTCGGCATGAGCGAACTGGGCACCGTATACCTTTCCAGCGATCAGGAAGTGTTCGTGGGCATGGAGTTCGGCCAGAGCCGCGAATACAGCGAGCAGAGCGCTTCCGCCATCGACACGGAAGTGAAGCGCATCGTGGACGAGTGCTACGTACGCGCGCAGCGGATTTTAAACGAGCATAAACAGCAGCTTACCAGCGTAGCCGAAGCGCTGCTGGAACGCGACACCTTGAGCCGCAAGGAGTTCGAGGCCGTGATGAACGGCGAGACGCTGCCCCCCGAGGAAGTGAAACCCACCGTGGCGGCCGCAGAACCCGAACCCGTGAAGAACAAACCCAAGCCTACCTTCCGCCCGGCCATGGAAGGCCCCTCGACGGGCCGGGACGACCGGGATCCGTTCATCGAACCGTGACACCGATCGACCTCCATGTACACAGCGCGTACAGCGACGGGCTTCTTTCGCCCGAAGCGCTGTGCGCGCTGGCGTTACAACGGCGCATCGGCACGCTTTCCCTTTGCGATCACGACACCGTGGACGGGCTTGCCCCGCTGGCGGAAGCAGCCGCCCGGTGCAACCGCGTCGGGCTTCGGCTGACGGCGATCCCCGGGGTGGAGCTGAGCACCGGCGAGGAAGGCCGCACGCACATCCTGGGGTACGGGGTCAATCCGTTCCACCCGGCGTTACGGCAGACATTAACGGAGCTTCGCCGCAAGCGCAGGCTACGTCTCGCGGAGACGACGGAAGCTCTTCGCCGTCTGGGGATCGAGCTGCCGCCGGGTTCCCTGCCGGACGCCGACGCCACGGGAACGCCCGTAGGCAGGCCCCACGTAGCCCGCGCGCTGGTCGCAGCAGGCATCGTCGTAACCGTGCAGCAGGCGTTCGACCGGTATCTGGGCGAAGGAAAACCGGCCTATGTGCCGTTGTCCCACATGACCGCCGTTCAGGCCGTAAAGCTGCTGCTGGCGGCGGGCGCGGTGCCGGTGCTGGCGCATCCCGCGCGCACGGGGCTTCCCTCGCAGACGCTGGAGGCGCTGGTGGAATCCCTGCAGGCCGAAGGGCTGCTGGGAATCGAGGTTTACCACCCCTCGGCATCCCGCCGCGACCTTCGTATGCTGGACGCCATGGCCCGGCGGCGCGGGCTGCTGGTAACCGGCGGCAGCGATTTTCACGGCGACCGGGGTTCGCGTGCGGCGTTGGGCGGGCTTCCCGCCGGATGGCGCGTGTGGCAGAGCGATCTGGAAGATTTGCGCTCCGCAATGGCCGCGCGAGAGAACAGCCGGGATACGGTCGCCGCGCTTTCGTAACCCGGCCCGAATCATGAGCATTGATCCCTCGGTAAAGGAGCCACTGATATGAACAGCCAGGGTTACCGGCCCCCGAACCAGGCGCCCGTATACCGTCGGCAGGCAGATGCCTGGGGTAACGCAGGCGGCGCCGAAGCCGTCGCGCGCGGCGCGCAACGGGGCGTCAGGGGCAACCGGCAACCGGGCGGCGCTCCCCCGGCGGGAGGCGGGCGCGCGCAGAAAAAGAAGAAATTCCGGTGGCGGCTGATCCGTTTTTTCCTGATTCTGCTGCTGCTGGCGGCGGCGGGCGGCGGCCTGTACGTATGGAAAACGCAGATGGACGTGCGCCCCTACACCTCCGTGTTCGTGGACAACGTTTCCGTAGACGGCATCAACCTTGCGGGCATGACATGGGACGAGGGCGGCGCCGCCGTTCGCAAGCAGATCGACGAGAAAATCAACTCCTGGTACGTACGGCTCAAGAATCCCGCCGGAGCCTATAACGATATTACCGCCCAGACGCTGGGCATCAGCCGCGACCCCACGCAGGCTTTGGAATCCGCCTGGGCGATCGGCCATGAAACCAGCGCGGCCGACCGCAAGACCATTTTCCGGCTCAAGGAAGAGATCGACGACGCCAAGCAGACGACACACGCCTTCACCAGCGCCGAGCAGAGTGGGGATACTTCCGCCATCGACGGCATTTTAAACAAGCTGGAAGAGAAGGCCTATGTGGAGCCCCGGAACGCCGCGATGCTCTCCTTTAATCCGGATAACGCCTCGGAGCCCTTTTCCTTCCAGAACGAGGTGATCGGGAAAAAGCTGAACGTGGTCGCGCTGCGCGAACAGATCCTCTCCATGGTGGAAACCTTCACCTCCGGCGAGGTGCTGGTGCAGCCGGACGACGTTCCGCCCGCCGTGACCGTGGCGGACCTTCGTAAGAACTACGCCCTGCGGTACCGCGCCATCACCCCCATCGACACGCACTCCACCGACGCCCGAAACGACAACATCCGCCTGGCGTTTTCCAAGATCAACGGACTGGTTCTGGACGACGGCAAGACATTCTCCTTCAACAGGACCGTCGGCAGGCGCACGCAGGCCAACGGCTTCCTTGCCGCCTACGAGTACAGCTACGGCGAACTGTCCTTGGGTTGGGGCGGCGGCGTGTGCCAGGCCAGCACGACGGTTTACCTGGCCGCGGTGCAGGCGGGCATGAAAATCACGGACCACACCTCGCACTCCACGCCCGTTTCCTACACCGACATGGGCAAGGACGCCACCGTGAGCGATACACGCGGGCACGAGGTGGATTTCGGTTTCAAGAACACCTCCGGTGCGAGAATCTATCTCGCGGCGCACGTTATTACCAACCCAAGCAACACGAAACGCTATCTGTGCGAAGTTCGTTTGTACGGTCAGGATCTGGGCTCCACCAGTTATACGCTGGATGCGCAGATCGTACAGAAGCTTGCCAAGCCCGTCGAGCCGGAATACGTGCAGGACAAAGAAGCAAAATACGTTACCTATACGGACGAGCAGAAGACGGTGATCGAGGCCAGCGAAGGCTACGTGGTGGATACGTATCTCGTAACGCTGACGGACGGCGTGGAAACCGGCCGGACGAAGATCGCCACCAGCACCTATAAAAACCGCGCCGAACGAATTTACGTAGGCGTAACGCCGAGGTTCACCTATTGACCCGCGCCGGTTTTCCCCGCGCGCGCATAACCCGCTCCGCAAGGAGGAGCGGCGCAGGCAAACGGGAACGGGCTTGCTAAAACTGGCCCGGGGCGTCGATTTCCCCCTTTACAATACACGGCAGATATGGTATAGTATTTTCTGCTGCGGGGCATTAGCGCAGTTGGTAGCGCACAACACTGGCAGTGTTGGGGTCAGGAGTTCGAGTCTCCTATGCTCCACCAAGACGGAAACCCTTGTAAATTAAGGATTTCCGTTTTTTATATGCTTGATTATCTCTATCCAAAATAACCTACTGTTGCAATAACTGTTGCAACCCACACGAAAACGCCCTCCTTGAAGGCTTCTTCATAGGAGGGTGCTTGACGTTTAAATCATTTTCTATAAATACACTAGGGATAAAAACGGACAAAAGTCAGAAAACGCAAGCAGCGCCTTAATTTGAGTGATTGAGCCGTAGCAGGACAAAACCCGGACAAAAAGGACAAAACCCCTCCGCCGATGAGTTTACTTTTTCTCGGCATAATGATAATATAATTCCATATTATGGGGGTGATATTATGATGGTTGAGGAAGCGATTCATATCTTAGAAGCCAAGGGTTTACATCTAAAAGAAAGAAAACGGCTGACTAATGATACCGGCGATCAGATTTTATTTGACGGTGGTGAAATTGTTAATGTTTATGATAAAGGCACATACAACGTGCAAGGTAAGAATGCGACTTCTGTAAAGAGCTATCTTGAAGATATTTGCATTTCACCAACACATGCCACATTCCCAAGGAAAGTGTTCGTCGTATATGGGCATGATAATACTGCAAGAACCCAACTAGAGGCTATGCTAAGGCGCTGGGAAATTGAGCCTCTGATTCTTGATCAACTTCCTTCGGAGGGTCAAACCCTCATCGAGAAATTAGAAAACAATACGCAAAAAGCCGAATACGCTATCGTGCTTGCCACACCAGACGATGAAGGTCATATGGCAGGTAAACCGGATGAAAAGCAATCACGTGCGCGACAAAATGTCGTTCTTGAATTAGGTATGATGCTAGCAATGCTTGGACGAAAGAAGGTTGCAATACTAATTAAGGATCAAAAGAATATGGAAAAACCCTCAGACATCAGCGGCCTGATATACATTCCGTTTGCAGATAATGTCGAAGATGGGAAAATGTTGCTCTACAAAGAAATGTGTAGTGCAGGCTTCAAGATAGAACCTAGTAAATTATAAATTGGAAGAGCCGCGACAAATTCGCGGCTCTTTTCGATAAATTACAACAATGCGCTCATCCGCTCCATACCCGCCCGCTTTGTATCTAAACTTGAATGGCAGTAGAGGTTCAAGGTCGTGGATACATCCTCATGGCCGAGGATTTCCGAGAGCGTGCGCACGTCCATGCCGCTTTCAACGGCGCGCGTTGCAAAGGTATGGCGGAGGGTAAGAATTTATACCCAGCACACAATGATGGCCAGAAGCCAATTAGGTAAAGGCTATACGTTGCATTCGTCGCGAAAAAATTAGACGCCGGTTTTTGAAAATGGGCCTCATTGTTCATAGCGTGGGGTTCAAAATGTGGTCCAGCCACCCCCCAATCCTCGCGGGAACGTCCTGTGAACGAGCTTTATAACGGCCTGCCGCAAGGCTTCACCATAAAGTACATCTCAAAAATGATACCTATGAAGTTATTGGGCAGAGAATAGCTGATAGTGCCAGTAATACTAATCAATAGTCAGAAAGTCTCGAGGCTGCTATCGTATCCGGCCTGGATGCGATGAAAAAATCCTCAGGGCGGTTAAAAATCGCTGGAAAGCCAAGGAATAACGGGATGCATGAAAAGATCTGAAGAAAAGGGCCGTGCGGGTTGCAATACTCATAAATTCCAACGACTGCGACCTTTTATGCTCTCCCTTTGGCTATTCGCTGAGCTTTTTCTCTGTTTGAGTTTTTATATAGACGCATACGCTGCCCGGGATCGTTGCATCCCGTTTCAGTGTTGACAGGCACAGTGCGGATCGTTATCAACTGAGAAAGCACCGGGAAAGGTTAGGAACCTGCGAGGAGAAGCAGAATAAACACAAAGCAATGGCATTCTAGCTCTATGTATTTAAACCTTTATCGAAAGGAGTACTTCGAAGACCGGTATTATAAAGTCACGGCTGATCAAAGAACGGGGACGCCGCATTATGGTTTAAATATGGGGAAATGCGGTATACTATTGCCATGACGATTGCTGTCGTGGCCGGCAAACGAAAGGCATGTGATAAGAATGTTTCAAAACTTATGCGGAGAAAATAAGACCTATTGCAATCTCTTTGACGGCGGATGGGTTAATCCATCGTCCGGCGCTTATATTGAAATTCGCTCTCCGGTGGACGGCTCGCTGGTGGGCAGAGTGCCCGCCATGAACCGGGAGGATGTGGATCGAGCGGTTGCCAACACCAAGGAAAATCTACAAAGCTGGGCGGAAACGCCCGTATACGAACGCGCCCGTGTGTTTTATCGGGCGGCCGATCTGCTGGAGGCGCACGCGGAGGAGATCGGCCGTATTCTGACCATGGAAATCGCCAAGGACAAAAAGTCAGCGATCTATGAGGTGCAGCGCACGGCGGATTTCCTGCGCTACACCGCGGACGCGGGCAAGGGCATCGCGGGCGAAGCCATCAGCGGCGATAATTTCCCGGGCGGGAGCAAGCAAAAAATATCTTACGTCAGCCGCGTTCCCCTTGGCACCGTATTGGCGATTTCTCCCTTCAACTACCCGATTAATCTGTCGATAACCAAAGTGGCGCCGGCGTTGATCAGCGGCAATACCGTACTGCTCAAGCCCGCCACGCAGGGCTCCATCAGCGCGCTGTATCTGGCCGGCGTAATGCAGGAGGCCGGGCTGCCCCGCGGCGTGCTCAATACCATCACAGGCCTGGGTAGCGAGATCGGCGATTATGCCGTGACTCACCCTGGGGTAAACTTCATCAATTTCACAGGCAGCACGGAGGTGGGCAGGCACATCTCCAAACTGTCGTCCATGGTGCCCCTGATGTTGGAACTGGGCGGCAAGGACGCCGCCATCGTACTCCCCGACGCGGATCTGGATTTTGCAGCGGACAACATCATTTCCGGCGCCTACGCATATTCCGGGCAACGATGCACGGCCGTCAAGCGCATCCTGACGCAGAACGGCGTCGCCGATCAGCTGGTGCCCAAACTCATATCCCGCATTGCCAGGCTTCGGGTGGGCGATCCGCGCGAAGACGCGGTAATCGTCCCCCTGATCAACGCCAAAGCCGCAGATTTTGTGATGTCGCTGATCGACGACGCGGTTGCAAAAGGAGCGACGGTTTTAACCGGCGGCACCCGAAACGGCAATCTCATCCAGCCTACGCTGATCGACCATGTTTCCACCGACATGCGGCTGGCGTGGGAAGAACCCTTCGGCCCGGTTCTGCCGATCATACGTGTGAAGGACACGCAGGATGCCATCGATATTGCCAACCGCTCGGAGTATGGTCTTCAATCTTCGGTGTTTACCAGGAATATTCACGATGCGTTCTTCGTGGCGGGGCAGTTGGAGGTGGGCACCGTGCAGATTAACAGTAAAACGGAGCGCGGCCCCGATCATTTCCCGTTCCTTGGGGTCAAAGCGTCGGGCATGGGCACGCAGGGCGTGAAGTATGCGATCGAAGCCATGACGCGGCCAAAGGCCGTGGTGTTCAACCTGGATGCGAACAGCTCGTGACGGGCCGTCGGTCCATCTCCCCGTAGCTCACAGGGAAAAGCAGGTACGGCAGCGAAATGTATGCATCAAACACCGCGCGTACAGAACGCTCACAGCCCGGCCGACGTCCGGGATTAAATTCGACGGTATGGCTTATAAACACTGCCGGCCCTGCTTTTTCCGTTAAACCGGACCTCTTTGGGGACATCCGCTTTCCCGGGCTAAAAACCAGACGAAAACAGGACATGAGAGGAAGAGAAATACCAATGTACAATCTGCTGTTTGGCGGGGCCGCCGGTCAAGGGATTGAGACGACGGTGGCCATTCTGGAAAAATGGTTGAAGCGATCCGGCTACTATGTGTTCACCGTAAGGGATTTCATGTCCCGTGTCCGTGGCGGCCATAACTTTTCGTTAATACGTTTTGGTACCGAACCGATCTATTCGCACAGTAACCGCCTGGATTGCATTATCGCTCTTGACGACGAAACGATCCTTCTTCATCAGGATCAGCTAAAGGAAAACGGCGTTATTCTCTGCGACAGCAAGCTGTCCGCCGCCGATCCCCGGTTAATGAAGTTCGATATGGAGGGGATAGCAAAAAAGCTCGGCAACCCTCGCGTATCCGGAATCATCGCGGTCGGCATCCTTCTGAAACTGTTCGGCGAAACACCGGACGGCGCGGAGGATATCCTGCGTGATTTTATCAAGCAACAGTATCTTGATATTAACCTCAAGGCTTTGCAGGAGGGGTATCGGATCGCCGAAAAACGCTATCAGCATCTCGACGGACAGTATGCCGGCTGGATGCTTATTTCCGGCAGCAAGGCCGTTGCGCTCGGGGCCGTTGCGGCCGGCCTTCGTTTCTACTCCGCTTATCCGATGTCGCCGTCCACATCCATCATGGAAACGCTGGCATCCGTGGCCGACGAGGCGGGCGTTGTGGTCGAACAGGCCGAGGACGAGATCGCCGCCGTCAACATGGCTATCGGCGCCTCTTATGCGGGCGCAAGAGCCATGACCGGCACGTCGGGCGGCGGTTTCTCCTTGATGGTAGAGGCTCTTGGCCTTTCCGGCATGGCGGAAATTCCGCTTGTGGTGATTGACGTACAGCGTCCGGGCCCGGTAACCGGGCTTCCAACGCGGACGGAGCAGAGCGACCTGAAATTTGTCATTTCCGCATCCCAGGGCGAATTTCCGCGGATGATCATCGCGCTGCGCAATCCGGCGGACGCCTTTTATCAGACGATGCGAGCCTTTCATATCGCAGAAAAATACCAAATCCCGGTCATCCTTCTGAGCGATCAGTACCTTGGCGACGCCTCCTCGACCGTGGAGCCGTTCGATCCGGGACGTATCCGTGTTACCGAACCCGCGTCTGAATTCAACGGAGAAGGCGAATATCTTCGTTACCGGTACAGTGAAAACGGAATTTCACCCCGTCTGATCCCGGGGAAAACCAGACATCCCGTGTTGATCGACAGCGACGAGCATGACGAGCGGGGGTGGATTACGGAATCTGCCGAGGTGCGCACGCAAATGATGGACAAGCGCATGAAAAAAATCGAGGGATTGAAACAGGAACTCCTGGAACCGGATTTTATGGGTCCGGATGATTTTGATACGTTGCTTCTCGGATGGGGATCAACCTGGGGGCCGATCGCGCAAGCCGTTCAACTGTTGAACGGGGAACAGCCAAGGCACTATGCCGCGCTGGTTTTCGGCGATGTTTATCCGATGCCTCAAAAACTGCTGACGGAAAAGGCATCCAAAGCCAAACACATTATCAATATTGAACAGAACGCAACCGGTCAGTTGGCGGGATTGATCCGCGAAGAAACCGGAATCGCCTGTACGGGCAGCATCCTGAAATACGACGGAAGACAGATCACCGGGGAAGAGATCGCCGAGCGCATTCGCAAGGAGGGTTTATCATGAGCACGGAGGCTTTTTGCACGTATGAAACAGCATGGTGCCCGGGCTGTGGGAATTTCATTATTCTGGAATGCCTGAAAACCGCGCTTGAGCAACTTGGGCGGGAACCTTCCGAAGTCCTTGTGGCGGCGGGAATCGGCCAAGGGGCAAAGACGCCGCAGTACATTAACGCGAACGCATTCTGCGGCCTTCACGGGCGTTCGCTTCCCGCGGCTGCGGCGGCGAAAATCGCCAATGAAAAGCTGACGGTTGTCGTAGATACGGGCGACGGGGACTCTTACGGCGAGGGCGGAAACCACTTCATCCACAACATCCGGAGAAATGTCGATATTGCGCATTTCGTTCACGACAATCAGATTTATGGCCTGACGAAAGGCCAGGCGTCGCCGACCTCCGTTATCGGCCTTGTCACCGGGGTTCAAACCGACGGGAATTTTACCGAACCGCTCAATCCGGTGCTGGTGGCGATTGCATCCGGAGCGGGTTTTGTGGCCCGCGCCTTTACCGGGCATAAAGACCAGCTGATTTCGCTGATGAAACAGGCGATTGAGTATAAAGGCTACGCGCTGGTCGATATTTTGCAACCTTGCGTCAGTTTTAACAAGACGAATACTTTTACCTGGTATAACGAACGGGTCTACGAACTGGACGAATCCTACGACCGTTCCGATAAAACAGCCGCGCTGCAAAAAGCGTTGGAATTCGGGGATAAGATCCCGTTAGGAATTCTTTACCGTGAGGAGAAGAAGACGTTTCACCAAAAGAACGAGGTGTTGAAACAAGGGACTCCGCTGCTTGAAAGGAAAACAGATGCGGCTTTAGTGAACCGGCTCATCGCTTCTTACATTTAAATCGTGTTGGGAAGCAATCGTATGGCGGTTTAAATGATAATGCTGTTGATAGTCAACATATCGAGGAGGAGTACCGTAAACCGACACGAGAGGTGAGTATGCGTTATCCGCCCGATCAGTCCATCTGTTTTTCTACTTTGCACCGTAAAACTACTCTTTATCTCTTTTCCCGAATAAAACCACCGGCTTAGCCGGTGGTTTTATTCGGGAATCGCACTGTTTTCCGGTAAAAGCGGCAACGCAAGGCGCGACCGTTGTTTCGGGACGCTAAAAGGCAGCGCTCTATCCCGGGCTGCAAGGCCCAAAAGGAATAAAGCTTATCGTTCATTGGTTCGCATATCCTGTATTGCCGCAGGACGTCAACACGGTGTCCGGACGAATATAGGCCCGGATCTGGAAAGAAAAACAACCCCGAATAGAAAAACGGATTCTCCTATTGACAAGGAAAACACATCGTGTTATGATCTCATTGATTAATTAAGTTAATCAATGAGATTGGTTAATATTTAAATCAAATATAAAACATTACGTTGAGGTGCGCCATGAGATTTGGTATCAACAGTTCGGATATGCTGAGGCGTAACCGTTCCCTGATTGTGAAGCACCTGATGAGGGTCGGCTCGATCTCCCGAACGGATCTGGCCAAAATGACCGCGCTTACCCAAGCCACGATCACCAAAATAGTCGCTGACCTGATCGAGTCCGGCTTCGTCGAGGAGACCGGCTTGGGTAAAGGTGAAAAAGGGCGGCGTACGATCAACCTCCGGCTCTGCACCCAAAAATTCTTCGTCGTCGGCATCAAGCTGACCCGTCGGAATATCATTGTGGGCGTGTTCGATTTTTCCAGCGCCCTGTATGAAAAGCACACGTTGGATATCGCCAAAGCCTCTCCCATGGAGACCGTGGCGTCCATTGAGACGCTTATCAGCCAGCTACGGCAGCAATATCCTTCCATCGTCGCCATCGGCCTGTCGGTACCGGGTCCCTACCTGCGCAGCAAGGGCGTCATTGCAAAGATGACGGAGCAGAGCGCCTGGGACTCCTTCAACGTAAAACAATACTTCAACCGCGAGCGGTTCGGACTGCCTGTTTTTATCGAACATGATGCCAAAGCCGGTGCGCTGGCCATTCATTACTACGATGAGGTCACCTGCGACGTTCTGGTGCATCTTCTTCTATCGGACGGCGTAGGCGCCGGTATCCTTGTCGGCGATAATCTGCTGCTGGGCCGGGACGGCATCGCCGGGGAGGTCGGCCACACGTGTATCGACATCAACGGCCGCCCGTGCCCCTGCGCCCCCCATTCCCAGGGATGCCTGGAACAATACTGCTCCAGCCTGTCTTTCCTGAGGGACGTCAAGGAGGCGTTAGCGGGCCGCGAAGACTCAACCCTTTACGCGCAGCGCGAACGCCTGAGCGTGGAGGATGTGTTTGAGGCCGCTTCGGCCGGCGACGCATTCGCCGTTCACATGACCGAACTGGTAGGTTCCTACATTGGCATCGGTATTGTGAACATCATCAACACTTACAACCCCGACTGCATCATCATGAGCGACATTATGACCAAGGGCGGTCCGATTATGCTTCGCTCCATTCAGAACACGGTGCGGGAACGTATTCTTCCCGAACTGTACGAACACGTGCGCATCAAGTATTGCTGTCTGAAGGAAGATCCCACCCTTCTGGGCGCTATGGCGACGGTTCTGGACAATTTCCTGCTTGATCCGTACCAGTTCTCCCGGCAGAAGAAGCAGAGGGGATGAACCGATGTAAACAAGTCTTGCAACCCTTTCGTTTTTAGGCTGTACCAGGCGCCGACGGGTGCCTGCAGCGGGTATACGCGGTGTTCGGCAGCCCGGCAAGTCGGCGGACGAACGACAATAGCCTGAGCCAACATGCACCGATCAAAATCCAATAGCTCTGGAGGCGTCGAAGAAATGATCGACTTTGTGTTTGAGAACCCGGCAAAAATCATCTTTGGGAAAAAAGCGATGGACTCGCTGGCGGAAGAAATTCTAAAATACGGTAAAAAAGTCTTAATCGTGTACGGCGGCGGCAGTATTAAGAAATATGGCGTATTCGACCAAGTAAAGCAGCAGCTGGCAAAGGGCGGCCTTGCCTATACGGAATTGTCCGGCGTCATACCCAACCCCGTGCTCGGCAAGGTAAGGGAAGGCATCGACGTCTGCCGGAAAAGCGGGATTGACTTCATCCTCGCCCTGGGCGGGGGCAGCGTGATCGATACGGTCAAGGGCATCGCAAACGGTGTCCCCTACGAAGGGGACGTGTGGGATTTCTACGCGCATTCGGTCGCGCCCAAGAAGGTGCTGCCCTTCGGCGTCGTGCTTACCATTCCGGCTTCCGGCAGTGAGATGAGCTACTCCTCCGTCATTACCAACGAGGACGGAAGGTTCAAGCGAGGCTTCAATTCGCTGACCAATGTGCCGAAATTCTCCATTCTCAACCCGGAGTTCACCTTCACCCTTCCCCCGTACCAGACGGCCTGCGGTTGCGTGGATATCATGTCCCACATGATGGAGCGCTATTTTACACAGGTGGATCATACCGATTTTACGGACAGAATGATCGAGGGCGGAATCCGCACCATACTTTTCAACGGTCCCATCGCCCTTGCGCATCCGCAGGATTATGACGCGCGGGCCGAAATCATGTGGACGGCGAGTATCGCGCACAACACGCTGATGCAGACCGGACGCGTCGGGGACTGGGCTTCGCACGGCATCGAGCACGAGCTCAGCGCCGAGTACGACATTGCGCACGGCGCGGGCCTGGCCATCGTTACGCCTGCCTGGATGAAATATGTCTATCGCCGCGGCGTTAACCGCTTCGTGCAGTTCGCGCAGCGTGTGTTCGACGTGGACTTTGCCCCGGGTATGGAAGAAGAAACCGCGCTGGAAGGCATCTACCGCCTGGAAGCGTTCTTCACCCGCATCGGTATGCCCACGCGGCTGAGCCAGGCCGGTATCGACGAAAGCAAGCTGGAGATGCTGGCCCGCCGCGCCAACCCCACGAGGGAGCCCGCCATGGGCAACTTCGTCAAGCTGGACGCAAAGGATATTCTGGCGATCTACAAACTTGCCCTGTGAGGTGAACTGCGTGAAACAATATCGCTTCCATGCGGACGGTTACCGCCAACTCACGGTGTTCACTTCGGCCGTCGTCGAAGGCGAGGGCTTCATCCGCCTGCGGGACCGCCTGGGAGCCGTGGCGATGGAAAAGCGCTACGCGGGCCCCCTGGCCCAGCCCGCATTCGGAATGCTGAACCCGGATGAGGATTACACGTTGGAGCTGGAAAACCTCAACGCTCATTTCATCTACCTGTGCGAGTGCGCAGGGCAGCTGGAGAGGGGCGTAAGCTATCTGGAAATCGCCGGCGACGAGCTGGAGCCTTACGACCGCGCCCGCATGGCGGCGGCTTACGACCAGCCCTTTCGTAACCAGTACCATTTCAGCGCCTTCAAGAACTGGATCAACGATCCCAACGGCCTGTGCCGCCATAACGGCCTGTATCATCTGTTCTACCAGATGAACCCGAACGGCCTGCGCTGGGATCTGATGCACTGGGGCCACGCGGTGAGCAAGGATCTGCTTCACTGGACACATCTGCCAGTGGTTCTCTACCCGCAGCCCGAGTTCTACCTGGCCGGCGCAAACACGGCCAACCCAGGCCAGATCAAACAATACTCCCTCTGGTGCAAGGGCCTTTGCGACAGCTTTTCCGGTTCCACGGACGCGATTCTCGGCGGCGCGTACACCGGTTCCGCCGTTGCGGACGAAGACCGGATCCGGTTGTATTTCACGCGCAGCATCGGCCCGCTGAAAAAGGGAAGCCGGACGTCGGAAAAGCAGGCGTTGGCGTACATCCACGACGACGTTCACGCCGTTGACGAGCAGATCATTTTGGATAAGCGTCCGGAGGGAAACCAGGAAAGCGACCCCACCTTCCGCGACCCCAAGGTAGTGAACATCGCCGGGCAGGAATACATGCTCATCGCCACCACCGTGGACGGCGTGTGCTCCGTGATGATGTACAGGCGGGTGACCGACGCGCGCTGGGAATACCAGGGCGTGATCATGCGCGACGATCTTCCCTGCAAGACGTTCGAATGCGTCAATTACATCCAGAGCCCGGAGGATCCCTGGCGCGGAGCGATCGTATGCGCACTTCAGGCGCCCCGCGATCCCTACGGTCGTACCTGCCTGAGCGCCTGCTACGTCGGTTCCTTCACCGATCCCCGCCACTTCGTGCCCGAGACCCGGACCTTTTATGATTTCGGCACGTCCGGCTACGCGTATCAGTTTATGGATCTGCCGGACCGCACGGTGTCCTTCGGCTGGATCTGCAGCCCCTATGAGGAATTCCCTTTCGAAGGTTCTTCGGCCAACGGCTGCATGACCATTCCGCGGGAAAACGTGATTCGCGACGGAAAGATGTACAGCGTACCCGCCCGCGAAATGAAGCAGTTGGATGGGGAAACCGTATTCCAGGGTAAGGGCGAGAATTTCGAGGCAGAAGTGGAGGACAACTGCTACCACCTGGATTTGTCCTTCCGGCAGAATACGGATTTCAGGCTCGTATTCGCCGATGACGGCCACAGGCACATCGGGCTGGCGTACGACAGCGGCCGTCTGCGCATCCTTAACGGCCCCAAAGATGGGCTGAGCGTAGCCAACCTGTTTCTGGATGTGGCGGATATCAAAAAGCTGTGTGTTTACGTGGATCGCGCTGCCATCGAGGTGTTCGTAAACAACGGCGAGCAGATGGCCTGTAAAGACTACTTCATCCGCACGCCAAAGCATATCTGTTCCGCGCAGTTCCGCCGCCCCGGGGCGGTGTCCGGAGCGGCGATCACGATGGTCCGGCCGATCTGGGGCGCATAACGCGCGGCCTTTCCGTCCGCGTTAACTACCGAATCTGCGAGCCTGCAGGCTCGAAAAGATAAAAAAAGGAGGAATCTCAAAATGAAGAAAACCCTTGGTAAACTGGTTTGTGCCATCCTCAGTCTGACGCTTGTATTGACCCTCGCGGGCATACCCGTCACCGGGGCGGCGGCATCGGAGGAAAAAGTTCTGGAGGTCTGGCGTCCGTCCAACAACGAGTCCATCGAAGGCTTCTGGCAGGCCCGCGTGGATTCGTTCAACGAGAAGTATGCCGGTCAGTACAAGGTCGTGCAGTCCACCTTCCCCAAGAGCGGCGATCAGGGCTACGCCAATAAGGTCGGCGCGGCCGTGCTTTCCGACACGTTACCCGACCTGATTCTGGTCGATGGCCCCAACGTATCCAACTATGCGATCAACGAAATGATCATCCCGCTGGAAAGCTACATATCCGCGGACAGCAAAGCCGACCTGCTGGATTCCATCGTCACGCAGGGTACCTTCAACAACCAGCTTTACGCCGTCGGCCTGTGGGAGTCTTCCGTGGGCATCTACTATAACAAAAAGATGCTCGCGGACGCCGGCATCGAAGTGCCCGCCAGCATGGACGATGCCTGGACCTGGAGCGAACTGCTGGACAACGCCAAGAAGCTTACGACCAGCGACCATTACGGCATCACTTTCCACAACGAAATCGGCGAGCAGGTGACCTACTTCTACTCCCCCATGGTCGTGGAGAACGGAAGCGACCTGGTCAGCCCGGACGGCAGCGCGGCCACCGGTTACCTTAACGGCGCCGCATCCGTAAAGGCGATCGAGACGATCAAGAAGTTCTACGACGAGGGCGTGGCCAACGTCTCCCCCACCGCCACCGAGTTCCACGACGGCAAATCCGCCATGCTGCTGGGCGGCTCCCACCAGATCGGCGTTCTCGCATCCTATCCCGATCTGGATTGGGGCCTGACCTATTACCCCGCCTCCGACGACGGCGTTCTGAAGTGCCCCACCGGAAGCTGGGCCCTGGCAATCACCAGCAAGGCCTCTGATCCCGACGGCGCTTGGCTGTTCCTGGATTGGATGACGAACACCGAAGGCAACATGGCGGGCTGCACCGCGTCCGGCTACCTGCCCAACCGTCACTCCTCCGCCGAAGCCCTGCCCTCGTACAACGAGTATCCGCGCAACGTCTTTGTAGAAATGCTTTCCGCCTGCGGCGCTCCTCGGCCACGCACCCCGGAGTATGCGCTGCTGTCCAGTCAGTTCACCACCGCGATCACCGATGCGCTGACCGGCGTGGATATCCAGACCAAGCTCGACGAAGGCGCGAAAATCGTCGATGACGACTATGCCATGAACTATAGTGAATAAAGGGCTCCGTTCCTGACAAAAGCCGCGCGGCAACGGCTGACAGCCGTTGCCGCGCGGCCCGTCCATACGGGGCATGGCTTGCCGAGCGAACCCAAAAAGCAGGATACTGGGGGGAACCCACATGAAACAAAAGGGCGCAGCTCCCGATATGGTCGTCACCGCGCCGGGTAAAGTGTTCACACTGGATAAAATGACGCCTTACGCCTTCGTTTTACCGGCACTTCTGGTGCTGTTGGTCTTTCTGATTTTTCCCGTTACGATGTCCGTAGGGTATAGCTTCACGCATTTCAACATGCTTCGACCCAACCGGATCACCTTCATCGGCCTGACAAATTACCTCAACCTGTTTTCCGATCCCATATTCTACAAGGCACTGAAAAACACGCTTTACTTCGCCTGCATCATCGTACCGTTGCAATGCACGCTGGCGCTGATCCTCGCGCTGCTGGTCAACAACAGGGTCAAGGGGATATCCCTCTTCCGAATCGCATATTTCAGCCCGGTTCTGCTCTCCATGACGGTCGTATCCATCCTGTGGACTTTCATCTATAACCCCACGCCGGGCCAAGGTTTCATTAACACAATACTCTACAATCTGAACCTGCCGACCAGTCCTTTTCTCACCAGCACGTCCACGGCGATGAACTGCATCATCGCGATGTCGATATGGCAGGGTGTCGGGTACCAGATGATGATCTTCCTGGCAGGGCTGCAGGGTGTGCCCGTCGAGCTGTACGAGGCCGCGAAGGTGGACGGCGTGAACTGGTTCCAGAGGCTGTTTTACATCACCATTCCCTCCTTGCACAACGTGACGGTTTTCATCGTCCTGATGATGACGATGTCCGCCATGAAGATGTTCACGCAGGCCTATATCATGACGGCCGGCGGCCCGGACAATTCCACCCGCTCGCTCGTGTACTACATCTATCAGCAAGGCATGCAATACCATAACGTAGCCTACGCATGCGCGCTTTCCTTCGTCTACTTTTTAATCGTGGTCTCTCTCTCCTTCGGGATCCGCCACTTTATCGCAAAGGAGTGAGCGAGCATGAATAAGAAGCGGTTCAACCTGTTCCTAATCTATCTGGTCAACACGCTGCTCGGCCTGGTCTTTCTATTCCCTCTGGTGTGGATGCTCATTTCCTCGGTCAAGCCTGAGGTACGGCTATTCGCGGACATGGGAAGCATCAACGCCTTTATTCCCGTTGATTTTACATGGAGCAACTATCAGTCCGTTTTCAACCGCATCCCCATGATGCACTACATCTTCAACAGCCTGTTCTACATCCTGATCACGCTCAGTATCAGCCTCGTCCTCAACTCCATGTGCGGGTACGCGCTGGCGAAGTTTGAGTTCAAGGGAAAAAAGCCGATCCTGGTGTTGATCATCTCGCTGATGGTGTTTCCCTTTGACACGGTGATCATTCCCCTGTACATCATCGTGGCAAAAATGCACCTGCTCAACAGTTATTGGGCGCTGATCCTGCCGTTCATCGCAAAATGCTTCAGCATTTTCATGTTCCGCCAGTTCTTCATGGACGTCCCCAACGAGCTTACCGAAGCCGCCAACATTGACGGGTGCAGCCGGGCCGGTTCCTTTTTCAGCATCGTCCTTCCCATATCCGGTCCGGTTTTCGCCACCGTGTTCATTCTGGACTTCGTTACCATGTGGTCCGACTTCATGTGGCCCCTCATCGTACTGGACAAACGCGATATGTTCACGGTGCAGATCGGCGTACAGGCGTTTTTCTCCGACCCGCCCATCTATTACGCACAGGTTATGGCGGCGTTGACGCTTGCCGTTATTCCGACGATCCTGATCTTCTTGTTCTTTCAGAAGTATTACGTGCAGGGCATCGCGACCAGCGGACTGAAGGGATAAGATTGCAGAAAGAAGGTTCTAAACCTATGGCCGACTCCAAAACCAACGTGCTCGTTCTGTATACGGCGGGCTTCCAGTTTACCGACCGTCAGATTCAGACCCTACGGGACGAGTATCCGACCTGCGACATCACCGCGGTCGACGAGAATGACGCGACGGCCGGGCAGCTTGAGCGGGCGGAGGTGATGGTGGGCTTTGTCCGGCCCGAGCACATCCGGGCCGCGAAAAACCTGAAATGGCTACAGCTTAGCAGCATCGGGGTGGACAAGCACGTGGACCGCGCCCTGTACGCAAACCCGGACTTCCGGCTCACCAACAGCAGCGGCGCCTACGGCAAGCCGATTTCCGACTACGTAGTCTGCGCGATGATCATGCTTGCCAAATCCATGCATATTCTCCGGGATCAGCAGCAGTCGCACCTCTGGCGGAAGATCGACGCCCGTAAGGACCTTTTTGAGTCCACGGTCGCCGTGCTCGGCCTGGGCGACGTCGGCGGACAGGTGGCGTACAAAGCCAAGGCGCTGGGCATGCGTGTGCTGGCGGTCAAGCGCCGCCCGTCGCCGAAGCCGGACTACGTGGACGAGCTGTTTCTGACCGAAGAGGCGGACAAAGTGATTCCACAGGCGGATTTTGTCGTGCTGACCATGGCGGCCACGCCCGACACAAAAGGGTTTATGGACAGGCGGCGGCTGGCGCTGATGCGCAAGGACGCATATCTGATCAACATCGGCCGGGGTACGCTGGTCGACCAGGAGGCGCTGGCCGAAGCGCTCAACAGCGAAGCCATCGCCGGCGCGGCGCTGGACGTAACGACACCGGAGCCGCTGCCGCAGGACAGCCCCCTTTGGGATGCGAAAAACCTGATTCTGACGCCCCATATATCCGGCAAATCTCCCAGCACTTATATGAGGCATTTCGCCCTGTTTGAAGAAAATCTCGGACGTTATCTGGAAGGGCAGCCGCTAAAGAACCTGATCGATTTCGATCGGCAGTACTGAGGTACGCCCGCCGAAGCAGGCACGGACAGCCAGGGCCCGAACGGGAAGGACACAGACAGGAACGTCGGATTTACCGGCGGGGAGCCATGGGTAAGCCCATGACCAAAAATCCTGCCGAAGGCAGGATACGCCGTATTCGCCTAAAGGCGTGGTCGCAGCGGCCGTGGAGAAACCGGCAGGAACGGGGCCGTGCCCTGTATAAAGCATTGCCGGAGTGTGCGGCCGCCACGATACGATCTCGCAATGTTGCCCAGCAGCCCGCATGGGAGAAGCGCCGTGCGCGACGGCCACGGAGGCATCCGCGATTGTGCAAGGGCGGGCGCGCTGTTCATAGACATGTCCCCCATCGCGCCCGGCGTAAGCAGAGGGCCGCGCGACCTCCTGTCCTGCCGGGGGCGCGAGCCCATACTGGATACGCCCATGTCCGACGGCGAATCCAAAGCGGTGGAGGGAACGCCGGCAATCATGGTGGGCGGCTCACAGGAAAATCCCGGCATGCCCTGCCGCTATTCATGGTTCCGGGCGCCCGTTGCCAGCCAGTAGGCGGCCATCGGCTGTGAAAACATCCGCATCAAAATAATGGACAGCACCTCTCTGGGGTGACTGTCCATTACTTACCCTAATTTTTTCCAATGACAATGCTTCCTGTGGGGCCCGTTTAGCAGGCTGAGGGCTACCCCTTGCGAAGGAGGCCTTTGAAAACGCCGTTACATGTTGAAAGCCAGGTTAGCCAGTATCTGGAATCCAGCGGCTCCCCAACTGCCCGAAAATCCCGGCATGATCGCAAAGAAGGGGCTTCCGCCCAGCTTCATGCCATCGCAGAAGCGGCGCGCGATTTCCCTGGCCAATTCCTCCTTGCCCGCCGCATACAGGCCGGTTGCGATAAGCAGGTTTTCGGATGCGCTGGGAGCGCCGTTGCCATAGCCGTTCATGGAGAAATCGCGGCTGGTGAGGCGCTGGCTCAACAGGCCATAGGGGCAGAGGTAATTGCCCTCTTCGGCCAGATCCGCGGCCATCTTATCGATGATCTCCTGAGGGAGGCGCTTGCCCAGCACCAGCGGACGGTAGAAGATGACGGCCGCCGTATCGATCACCTCGTGCGTGCCGTCTGTCAGGCCGATGAAGCGTTCTCCATTCCAGAAGGTGTCGATCATCTTCTGAATGATAACCTTGGACCTGGTAAACCAGGCCTCGCACTCAGCCTCGTCTTTGCCCAGAATTTGCCCGAGCTTTCCGAGGTACTCGTACAGTAGGCCCAGGAAAGCGCTCAGGTCAGGCAGTTCCGCCATGTGATGCTCGCGGGTAATGGCCGTTCCGTCGTTGCCGGTCTCATCGCCGTGCTCGTAGTTTGGGATGCCGTCGTGATCGTTGTCGCGGTAGAGCGTGAACCAGTTCGCCCAGCGGGAATAGCCTTCGTACATCCATTCCAGCTTATCGTGCGGCACTTCCGCGGCGAAGTCATGTTCGCGCATCAGGATATCCAGCGCCCAGCCCTGAACCGGCGGTTTGATCTGCCCGAAGACCGCTCTTCCATCGCCATACAGGTCGGCCAGCTGACCGTCCGGGGACTGCCAGTCCAGCATGTTGAGCATCAGTTCAATAGCTACAGGCAGGTTGTTTTTCAGGACTACGGCGTTTTCGCACATCTGCCACTCGGAAGCGCAGAAGGTGGCGCCCATGTACATATAGGGCCGTTTGATGCGCCCGCTGGGTCTCATGAGGTGCGTCCAGGTCATCCACGCGGACTTTTCACGCTCTTCAGCGTAGCGCACGTCCAACTTGGGCTGCTTCGCCAGGAAATCCTCCCATTCCTTACGAACTTTGGCATGGCCCTCCTCGTAGCTGTAGAGCGTCTCGCGCTCCACGCCGGCATGGTCGAAATCCTCGACGGAAAAGAGCATCTCGCCGTTCTCGTCTGGCAGGAAATCACCCTTCACGATCGGCGTGGACAGCTTTTCCCAATCCCAGTCCGCCTTGATGCTGGCCTTGCTCTTCCAGGGTGTGAAAACCACGCTGGCGGTACGAAGGAACACCGCTTCCCAGGAGCGCTGGCCTCTGGGTTTCATCATCTCGTGAGTGGTCAGATTGCCGTCGATGCGGATCCCCAGGCCGTTTTCGCCCTTGAAGAGCATGACACTTTCCTCCGGGCAGCACACGCGGATGTTGCCCAGCTGCGTACGAATCAACAGCTCCATGGGGGTGGTCAGCAGCGAATAAGGCACCTTGTGGCCGTCATAAATGGGAGACACGTCAAACAGCTTGTTGCTTGGCACGATGCGCCGCAGCGCGCCGTCGCGGCGGGAACCCAGGTATAACCTGGCCGCGCCATAACCGCTGCCGGCGCTGGCGTTAAACAGGCCCAGCCAGCTGCCCTGACGCGTGAAGGCATTCATCCCCATGGAGATAAAATTCTTACCGTCGTTCTTGAACTTTGATTCGGAAACGGCGGTGAAGCGGGCGCGGAGGAACGAGCGGTTTTTCATCTCGTCCACCATGGCGATGGCGTAATCCTCATAGGTGATGTAGCTCATATTCATCGCGTTCTTGATGGCTACATCCGTGCCCAGCGTATAGGTGCCGACGCCCTTGCTGCCCGCGTCGAAGAACTCGGCCGGGCTCATGAAGGTGTAGTTGACCTTGCTGTTTACCAGTTTCAGATAAGCGTCGTACATCTTGCGCGGAGCTACGCTGAACTCCGGCGCCATGTCGTCGATGAGCCTGCGGGTGCGGGTTTCGTCCGTAAACAGGCTGGCCGCGCCGCCGACGACCATCAGCCGAACGTCGGGCAGAGGCTCCATGATCTGAATCAGGTGCTCCATCACCTGCACGTGCTGGTTTTCGCTGCCGGGCTTGCCGAAGTTGGTACCGAAAGCGTCAACCACCACGTCAAAACCGCGGAAGTCTTCGGTGGTGAGTTCGAAAATGTCTTTAGGAATGATGGGGTAGTTATCTTCCAGACGGATAATCGAAGCAGCGCGCGTGACCGCGACTACCTCATATCCCCTGAGCTTCGCTTCGCGGGCGATCAATTTACCCGCTTTACCTGTTGCGCCAATGGTTCGCGCCGTCGATGGTGGCGGATTCCACCAATCCGTCCGGCACTTCCGACAGCACTGTCCGCATGATGATAAAGTTGAACGTAGTCATCACCGTCGGCAGGATGAGCGCCGCGCGGGTATCCATCATGCCCAGCGTCCTCACGACCATATACCGCGGGATCAGACCGTCGTCAAACCACATCGTGAACATGATGAGCAAAGCTTTATTCCCTCCCCCGGCACAGCCGGGGGAGTTCTGGTTTCGTTCGCTTCGCTCCCGTAACCTCACTAAAGTGTACATACAAAGCGGAGCGTCCTCGTTTATTCGGGCGCTCCGTTGGGGGAATTAAACCGTTCTTCGTAAGGCGCCGGTCCGTACGGGCGGCGTATGCGTTGCCTTAAGCCTCGTCCAGGATCGCCACACCGTACGGTTCCAGCGTAACGGCGCATTCCACCCGTGCCTGCGACAGCATATCCGTATACTTTTTCGAAACCGGGACGGTAACCGGCACATCGTTGTGGTTGAGGATGAAAAGCGGATTGCGCTTTCCGTCCGTAGCGCTGACGGTTTCAACGCCTTCCACGCCGTACAGCGGCACTTCCAGCCCCGACTGCGCGCCCAGATAGCGCGCAAGGTTCCCCATCGCGGCGTCGTCCAGATCGCAGCCGATATAGTAAACGTTTCCTTTGCCCTGCCGGTTGACCGTGAAGCACGGTTTGCCCGCAAAGTAGTTTTGCGTATAAACCCCCAGCGCCTGCGCGCCCGCAAGGTCGACGACGTCGCACCAGAGGCTGGCCGTCCCCTTTCCGAACACGCCGCTTACCTGCGTGGCGTGTTGGTATTGGGCGTCGTAATCGCGCACCTCCACGCCGGTCAGGCGGGCGAACACGCCGGGTACCGTTCGCGTAAGCATGTTGTTGTGCAAATCCTTAATCCCGCTGCGGAACGAGATCAGCAGATTACCGCCCCGCTCTGCGTATCCTTCCAGGTTGGCAAGGCCGTTCTCGCCGATCATCACCAGCGCCGGGGCCAGCACCAGGGCATACCCGCCCAGATCTTCCTGCTCGGTCACAAAGTCCACGGCGATTCCCAGGCGATAGAAAGCGCGGTAATAATCCGTCAGCAGGGCGTCATACCGAAAGCCCTCCACATGGCTGTGGATGGCATGGCTCCATTCGCTGTCGAAGGATTTGACGATCGCCACACGCGCTTTGGGCGCCAGAGCGCCGTAGGTTTGGCTGAGCTTCTTCATTTCCGCGCCGACCTGCGATACTTCCGCCAGCCGTCTGGTCGGCTTTCCGTCATGGTTTAATACGCCGTGCCAGTACTCCTCAACGCCGAACGGGCAGGCGCGCCAGCGGAAGTATACGACGCTGTCCGCGCCGTTGGCTACGGCCGCGTACGTCCAAAGCCGCAGTTTCCCCGGCGCCGGCGTCGGGCCCAGTTTGCTCCAGCCGCAGGGCCCCGATTGCTGCTCCATGACCCAGAAAGGTTGCTTTTTATAGCTGCGCAGCAGCGCGTGGTCGTGCGATACGGTCGCATCCTGCGCAACGCCCCATTGAAATTCGATATAGTTGTCCCACGAGACGAAGTCCAATTCTTCGGCCAGTTTGAAATAATCGATGCCCGTGCCGGAATTGACGGCCGCGTCCAGCAGGTTGGAGGTGACGGGCCTGTCGCTGTGCTTGCGGATGACTTCGCAGGTTTCGCGCACGAACGAGATCACCGAATCGCTGCAGAAACGGTCGAAATCCAACAGAAGCGCGGGGTTTTGCCCCTGCGTGCCCGCGTCCACATCGTAACACGCGCCGGCGCGGGGAAGGATCAGTTCTTCGAAGCCGTTATAAACCTGGCTCCAGAAAACCGTGCCGTACGCGCGGTTCAGCACGCCAATGTCCCGATACTTCTCCGCCAGATAGGTCTTGAACTTGCTTTCGCATTCGTCGCAGTAACAGCGCGTGGTGTTGGCCCAGCCGAGTTCGTTATCCACCTGCCAGGCTTCCAGCGCCGGGTGCGCGCCATAACGTTCGGCGATCATCGTATTCAGAACACGGCATTTTTCCCGGTACAGCGCGCTGTTGAAGCAATAATGCTTACGCGTTCCGAAAAGCTTGGGATTTCCGTGTACGTCCGCCTGTAAAATCTCCGGGTAGCGGTCCACCATCCATTTGGGCGGCGTAGCGGACGGGGTGCACAGCACCACGCCGATGCCCTGCCCCGCGAAGAAGTCCATCGCCTCGTCCAGCCACTCGAAACGGTATTCGCCCTCTCGGGGTTCCAGCAGGCTCCATGCGAATTCCGCAATCCGGACGACCCGTATGCCCGCTTCCTTCATCATTTGCGCGTCAATATCCCAGCGGGCGCGCTCCCAGTGTTCCGGATAGTAATCAACGCCGATTCTCATTGCGCCGCCTCAAGCGCCGAACCGCAAGGTAACCTTCTGCAAAGCATCGGCGGCGCTGCAGTTGCCGACATAGGCGATGTACGGAATGTCCTCTTGTCTGAAATCGTCCGCCGCCTCGTCGAAATAGGCCATCGCTTCCTTGGTAAAGGACAATTCAACGGTACGGCTTTCGCCGGGCAGCAGTTCAACGCGGGCAAAGTCGCGCAGGGTTTTCACGGGGCGGTCCACGGCGCTGTTTTCGCACCCCACGTATAGCTGCACCACTTCCGCGCCTTTCACGGCACCCGTGTTGGTAACCGTTACGGAAATTTTCGCCGTATCGGCGAACACGCGCGCCTCCGGCCTGGAAAACGCGAACGACGTATAGCTCAGCCCGAAGCCGTAGGGATACGCAACCGCCTTGCCTTCCTTGTCCATCTTGGCGTAGCCGTGGTAGTATTCGTAGGTGATTTTTTCGCAGTCCGGATCAAAGAAGGGATAATCCTCTTCCCGCTTAGCGACCGTGTAAGGCAGTTTTCCGCCCGGGCACACGTCGCCGAAAAGGATATCCGCCAGCGCGTTTCCGCCTTCCATGCCGCTGTAGAAAGAGAAGATGACGGCGGGAACGTCCGCAACCCAGTCGTCGATCAGAATCGCGCTGCTGCCGACGACGGACACCACCGTATTTTTGCATACGCTTCCGACGCCGTGGATCAAATCGGTATCCCGCTTGTGCAGCCGCATGGAAACGCGATCGCCGCCCATATCCGCGATGTCGCTGCGGTCGGAAAGGAATTCTCCTTCGTCGCTGTGGATGTAACCGGCGACGATAACCACGGCGTCGGCGTCCGCCGCAAGTTTACGCGCGGTCTCCAAATCCGAGCCGTCATTATAGAGGATTTGCGCCGCCGGCATCTTCGCCATCAGTCCGCGAAGCGGCGTGACCGTGTAGCACGGATGGACTTTACTGGAGCCGTGGTCCCCGATATTCTCGGTGTCGCCCAGCACGCCGAGCACAACGATTTTATCGGTCTTTTCCTTGCGGAAAGGAAGCACGCCGCCGTCGTTTTTCAGCAGCACCATGGCTTCCTCCGCCGCGCGGCGCGCAAGCGCGCGGTGCGCCGGGCACGCGATCACGTCTTTGCCGTATTCCCGCGGGTCGCGGCGGGTTTCATAATAAAGGATGGTACGCAGGATATAGCTTACGGCTTCGTCGATATCCGCCATTTCCAGCTCGCCGCTTTCGATGGCCTTCGGCAAATCCTCCACGTAGTGGCAGAAGCAGGGCATTTCAATGTTCATGCCGTTCTTTACCGCTTTTACGCCGTCTTTCACCGCCCAAAGGAAGTCCGAAAGGGTAAAGCCGTCGAAATGCCACTTGTCGCGCAGGATGTCCCGCAGAAGGTATTTGGACTCGGACGCCTGTTCGCCGTACACTTTATTGTACGCGCCCATCACGGAGGCCGCCCCCTCCTGGACGCAACGCTTGAAATGAGGCAGGTACACCTCGTGCAGCGTGCGCCTGTCCGCGAACACATCCGCTTTGAAACGGGCGTTTTCAATGCTGTTCATGGCGTAGTGCTTGACGCACGCCATCACGTTTTGGCTCTGCACGCCGCGCGTAAGCGCCGCGCCCATTTCCCCCAGGTGGTAGGAATCCTCGCCGTAGCATTCCTGCGCGCGACCCCAGCGGGGATTGCGCGGCAGGTTGATGCACACGCCGCCGAAGTAATTCCCGCCCTGCGCACGGATTTCCGCGCCGATGGCGCGGCCGATTTCTTCTTCCAGATCACGGTCAAAGGTGGCGCCGCGCGCCATGCTGACCGGGAAACAGGTGGAGCTTCCGGCCACCACGCCGCGCGGGCCGTCCACGAAGCGTACGTTGGGCAGGCCGAGCCTGTCCACCGCCAGCGTGGGATACGGCTTCACGTTGTAGTGTTCCAGCACGAACAGATCGTCCAGAAGCTTCTTTTCGGTCTCCTGTCCGTTCATGATACCGATTTTTTCATTTAGCGTAAGGCGCGGGAGCACCGAATTCACAAACTGTGAGATGGTTTCCTTGGAACAGTTTTCCGTGAGCACCGTATTGCGAACGACTGCCCGCATGCTTTTCCCCTCCTTTTTATACACGCCTGGCATGCTTACGCATATCCAGAATAACCGCTAATAGAATGATACCACCCTTGACGATATACTGCCAGTACATATTGATGCCGATGAACGACATGCCGTAGTTGATGATAGTGAACATGAGGACGCCGATCACTATGCCGCCGATGGAACCCACGCCGCCCTGCAACGATACGCCGCCGACCACGCAGGCCGCCACGGCATCCATTTCGTAGCCTTCGCCGGTGGAACTGGTCGCCGAGCCAATGCGCCCGACCTCCAGCACGGAAGCGATGGCGTACAGCACGGTCGCGACAGTGTAGACGGTGATCAGGGTGCGCGTAACGTTGACGCCGGAAACGCGCGCCGTTTCGGTGTTGCCGCCGATGGCGAACATATACTTGCCGAAGCGCGTTTTATTCCACACGACCCACATGATCACGGCGATCGTCACCGCGATCAGCGTGAGGTACGGTATGCGAAGCGAACCGATGGTCAGCGCGCCGGTGGAAATGCCGGTAATGCTTTTATCAATGCCGCCCAGCGGCTGCGCGCCGGAGGGCTGGGAAGCGTAATACAGCGACGCGAGGCCGAAAATAACCAGTTGGGAACCGAGCGTCGCGATAAAGGGCGGGACCTTCAGAAAAGCGACCATCGAACCGATCAGCAGGCCGATCAGGGCGCAGGCGACAATGGTTACCAGAATAGGCACGATCAGCGGCAATTCCGGCAGGTTGGCATACATGCGGTATTTGTAGGAAACGCTTTGCATAAGCGACGCGCTGATGACGGCGCCCAGGCCCACGATGCGGCCGGTCGAAAGGTCTACGCCCTGCACCACCAGGATCATGCCCGCGCCGATGGCGATGATGATTTTGGTGGAGGATTGGGCAAAGATGTTCTGGAAGTTTTGGATGTTCAGGAAGCGCGGCTCGATAATAACGATGAGCAGCAGCAACGCCAGCAGCACGAAATAGATCGCGTTATCCGCCAGCATCTTTTGGATCGAAGGCCGGTTCATGCGGGGTTTCTGATCATTGATAACCATGTTGACGCTCCTCCGGTTACACGTATTTTGCGGCGGCTTCCATCACTTCGACCTGGTTGGTCTGTTCCGGATTGAGAATCGCGGCCTGTCTGCCGTTGCTCATCACCAGCAGGCGGTCGCAGATGCCGAAGAGTTCGGGCATTTCCGAACTGACGATGATGATGCCCTTGCCCTGTTCCGCCAGGGCGTTGATCAGCTTATATATCTCGTACTTGGCGCCAATATCGATGCCGCGCGTGGGTTCGTCCAGCAGCAGCACGTCCGGGCCCAGCAGCAGCCACCGCCCCAGAATCGCCTTTTGCTGATTGCCGCCGGAAAGAGAAGAAATGGGCGTTTCCCGGGAGGGCGTTTTAATGTTCATGGACCGGATCACGCTCTGGGCGTCCTTCGCCATCCGTTTCCTGCTCAACAATCCGTTGCGCGTATATTGGTTCAGGTTGGATATGAGTATATTGAACTCCACGCTCATGTGGGCATAAATCCCGTTGTATCGGCGCTCCTCGGTAACCATGGCGAAACCGTTGCGCATGGCTTCCAATGGCGTGCGGTTTTTCACCTCTCTGCCGCGAAGCATAATAGTGCCTTCGCCGATCTGCCGGCAACCGAACAGCGCTTCCAGCAACTCGGTGCGTTTGGAACCCACCAGCCCGGAGATGCCGAGGATTTCCCCCTCCCGCAGTTCAAAGCTCACGCCCTCGAACGCGGGGTGTCTGGAGCTGAGGTTTTCCACCTTCAACAGGGTGCCTTGGGGCCGTATGCTCTTGTCCGGATACCGGTCGCCGATTTCACGGCCCACCATGTAGCGGATAATATCGTTTTGCGTAATGTCCCGAATAGCGGATGTGATCACCGTTTGACCGTCCCGCATAACGGTGACTTCGTCGGAAATCGCCATGACTTCCTCCATGCGGTGCGTGATAAAAATGATGCCCATCTGCTGCTTCTTAAGCGTTTGCAAAATGGAGAACAGATGCTCGACCTCTTTTTCCGTCAAAGAGGAGGTGGGTTCGTCCAGCACAAGTATTTTGGAACGGTAGGAGATGGCTTTGGCAATCTCCACCATCTGTTTCTGCGCAACCGACAGCGTGACGATTTTCGCGTTGGGGTTGATCGGCAGATCCAGCGACCGGAAGATCGCCAGGGTGTCCTTTTCCAGCTTCTTCTGGTCGATCAGGCCGTAGCGGATCGGGTAGCGGCCCAGCCACATGTTCTCGATCACCGTTTGGTTGGGTACCTGGTTCAGTTCCTGATGGACCATCGATACGTGGTGTTGCAGCGCCATGGCGGAATCCGTAAAGGCGACTTCCTCGCCGTCCAGCCGGATGGTCCCCTCATCCTTACGGTAGATGCCGAACAGGCATTTCATCAGCGTGGATTTGCCCGCCCCGTTCTCCCCCATCAGCGCGTGCACCGTGCCGGGGCGAATGTGCAAATACGCCTTGTCCAACGCCTTTACACCCGGGAATGATTTTGAAATGTCCGTCATTTCAAGCAGGTATTCGTTCGCCATGATGTATTATCCCCCCGGAAGTAAAGTGAAAATGGGGCGTGGGAGGGAAAAAAGCAGCCTTCCCACGCCCCCGGGCACCCTTTCTGTACGGCTTACGAACGGTTATTCGTAAGCGGCTTCCGCGGACGCGAGGTTGCTCTTGTTGATCGGAGTATACGGCACGCCGAAGGTCTTGTTGGCGGCGTCGTATTCGATACCCATCGTTTCAAGGTCGATGCCGTTCATCACGTCCAGCCCGTTAATCATGTTGTAGGCAACCTGGTCGACCAGCCAGCCCTGCGTGGAGGAATCCTGCAGAACGGAGGCGTAGATCTCGCCGGTTTCGATCAGCGGGAGCACGGAAGGCAGCGCGTCGATGCCGATGATCGGGATGTACTTGTCGCTTGCGGAACCGTTCTCGTTGAAGCCGGCCGCCTGAACGGACTGCAGGGAGCCAAGCGCCATCGCGTCGTTGGCGCATACGATGAACTCGATTTCATCGCCGAATTTGGAAATCCAGGAGTCCATCTTCTCTTTGGCGGTAGCGGTATCCCAATCGCCATAGTCGTCCGCCAGGGCTTCATACTGCACGTTGTTGGCGGTCAGGGTGTCGTAAACGCCCTGCGCGCGGGGCTCGGTGGCCGTGTGGTTGGGATCGCCGCGGAGCATCGCGACCTGCAGTATGCCGTCGCCGTTCTTGTCGATCGCGCCGCCGTTCCAGGCGTCCACGATAATGCCGGCTTCGATGTCGGCGCCGTAGTAACCGGCGGTGGAGGTGATCTGGTATACGTTATCGTAGCTGTTGATCAGGTCCTGGTCGGTAATGACCTTGTTGAAAAAGAGAATCGGGAGGTTGCCGGCCTGCGCGCACTTGTTGATGAGGCCTTCGGCGGCGGCCGTGTCCACAACGGACAGCGCTACGGCGTCCGCGCCTTTGGCGATCCACGCGTCCACCTGGTCGTTCTGCGTCGCCTGGTTATTGGAGCCGCTGTCCACGTTCTTGATGTTTACGCGGCCCTCGGCGTTCTTGACGATCGCGCTTGCGATGTAGGTGTTGAAATCATCCGTGTCGGAATAGATGCCTGCGCCAAGGTTGCCGATTTTGCCGTCGTCCGCCAGTGCGAACGAAGTCAGGCCGAGTGCCATCGTAAGGACGAGCGCCAGGGAAATCCATTTTTTCATGTGTTCCACTCCTTGCCCTGCTTTATCATGGTGTTCCTTTACGGGAAACGTCCCCGTTTTTGGACTGTTTTCCCGTTTTCTGACCTCATTATACAAACGCAGGCTTTTCATGAACAGGGAGGAGGATTTAGAATAGGTGTGTTAAATTTGGGAGTTTGGCGCGCAATCGGTACATGAGCCATGGTATGAACGGAGCCGTAACGACCGGATCAGGCATACGCTGCTTTTCCGAGGCTTTCGTCCTGTGCGTTTTCCCGCCGCGCCGCTACTCGTCCGTCCCCTGCGGCGGCGTTTCCATCCGGTAAGCCTGTTCAACCAACGGCGAAGCGCCGAGGGAAAAATCGGCGGATAAGATGAGCACGGCGATATCGTTCTCGCTCAAAATGCGGATGTATTCCAGTACGTTGCGGCGCAGGTCGATATCGGTATTATCCACAGGGCACATCAGAATCGCAAGATCGGGTTTTTCCAGAAGGCACTTGCAATAGACGATGTCGTACAGCTGCGATTTGGAAAGGTCGTTCAGGTTCTTGGCATACAACAGCTCCTTCAGGCGGCTCCGAAGTTCGTTCATGGCGCTTTTACGGATACGCTTGGGCTTCCACACCCTGCTGAGCCGATCGTCCAGATGAAAGCACAGGTTGTCCATTACGCTCAGGTTATAAAACAGCATGCTGCGCGTAGGATTCTGATGGATTTCGGATATGATGCAGTTTTCCCCGAAACGGCCGGCCGCCGTCATCTCCCCGGCCCACAGCGGGCTTCTCCCGCGGATCACGGCCGAAAGCCGCGTAAGAACCTCCATGCGCTGATCCGCGAACAAGGTTACTTTACCGCGGCACGCCTGTAAGGACACGTCGTGGAGAACGTCGTCCGTTCCGTGGCTGATCGCCAGCACCCGGCGCAACGTCCCGTCCTCCGCCTGCCCCTGTGACGGCCCCGGGGGCTGATCGATATCGAAAAACGAAGCGACGTACTGTGAAAACTGTTCCCTCGACCGGTCGGAATCGATGGCGATGATCTGATGAATGGTTCCATCCTGATACAGCGCCACGCGTCCGCATACTTCCTCCATCGTTTCCGCCTGGTCGCAGATATAGATAAACGAAATACCGATTTGCGAGCACTTGCGTATGAGCCGGTGCAACGCCTCCAGTTCTTCGGTCGTCAGCAGATGGACCAGATCGCGGAGGATAACCAGCCCCGTGCCGGATACGACCGCGCGCATCATTTCGATCTCCATACGCTGGTAAGTGGTCAGGTTTTTCACCGGGCAATCCGGATCCAGCCGGATGTGCAGGTCTTCGGCCACGAGCGCCGCGCGGTTGCGGAGCCTGCCGTTGTGGATCATCCTGTCCGGGAAATTGCGGTTAAGCACGAAGATATTCTCCGGTATGGACAGATTGGCAATCAGATGGCTCCTTCGTTCGATAATCTGCGTAGGGTTCATGGTATCCACGGGATTTTCGTAACTGTTCACCAGCCTGCCGTTAAAATACACCGTTCCGTAATGCAGCGGCATATTCTGCTGTAAAAGCCGCAGCAAGGCGCCGAGCCCGCGGTCGTTAAGCAGCAGCAGCCCGAGGATTTCCCCGGAAAAGACGTAAAGATTAAAATCATTCAGCCGCATAACCCCTTCTTCCATCAGGGTTACGTGGTTCATGCGAAGCATTTCTCTTTTCATTGGCAATCCCTCAACGGATCAGCGTATCTTCGATGCTGTGATGCGGCAGGGTGATTTCCACATCCGTTCCGATGCCGACGGTGGAATAAAGCGTAAGGCCGTACTCCTCGCCAAACAGCAGTTTGATGCGGTTGTTCACGTTGGAAAGCGCTATGCCGCCGTTCGCGGTTTCCGAAGGCGTCTGCGCGTGCAGTTGGTGGTTCAGCCTTTCCAGCACGTCGCTTTCAATACCTACCCCATTGTCGGAAACAGTCAGGATCAGCCGCTCCTCCGTAAGCACTATCCGGATACGGATCAGGCTTTCGCCGATCGTCATCTCCACGCCGTGTAAAATCGCGTTTTCGGTAATCGGCTGCAGGGTCAGGCGCGGTATCGGATGGCGCAGGATCTGCGCTTCGTCCGCCGGGTCGTACTCGACGCTCATGGCAATGCGCTGCCCGAAACGGTACTGCTGAATGAAGAAGTAGTTTTTCACGTTGTTCAGTTCTTCCTCGATGGTGGCGATGGTATCCAGATTGCTGATCGTATAACGGAAGAAGGTCGCCAGCGCTTCGCACATATCCGCCACGCTGTTCACCTCCGCGGCGAGCGCCTCGCTGCGGATGCATTCCAGCGTGTTGTATAAAAAATGCGGGTTGATCTGATTTTGCAGGGCAAGGTACTGCGTTTGCCGCCTCGTGGCGTTAATGGATTCCGGCGCGCGCATATAATCCATCAGGCGGCGTATCATCCGTTCAACGGTTTCGTTGTAGGGATGCCGCAGTTGGTTCAAGCCCTGCAGCGTATAGCCGCCCGCGAACAGTTCCAGCAGATGCGTGGTTTTTCGGTATGGCCGGTATACCCAGAACACGCCGGCCAGCAGGCAGGCGATAATGCCCGCCACGCATGCCAGCAGCAGCGGTACCGGGAACGTACCGCGCACGATGCCCCAGAAGCAAGCATATAACAGCCCCACCACGGCAAGCAGTAGAAGCATTACCAGCAGAAGCAGCCGGAAGCTGAGATAACGGAAACGGCGCATCCGCATCACCTCGGATATAGTTTGCGGTATTCGTTCGGGCTTACGCCTGTTTCCTTCTTGAAGGTTTTCAAAAAGTATTTCCCGTCGCGGTACCCGACCGCTTCGCAGATTTCCTGAACGGTCATCCGTGTCGTTCTGAGCAGTTCCCGCGCCTGTTTGATGCGCACTTCGGTGATATAGTCCACGACGGTCCGGTTCGTCTCCTTGCGGAACAGCGTGGCGAAGTAGCTGGCGTTGAAACCGACATGTTCGCTGATTTCATCCAGCGAAAGGTGTTCCTGATAGTGTTCCTGTACATACTGCTTTGCCATGTTGATCGGCCTTGTGTTGCTGCTGCTGACCAGCGCCTGGTATTCCGTCATTACGCCCAGCGCCTGCTGCCGAAAGACCGAGAACAGCCGTTCCACGCTCCCGCATTGTTCCGCCAGCGTTTGAAACGCGTCCTCTCCGCCGATCTCCCCACCGTCGCCGATCCTGTTATCCTGCATCAGCTTACGGCGCGCCGCGTCATATACGGCGCGATACCCGCCGACCGCCATATCGTAAAGCTGGTACCCGGCCAGCTTATAGGAAAGCAGTTCCTGTATATACCGGTCCATGCTTTTAGCGATTCCTTCCGTATCCATGACGTCGATCAGCGGCTCCACGGCGGAGGCAAACGCCGCCAGCATCGTCTGCTGGGGAAAGGCGACCTCCTCCGGCAGTTGTTCGAACAATACGGAATGGCGATCCAGCAGGCGCTGGTCCAGCATCCTGCGCGCCGAAACCATCGTCGCGCCCAGCCGGCCGATATCCGCGCAGGGCTGCGCGATCGCCATGGACAGGCGCAGGCGGCTGAACAGGCTGAATTCCACGCGCAGTTCCTTGAGCATGTCGAGCAGTTCCGCCCGGATGGCGCGCAGTTCCTGCTGCGGCGCGCCAAGCAGGCCCCATATGAAGTAACCGTTTTCCAGCACTTCGATATCGTGGCAGAGCGGCCGAACGTGCTTTTTTAACAACGTCCAGGCGGACTCTTTCAGCCCCGTGCTGATATCCGCGTTGATCTGCCTGTCCAGCTCGGCCGATTCCAGCGCGTCCGCCTTGAGTACGAAAAGGCTCAGCGCGTCGTCCGGTTCAAAATGGAACTGGTAATTCGCGTTGAGAGAAGCCATATCCCCCGCGGACAGCGCGTTTTGATCCATCAGGTCACGCAGGAGCATCGAACGGACTTTATGCTCGTTGTTCTGCACCACCATGCGGCGGCCGTGACGAAGCCGGATCTTGTTCAGCGTTTCCTGCAGGTTTTCGCGGTTGATCGGCTTGAGCAGATAATCGCAAACACCGTATTGGATGGCCGTCTGCGCATATTCAAACTGCCGGTACCCGCTGATGATGATAAACTCGATATCGGGTATCAGCTCGCGCGCTTTTTCCAATAAAATAAGGCCGTCGTACCCCGGCATCTTAATATCGCTGATGACCAGGTCGGGATGGTGAAGCCGTATCAGCTCCATGGCGGCAATTCCGTTATGGGCGGTGCCGACCAGTTCCATATCATGTGATTCCCAATCCGCCAGACGGCTGATCAGGTCGCATACCTTTGGTTCGTCGTCCGCCAGAACCACCTTAATCATCCGTTGCGTCTCTCCTCGTCCGTGCACGCCGTCGCAATTCCACCAGGCAAATCGTTCTTTTGAAGTTCTTATAGAATAATCTTCACATGCTTTTTCGGAAAAGTCAAGAATTACCTGAGAGAGGGTGGCGGGCGTCCCGTGCCCGCGGGCAAGGGTTATGCGAAGAACGCGATCCTGCGAATAGGATCGCGCTTGCTTTTGAACGTCCTGTTTCATTCGATTCTTATCACAAAATCCGTACCTTTCAAAGGTGCGATTTCGCAATCGGGCCGGAGGGAAGGGAATGAAGCAGATTTTCGATACGGTACCGATAAAGAAAACCGGAGGTTCCCCTATACGTTCCCGGGGCGCCCCCTACGCCTCCTTCCCGCGCATAAATCCCGCGTATACAGCGCGCTGCCTGCCGCAGAAGCGTTCACCGGGTAACGGCGATCTTTGATAACGGCACAGAAGGGAGCGGTTTGCCGCTCCCTTCTGTGCCGTCTTTTCAAAGGGTCTCGTACGCTCCGTTAAGCCTGGAAAGCGGGATGCGGAGTAATCAAATTACGGCTCGTAAACCGTTTCCCCGGCAGCCGAAAAAGGTCCGCCCTTTTTCCAGCCGGTATCATTTACCGTTCAGCCTCCGGTACTCGCCGGGCGTCACGCCTTCCATTTCCTTGAACTTGCGCGTGAAGCTAGCGATGTCCAGATAACCGACGTTCGCAACGATGTCCTTGATCATGTGATCGGTTCGGAGTAATTCTTCCTTCGCCCGGGCGATGCGCAGGATCGAGTTCAGTTTCATGAAACCGTAGCCGGTCTCCTCGCGCAGGCAACGGTTGATGTAGGTGGCGGAAAAGCCCACGAGCTCGGACAGACGGCCGAGCGAGAAATCCGGCTCGCAGCAATGCTCCCGAACCGCGGTCAGGATGGTATGTCGCACCTCGCGCTGCACATTGTCGCGGCGGCTCTCCACCGCCTCGCAATTGGCGGTCGTGATTTCCCGCATCATTTCCCAATAGCGCTTCTCGTCGGGGAAAAACTCGATTGAAACGATATTCTTACCGAAGCGCTGGGCCACGTTCGGCTCGCACACCGCCAGCGCCCTGGAAAACAGTTCAAAGCGCATATACGTCATGTTCAGAATGCTGTTGCAATTGTCCTCCAGCCGGTGGCGCAGCGCATCCAACATGCGCAGGGCGGTTTTCGTATCCACGCTGCAAAGGCTCTGCACGTAAATGCTCGTCGTCCCGTCCTCGGGAAGCAGACAGTTCCGGTTTCCGCCGTCCGCCGGCTGATCGTCGTACGGAAAGACGGCCGCGTCCCCCCGCGCGTTCGTTTTTTCGTTGAGCGCAATATAGGCCTCCAGAAAAGACATCGGTATGTGTTCCGCCCCGCGCACCAGCTTGCCCGCCCCGATCCTCGGCGAAGCAATTTTCAGCTTCTCCATCAGGCGCAGAAGCTGCGCGCACTGCTCCCACCGGCTGTCGGCCTCGTCGGAAACCACAATCAGCATCGCGAACAGTCGCTCGTCCTCCAGGTAAACGCCGTGCTCGTCCGCGCCGTCCAGATCGATCTCTTCCAGCTCCGCCTGGTGAAATTCCAGGGTTCGTCCCTCAGCCCTCAACAGCGCCACATAACAGGAAGCATCCTTCAGGTTTACGTTGGGGCATACGACGCGAAACTGCTCCTGGCCTTTCTCGTCCAGCGTTCCACGCAGGAGGCCCAGCATCACACGGTCCCGTATCATCGGCCGCTGCATGGAAAGCCGATCCTCCAGCGTGGACACCTGCGAATTCATATCGTTCAGGTGCCGGCTGATCCGTTCGAACTCCTGCGGATTATCCTCGTCCTCCTCGCCGCCCCCGATATTTTCCAACAGCGCTTTGATCGGTCGGTAGGAATATCGGGCCAGCTGGACCGCCACTACGCCGATCAGTAACGTTGCGGCCAGCGCAATCAGGATCATGTTGAGCCGCATGGCATTCGCGTCGCCGTATAGTTTGTCGAGCTGCACGCAGGTTATGATGTTGAAGCCGTACAGGTCAGTTTTATATCGGAGGATTTGATACTTCCGGGACGAAAGTTCGATTTCCGCGATGGTGTTCACTCCGCTGCGCAGGATACGGCCGCGCGCTTCCTGATCCTGCAGGTTCGTCTCGGACGTGCCGATCAGGCCGTAATTCGCCGTATACAGGTACAGATAATCGGGCTGCATGCCCAGATACTCGGTAGCGACGGCCAGCACGTCCGACATCCGGACGAGATACACGAATGTGCCGCGTTTATTGGCGTCCGATTTGAAAACGGGAAACGCGAAGGCGATGGAGGAGTGGTAACGCGAATCGCTGTCTACCCCGGGGTTTAAAAGCCATACGTACATGGACGAAATCGTGTTGAGCTTCGTAAAGAAACCGGACATGGTCAGGTTCGCCTCGCGGCTGATCGACTGCTCAAACTTCTTATAGTCCACGATCCCCGTCGAGGTATACACATCCGTTTCCCCTACGGAATAATAAAGCGTCTGCACGGGCAGGCGGCTGTTTTCCTCCACGCGCTTCAAATATCCGGTAACGGCCGATTCCAGCATGGGGCCGCCGTTCTGTTCGTCCAACAGCCGGGTAACGTACTCGTCGGAAGAAAAGTAGTTTACCGAGGCTTCCATGTCTTGAAGGATCGAATCGACATGAGCGGCGGTCTGCATGGTGGCCCGGCGGTACAGATCCTGTGCGGTCTCAGCGTGATTCGAACCCATGATGACGATCAGCACGCCCACCACGGCGATGACGGGAATCATCGCGATGCAGCAATAGGTGAGGAAATAGCGGCGATACACGCTTTTCCTTCTCATACGCGTTCTTTTCATGGATCCTCCGTCCTCATCGATTCTCCCGGATGGCTTTCTCCGCGACGGCAGGCCTCGCAAGTCCGCGGCGTACCCCCCATTTCTACAGGCCGTTGAACTCGTAGCCCGCACCGTTACCGTCGTTGAACCAGTAGGGCGGGTCCCTGCGCATCCGAAACACCGTACGCAGCAGGTTGGGCTCCGCTTTCAGCAGCATCTCCAGCTCCTCCCGACGTTCGGCGTAGGCGGGCTCCCGGTATAAGTTGGTGAACTCATAGGGATCTTCGCGCAGGTCGTACAGTTCCCGGAAAATCCTGCTGCTTTCATCCAGCTCGAAGCCTTCGCCGTTAAGGCAAAGCTTCAGTTCGTCCTTCACGATTGCCACGCGGCCTTCGCAGGAGGAAATGATCACTTTCCGGCCTCCCTGCGCGGCCACCTCGTCAAGCGGCTTGCCGTCGATCCCGGCGGGTGTCTGCGCCCCGCCGAATTGCAACAGCGTCGGGAAAATATCGGTGCTTTCGACGATCTGCGGAATATCGCGGCGTTCCTCCTGCCCCGGGCGATGAACGACGAGGGGGACGCGAAGCACATCGTTATACACGGCGCAGTTCTTGCCCCAGAGGCTGTGGTTGCCCATCATATCGCCGTGATCCACGGTAAAAACAACGTACAGGTCGTCCCCCCAGAGCGTTTTTGCCTTGCGGAGAATCCTGCCAATGTACTCGTCGATCTGCACAATATTGGCGTAATATTTCCGCCGCCACCCGCGCCAGTATTCCTCGGTGAAATTTTTCTGCGCATTGTCGGGCGCGGAGCCGCTTCCCTCGGTGCAGGGGCCCGTGCCGAAGTATCCCATCCGATTGTGTTTGGTCTCGTCTTCCCACTCGCCTTTGCGCCACCGGCGCGGAATATCGCGCGTCATGTCGATGTGCTCGTCGTACTCGCGGGGAGCGTCCATCGGATAATGCGGACCGGAAAAACTGACCCACATGAAGTGCGGCTGTCCGTCGTCGCACTGATCCAGATATGTCAGCGCCTTCTCCCCGGTCCATGAATCCGGATGCGTTTCCCTGGCGTTCGGATAGTCCGGGAGCGTGTTGCGCTTCTTGTCCGTTACGAAAACGTCCCGGTAGGGCTTCAGCAGCCCGCGTCTCTCCATCTCCGTGGAATAGTCGTCGTAATACCAAAGGGAGATGTTTTTATCGTCCTGCAGGTCCAGGTGGTCCATGCCCAACGTTTTATAATACGCGATGAAATGCTCGTATCCCTGCGTCAGATAGGGGCGGACGGCCGGGTACGGGCAGGGAACAAAGTGACACTTACCGTGCATGGACGTACGATAACCGCTCCGGGAAAGGCAGGTAAACAGGTTGGGCAGCTGTACGGGCAGCGAAGCGCCGAAATTATTGCTGATACAGCCGTTACGGTGGGGCCTCAGGCCGGTCATCCACGTACAACGCGCCGGCAGGCACACGGGGCTGGCCGTGTAAGCGTCCGTATAAACGTCGGAGATGTTCATCAGCCCGTGTAAAGCGGGCAGCGAATACGGCATATCCGAACGGTACAGCGTATCGATATGCTGTTCGTCCGTGGTAATCAGGAGAATAGAAGGTTTTTTCGGCATATTCACACCTCATAAAAGGAGGCCGGGGAGCCCCGATGCTCCCCGGCGCCGGATTACGATTCGGACGGTTTACCGGACGGTAACGGACATATAACGATCGTAGGCGGCCTGCGTAACGTTGATCGCATCCTGCAGATTCATGGATTTCACGGTGGCGACGTAGGCATCCCAGCCGTCGAGGGATTCAGTGCCGATGATGAACTTGAGCACCATCTCGTCCACATAGGTGTCAATATCGGTCATTACGTCGGTACGCGTTTCGGACTCTTCCTCCGTCAGACTGATGGAAGGAAGATACAGCGCGCTGTCCAACAACGGATCGTCGTCATACTCCAGGCGGATGGCCGTCGCCTCCGGCGACTTAAGGAGGTTTGCGTGGCAGGTCGTGTCGGAGTAAGCGTAGGTCGCGCAGTTGTGGCCTTTAAAATAGTAATTCAAACCCTCCTGTGAAATCCCTTTGTAATCCCACATGGCGGGCAGGTACTGCTTCTTGCCGTCGACGGTCTCATAGTTCAGACCCTCGATGCCCCAGTTTGCCAGGTTGCTGCCTGCGTCGGTATACAGGAAGTTGAGCCACTTAACCGCCATTTCGATGTTCTTGCAGGAAGTGGTGACGGCGACGTTGCCGTATTCCATGTTCTTGCCGACGTTGCTCGCCTTATAACTGTCCCAATGCAGGAACTGGTCCTCGGTCAGGCGGGGATACGGCGTGGACAGTACGGTATAGCCTTCGGAAACTCCGAAGTTGTAGGCTGCCACGATGGGCTTGTCGTACGTGCCGACCTTCCCCATGGAAAACAGCGTGTCCACGTTGCTGATGCTGGCGAAATCTTTGGAAATATAACCTTTCTCATACCAGTCGTGCATCAGCTCGAGATACTTGCGGAAACCTTCCTCGGTTTGCCCGAACTTAACGGTTCCGTTGTCCTGATAAAAATCCTGGCGCACGTCGTACGCGCCCATGAATTTCTCATCGTAACCGGTGCTGTTAAGCACGAACGGCGTAACGCCCGCCTCCAGCATTTTCTGGAAGAGTGCGCTCCACTGGTCGACCGTTTTCGGCACTTCGGGTACGCCGAGCTGATCCATCATTTCCTTTTTCAGCACCAGGCGCATCCAAGCCGGGTTCGTTTCCCGGTAGACGCGGTACATGCTGCTGATAACGCCGTTGTCGTCCACCGTTTCGCGCCAGATGGAATCGCTGCCGGTGATGATGGACCAGTAGTCGGGCGCGGATTTTTCAAGATACGGCGCCAGATCGACGTAATATCCGTCTACATAAGCCTGGTACGTTCCGGAACTGTACAGGTTGGAACCGATGATGATATCCGGCATATCTCCGGAAATCAGCAGCGAATTGAGCGTTTCCTGCGCTGTGGAATAAGGCGGCGAAACAAAGTCGACGTGCACGCCCGTCAGCTCTTCCATCTTCTGATAAAACGGGGTCTCGTTCCAATCCTGGATGTAATCCTGAAGGTTGGTATCGATATAGCGGAAAACCGTGAGTGTTACGGGGGAACCGGTATCGTTGACCACCGGAGTTGCGGTCGTCTCCGTTGTTTCGGCGCCGGCTGCCGCAGGCAGGCAGGCGCACAAGAGGCACAGGGACAGTAGCAGGGTAACAAACTTTCTCATAAGCGTCCTCCTATGATGTAATAATCCATTCACCGGCTTTCGCCGGTAGAATTCAACCTTTGACGGATCCCAGCATAACGCCCTTCACGAAGTACTTTTGCACGAACGGATAAGCGCACAGGATTGGAACGACGGCTACGATGATTACCGCGTATTTGGTCAGGTCTTTCAGATAAATGGCGTCGACGTCCTCGGTCATGCCCGCCGCCGCATCGTAGAGCAGAATATCGCGCACGAACATCTGCAGGGGATAGAGGGTCGTATCCGTCTGATAAATCATCGAGGTAAACCAGGTGTTCCAGTGCTCGACCGCGTAAAACAGCACGATCACGGCCATCGTCGCCTTAGAGACGGGAATATAAATTTGGTAGAGGATCCGCAGATCGTTCGCACCGTCGATATAGGCGGATTCCCGCAGTTCCTGCGGCACGCTCGCAAATGAGGTGCGCATGACGATCAGGTTCCAGGTGTTGACGGCCGTGGGGAGGATGATCGCCCACCGCGTGTTCAGCATCCCGATGGATTTGACCAGCATGAAAGTCGGTACGATACCGACGCTGAAGTACATCGTAAAAACAAACAGGAAAACGAAGAACTTGCGGAAGGGCCAGCCTGTGCGGGCCAGCGCGTAAGCGCCCAGCGGGGTCAGGGACATGTTGATCGCCGTGCCGACTACGACGTAAAACAATGTGTTCATGTATCCGGACAGTATGTTCGGGTTATGGAACACCGTCTGATATCCGCGCAGGGAAACCCCGTCCGGATACAGCAGCAATCCGCGGTGACGGATCAGCCGGATCGGATCGCTGAAGGAAGCCATCAGCACGTGAATCATCGGGTACAGGCAAATCAGGGCCGCGATGGTGATGATCAGATAATTCAGTGCCGTAAGGCATTTTTGACCAAAATTACGCTGCTCAATCATATTCGCATTCCTCTTTCACCATAAGCTATCCCCCGTTACCTTCCGGCTCAGCGCGTTGGCCCCGACCAGAATGATCAGGTTGATCGCCGAGTTGAAAAGCCCGACGGCGGCGCCGTAGCTATAGTTCATTTCATATAACCCGCGCCGGTAAACATAGCTGGAAATAACGTCCGCCGTCTCGTAGGTGGCAGGGCTGTATAAAAGAATGATTTTTTCATAGCCCATTTGCATCATGTTTCCTACCCGCATAATCAGAAGCACGACGATGACCGGCATAATGGCGGGTACGTTGATATGGATAATGCGCCGGATCCGGCCCGCGCCGTCGATCGCCGCGGCCTCGTGCAAGGAAGGGTCTACCCCTGAAAGCGTCGCCAGATAGATGATCGTTCCCCAGCCCATGTTCTGCCACATATCCGAAGCCACGAAGATCGTACGGAAGTTTTTCGGGTCGGCCAGCAGGCTGGTTCGCTGGGCGCCGAAGGACGCCAGCACGTCGTTGAAAAGGGAATCGGACTGGCTGAACTCCATGAACAATCCGCATACGACCACGATCGAAATGAAGTGAGGCATATAGGTGACCGTCTGGATCAGGCTTTTATACCGTTTCCCGATCATCTGGTTGATCATCAGCGCGAACAGAATCGAGGACGTAAACGAGAATGCGATCTGGTACAGGTTTAAAAGCAGCGTATTGCGAATGACGCGCCACGCGTATACGCCGGTTAAAAAATCCTCGAAGTTCTTCCACCCTACCCAACGGCTTCCAGCAATGCCCTTCATCGGTTTGTAATCCTGGAAGGCGATTACCGCATAGTAAAAACTGGAATAATGAAAAATAACGTAATATGCCACTACGGGAATCAGCATGAGGTAGATATATTTATACTGCCGTATCCGTTTTCCCAGCGTCGCCTGTCGCCCGCCGCCCGCACGGCGCCGCAAATCCGTCGTCATGTTTATCGCCCCCGTCCCAATAGGGCTATCATAGGTTTTCCCCGCGCGGAAATCAATTTGCGGTTACGGGGCGGCTATGTGAGAGTTGCTGCGGAACGCTATGCGAAATGCAAACGGCGGAATTTGGGGCAGGGCGTTTCGCGCATAATCAGGAACGGGAACGCGGAGCGCATAGGCTGTTGCCAACGGTAACAGCGTAACGCAAGGGGAGGCGCACGGGATATTACCCGACCGCCAGAATGGTCGAAAAGAGCGCCTGTTGGCAGACATGCGAAATAAAAAGGAACGTTTTATAAATTGCCGGGCAGGAAAGCCGGCAGAATTACGGACGCTCGTCGGTTTCAGCGGTCAGAAAATCCTCAGGCGGACGGTGCCTGCATCAATTCCCCCCATAACGCCGAAGAACGATGAGATTGTTATACGCGCTCGTTTCCAGGAAGAGGATCGCTGTTGAGGGGCAGGAATACCTGCGCCCGAAATACCTGTTGGAGGAGAATTTCCCTGACGCGCGGCTTCTCAGTCCCCGCTCCCGCGATCGTCGTTTTCTCCGTTGCCGGCGGGGATATGCTCGATAAAACTCCATATATCGCGGGCCGCCTCCGCCTGTCCGTCAGCCTGTTTCATCAGGTTCCCCAGCCGTAAAGCGTTTTCCCGGTAGGCCTCGTCTGACGCAAGCTTTTCAATTGCCCTTACGATAGCCTTTTCCTTCCATCGGGCGATGGGGATTCTGATACCCGCACCCCTAAGCACGATATGGTCGAGGTTGATCTGCTGTTCAGGCTGCATGGCAACGCCTGCGACAGGGTTTCCGCTCGCTATGGCGGTTTGAATGGTCCCTTGCCCGCCATGGCAAAGCGTGATATCCGCCATGGCGTTAACGAGCGCGGCTGGGACGAACTGATCGGTAGCGAAAATATTCGAATGCCTGCGAATTTCAGGAAGCACCTCGGATATGGGGCAGATGGAGCCGGGCACCAGAATAACGGCACGAAATTCATTCTCCGGCAGGGACGCGATCGCCCGCACGGCTTCCACAAGCAGTTCTTTCTTCGCGGAACTGCCCATGCTGCAGAAGATATTCTTCTGATGGCGGCTATACCTTTGAAACACCGCATCAATTGCAGGATCCATGTTTTCGGTTGTCCCGGGTTGCGCATAAAGCGGCCCGGTTATCATATAATCCGGGGGAACCGGCACGTTTTCATAAAACTCAGGCAAATCGTTCACAATGGTTAAATCGGCGTGCAGCAGATCAAACAGGTTCGCGGGGAGCTTGCCGTTCCAGCCGCATTCCTTTGCGGCATTCAAGATATTGAACTGCCGCAGGAGGGGAGCTTTTAACACCAGCGAGGCGGGAACGGCCTTGATTATTTTCCGGCGCAGGTAAACGGGTAGAAAGGTCAGGGGTTTGATCTGGTCCGGAATGTCCTTCATATTTCATTCCGCCCCGCGTTGGAGTATTATAGTCCCTGGCGTCGGTGAAATCAACAAAGGCCCTTCCCCCTCCCGCATATCCGCAAGTATACTCCGTTCTTTTCCCGAACGTTGTTACGTCCGGTTTTATACCCGTTATTCGGGGGCTGATGAACCGCGGAAGGAAACCCCTTGATACGCCGGTTCCCACGCCCTAATTGTTCCATGAATGTAACGGTTCCCGCATGGGCGTGTTTAATAGGCGGGAGGTAAGGAAATGCAGGCGTTTGAAGAGCTGTTCAACCAATACATTAAACGCGTCTGTTATTTTGCGTTGTCGCTGACGCAAAACGACAGCGCGGCGGATAAGTTGACGCAGCAAACCTTTTTCAAGGTGCTGAAAAGTATCGACCGCTTTCAAGGCCGTAGCGATCCCGCCACATGGCTTTGCGGCATCGCAAAGAACGAATACTTCAACGGCGCCCGGAAAAATCGCGAGCGGACGGTCGAACCGGATTCGTCCGTTTTTAATCGGGACGTCGGGGCCAACGTTTTTGAGGAAAGCGGCTCCCGCTTCCGTCTCGAACCGGCTTGCAATCGGCATTTTTTCGCCGTATGATGGGAACACGGGCATGACGTGCCGGGAAGCAAACGGTGAAGGGAATGGCTGCATGGATGAAGACGCGGGGGAAACGTTTTGAGCTTGCCAGACAGAAACTGACGGAATGGCTGCGGCGGCTCAGACTGGCTCCAAGGCTGTATGTCGCGGGAATTATCGTCGGCCTCGTACCGTTGCTGGTGGTGAGCCTTGTTTCCTATTTTGCCGGAAGCCGTTCCATCCTGGATAAGGTAAGCCGTTCGGATACGCAGACTATCGAACAGGTTGCTTCCGTCGTGGGGACGAACCTGCAGATTATTATCAACGACGGCATTGAAATCGCATATTCGGACATCGTACAGAGTTCTTTGCCCAGGTACTCGTCCATGAGCGCGATGGAAAAGAACGCTCTTTTTCAGAGCCTTTCCGAAAGCATTAACAAAAAGTATATCTTCAACAACTACGACGGGGAGATCACCCTGTATACGCTGAACGAAGAGCGCATCAACGCCTACGGGCCCGTAACGTTCTTCTTCACCCCAAAGCAGGTCAAGTTGGACGAGTTGATCACGCGGCTGAAAGCGCTGTCCGGCAAGCCGTTATGGCTGTCCGTAGACGCGAGTTACGAGCAGCGGCTGGCCAACTATGTGATTATGAATCGCAACAGCATCGTAATGGCAAGAGCGATCAAATCGTTGGATACGGGCGACCTGATCGGCTATATGACCATCCGGCTGGGCGAAAACGAGATCGCCAAGCTGTATAAGGACTTAAGCATCAACAACAGCGCCAGCCTGTTCATCCTGAATTCGGAAGGCACCGTCATTTCCACGGCGGACGCCGGGCTGACGCTGGCGAAACCTTACGCGGACCCGTCGTTGCTGGAAAACATCCGGCACGCGGACGGCCGGCCCTTCCGGTATCGCACGGGCGGCGTGGATTATCTGGCCGTTTACAGCCCGATCAAACAGGCCGACTGGTACACGGTAGCGTTGATTCCAACGCAGCTGCTGTTTGCCGATTCCCAATCTCTTTTGCGTTCCATACTGCTTACCAGCGTTCTGTGCGGTGTGATGGCCCTGCTGTTTTACGTGCTGATTTCCGGTTCCATCGTACGTCCCATTCGTTCGCTGAACCGCGCGATGGACGCTTTCAGCCGGAATCTGGACAGCCGTCCGGTGAAGGAAGACGGGCGCGACGAGATCACCGCGATTTCCCGCCGTTTCAATAAAATGACGCAGGAGATCACCGAACTGGTCGGAAACATCCACGAGCAGGAGAAGCAGAAACGCGAACTGGAGATTCGAGCGCTGCAGGCGCAGATCAACCCTCATTTCTTTGCCAACGCGCTCAACACGGCGGCCTACATGGCGCAGGTGAAGGGCGAGAAGAATATTGAAGAAATGATCCGCTCCATTATCGCGCTTCTAAACGGCTGCATGAAGAACGACACCACCATGAGCAGCGTGCGCGAAGCCATCGATTTCATGAAAAGCTATGCCACGGCGCAGGAATACCGAATGATGGGCCGCTTCCATATCCAGTATCAGGTGGAACCTGAAATTGAGGACTGTCTGATTCCGCGTTTCATTTTACAGCCGATTGTCGAAAATGCGCTGATCCACGGCATTGAACCGACCGGGCGGGCAGGCCTCGTGGTGGTGAAGGGGTACCGCCAGGAAGACCGGCTGTATTTCACCGTGACCGATAACGGCAAAGGCATGTCGCAGGAACAGATCGAGCGCCTGACGCGCGAACCGGAGGAGAACGGCGGGCATCGCATGACGGGCATCGGCATCTACAACGTGCAGAGCCGCTTACGGCTACTGTACGGAGCCCCTTACGGCCTTACGATTACGAGCGTCGAGGGGGTATTTACCGCGGTGGAGATCGTAATGCCCGTCTGCGAGGGGGCCGGCGTCGATTGATTCAACTGATGCTTGTCGACGACGACGCGCTTTTCCGCGCAAGGCTCCGGGGTATGACGGGCTGGGGTGCTCACGGAATCCGCATCATGGCGGAGGCGCGCAACGGCCGCGAGGCGATCGAGCAAATATCCCGGCAAAAACCGGATATCATTCTGACGGATGTCAGCATGCCGGTGCTGGACGGCGTCGGGCTGATCGATTATGTGAACCGATACCACGCGGATATCCCGATCGTGGCGTTAAGCGCCTACGATGATTTTCAATTCGTCCGCGATTGCCTGAAAAGCGGCGCGCAGGATTATCTTCTCAAGCACGAGCTTGGGGAAGAACGCCTGTTTTCAATGCTGGAGGACGTGGTTCGCAAATTCCATATCCGGGGGGAGCCTCGCGAAGCAGGCCACGATTGGGAGGAGTTCTTCTTTCTCGCTTTATCCGGGTGGTTCCAAAGCGCCGCACAGCTTACGCAACGCGCGGCCGAACTGCGTGTCGCGCTTCCGTCGCAGGGCGTGTATCCGATGATTCTGTCGCCGGACGGGGACGTGAAAACGGAAATTTCGGACGCGATGTTTGGTATGCTGGGAGAGCTGACGGCAAGCGTAGACGCAACGCCGCTCCGGCTGACGCCTGATCGCGTCTTTGTGCTTTATCCGGCATCCGTCGAAAAGTGGCCCTCGGAGCCGTATCGGTGCGGAATCCAACTGGTGATTGATAATTTTCACCGTTTCTTTGACGTCAGTCTTTCGGTCGGGGTGGGCGACCTGCTGACCGATATCGCATCGCTTCCCGCGGAATACCGTAAGGCGTGCGACCGGTACGAAGCGGCGGAATTTTCCGGCAAGCACGCGTTCATCGCCAGCCGGGACGAAGCGCCTGCCGCGCTGCCGGCCTGTTTGCTGGAGGCGCGGGAGGAACAGGCGCTGGCATCACTGCTGGTCTCGGGAGAGGAGAAAGCCCTGTCGGAGACGCTTTTGCAGTTGTTCGATAAGTTGCAGGCTTCCGCGTTTGCCGCGAAAGACCTGACCTTTGTATATGCCGGGATGGTGAGCGTGTTGCTTCATACAGCCCGGAAGCACGGCGTGGAGATGGATTCGGAGACGATTCCGCAACTGGCTTCGTTCCACCGTCTGGACGACTTGCGCAAATGGATGCTGGAACACTATCTGCTTTTACAGAACGAATTGCATCGGAACGAGAATCAGCGTTATGGAACGTACACCTGCACGGCGATCGAGTATATGAAAAAGCATTATCATGAACGGGTTACTCTGCAAGGCGTCGCAAAGATGCTCAATCTGAACGCGAGCTATCTTTCCCGTCTGTTTAAAGCGGAAACGGGGAGCAACCTGATGCCGTATCTGAACGATCTACGGATCACGGAGGCGGAACGCCTGCTGGCGAATCGCGAGTTGCCGATCAAGTATATTGCCGAACAGGTCGGCATTCAAAACTATAATCATTTTTTCACGCTTTTTCGAAAAACCACGGGCCTGACCCCCAACGAATTCCGCCAGCGTCAGTAAAGGCTCCGTGCTCTTGTATCATCTGGCAAAGAACGAATGTCAATAATATAAAGTGATCGGTAAATTTCCTGAATTGATCGTGCCGGACCCCACCCGTATAATGGGAGCATCAAGGATGTGCATGGCGCGCCATCCATGCCGGTACTACAACAACAAGGAGGAATTTACCCATGAGGAAGACCCTATCCATGCTTCTCGCCACGGTGCTGACCTTTGTGCTCGTGGCAGGCTGCCTTCCGGCTCTGGCCGAAACGCAGGCCAAGCCTACGGAGTTGGTGTTTTGGACCTATGTCGACCTGCACAGCCAGTTTATGCAGGATGCGGCGGATCGCTGGAACGAACTCCATCCGGACGAGCCCATCTCGATCAAATGCGAGTCCTATCCGGTGGAAGACATGCACAGCAAGCTGCAGATCACGCTGCAGTCCGGGCAAGGCGCGCCGGATATCGTGGACGTCAACGTCGCGAAATTCAGCAACTTCATGAAGGGCGACGATGTCGGCTTCATCGGCCTGAACGACATCGTCGAGCCGGAAAAGGACGCTTTCCTGCAGCCCGTTCTGGATATTTATAAGAAGAACGGCACGTATTACGCCATCGAGTATCACGTGGGCGCTCCCGTAATTTATTACAACACCGAGATCCTGAACGCCGCCGGCGTTGACGTGAAAGACCTCGTGTACTGGTCCGACGTAGCCGAGGCCGGTAAAAAAGTGCTGGCCGCTACAGGCAAGCCGATGATCACGTTTGAAATTAACGACTCCTGGAGCTATTACATCATGGTCGGCGAGCAGAAATCCGACTGGATCGACAGCGAAGGCAATGTGATCCTCGATAACCAGACCAATATCGATACGCTCCAGTTCATGCTGAACATGGTGAACGACGGTACGGCCATCACCACCCCCGGCGGCGGCTTCCATACGGAAGAGTATTACGGTTTCATGTCCAAGGGCGGCGCGGCCGCCATGGTGGAACCGCTTTGGTACATGGGCCGCTTCACCGACTTTATGCCGGAGCTGAAGGGAAAAATCCAGATCGCTCCTCTGCCCAAGTGGGACGACAGCAGCGTGGCCCCCGTCTTCGGCGGCACGGGCACCGCGATCACCGTGCAATGCCAGCACCAGGATCTTGCGAAGCGTTTCCTGTACGAAGCCAAGATCAGCAAGGAAGGTTCCGCGAACATCTGGACGGTGCTCGGGTTTGATCCGCTGCGCATGGATATCTGGGATTCCGACGTGATGAAGGCTCCCAACGTCTACACCGATTATTTCGGCACCGGGATCTTCGATATCATTATCGGCATGAAGGATTCGTTCTATCCCACCAACATCACGCAGCCCCTGTTCCCCACGGCCAACCAGTTGGTAGCCAACGACGTGCTGTTTAAGGCTCTGTCCGAGAAATCGCAGACGCCTGCGGAAGCCTTAAAATCCGCGGCGGACGAATTGCGCAGCTACTGACCCCGCAGTCAACCGTAACCTTGACGACGCGCCAAGCGCAAACGTTTCGGATGCGCTTGGCGCGCCGTCGGTTCACAAGTGTTCGGAGGTGGGTTTGTGACAGGTGCCTTGATCAAGCATACTTCAAGCGCCAAGCGGTGCTACAACACCATACGCATCGCCCCGTATTTGTTTACGTTGCCGTTCGTGATATCTTTCGGTTTATTCTTCCTGTACCCGATGCTGTATATGTTCGTCATGAGCTTTCAGAAGCTGGAAGGGATCAGCGATATCTCCTTCGTGGGGCTCAAGAATTATAGCCGGCTGTTGCTGGATTCCCACGTAACCTCCTCCCTGCTCAACAGCGTTTTTTTCACCATCGGAATCGTGTTGGTCAACGTAGTGCTGGCGCTGCTGCTGGCTGTGGCCCTGAACAGCAGGAATACGCCTGCGCGCAATCTTTTCAGGGCGAACCTGTATCTTCCGGCACTGACCTCCATCATCGTAGCGGGCGTGTTTTTCCGCCTGTTCTTCGGCAGCGGGGAAATGACGCCGCTGAATCGGCTGATGACCTTTTTGGGGGCGAAGCCGAAAGCCTGGCTGTACGATACGGTACCCACGGGGATTTTCGTGCTGGTCGTCACCTCCACCTGGCGCTGGCTCGGCACCAACGTGATTTATTTCATTTGCGGGTTGCAGAGCATTTCCCCCGAATTATACGAGGCCGCCGATATCGACGGGGCCAACGGATTTCAGAAGCTTTTGAGCATCACGATTCCCGGCCTGAAACCCATGCTGATTTTCGTGGTTACGGTGCTTACCTACGGAGGGCTTCGGATGTTCGGCGAAAGCTACGTGCTGTGGGCCAACGGCTCCACGCCCGGGGACGTCGGCATGACGATCGTACTGTACATTTACCGCACCGCGTTCCTTCGCTTCAACACCGGTTACGCTTCCGCCATGTCCACCGTACTCTTCGTTTTGCTGATCGTCATCAACCTCCTTTACATCAAGGGGCTCAAGATCGGCTCCCGGGAGGCGTAACGGCATGAAGAGAGGAACGCTGGTTTATCGTACCCTGATGATCCTGCTGTTTGCGGTTTTGTCCGTCTGCGCGCTGTCTCCGTTCATCTACCTGGTAATTGCCTCGTTCGTGAAGGACATGAGTCAGGTGTTTAAAAACGGCCTGAGTCTGCAGATCACGCCGGACATGCTGGGCACGGACAATTACGTGATGCTTTACGCGCAGAACAACGCCGTTTTCTTCGGATGGTTCAAGAACAGCGTGATCATCACCCTGCTGTTTACGGTTCTGTCGCTCGTCACTTCCTCCATGGTGGGTTACGGCGTCAGCATGTATAATTTCAAAGGGAAACGAGCATACGTCGTAACCATCATGAGCACGATGATGATTCCCGTGGAAATTCTGATGCTGCCCATGTACAAAGAGATGCTCGCGTTTAATCTCATCAACACCTATATGGGCGTGGTGCTGCCGTTCGCAGTGTCCGCTTTCGCCATCTACTTTTTCATGCAGTACGCTTCCACGCTGCCCAAAGAACTGATGGACGCCAGCCGCGTGGACGGGTGCGGCGAACTGCGTACGTTCGTGCAGATCATGGGGCCGATGATGCTCCCTGCGTTCGGAACCATGGGCATCCTGCAAGCGATGACCGCCTGGAACGATTTTCTGTGGCCGCTCATCGTCATGTCGACCAACCAGAGCTTTACGCTTACGGTCGGCCTGCAAACCTACCTGACGCCCTACGGAAACAATTACAACATGCTTTTCGCCGGAGCCGTAATCTCCGTGGTGCCGATTATGTTGCTGTTCCTTTTCAATCAAAAGGCGTTCATCGCGGGTTTGTCCGTCGGAAGCGTGAAAGGATAAGGAGGCGACCGGTATGGAAGAGGTACTTTTCGCCCGTCTGAGGCCCGCGCAGCTGATCGAGCGGCGGGAAGCCTGCCCGGTGGTTTATATACCGCTTGGCACGCTGGAATGGCACGGATTGCATAATCCCATGGGGGCGGACGGTTTGCAGGCCGAGGAACTGGCCGTCCGCTGCGCCCGGCGGGGCGGCGGGACCGTGTTCCCGACGGTATATTACGGAGAGAGCCGCCTTGGCTCGCTGCTGGAGACCGCGCCGGGGCTCCGGGAAGGCGTAGCCGAACGGCTGGGTCTTACGGACGGCCAGCTTTCGGAGGAACGCCAGCCCTGTTCGGCGTACCGGCAAATCGAACATTACCAACGGCATCTTGTGCATATCCTTGCGGAAGCGGCTTCCTACGGTTATCGCATGGCCGTGTTCGTCGTTGGGCATTACCCGCTGTTGGACCATGCCCGCGGCGCGGTATTGACCTATCATCAATGGGTGTTTGATAAACCATGGGCAAAAATGAGCGCATGGGCGTTTGCGGATTTCCAGCTTCTCCGCGGCCGGTACGACAGGCCGGGCGACCATGCGGGCGCTTGGGAAACATCCCACCTTCTGGCATGCGCGCCGGAAACGGTGGACCTGTCGCTAGCACGCAAGGAACTGCAATACGGGATCATGAGCACGCGGGACCCCGCGGATTCCACCGCCGCCTTCGGGAACGAAACGTACGATGCGGCGGCCGCTTTGGCGGTGAAAATGGTAACGGATCGACTGACGCACCCGGAGAAATACGCAGGTCATGGTGCCCCTATCGACCCGGTTGATCCGGTGTGAACGAAAGAGACAAACGGCAGAGCCCCCGGTCGAAACGCCGGGAGCTCTGCCGTTTGTCCCTTCTTTCGGAAAAAGGATGCGTATGACCTCTCTTTGATCGCCCCGCATGGCCCCGGCGTTCGTTGCCCTTCACGGGCGGTTGTCGCTTTGCCGGTGCGGACCAGTCCGAGGCGGAGCACCGCAATATACGGCTTAGAAAAGCGCTTGGTCGTTCATGCCGGGGCCGTGGCACGCGTTGTCCGGGATTGGGACTCGAAAATACATGGGGTTATCCGAAAAAGCCGAATCAACAACCGATTTTTCCGTCATGCGCATGGTTGCCGGGGCTGCGGCGCAGTAGCAAACACGGTTATCCGTCGCTGCGGAATACTTGCCGTTCGCAGGGCAGGGCGTCCGGTCTCTCCAGCCTTCTAATCATATGCATACTTCGGTATTATCTTCCAACCGGAAAGGCAACCGATGTTCTTCCGCTCGTGGAGCGGTATGCAGGGCAGGGGGTCCGGCCTCTCCTCCCTTCTAATCATATGCGTACTTCGGCATAATCTTCCATCCGGCAAGACAACCGATGTTCTTCCAGCCGTAGAGCGGTTTCTCTGGGAAAACACCCCCGTCGTCCCATTCGAACGGATTACCGGCGAGCCTTTCGCGAGCGCCTGATATACGGAAAAAATTACTATTGACAGAAATATATGGATGTAGTACGCTGAAATCAAAGAAGATTAACGTTAATTTAATATCGGGCTTAGGATTAACGTTAATCCTAAAATTGAGGAGGTAATCCCATGAAGAAATTCCTCGCTGCCCTGTTGGCACTAGTGATGTGCGTTGGCATCACCGCCTCCGCAGCTACTGCGGAAAGCGAGCCCGTCACTCTGACCTTCTGGACCTTCCAGGAATTGCATACCGATTTCATGAAGGCCATGGAAGACCTCTGGAACGCCAATCCCGACAACACAAAAATCAAGTTGGACATGCAGGTGTATCCCTACGAGGATATGCACAACAAGCTTACCATCGCCCTGCAAACCGGGGAAGGCGCTCCCGATATCGTGGATATCGAGATCAACAAGTTCGCCAACTACCTTAAAGGCGACATTCAGCTGGCCGAGTTGAACGAATACATCGAGCCGCAAGCCGACAAGTTCGTTATGAGCCGCTTCAACAACTATGCCAAGGACGGCAAGTACTACGGCATCGATTACCACATCGGCATCATCGCCGCCTTCTATAACGACTCGCTGCTCAAATCCGCAGGCATCGATTACACGACGATCAAGACCTGGGACGATCTGCACGAAGCCGGCAAGAAGTTCAAGGAAGCCACCGGCAAGCCCATCATCACCTATGAAACCACGGACTGCTGGTCCATCTACCCCATGCTTACCCAGCACGGAACGGACCTGCTGACGCTGGATAACAAAGTACGCATGACCGAGCCCCTGTTCGTGGAGACGCTGGCTTTCGTCAAGAGCATGGTCGACGACGGCACCGCGGTTCCCACCCCCGGCGGAAACTCTCACTCCGAAGAGTATTACGGCTGGATGAACGCCGAGGGCGCCGCCGCCATCGTAATGCCCTTCTGGTACATCGACCGCTTCACCAATTACATGCCCGACCTGGCCGGAAAAATGAAGATCGCCCCCATGCCGGTATGGACCGACGGCGGTTATAAAACCTCGCAGGGCGGCGGCACGGGCACCGCGGTCGTGAAGACCAGCGCCAACGCCAAGCTTGCGGCGGACTTCCTCGCTTATGCCAAGATGAGCCACGAAGGCTGTCTGAACATCTGGAAGATCTGCGGTTTCGACCCCATCCGCAAGGATGTGTACGACGATCCCGCGATGAAGGAAGACAACAAATTCTTCCAGTACTATGGACAGGACTTCTTCGATGTGCTGGTCGGCATGATGGATTCCGTCGCGGACACCGCCATCACCAGCGAGTACCCCATCGCCGTGGATGTGGTCAAGAGTCAGATGATGCACGATCTGCTCATCAACGGTATGGATCCCGCCGAAGTGGCGGCTAACTGCGCCGAGGAAGTGGAGAATTCCATCTACTGATGCACGAACTGAAACGGGATTTGGCCGCGGCGAGCTTCGCCGCGGCCATTTCCGAAAGGAGTCCGTTCGGATATGAATAACGCTTCAGCATCCTCGCGATCCGCCAAGAGGAAAAATTTCTCCCTTAACGATCCCAAAGTCGTGCCCTACGTTATGGTGCTTCCTTTTGTGCTCTACTTTCTTTTTGTCTATCTCTATCCCGCCGTTACAACGGTAATCATGAGCTTCCAGCGTCTGGACGGGCCCAGCAGCGCCACATTTATCGGCTTTACCAACTACGAGCGGATGTGGAGCCGCACCTTCGTGCAGGCCATCGGCACCACCCTGCGTTATACGGCATGGGATCTGCTGATTCTTGTGCCTGTGCCGCTGTTTTTTGCCGTACTGCTCAACTCCACGCTGATCAAGGGCGCTTCCTTCTTCAAATCTCTGTTTTTCATCCCCGCCCTGACCTCCATCATCGTTGCGGGCATCGTGTTCCGTCTCGCCTTCGGCACCCTTGACACCTCGGTGGCAAACCGGCTGATCGGCCTATGGGGCGCAGAACCGAGAAAGTGGCTGATGGAAGCGGGCACCGGCAATTTCGTGCTGATTCTTCTCACGCTGTGGCGCTGGATGGGCGTGAACATCGTATACTACTACTCCGGCTTGCAGGCCATCCCCAACGAGCTTTACGAAGCAGCGCAGATCGACGGAGCAAACGCGTGGCAGCAGTTCCTCCACATTACCGCTTCCGGTATCAAGCCCGTCATCATCTATGTGACCACGCTTACCGTGATGGGCGGGTTTTCCATGTTCACGGAGTCTGTCGCCCTGTGGCAGTCCGCAAATCCCGGCGGCGTGGGCCGCACCATCGTAGGCTATATGTACATGACGGGTTTCAACAAGAACAACATGGGCATGGCCTCGACCGTCGGCCTGGTGCTGTTGGGCATGGTGTTGTGCGTTAACCTTCTGCAGCTCTGGCTGATGGGCTTTTTCAAAAAGGAGGATAAAGCATGAGCGGTAAGCCGGGAAGCAACACCCTGAAGCACACCTCGTTAACCGTTCTTGCCACGGCCTTGATGGTAGTCACGGCGATTCTGCTGATGTTCCCCTTCTACTTCATGTTTGTCAGTTCCCTGAAGCCGGGCGAGGAGATCATGCGTTACGGCCTGAGCCTGAAGATCGACTTTGGTATATCCAGCTTCACCAACTACGCCGCGCTGGAAAATTACCGGGAGGGGATCTACTGGTCGTGGTATCGGTCAAGCCTAGTGATCATGGTACTGCAAACGGTCATCGGTTTATTCTTCGGTTCCATCGTGGGCTACGGCCTGGCTATGTATCGCTTTAAAGGCAAGGGGCTGATCTTCACCATCGTGCTGATCCTGCTGATGATCCCCTTCGAGATTCTGCTACTGCCCCTGTACCGGATTCTGATCTGGACCCAGAAGGTGGATACCTATTTCGGCGTCGTCCTTCCCTATCTGGTTCCGCCGTTCATGGTGTTCTTCTTCCGGCAGTATGTATCCGGCCTGCCCCACGATCTGCTGGAGGCCGGCAGGATCGACGGCTGCACGGATTACGGCATCTTCTTTCGCATCATGATGCCCATCATGGTGCCCGCCTACGGAGCGATGACCATCCTGTCCTGCATGAACAGTTGGAATAACTTACTCTGGCCCCTGATCGTCATCAACACGGACCGGAAGTTTACCATCCCGATCGGCATGGGCACAACCATCACGCCCTATGGGAACGCTTATGATGTGCTGATGCCGGGCGCGGTCATGGCGGTAGTCCCGATCATCATCATCTATCTTTTCAGCCAAAAAGCTTTCATGGCAGGCTTAACATCCGGCAGCGTAAAGGGATAAGCGGTTTGTGCGGTTCCGTCGGGCCGTGGTATAATCTGTGGAATAAAGCGCGTTTACGGTCCGCATCCGCATTTCACAAGCACGCGCCTTGATGGGGAGAGATCGCTTTGTCCTTACGTAGAAACATGAACCGGGTGACGCTGAAGGATGTCGCGTCGCGTTGCGGTTATTCCGCCAATACGGTGTCTCGTGCTCTGCGAGGAGACGAGCTGCTGTCGGAAAAAACGCGGAAGCAGATTATCAACCTGGCGCACGAAATGGGTTACGTCCCCAATTCTTCGGCGTGTACGCTGCGGCTGGGCAACAGCGGCATGATCGCGGTGGTGATCAACGATATCAACAACCCATACTATACCAACATTGTCAGTGAGATCGATCAGTACGTCAGCGAGAAGCAGTATAAACTAATGATACTGCCATGCCGGGACGATGAGGAGATCACCGACAGGATGATCAGGCTGGCGATCTCCCAATGCGTGGACGGAATCATCTTCTTTCCTTATAACAACAAGGCGCACATCCGGCTATTGCAAAAGAGCGATATTCCCTTCGTGATCCTTGATCGATGGCTGCCCGGCATCGACGTAAACGTTGTCCGGATGAACGACGAAGCAGGCGGGTACGCAGCCGCCGAATGCCTGCTGCAGCTTGGCCACAGAAAAATCCTTTACATCGCGGGCCCGAACGTGAACAGTTCCCAGACCGACAGGCAAAAAGGAATCGAAAGGGCCCTCTTGACTTATGGCCTGGAAAAGGACCAGTTGGATATTCTGCCGTGGGAAAAACTGCCCGACGGGATCCGGACCACCGATTATTCTTCGCTCTTTGACTCCGGAGCCTATTCGGCCGTGATCGCCTACAACGATTACATCGCCTATCATTGCATGAACGATCTGCGCGCTCACGGAATAAGCATCCCTGAAGACATCGCCCTGATCGGCTTCGATTATATCCGCCGGTATAACAGCTGTTTTCCGCCGTTAACCAGCGTTTCCACAGACGGGGAGGGCGTATCGAAGGTCGCGGCGGAATTATTGATTAGGCACATGCTTCAGGCCGGCCTGCCGAAGCAGGAGATCGTCCTGCCCGTATCCATTCATCACGATGGGACGATATGGCCCGTTCAGAATATGCGGCGCGCTTTCGGCGATAAAGCGTAGCAACGCGCGCCCTTCCGGAAAGACGCGCGTTGCGTATCGCCGTCGTTCGCCGACCGGGAATTTAGGCTCCCGCATCAAGGCGTATGGATGCGACGCCGGGTCCGGCGGCGCATCCCGGATATGCTTCCGCTTATCCTTCCTCCGCGTCGTTCCCGTATTCGGTCAGGCCCATACGCTCGTACTGTTCGCGCGGAGCCTGAGCCTCCCGCATGGCCAAAACCATCTGGCGGCACATGTCGGCTTCCAGCGCCTCGTCGTTGATTGGCCGAAGCTGCTTTTATCCAGGGGCTCCGGCAGATAGGGATGATCGGTGCCGGCCAAGCCGGTTCCCGGCATTCAAGAACCCCGGCTGGCTGGCCGGGATTCCCGAAAAATATCATCCGCAGTCGGCGGGCGGCACGGACGGAAAACGAGGTTCAGACGCGTCGGCCACAACGTCGTTTGCGCTTCATCCCCCGCCCGGTCGGGTCGTAGGAAAAGGCCGAGAAAGCGCGCTGGTTCCCGCGTTATAGCACGATGCTTTCGCGGATCACCAGAATCGGCTTATGCGTAATGCTCATCTGGCCGCGCTCCGGGTTCTGAATGGCTTGCAGGAGCAGCACCAGACAGTCCCGGCTCATCTCCTCCATGGGCATCTCGATGGTGGAAAGCGTGGGGATGGTGTATCCCTCGCTGCTGCCGCCGTTGTAGCACAGCAGGCTGATCTGTTCGGGAATGCGAAAGCCTCGCATCAGCAGGCCGTGCAGCGCGCTGCCGCCCATCAGCCCCTCGGAGAAGAAAATGGCGTCCGGCGTGTTCGGGCCGTCGGGAATCAGCTGCGCGGCTTCCTTGCCGCCTTCATAGCGGCTGCTGACGCGCAGCACGTGCGCTTCCGGCAACGGCAGCCCCAACCTCCGGCACTCGTCTATAAAGCCGCGCCGGCGTTCCTCCCCCGCGGCGGAAACGTCCCGCCCCGTTACCAGATACACGTTGCGCAGGCCCTTTTGGGCGAAGATGTGCGCCGCGATCTCGCCGATGTTCGTATTGTTGGCGTACACGTAGTGGTGGCGCGCGGAAACGCGGTTGAACAGCACAATAGGCGCGGAGATCTCCAAATCTTCCAGATAGTTCAGATCGTCCGCCGCCATACCCATGAAAACCGCGCCGTTAAAGAAAGTTTTATGAATCTGCTCGTCCGCGTCGCGCAGATGCCCCTGCGTGTAGGGATAGAGCACGATCTCCGGCTTCATATCGTCCTTGTCTCCGGCCAGCAGGTCGTGAATACCGGCAAAAAAGCTGCCTACCACGGCCACGTGCTGCGTGGGCGCGAAAAACACGGCGATAATGAGGCGGCCCGTGTTTTGCATACGCAGGCGTTTGGCGTACACGTTAGGCTTGTATTGCAGTTCCTTGGCGGCGTCCAGGATGCGCTGCTGGCTGGCTTTGCTGATGCGGGCTTCGTCCCCCCGGCCGCTGAGCACCATGGAAACGTTGCCCATGCTCATGCCTGCCAGCTCGGCGATTTGCTTAAGCCCCACTCGCTTTTGCGCCACTCTGCTCCCTCCAGTCTGAAGGGGCGGCCGCCCCTGAAAAAACGTTTTAGCACACGTTTCGGTGAAGACCTGTGATTGCGTCGCGGCTTGAACCGCCTTCGTATTACAGGCTTGCTGAAAAATGAGATACTTTATCATTACACGTCCCCGCAATTTTGTCAAGAGAACGCAGAAAGGTTTTTGCTTATGGTAACATTTTCTAACCTATAATCCTCGTAAACTCCTTTTCAAGATGTCAAATAAGGTATTGACAGAACCGGGGTGGCAAGTTATAATCGTCCAAGAATCTGCATAAACGTTTTTGCTCATCTGCATGGGAAGCAGCCGCAAGGTTCGAATTCGGGATGGAATCCCCACGAGGGCTACCAACGGCATGGATGGAGGAATACGCATGAACCGTCGCGTTAAAACAGAGAACGGCTGGGTGCGGGGTTTACCCGCAGCCGATCCACGCATCACCAGTTTTAAGGGCATCCCCTTCGCCGCGCCGCCTGTCGGGGGTAACCGTTGGCGCGCCCCGCAGCCCTGCGCCCCCTGGCAGGGCGACCGGCAGGCCTTCGAATACGGCCCGATCGCCATGCAGGACAAAGGCAAGCCGGGCCGCGACAATTTCTGGTCCCGGGAGTGGGCGGTGGATTTCGACCTGCCCATGAGCGAGGATTGCCTTTACCTCAACATCTGGGCGCCAGCCGACGGTTACCCCGTGGGCGTCGGCGACCAGTACCGCGAAACGGAAGATACGCCGCTGCCCGCGCCCGGCCGCCTGCCGGTGTACGTATGGTTTTTCGGCGGCGGCCTGCAGGTGGGCAACACGGCCGAGATGGAGTTTGACGGCGAGCGCATCGCCCGCCGCGGCGTGGTGGTGGTAACCGTCAGCTACCGGCTTAACGTGTTCGGCTTCATGGCGCACCCCGACCTGACCCGGGAAGCGCCCGACACGCCCGCGAATTTCGGTTTTCTGGACCAGCAGTACGCAACCCGTTGGGTCAAGCGCAACATCGCGGCCTTCGGCGGCGATCCGGACAACATCACCATCGGCGGGCAGTCTTCCGGCGGCATGAGCGTGTGCGCGCAGCTCGCCAACCCGGATAACCGCGGCCTGTTCCAGAAGGCCATCATCGAAAGCGGCATCTTCTTTCCGGCGTTCTCCAACGGCTCCGCGTTCAGGACCGATCTGCGGCAGGGCGAGGAAAACGGCGTGAAGTTCCTGTCGATGCTGGGCGTTTCCACCATCGAGGAAGCACGGAAAATCAGCGCGGACGTGGTGCTGGACAAGGCGGTGCACTCCGGCCTGTCGCCGCATACGTGGAGCGCGGTCATCGACGGCGCATTCTTCAAGGTGCCCACCGGCGAATGGTTTTTACAGCCGGGGCACGTGGAATGTCCGTTGCTAATGAGCTCCACCGATATCGAAATGAACCTGTCCCCGCGGGCAGGCAACCTTGAGGAACTGCGCGAGCTGGCCAAGAGCCTGGACGGCGTGGACGAGGAGCGCTTCATGGCCGTCTTCGGAAGCGGGGACAACGCGGAGAGCATCCGCCAAAAGGGCCAGATTGCGGCCATCGATCTGGCGATCCACGCGATCAACCGGATGGCGGGGGACAGGCTGCCCATCTGGATGTGCCGTTTCTCCGCCGAGATTCCCGGCTGGGATCACCCCGGCGCCTTCCACTCCTCGGACATCTGGTTTTACTTTGAAAACCTGGCCAAGTGCTGGCGGCCTTTCACCGGCAAGCATTACGACCTGGCCCGGCAGATGTGCGACTCGTGGGCCAATTTCATGCGCAGCGGCGATCCCAACGGCACCGGCACGGACGGCAAGCCGCTGCCCGAGTGGCCGCGTCTCACGCCCGAGCACCCCGTGCGCATGGAGTTCGCCGACACCGCCGCAATCGGAGACGCAACGCCCCCGCCGCTGATGGAAGTGCTGCTGGACGCCTACGTGAAAACCCATTAAGGCTCCGCGCCGGAACCGCCGCGGCGCTCCGCGCGCCCGGCTCCCGTTCCCCCGCAAAAATCCCATTGCGCCGTCTGGGGCGCAGAAGGAGTGGATGGCGTGATACTGCCGAAAAGCAAGAAGGCGCGCAAGGTCGTTCGGTTCATCCCGATGTACCTGATGATGCTTCCCGGCATCATATACTTCCTCATCAACAACTACATGCCCATGCCCGGCATCCTGATGGCCTTCAAGAACTTCAAGTATACCCGGGGCATATGGGGCAGCCCCTGGTGCGGGTTCAAGAACTTCTCCTTTCTGATCAAAAGTCAGGACCTGTCCCTGCTGCTGAGGAACACGCTGCTGTACAATCTGGTGTTTCTGGTGCTGGGCACCGTCCTCGCGGTCACGGTGGCCATCCTTCTTAACGAAGTGCAGCGCAAGAAACTCCAGCAGACCTTCCAGACCCTTATCCTGATCCCCTACCTGATGAGTTACGTCATCATCGCCTACATCGTGTACGCGCTTTTCGGCGCGGAATACGGAATGATCAACAACTCGATCCTCAAGCCCCTGGGCATGGCCCCCGTCTCCTGGTACACCGAGGACCGGCACTGGCCGGTCATATTGACCTGCGTCAACCTGTGGAAGTCCTTCGGCTACAGCAGCATCATCTACTATGCCACCCTCGTGGGGTTTGACAAGACCTACTACGAAGCCGCCATGGTGGACGGCGCCACCACGATGCAGATGATCCTCAGGATCACGCTGCCGCTGCTCAAGCACGTGATCATCACGCTGACGCTGTTTTCCATCGGGTACATCTTCTATTCGGACTTCGGCCTGTTCTATCAGGTGCCTATGAACTCCGGCCAGCTATACAACACCACCAGTACCATCGACACCTATGTGTACCGGGGCCTGCTGGAGGATAACAACATCGGCCGGGCCTCGGCGGCCAGCTTCATTCAATCCATCGCCGGCTTCCTCTGCGTTATCTCCGCCAACGCGGCGGTGCGCAAGATAGAGGCCGAGAGCGCGCTGTTTTAGCGAAAGGAGATGCCGACAGTGCATAAAAGAACAGCGCAGACGGTTGCCATCGTGGTGTTCCTTTTTCTCTCCATCCTCTGTGTCGTGCCGCTGCTGCTAGTGGTCGTATCCTCCTTTACGTCGGAAAAGGCGTTGTACACCTACGGATACTCGCTTTTCCCCTCCGAGCTGAGCACGGGCGCGTACCAGTATCTGCTCGCCTCCAAGGATAAGCTGCTGCGCGCCTACGGCCTGTCGTTTCTCGTGACGGCGGCGGGCACGTTCGCCAACGTGGCCATCACCACCATGTTCGCCTATCCGTTGTCCAACCTGGAGCTTCCGGGGCGCAATTTCTTCTCCTTCTTCGTGTTCTTCACCATGCTCTTCAACGGCGGCCTGATCCCCACGTACCTGGTGTACACGCAGACGTTTCAGATCAAGGATACGATCTGGGCGCTCATCGTGCCCCGGCTGTTGATGAGCGGCTTCTCCGTTATCCTGGTGCGCACCTACCTGACTACCAACGTTCCCAAGGAGATCCTGGACGCTTCGCGCATCGACGGCGCCAGCGATATGTGTACCTTCGCGCGGGTGGTGCTTCCCCTGTCGCTGCCCATACTGGCCACGATCGGCTTCATGTCCGGCCTGGCGTACTGGAACGACTGGCAGAACGGCCTGTACTATCTGGTGAAGCGCACCGACCTGTTCACCATTCAAAACCTGCTCAACCGGATCCTGTCCTCGGCCGACGCGCTGCGCAACAGCAGCACCAACGAGATGCTGGCCGCCGGGTTTGAGATCCCCAGCGTCGGCAGCCGCATGGCCATTTCCGTGTTCGCCATGCTGCCCATGCTCATCGCGTATCCGTTCTTCCAAAAAGGCTTCGTTAAGGGCATTACTATCGGAGGTGTGAAAGGATGAACCTGAACCTGAACGATCAGGTCGTGCTGGACAGCTATTTCAGCTATCTCAGGCCGGCCCCCAGCGTGTACCGTATCATCGTGGATCGCAAGTACCCCAATACCGAGCTGATTGTCGGCAGCAAAAAGGCCGCCGTGATCGACTGCGGACTGGGCTTCGGCGATCTGCCGTCCGCCGTACGCAGGCTGACGGACAAGCCGCTGCTCATTTTCAACACGCACAGCCACGTGGACCACATCGGTGGCAACGCGCAGTTCCGCCAGCCTATTTACATGGGCACGGAGGATATTCCCTCCACAAAAGGCGCGGACTATACGTTTTTCCGCGAGCACATGACGGAGGAACGCATCGCAAGGCTCGGCCCGGATTCCGTACAGGGCATGGATCTGGAGGAGTTCAAGCGGCGCCGCGTAGGCGAACTACTGCCCTGCGACGAGGGCGACGTGTTCGATCTGGGCGGGCTGACGCTTCGTGTGCTCAATGTTCCCGGCCACTCCGTGGGCGGCCGCGCCTACTACGTGGAAGAGCTTGGTTACCTTTACACCGGCGACGCGGTGTTTGCCTGCACGTTGTGCTTCGGCCCCGGCTCCGCCACCCGCCGGCAGCACGCCGAGAGCCTGCAGAAAATGCTGGCGCTCCCCTTTACGGCTGCGATCACCGGCCACTACATCGAGCCGCTGGATCACGAATTCATCCGGAACGCCCTCCACCCGGCGCTGTACGCCGAGTACGAAACGGGCGTCCCGTTGCAAAACCCCATCGACGCCAGCGCGCGCGTCTGCTTCGCGCCGGATCAGCCGCCCACGCCGGAGATCGTCGAGCGCATCAAGGGCGGCGACCACGGGCTGGATAACAAGGTTTGGGCCATCGTATTGGGAGAAAGCACGCGGTAGGGCTATCAACGAAACTGTCTTCTTCGGAAGATAGCAATAGAAACACAACCCATACATAAGAAAGGTAGGTATCCCCATGAGAAAAGCCATCGCGTTGTTCCTTGCCCTCCTGATGCTCCTGGCTGCCGTGCCGGTGTTGGCCGAAGAGCCCGTGACCATCAAAATGAACACCTGCATCGTCTTCAGCGATCTTCGCGACCGCCCGATGATCGAAGACAAGCTCAACAGTCTGCTGGCCGATAAGGGTTATAACTTCAAGGTGGAGATCGTCCCCTTTGATTACGGCAACTACGCCCAGTTGGTCAGCCTGGGCCTGGCCGACGGCAGCATCGACCTGTTTAATATGTTCGGCGCCATTCCGCTGTCCGTGGCCGCCGATAACGAAGCCATCGCCAATCTGGATGATCTGCTGGCCCAGTACGGCCCCAAAACGCTGGAGCTGATCAAGCCCTATATCGAGACCGTGATGGTGGACGGCTCCATCTACGGAACGCCGGCCATCAAGTCCATTGGCAAGCGCAACAATTTCCTTTATAACGCCGATATGGCTAAGGAAGCCGGTTTCGTGGCCGAGAACGTGCACGATTACGACACCCTTACCACCGAACTGCTGAAGGTGAAGGCCAAGTTCCCGGATATGGCCATGGTCTCCACGGGTTACGGCGGAATGTGGTTCTGGCCCAACATGGATACGCTGGGCAACGACAACTACTACGCCTGCATCGTTCTGGACGATAACGCTCAGCCCAAGATCGTAAACTACTACGAGACGGACCTGTACAAGAAAGACCTGGAGCGCGCCAAGGTCTGGGGCGAGAATAACTTCTTCGTCAAGGACGCGATCAACGGTCAGAACGCTCCCATGGCCCTGCTGGGCCAGCACCTGTCCTTCGGCTGCTTCACCGATAACGTCAGCCCCGAGTACGTTCTGGAGAGCAGCGCCGCCAACTACGACTTCAATATCGGCTGCGTCACCGCCGAAAGCGAACCCTGGGCCACCACGACCACCACGGCGGGCTTCACCTGGTGCATCGCCGAGCTTAGCCAGCACAAGGAAGAAGCCATGCAGCTGCTCAACCTGCTGTACACCGACTCCGATATCGCCAACGTCATCATCAACGGTATCGAGGGCGTGCACTACAAACTGCTCGACGACGGCAGCATCGACTATCCTTCCGCCGATGTGTCCGCCACCAACGTAGGCTGGGCCAGCCCCGCCGGCTTCATGCCCAACAGCTGGATCGCCTATCCCCGTACGCCCATCACCCCCGCCAGCTACGACCGTTACCGCGCGGATAACGAGAGCTGCCGCAAGTCCCCGGGCTTCGGCTTCAGCTTCAACTCCGTAGACGTGATGGATCAGATCTCCGCGTGCAACAACGTGTGCTCCAAGTATCTGGCTCCCCTGATGCTGGGCATGGGCGACGATCAGATGCTGGCGAATTTCCAGGCCGATCTGAAAAAAGCGGGCGTGGACGACATCATCGCCGAGAAGCAGAAACAGTTGGACGCCTGGCTTGCCGCCAAATAACCTCGATCCGATTACCTTGCTGTAAGACGCATGGAAACCGGGGCCTGCCGCGTCAAAACGGCAGGCCCCGGCGGTGTCACAACGGAAAACGGCGGGTGAGAAGAGGAGGATGGATGATGCTGACACAGACCAGAACCGAAAACGGCGCCGTGCGCGGCGTGCCGACGGCCAACCCCGAGGTCACGGTATTCAGGGGTATTCCCTTCGCCGCGCCGCCTGCGGGTGAAAACCGCTGGCGCGCGCCGCAGCCTGCCGAAAGCTGGAACGGGGTGCGCGTATGCGACACCTTCGGCCCTCCCTCCATGCAGCAAACGCCGGGTGAGAACCCGGCCGAGTTTTACACCCGGGAATGGTATACCCGCCCGGATCAGCCCATGAGCGAGGACTGCCTGTACCTGAACGTGTGGACGCCGGCCCGCGGCGCGGACGAAAAGCTGCCCGTGATGGTGTGGATTTTCGGCGGCGGCATGTGCTTCGGCTATACCTCGGAGTTGGAGTTCGACGGCGAGTGTATCGCCGGGCACGGCGTAGTGATGGTTTCCGTAAATTACCGTCTCAATTCCTTCGGCTTTCTGGCCCACCGGGAACTGACGGAGGAGGCGGCCGGGAGAGGCGAACCGGGCACCAACTTCGGCCTGCTGGACCAAAGCGCCGGCCTGCGCTGGGTCAGGCGCAACATCGCGGCCTTCGGGGGCGACCCGGACAACGTGACGCTGTTCGGCCAGTCCGCGGGCGGCCGCTGCGTGTGGATGCATATCGCAGCCCCGTCGGACCGCGGGTTGTTTCAGAAAGCGATCGTGCAAAGCGGAGGGTTGGGCGGCGGCATTTCCAACTATCCGGGTCTCGCGCAGGCAGAACGGGCCGGCGCGGAGTTTCTGCGTTACCTGGGTGTTTCGTCCGTCGCCGAAGCGCGGCGCATCCCCGCCCTCACGCTGCGGGACGGGACGCTGAGTTATAAAGCCCATCGCTGGGGGCCGACGATCGACGGCGCGTACCTTCCCGTTTCGCCCATGAAAGCCGTCGCTTCCAACACGGCGGCGAACGTGCGGCTACTGCTGGGCAGCACCACGGGAGACCCCGCCGGCTTCCGGATGGGGGATAATCCGGAGACGTTCCATCAGCGTATGCGCGCCCTGTACGGGGAGGATTACGCCGGGTTCGCGCGCCTTTCCGGCATCGACAGCGCGGAGAAGCTGCGGGCTTATTACGATTCGCCTTCCTTCAGCCCCTTCGAAAGAGGCAACGCATTTACCGCGCGCTGCTTCGCCGCGCAGGGACGGCCCCCGGTCTATCTGTACCGCTTCGGCCCCGACATTCCCGGGGACAACGCGGGCGCGTTTCACTCCTGCGATCTGTGGTTCGTATTCGAAACGCTGGCGAAATGCTGGCGGCCCTTCAACGATCACCATTACGCGTTGGCCCGGCGGATGGGCCGCTACTGGACGAATTTCGCCAAAACCGGCGATCCCAACGGCGCGGACGAGGACGGCGCTCCCCTGCCGCGCTGGCAGGCTGCCGATCGGGACGGCTGGCACGTTCAGTGGCTTGGCAATTCGATTCACGGCATCGACGAAGCGCCCGACCCGCTGCTGGAGCTGGAGCTGAGGCGGCTGGCGCTGGAAGCGGAGCGGGAAAAGGCCGGTGGCGCTTCATGAATAAATGGCTAGTTCGGGACAAGCAGTTCTATAAAACCGCCGCCGTTCTCGCCACGCCGGTGGTATTGCAAAACCTGATCACCTTCGGCGTGAACATGCTGGATACCATCATGCTCGGCTCCTTTGGCGAGGTGCCGCTATCCGGCTCGTCGCTGGCCAACAGCTTCGTCGCCATTTTTCAGATTCTTTGCCTGGGCATCGGCGGCGGCGCGTCGGTATTGACGGCGCAGTATTGGGGCGCCAGGGACATTCCGGCGGTGCGCAAGGTCACCACGCTGATGCTCCGCATCAGCGTGGTGGTGGCCTCGCTGTTCTTCCTGGCGGCGCTGACCATTCCGGAGCTGATCATGAGCATATTCACGTCCGACGCGACGGTTATCGCCGCGGGCGCGGTCTACCTGCGCATCATATCGCCGACGTTCCTGCTTACGGGCCTGTCACAAACGCTCACCATCGTGCTGCGTTCGGTGCGGGAGGTCAAGCTGCCGCTGATCCTTTCGTGCGTGTCGTTTTTCACCAACCTGTTTTTTAACTGGGTGCTGATCTTCGGCCATTTCGGCCTGCCGCAGTTGCAGATACGCGGCGCGGCGCTGGCGACGGTGCTGGCCCGGCTCATCGAAACGGGCTGCATCCTCTGGTTCGTATTCTCGCGGGACAAGCGCATCGGCCTGAAGCTGAGGCATCTGCTGGAACCGTGCGGGGAGTACCTGTCCCGGTATCTGAAATACAGCGTACCGGTCATCATTTCGGATTTTCTGCTGGGGATGGGCAATACCGCCGTCACCATGATCATAGGCCATCTAAGCGCGTCGTTCGTGGCCGCCAACTCGATCGTCGCCATGACGGTGCAGCTATCCACCGTGATGAGCCAGGGCTTCGCCAACGCCGGCGGCATCATGACCGGCAACACGCTGGGGCAGGGAGAAACGGAACGGGCGCACCGGCAGGGCGTCACGTTCCTCCTGATGAGTGTAGTGCTGGGGCTGCTGGCCAGCGGCGTGATCCTGTTGTGCTGCCCGTATATTATCGAAGCGTACAACATCACCGCGGAAACCAAGCAGATCGCCTACCAGCTGATGGAGGCCGTAGCCATCATGGTCGTGTTCCAGACCACGCAATCCATGCTGACAAAAGGCGTGCTGCGCGGCGGCGGAGATACGCGCTTCCTCGTGGTGGCCGACATCGCCTTCCTGTGGCTGCTATCCATCCCGCTGGGTTATCTCTCGGCGTTCATGTGGCAATTCAGCCCGTTCTGGATTTATATCCTGATGAAGATCGACTACGTATGCAAAACCGTATGGTGCTCTTTCCGCCTGATGGGCACCAAGTGGATCAAAACCGTGGCGGGTTCCCGCACCGCCTAGCGGCGCGCGCCGCATTCGGCAGGCCGGGCAATGGCCGATAAAACATGGCCCGTATGGCTGACGAACGCCGGTATCTTCCGCAAGCCTTCGCAAGCCCTGTCTTCAGCCCATGGACGAATCCCGCATGACACGGCGCGGAGAACTTTGGCCCGAACGGGTCCGTGTTCGTGGCTGGACGAAATCTGATGAAACTACGGATGCTCCCTATGCTTACGGATGATAAACGGAAAGATAAAGAGAAGGCCCCTGAACCGCAAGCGTTCAGGGGCCTTCTTTTGGATCTGGTGACGCGATTCGAACGTGTGACCTTCTCCTTACTAAAAGCTCAGGCAGCGTTGATCGAGGTTCGTTGAGTGCCGTGAAGACCCATGAAACAAGGGTCCCCCCTTAACAAGAGCCGCGGATATCGTCCACGCCGTTACGGTACCAGGATGGGCACCCTGTCCCTTGCTGAGCAGAAAGCGGTCGCGATCGGGCATCTGAGGATTCTTCGGATCCAGCTTCGTAATAGAGCGCGGCAACGATATCGGTCAGCGAGCAGAAGCCGCCCAGCTGGCCTGTCTTCCCGCACCGGTCATGCACACGACGTCCTTGCGTAGCCGAAGGGCTCTAATTCCGTGACGATTTGTTTCCCATATGCATCCTCGACTCTTTACATAAGCCGTGGTCCACGCCGCGTTCATCGGGCGGCGCGTCGTCAAATCTTCGTAATCTCCAGCAGGGAGATGCCGTGCGTAGGCAAAGTGAAGTGGCGTTTGAGCGTGCCCTCGTGCACCAACACGACCTCGGGTGCCTCGCAATACTCCAATCCAGAGCGGGCGACGATGGCCTCGCGCTGGCCGGCATTAGGGTAGTTGGGGCGTCCCTGACGCTCCCACTCGGCATAGGCGTTGGAGTGCTCGGCGTCGATACGCAAGTGACGCACCTGCGCCTTACCCTGCATGGGCAGGTGTAGCAGCGACAGGTCGATATCGAAGCTCTCATGGCGATCCCAGTCGTCGTGATGGCAATAGAGCAACACCTGCAGCTTATCCTCGCCGTCCATGGTCGCCCAGCCGTCGATCTCGGGGCCTTCCACGGTGCCGTTGAGGTCCTTGAAAGTCAGGGGATCGAGGTCGCGCGAGGAAGTCAGCGCCACGCGCTGCATGCCCATGCGGGCGAGGAGCTTGAACAGGTTGAACACGGCCTTGTCGATGCCCTGCGTGGTGAATGCGCGGGTACCCTCGAAGCAGCGCTCCGCCTCGAACATGAACGCCCACGCGAGCGGACGGATGTCCATCTTTAACTTCTCAGCCAGATCGTAGAGGTTCTTATAGGAGGACATCACATAGGAGGCGTAGTACTCCGTGTTGCGGAAGTCGAGGTTAAAATTGTCGTAGCGGCCGCCGGCGGCCCAGCCGTCGGGATCAGCCTCGGAGAGCACGCACTCCAGATCGCCGTAGCCAAACTCCCGGATGATCGCGCTCTGCGTCTCGACGTTGGCGAGCAGCTCCTGCACGGAGGGAATCTGCTTCTTGGCCAGCGTGTCAAACCGATAGCCGCCGCCCTTCGTATGAAAGGTGGTGAAATCGATGCGCGTGCCCTTCGCGCTGGAATAGTAGTTGACGCCGTTGCGGATATGATCGAGGAAGTGGCGCAGGAACTGGCTGGCGCGGCCGTCTGGCTCGCGCATGCCGCAGGTGGCGGGGCCGCCGAAGCGAGCTTCGGGCATCGCGGCATGCACGGCGGCCTCGGTGTAGTCGTACAATTTGCAGAACTCATCCTTCGTGCCGCGCCAGTAGAAGATATCCGGCTCGTTCCACATCTCGAAGTACCATGTCTTGAGCTCTTTCTCGCCGTAGCGCTCCCTGAGGTGCGATACCAGATGAAAGATCAGGTTGTACCACTTATCGTAGTCCTTGGGGGGCATGGCCCAACCTATGCGTTGATACTCGCTGATGCCGTAAGCGATCTGATAATCCTTGCCGTTCTCCGCGTCGCGGGGGTCGGCCAGATCGCGCGGCATGAAGCCCAGCTCGAAGAAGGGCTTGCAGTTGCCGTTTAGCCAGATATCCATCATCTGGTCGATCGTATCATAGTTATAGATGGGGTTGCCGTTCTCGTCCTCAATATAGACATTAGTGGAGCCCCATTTGTAGAAGGCGTGCAAAATGCCGGTGCACAGCATGTGATGGGCGCGCATATAGTACGGCTTTTCCAGCTTGCCGAACTTTTCGATCAACTCCATGCCGCCCGGGGAGTGTGTATAGTTACACTCATCGTAGCCAATATAGTTCCACGTGTGCTCCAACCTGCCGCACCATTGGGATGCGTCAACGCTTACCTTCACCTGTTCGTTCATAAGAGCACTCTCCTTCAACATTGGTCCTGTTCGACGCTGAGCAGTTCCAGTTCCTCGGCCCTGTGGCACGCCACGCAATGCCCGGTGGAAACCTCCGTCCATTTCGGTGCTTCCTGCTTACACCGCTCGGTGCAGTACTTGCAGCGGGGATGAAAGCAACAGCCGCTGGGCCGCGCAGCAGCGTTGGCGACCTCGCCGTGGAGCAGAATCCGGTTAAACTTATGCATGGGGTCCACCCGGGGGATGGCCGAAAGCAGCGCCTCCGTGTACGGATGACGGGGCTTAAGGTAGACCTCCTCCGTAGGCGCGAGCTCCACCAGATGTCCGACATACATCACGCCGACGCGGTCGCTCACGTGCTCAATCACGGAGAGATCGTGGGCGATAAAGAGGAATGTGGGCTTCAACGTGGCCTTCAGATCCTGCAAGAGGTTGAGGATCTGCGCCTGCACAGATACGTCCAACGCGGACACGGCCTCGTCCGCAACCACGAAGTGGGGGTTCAGGGCCAATGCCCGGGCGATGCCGATGCGTTGACGCTGGCCACCGGAGAAGGCATGGGGATAGCGGTTCATCTGCTTGCGTTCCAGCCCTACCATCTCCAGCAGCTCGCCGACACGCTGCGTGGCCTCGTCCATGGTCGTGCCGTTAAGCAGCATCGGCTCAGCCACGATCTGTAACACAGTCATGCGTGGGTCCAGCGAGGAGTAGGGATTCTGAAATATCAGCGCGAGCTTACGCCGAATGGCTTGCAGCTCCTTCTTCTTCAGCTTGAGGATATCAACGGGCGGCTGGTTTTGCTCTATATGCAGCAGCACCTCGCCCGCGGTCGGCTCGATGGCGCGCAGGATGCAGCGGCCCAGCGTGGTCTTGCCGCAGCCGCTCTCGCCCACCAGCCCCAGCGTTTCGTTGCGGTTGATGTAGAGGCTGACGTCATCCACGGCCTTCACGGTGCCGACCTGCCTTTTCAACAGGCCCTCCTCGATGGGGTAGTACATTTTTATGTGGTTGGCCTCCAGCAGCACATTACCGGTGTTGATAAATTTTTCGACTTGTTCTGCCATCTCACCTCACCTCTTTTCCGCACAGAAAGCAGCGCACCAGGTGTCCCGGCTCGGCCTCGACAAACTCGGGCACGCCGGCGTCGCAGACGCCCTTGCGAACGTTCAGGCAGCGCGAGCAGAAGCCGCACTCCGCTTTAGGGTCGAGCGGGATAGGCACGTTTCCGTTAATGGTGTCCAAACGCGCGCCGGGAATTTTTCGCCCCAGCTTTGGGATGGAGCGCAACAGGCGGATGGTGTAGGGGTGCAACGGGTTCAGGAAAATCTGCTTAGCGGTTCCCTGCTCCATAATGCGTCCCAGGTACATCACGCAGATATCGTCCGCCACCTCGGAGATGACGCCCATGTCGTGGGTAATGTAGAGGATGGACATGTTCATGCTTTCCTGCAAACGAAGCATCAGGTCGGTGATCTGGGCCTGCACGGTTACGTCGAGCGCCGTGGTGGGCTCGTCCGCGATGAGGATGGTCGGGTCCAGCATCAGCGCCATGGCGATCATGGCGCGCTGGCACATACCGCCGGAGAGCTGATGGGGATAGTCCTTCATCCGCTGGCACGGGTTCTGCATGCCGACGCGGTTGAGCATCTCCACCGTCCGCTCCTCGGCCTCCTTACGGGTCGCGCGCGTGACATGGGGCTGATGCGTGAGATAGGCCTCGATCATCTGCTCGCCGATAGAGTAGACGGGCGACATGCTGGTCATCGGCTCCTGAAAGATCATGGATATTTCCCGTCCGCGGATCGAGCGCATGAATTGACTGTTGGGCGCTTCCTTGACCAGATCGACCTCCCGCCCGTCGCGCGTACGGTACATCACGGAGCCGCCTTCCAGTTTGCCGGGAGCCTGCACGGTGTTGAGGATCGAATGTGCCGTCACAGACTTACCGCAGCCGGATTCCCCGATGACACCGAGTGTCTTGCCGGTGCACAATATCAAATCCACGTGGTTGACGGCGCGCAGAGTTCCCTCATACAGTTTGAAGGAGGTTTGAAGATCCTTTACTTCCAATATATTCTCCGGTTTCATCTTCGCACGCCCTTCCTTACTTGTACGGGTCAGCCGCGTCGCGCAAGCCGTCGCCGAGGAAATTGAAGGCCATAACCGCAATGATGATGAACAGGCCGGGGATCATCAGCCACGGGCTGTTGGCGATGGCGCTGATGTTCTGCGCATCCTTGAGCAGAACGCCCAGTGACACGGCGGGAGAGCGCAGGCCGATGCCCAGGAAGGATAGGCTTGTCTCGCCCAGTATCATCTGCGGCACCTGAAGCGTCAGGCTCACGATCAGATAGCTCGAGAAGCCGGGCAGCAGGTGCTTGACGATCAAGTGCCTGTCGGACGCGCCGGACAGCCGGGCCGCCATCACGTAATCCTCCGACCGCAGCTGCAATATCTTACCGCGGATCGTCCGTGCAAGCGAGCACCAGCCGATCAGCGAAAGGATGATGGTAATCATGAAATAGGTTTGCACTGTGCTCCACGTCGTGGGCATGGCGGCCGCCAGCGCCATCCATAGCGGAATGGACGGCATGGAGGACAGAAACTCGATCAGGCGTTGGATGATCATATCCGCCGCGCCGCCGTAGAAGCCGGAGATGCCGCCGAACAGGCAGCCCAGAATGAACGTGAAGAACACGCCGACCAAACCGACTGTCAACGACAGGCGCGTTGCCTGTATCACGCGCGAGAACAGATCGCGGCCCGCGCTGTCGGTGCCGAAGAGGTGCAGCACATAACCGTCCTCCGTGCCCACGAAGTGCAGGTCTCCGGGGACTAGGCCCCACATCTTGTAAGAATCACCGCGGGTGAACAGGCGGAGGCGATGGATCTCCGATTCCTCCTTCACCTCGGTATAGATGCGGTGCAGCGTCACAGGATCGTTGGCACGCTCGTACGTATAGACGAACGGGCCGATGAACTTGCCTTCGTGGAACCAGTGGATGGTCATGGGCTGCTGGAGGATGTGATCCTTGATGCGGGAGGAGTAGTCCATGGTGGCGAAGAACTCGGTGAAGATCACCAGTGTATACAGCACGACCAGCACCCACAAGCCGACCTGCGCCAGCTTGTGCTTGCGGAACTTGCGCATCATCAGCTGCCACTGGGTTGCCTGAAACATTTTCTCCTCGGCGGTGATCTGCTTCTTGCTTCTCATTTTCCTTCTCCTCCTTCCTTACTGATCGACGCGGATGCGGGGGTCCACCAGCACCAGTAGGATGTCGGAAATGAACATGCCGACGACCGTCAGCGCGGACAGGATCAGAATACACGAGCCAGACAGGTACATGTCCTGCGAAAGCAGCGCGTTGTACAGCAAAGTGCCGATGGTCGGGATATTCAGTACAATACCTGTGACCGTCATGCCGGACACGATATTGGGCAGCATCCAGCCGATGGAGGAGATGATGGGGTTAAGCGCCACGCGCACGGGATAGCGGTGAATCATCTTATTCTCCTCTAACCCGCGCGCACGGGCGGCTACCACGTAGGGTCGTTTCAGCTCGTCCAGCAGGGTCGAGCGCATCACGCGCATCGTGCCCGCGATCCCCTGAAGGCCGATGACGAACACCGGGATCGGCAGATGCACGATGGTGTCCCATACCTTTGCCCACGAGAATGCGGCGTTGATATACTCCGGCGAGTTGATGCCGCCCACGCTAAGCCCGAACCATGAGCTTGCGTAGAACATCATCACCAAGGCTAAGAAGAAGCTCGGCGTGGCAAGCCCGATAAAGCCGATAATGGTAAAGATATAATCGCGTATGGAGTATTGCTTTCTCGCCGAAAAGATACCGATCGGTATCGCCAGCGAGTAGGTCACGATCGTCGTGAGTACGGACAGTAGCAGCGTAATGGGCAGCCGATCCATGATCAGCTCGATCACGGGACGCTTCCATTCGAATGAGGTGCCGAAGTCGCCGTGGAAAATGTTTCCCATCCAGTAAAAATACTGCTCCATCATGGGCTTATCCAAGCCGTAAGCCCTGCGCAGGTTGTCGACCATCGCCGGATCCACGGATCCCATCTCGGACTGGATTCGCGCCACATAGGCGCTGACGTAATCGCCCGGGGGCAGTTGAATAATGATAAATGAAAAAATGGACACAAAAAACAGGATCAGAAGCATTAATCCAAGTCTTTTCATCAGGTATGTCTTCATCACGCTGTTGTTCCTTTCATGTGCAGCTGCCGATCCGCTCGTCGTTCATCCGGGTGGCGTGTGGGATGAGCTGTTCGTTCGCGGGTCAGGGGCGATGGGCCCGCCCTCGCACCCTTACGCTTAGAAAAAAACGGGGAGGAAAGGGAAGCGTCCCTTTCCCCCCCTGCTGTCAGCCGGCGTTACCGCTGGGTCTTGAAGTACCATGCGTCGCAGTTGAACGGATACCAGAAGTTGTAATCGTAGGCGAAGGTACCCTCGGTGGGCACGTTGCCCAGATCGTTGCTCAGGATGATGACGCGGGGCGCGACCGTACAGCCGATGAAGAACAGCTGCTTGGTTGTGTAGGTCAAAATTTCCTTGCCCAGCGTGATGTACTCCTCGGAGCCCATCGGCAGGGTGCAGAACTTCTCGATCTTGTTGTACAGATCGACGATCTCGGCGGGCGGTTCCTCGCCATTCGCGCCATTGGAGGAGAACCACTGATCCCACAGGGGCGCCTGGCCGATTTCGTCACGGCCGAACGCGGGGCGCATCTTGTTGAAGTGATCGCCGTACAAGGTGGGCTCGGCCACGCCGTCGAAAGTGAATACCTGCGCCTGGCGCTCGTTGGTGGTGTAGCGCTCGCGAGCGTAGGAGCGCTCCTGTTGCTTGTAGGTGGTCTTGACGCCGATGGCGGTCCACATTTCGGCAACCATTTCACCCACGGCGTTGAACTCCTCGGTGGACTCCAGAATGATGCTGAAAGGCTTGCCGTCGGGCATCAGGTAGATGCCGTCGCTGCCTTTAACGCAGCCCAGAGACTCCAGACGCTCGCACGCGCCATCGGGATCGTAGTCGATCATGTACTCACCCATCCAATCCTCGTAGAAGGAGGTATTGGCAGGCGGCACGGCCTGGCGCACGGTGGCGAGGCCGAAGTACAAAGTCTCGTTGATCATGTCGCGGTCGATCGCCAGAGACATCGCTTCGCGGAAGGTCACGTTGGTAAACAGCGCGCGCAACGTCGGATCCTCGATGGTTTGGTTGAAGGTGAAGCCGGAGTCGCCGCCGCGGCTGTTGTTGAACAGGTACACGGTGTAGTTGCCCTTGGCTTCGTTTTCCTTGTACAGGGTGTAGTCGGACACGGGCAGGGGATTTTCACCGGCGGCGTCAAGCTCGCCGTTGATAAGCTTCAGGGTGCGGGTTTGCGCGTCGGCGACGATCACGCTCATCTGCTCGTCGATGTAAGGCAGCTGATTGCCCTCGGCGTCTACCGCGAAGTAGTAGGCATTGCGCTTAAAGTACTTGTTGCCGTCGGTGTCGATGTTGTACAACACCCAAGGAGTGATATCAGGGCCATAGTCCTTGGTGGTCTGGCCGCGGTCCATATGGGCGGCGAAGCACAGCTGCCAGCTCTCGTAGCCCTCGCTCTTGGCAATCTCGTCAGCCTTGTCGTTGTACTTGATATGATACTGGCTCAGGTAGTGCTTGGGTGCCCAGATCGCGTCGTTCGCGGCGGCGCGCTGCATCTTGGTAATAAAGGAAGGCGCCGAGGATTCGAAGGTGACGACGACGGTGTAATCGTCGGTCTTGGAGATCTTCGCGGTCTGCCACATGTTCACGTTGGTGATGGCAGTCGTCAGCACTTTGGCGACGTCCTCCTGCGTAGCGATGTCCTCATACCAGAACACAAAGTCGTCGGCGGTGAAGGGCTCGCCGTCGGACCACTTCATGCCCTCGCGCAGGTGCAGCACATACTCGGTGAAATCGTCGTTCACATCGTAGCCCTTGATGATGAAAGGCTCGGTGGTGGAGGTGTCGGGCAGGATGCGCATCAGCGCGACCATGCGCAGGCCCTCGGTGTCCACCTGACCGTGCGTGGGTCCGAAGCCGCCGGCACGATAGGTGCCGCCGTAGGTGCCAATTTCGGCCGCCTTGGAGACATACGGCTCAGCAGGCAGGCGCTCTTCCACCGGGGGAAGCGTGCCGGCGGCAACCTCGGCCGCCAGGGTCGGTGCTTCGCCGTAAGTCTTGCCCTCCGCGAACGAGACGGCGGGCAATAAAAGGCAGAGCACCAGAAGCAAGGAAGCAAATCGTTTCATACCCAGAGTCCTCCTTTTTTTATCACGGACGCCCCGCTGCGCCGCGCAAGACTCGACGTCTCTCGATTCGCCCCGCGCCGGACGCCGCCGTGCGGGGAGAACGGGGAAACGGTTCGCGCCATGCCGCGGATTCAGCAAAACATCCTATATCCGACCCGTGCGGGGCCGGACATGATCGGGGTTCGGTAGGCCGGTGAGTATGCCCGCTTCCGCGCCGTGTCGGCGCGGCCTGGTTCATTTCCGTATGTGATCCGCGCGCACCAACTGGGTCTGCGGCACGTCCGCGTTCAGCGTGTGTCCCACCAGCACATCCACATAGTGAACGGAGCCCTTTACGCGGGCGATACCGTGCGGCTGCGTTCCCTCGAAAAACAGACTGTCTCCGCGGCGTAGCAAATAAACCTGGCCCGCGACCGCGAAGTTCATCTCACCGTCAAAGATGAAGATGTACTCCTCGCCCGGATGACAGACCAGATGAGGTTTGACCTCGCCTTCGTTGGCGATAATCAGGATGGGCTGACTGGCCACGTCCGTCAAACCCACCGCCGGATTGAACATCCAGTAGCCCATCTGCGTCTTGATGAAGCGGCTGAGATCGTCGAACGGATTCACCGTCATCAGAGAAGGCACTTGGTTGTTGCTTTCGATCAGATCGGCTGCCTTGACGTGCAGGGCCGTCGCAATCTTCTGCAGTGTGGCGATCGCGGGGACGACCGCGCCGTTTTCGACCTTTGAGATCATTCCCTTGCTCAGCGAACAGGCGTCCGCAAGATGCTGCTGAGTCATGGATTGCTTCAGTCGGACGGCCCTGATGTTCCTACCGATGAGATTTCCCGTTTCGCTCATGTTACATTCTCCTCGTCATGTTTCGTTCTCTGTATTCATTTCGTAAGGAGTGCGTTCCGGGACAATTTCTTCAGTGAATCGATTGTAATTCAACATTGTTGAATTGTCAATAGCAATCCTGAAGATTCTTTAGCGCAGCTCCTCTGACCCCACGCCAGGCAAGACGTGTCCCGGCAAAGACGCTCCGCTCCGGTGAGAGCCCCCGCACGTCGTTGCGAAGGCATCCGGCATACGAACGCATCGTATGCTGTCAGTATACACGAAACATATAGAAAAGGAACCGCTGTCACGCGATTCCCACGAGGCCTTCCAAACCGGGTCAACCCATCGCCAGCAGCATTTCACGGGCGCGGGTGAAACCGGTGCGGCCGGAATTGTACACGGGCACGCGGGTGTTGGTCAGCTCCTTTTCCAGCACCGACATGGAAACCTGCGCCATGACGATGGCGTCCACCTGTCTGGACAGGTCGTCGATGGCCTCCAGCAGAAGCTCATTGTGCTTCTTCGGATTACCCTCGCGCAGGAGCTTGAACGCCTCGGAGCAAAGCACCGGCACGACCTCCACCTCCCCGCCCGCGTCGGCCGCCGCCTCGTGCAGCAGACGTTCAGAGGACGGCATGGTGGAGGGCAGCGTCCCCAGCAGGCCTACGCGCTTGCCCTGTTGCACAGCGAGGTCCATCATCGGGCGATCGATGTTCAGCAGCGGTGTACGGATCATCGGCCGGGCGTGCTGTACGGCCTGATTGAAGGTGGAGCAACCCAGCATGATCAGATCGACTCCCGCCTCCTCCAGAAAGTGACAGTAGGTAGCAAATTTGAAGAAATTCACCTTCGGAATGGTGCCGATGGGAGCGGCAAGATTATCCCGTTGCACGGTATCATCGCCCAAATGCATGATCTCCACCTCGGGGAGAATTTCCCTGCAGTAGGGCGCAACGATATTGGCCGTAAATACGGCCGCGTGAATGATACCAAGCGTCTTTCCAACCAGCTTCTGCTCCATAACGTTCCCATCCTTCGTACCTAAATCGGGTTTCGAATCCCTGTGTAAAGTAGCATATCATAATTTTGGCCGGTTGTGAAGCACTATAATTCAACAATGTTGAATTTTCACTGTCGATGTGATATCATGACCTTCATGTACTATGGAGATCGGAGGAATGGGCGTGCGTTTCGGATACTGTGTTAACATGCTCTCTCTCCCGGGCGGCGACGAGAGCGGCCGGGAATTTCTACCTCTGATGGCGCGGCTGGGCGTTGATTATGTCGAGCTTCCGCTCGCGCAGATGATGGCCTACGACGCTAACGACTTCGAGCGTCTGTTCGTTGCGCCGTTGGAGACCTTCGGGCTCGCCTGCCATTGTTGCAATAACTTTCTGCCCGCCTTCCTGCGGCTGACCGGCCCCGAGGCCGATCCTGCCGCAGCGCTCGCCTACGCGGAAACGGCCATCACCCGCGCGCGTCGGCTGGGCGCGACGAAGATCGTGTTCGGCTCGGCGGGCGCACGGAATTATCCGGCGGGCTTTCCACGCGAGGAGGCGACAGCGCAGCTCGCGGCGTTGCTGCGCGCGTTGGAGCCCATCGCGGTGGCGGCCGGCATCACACTGGTGCTGGAGCACCTCAACAAGCTGGAAAGCAACTTGCTTAACTCCCTGCACGAGGGCGTGCGGCTCATGCAATCCGTGAACCTGCCGCATGTGCGTGTACTGTTGGACAACTACCATCTGACGCTGAACGGCGGCTCGCTAGATGAGCTCCGCGAGGCCGGCGGCGCGCTGCGGCACATCCATCTGGCTCGAACGCTGGGTCGCGGCCTGCCTTGTGCCGGGGACGAGGTGGACTGGCGCGCGCTCTTCGGGATGTTACGCGAGATCGGGTACAACGGCGATTGCTCCCTCGAGGCGTATGCGCCGGTCGAAGGCCGCGAGGAGCGGATCCGGGAGGCGTTGACGTTGGTCCGGACCATGGCGGACTCGAATCGTTAGCGTCCAGGGAAACGGCCAGGGGCATTATGCTCCATGGCCGTTTTGGGTGTCCCCCGAAAAGTGGTATAATTTTATAAGAAAAACAGATCCAGCGTGCGGGCGGGGTGAACAAATCCGTGTTTGGGCACGATCAGCTTTCCGCCGTTCAGATACCGTACCGCCGTCGTGCGGCGAACCCTTAGATAAAGCATTTCCATACCCTTTCCGCCGGTTTCAGGATTCCAGTATAGCAGAGGCGCCTTTGATAAGACAAGAAAAAACTAAGTTTAAGACACCTTATCTCCCTGCCTGTGGGTTGTTTTCGCGTACGATTCTTCTATACTATAGGCGACTGGCGCGGGGCTGCGGTTCCGCTTCCGTTTATAAAGATAACAGAAAGCCGGTGACATTGCGTATGAAGAATAATGGAATCACCGACCGGGGCAACTGCGGGCGCGCGGACGTCCGGTTGTCCGGCGGGTTTCTGGGCCCGTTTATCCGGCGTATCCGCGACGTGGTGCTGCCCTACCAGTGGGAAGTGCTCAACGATCGGGTGGAGACGGCGGAACCGTCCCACTGTATGGAGAACTTCCGCGTCGCCTCCGGCCGGAGCCGGGGCGAGCACTACGGCATGGTCTTTCAGGACAGCGACGCGGCCAAATGGCTGGAGGCGGTAGCCTGCCAGCTAGCGCAGGCGCGGGACGACGCGCTGGAGAAGGCCGCGGACGAGGCCATCGAGGAGATCGTGGCGGCCCAGCAGCCGGACGGCTATCTGGATACCTACTATATCTGCACGGGGTTGGATAAACGGTGGACGAACCTGAAAGACCACCACGAGCTTTACTGCGCCGGGCATATGATGGAGGCGGGCGTCGCCTATTATCAGGCGACCGGCAAGCGCAGGCTGCTGGATGCGATGATCCGTCTGGCCGACCACATCGACGGTGTTTTCGGCCCGAAGGAAGGCCAGTTGAAGGGGTATCCGGGGCACGAGGAAATTGAGCTGGCGCTGTGCAAGCTGTACGACGTAACCGGCGAAGCGCGGTACCTACGGCTAGCGGAATACTTTATCAACCAGCGCGGCGCGAAGCCGGATTATTTCGAGGCGGAAAGCGCACGGCGGGGCGAGGCCTCCGCTTACCGGGAGTTTTTCGGCCCCGAATATTTTCAGAATCATCTGCCCGTCCGGGAGCAGGCAACGGCGGAGGGTCACGCCGTGCGCCTGCTGTACCTGCTTTCCGGCATGGCGGACGTGGCCGCGCGCACGGGAGACGCCTCGCTGTGGGCGGCCTGCGAACGCCTGTACGGGGATGTGACCAAACGCCGCATGTACGTAACCGGCGGGGTGGGCTCCACGCACGTGGGCGAGGCCGTCACGTTCGACTACGACCTGCCCAACGATACCGTATACGGGGAAACCTGCGCATCCATCGCGCTGATCTTCGCCGCGCGGCGTATGCTGGCGCACAGGCCGGACGGCTGCTTCGGGGACGTGATGGACAGGGCGCTGTACAACACCTGCCTTGCCAGCATGAGCCTGGACGGAAAGCATTTCTTCTACGTCAATCCGCTGGAAGTGGTGCCGGAAGCGTCCCGCAGGGACCCCGGCAAGCGCCACGTGCTTCCCGTACGCCCCGCGTGGTTCGGCTGCGCGTGCTGCCCGCCCAATCTGGCGCGGTTGCTGTCCTCGCTGGGCTCGTACCAGTACGACGTGTCGGGCCGGGACGTATACGCGCACCTGTACCTGAACGGGGAAGCCGATCTGGTGGTGGACGGCTGCCCCGTGTCGCTGCGCATGGAGACGGAGTATCCGGCGGACGGGCGGATCCGCATCCGGGCGGGTGCGGGGGATTACGTCCTGCGCCTGCGCATACCGGCGTGGTGTGACGATTTTCACCTTACGCGAAACGGCGCGGAAGTTCCGGCGAAGCCCGAAAACGGCTACGTGTCGCTGCCCGGGCCTTTCGGCGGCGATAGGTTGGAACTGACGCTTCCCATGCCTGCCTGCCGGTGCTACGCCAGTCCCCTTGTGCGGGCGGACACGGCCCGGGTGTGCGTAACGCGCGGGCCGGTGGTCTACTGCCTGGAGGAAGCCGACAACGGCCGGAACCTGCACCTGCTGGAACTTCCGAAAAGCGCCGCGCTCCGCTGCCTGCCGGACGGAACCGTCGTGGCCGAGGGCAGCCGCCTCACGCCGACCGGCGACGCGCTGTACACGCGCGACGTTCCTTGGCGGCGGGATGAAACGAAGCTGACGTTCATCCCCTATTACCGCTGGGCCAACCGAGGGGAAAACGAAATGACCGTATGGGTGCGGGAAAGCGAATAGGAACGGTGCCCCGGTACGACCAGGGCACCGGGCCGACCGCCGTTCGGGTGGGGGTAAGGCTTAAGCGGAATAATCCTTTCCGTTCAATGGTGGGGTTCATACCGCCAAACAAGCGGAAAGGATGTTGTTTTATGGCGGAAAGTTTAGCAGATATAAAGCGGGCAGGCAGGTATCCTGTCGCATTCACGCCAAAGCATGGGAGAAAGATCATCTGTCACAAGCAACGAAAGGATACTCAAGGGATTTATCAGAGACCTGCGTAAATGGAAAGAGGCGAGAATGATCGAGGGGCGCCGGACTTCCGCGGCACGGTATGCCGGGTGGGGAAGGCAAGCATACGAAATATCCCAAAGCGGAGCCATACAGAAACGCCGAGCGATCCTTTCGTACGTTTGCGGATCGCGCGGCGTTCTTGCATACCGAAAACCGCCGACCTGGCCGGTCGGTGTTTATTTCCTTTACCCCGTCACTTTGCTGAGCCCTCTTGGGTGATCCGGGCCGAACCCCTTGAGCAACGCCAGCTTGCAGGCGAAAAGCTGTAAAAGCGCCATCACGGTAAAAGCGGCTTCCGGCCCGTCCGTTCCCTCCGGCAACAGCAGGCTCGCGTCGTAAGCCATCGCCAGTTCCGGGTCCGCGGTGAAAGCCAGCAGGTCGCTGCCCGTCCGGCGGTATTTTTATAGAATCGTCCGGGCATCCGCGCGCGTGGCCTGGTCGGCGTCGATCGGCAGCACGGGCGCGTCCTTCTCCAGCATGGCCACGGAGCCGTGCAGAAAATCGATGACCGAGAAGGGACGCGCATCGATATAGGAGGATTCGTTGATCTTCAGGCACCCTTCCCGGCCTTTGCGTTCCCGTGCCGAAGCGGGTAGGGGCCGGCTAACCGTTTCTATTGCGTATCGGCGCTCTGAATGCGGTATCCCGTATTGCCAATTTCGTAAGGCAGACGTTTTACAGTTCATTTTTTCCCATTGGTTCGGCCTGTACGCCGCTTTTTCGATTCGCGGTGTGGCCCCGTATTTCATCCTCCGTGACCAACGGCTCCAGAGAAACGAACAATATCGAACAAACGTATAGCATACAAACGATAATTAGTCAAATACACACATTACCGTATTGACATCAAACAACAATGGTACTATAATACCGTTGAAGCAAACAAAACGAACATAGTCTTATGAAGCCGCCGTTCATGAAACCTGCGTAGAAGCCGTATGCGGAACAGTAAGGAGGACGTATGCAGTACGAACGTTTGCAATACATCTTGAACAGCGCCAAGGAGAAGCAGTTCGTTTCCGTGGAGGATATGGCGCAGCAGCTCAAGGTAAGCCTGATGACTATCCGCCGCGATATAAACAATCTATGTAATCAGGGACAACTGGAGCGCTGTTATGGCGGCGCGCGGCTGCCGCAGCTGATCGTACCGGAAGTCGAGTATGATGAGAAGCTTCACCGAAACCTGAATATCAAGGCCCGCATCGCAAAGAAAGCGCTGGAATTGATCGACGAGGGCGACGCCGTCTATCTGGACAGCGGAACCACCATCGCGGAGCTTGCCAAGCTTATCGGCAAAGAGCGTAAAAATGTGGCGGTGGTCACTTGCGACCTGAATATCGCGGCGCTTCTGGCCAAATGCGGAACACCTGTGACGGTGGTGGGCGGCTCCGTGAACGGTATCACCAACAGTGTCAGCGGTCATTCCAGCGACCAGTTTTTGCGTCAGTTCCGATTCTCCAAGGCTTTTCTGGGCGCTTCCTGCATCGATTATAACTTCGACACCTTCTCGCCCAACGCCGACAAGGCGCACCTGAAGCGCCTGGCGGCGGAGCTTTCCGGGAAGGCGTACGTGATGGTGGATTCCAGCAAGTTCTACAGTTCCGCGATGATTCTGATCTCCTCTTTGAACCAGTACGCGGGAGTCATCACAGACAAGGAGTTCAGCAAGACCGAATGGAAAACGCTGTACGATAAGAACATCAACATCATTCCCGTGTGACGAAAGGAAGATGGTGATGATGGAAAAGCACTGGTATCAAAGGCAGCTGCGCATGGTACAGACCGTGCTGCGGGAAAACGATATCATCGGGTACGACGCGAAAAGCGTGGTGGAGTATCTTCGGGAGATCGACGCCAATTGCATCATCGTCAACGCGGGCGGCGTGATCGATTTTTTTGATAACCAAACCGCGCTGGCCCGCCCAAACCGCTTTCAGAACGGGCAGGACATACTGGGCGACCTCGTCAGGGAAGCACATAGGCAAGATATCCGCGTCATGGTCCGGGTGGACTTCCGGGGCGTGGAAAAAGCAAGGTACGAGCAAAAACCCGAATGGTTCGCGCAGAATCCGGACGGCAGCCCCCATATCGGTTGGACGTGGATTCACCGCCCCTGCTACAACGGCGTTTACGCGAACGAACACGCTGTGGCGTTCATCCGGGGGCTCATGTCGCGCTACGACGTGGACGGCGTGTGGGAAAACGCCGTGGGCTTCGGTATCGGCCCCTGCTATTGTAAAACCTGCCGCGACCGGTACCGCAGGGATACGGGTAAGGAAATCCCTGTGGACGGCGATTATGCCTCGCCGATCTTCGACGCGTACCGCGCCTGGAAAGCGGCGTGCGCCGACCGACATATTGCGCTTTTACGTACCGCCGTTAAGAGCTACGGCGAAGACAAAGCCTTTTGCTCCGAGATATTCGGCATGTTCCATTCCGCCAATGCGCTGATGACCGGCATCGACCTGTACAATGCCAAAGAACACTTTGATTTTCTGGTAAGCCCCGCCTTCCTGGACGGCGGCGCCAACCCCTCCCGCAAGTATGACGCGCTGACGTACGCGGCGTCTTCCATACGTTTCTTAAAAGCTATCGCACCCCAAAAGCAGAGCGTTTTGCTTTACGGCAATAACGGCACCAAATGGCGCTACGTGAAGGCGCCCTCCCTGGAAACCAGGATCTGGCTTTGGGAGGCGGCCTCCGTGGGCGGCGGTTTATGGAACTGCCTGTTCAACGGCCAGCATCCCGGCGCGGCGGTGGACAGGCGCAACGCCCGTATCGAACAGGAAACCTACCGGTATTTGAAAGAGAACGAGGTATACCTTGCCGACCAGGTCCCCGTGTGCGACGTGGGTATTTTCTATTCCAAACCCTCCAGGGACATGCTGGGCAGAGACGATGAGGCGGCGGACGAATACGGCGTGTTCATCAAGGGCGTGGAGCGGGTGCTGACGGAAAACCATATTCAGTATACCTTCCTTCCGGATCTTGACCTGACGTATGAAAAGCTCGCGAACGTCAAAACGCTGCTCCTGCCCAACAGCGCGTGCATGTCCCGGGAGCAGGCGGAGTTGATTAAACGGTATGTGGAAAACGGCGGAGGGCTTGTGGCCACCTATAAAAGCTCTCTGTATGACGAAAACGGCCTCAAGCGGGACGATTTCGGCCTGCGGGACGTATTCGGCGTAAGCTTCACGGGCCTGATAAGGGACACTTCCTCCGATTGTTATCAACTGGTACGCGATCCCGGGCACCCCCTGCTTGACAATATGGATGCGGAACAAACGCGGATGCTGATGAACGAAGGCTCCACCCTGCTGTGCACGGTTCCGGAGGGGAGCGGCGCGCATATGGTCTTAAGCTATGTGCCCGTGATCTGCAACCAACCGCCGGAGTATGCCTGGATACCGGAGGAGAAAACGGACTATCCCACCGCCGTCGTGAACCGGTATGGCAAGGGGCGGGTAGTGTATTTCGCCAACCAGCCAGACAGGTTGTGCTGGACGAACGGCCATGAAGATTTCTTCGATACCTACCGCAATGCCGTTCTATTCACTGTAAACGGCCCCCTTTCCCTTGAAACCAACGCGCCCGCCGGCGTACACGTGTGCCTGATGCGCCGGACGGGAAATGAAAAGCAACGGGTGCTCTCTCTTGTCAACACCGTTTCCGCCACGCTGCGGCCTGTCCGGGAGCTTACACCGGCGGCGGATATCGATGTCATTCTTCCGGACGCGGAACTGGATTCGTTTACGGTACTCAAGCAAGACGACGCGATTCAGGTGAAGAACGGGAAGAAAGGAGAAGATGGGAAGTATCTTCAGATAAACCTGGAAAGACTTCATGCCTTTGCCGCGGTTTATCTGTGTCTACGCTGACCTGACGCGTCCGGATGCTTTAATGATGAAAACGGAGGGAATCACATGAAAAAACTGTTGGGATTACTCGTTGTGCTTTGCATGCTCATGTCAATGGTGCTGGGCGCTTCCAGTGCTTTGGCGGAGGATAAGGTGACCATACGATTTGCCACGCAGACGCTGAATGCCAAGGGTTCCGTGATCGCGGACATCCTTGCCCAGTTCTCGGCTGATTTCCCCAACGTGACGATTGAGCTGGAGGAGAGCCCCGGCAACGATCTGATCACCAAGATCAACACCGACATTATGGGCGATAACACGCCGGACGTGTTTACTTTCTGGCGCCCCGAGGCCAAGTGGAGCGTCGATAAGTACATCGCCAAAGGCGCTTTGGCGGATCTGACGGATCTTGTGAATACCGATCCCTTCTTTACGGGGCTTTTCCCGGATTACGCATGGCGCACCGCCACGGTGGACGGCAAGATCTACTGCATTCCCCGCCTGAACTTCTATGTGGAGTTCCTGGTGAATAAAAAGGTCTTTGATCAGTACAGCATCCCGCTGCCGACGGACTGGGCGTCGCTGGTGAATGCCTGCGAACAGTTGCAGGCGAACGGGATCATCCCCTGGTGCGTGGATACCAAAGAAGGGCTTGACGATTCCTCCCGCCTGTTCAACGCCATCATCAACCGCACGGTGGGCAACGAGGTCGGCCTGAATCTGCTGCGCGGCAACGCGTCCTTCCAGCAGCCCGATGTGATCAAAGCGTTGGGGTATTTCGCTCAGGTGGCCCCCCACTACATGCCCGAGGATGCCAGCGTTCTGGACTTTAGCCAGGTTATCACCAAATACATGAATACGGGCGCCGCCGGTATGCTGCTGGCTAACGCCAGCCAGGTGGATACCAACCTGACGCCTGAAATCATGGAAGATCTGGTGGCCCTGGCTTTCCCGCTCACGCCGGAAACCGTGCTTGAGAAACCTTCCGCCGAGCAGGATCTGACGAACCTGGTGTACATCAGCGCCGCGGCATATAACGACTCCGCCAAGAAAGAGTATGTGGTGGAATTGATGAAGCGGCTGGTGAGCAGGGACGCTGCAAAGCGTTACGTGGAAGAAGAACGCGCCATGGTGCCGCATCTGGGTCTTGAGATTGACCAGAGCAAGGTCAGCGATATGCAGCGCAGCGCGGCCGCGGTTGCGCAGGCGTCGCCCGCTGATAAATGGCTTCTCTCCTATGCCAAGCCGGGCCCCGTGGATAACTTCCGTATTCTGATCAACGAATTCTGGAACGGCGTCTACACGCCCGAAGAGTTTGCCAAGGCTCTGGACGATGCTTTGTATCAGCAGTAACGGTTACGCGCGCCTCCCCTTCCCCGCTGCTACTGCGGGGAAGGGGAGGAACGGCTCGCCGCGGAAACGTACGGCGCAGGTTAAAGTGCAAGGAGATGCGTAACGCGTGGGAACGCTGAGATTCAACAAATCGGTATGGCTGTTTCTGCTTCCGGCCTTTATATTGTATATCTTCTTTTTTATCTATCCTTTCATGCAGACGGCCTACTTCAGCTTCACGAACTGGGATGGGTTCAACAACGCGGCGATCATCGGCGGGTCAAACTACCTGAAGATCGTCCGGGACCGCGTTTTCAAAGACGCCATCGGCCGGGTGTTCATTTGGGCGTTGCTTGCCGTTATCATCAAAGTAGGCATGGCGCTGGTGATCGCGTTTGTACTGCGCAAGGCCATGCGGGGAGTCCGCTTCTTCCGCACGGTGGTGTTCCTGCCGTACGTCATTTCTTCTTCGGCCATGTGCCTGATGTTTACCATCATGTATGATAAGCAGATCGGGTTGATAAATATACTTCTCCGCGCCGTCGGTCTTGGCGCGGCCGCCCGCTATTGGCTGGCGGATACCGGCACTGTTTTTTACGCGGTAATCGCGATTCCCATCTATCAGGCGATCGGCTATTTTTTCGTGATTCTGTACGGAGCCATGCAGGATATCTCCGAGGATTTGTACGAAGCCGGCAGAATTGACGGCACGAACCCGCTTACGGAGTTTCTGCACATTACCTTACCCTGCGTTTGGCCTACGCTGGTGGTCTGCATCGTATTAGCCATCAACGGGGCATTCCAGAATTTCGATTACGTTTTCATCATGACGGGCGGCGGGCCGGGGCACGCCAGTGAGGTTCCGGCCACGTATATGTATAAATCCATTTTTGTCAACGGCCAGTATGGATACGGGAGTGCGGCGGCATTGATCATTTTCGTCACGACGTTGGCCGTAACCACTGTGATCCGCAAGGCGTTGAATACGCGCTTTACCACCGAGTAAGAGAGGAATGGTTCAATGCGCACACTGGAACACTCGCTGGGTAAAGCGGCCAAGGTAGTTTTCCTGCTGCTGATCGTGTTTTGTTCGCTGTTCCCAATCTATTGGACGCTGGTCAATTCCTTCCGTACCAATACACAGATTATGAGCCGGTTCTGCATCTTTCCTGAGCAGGTTCATTTTGAAAATTACAGGGATATCTTCGCCCTCAAAACACTGCCCAATTCCTTCCTGAATTCCTGCTTCATCACCGGCAGTACCATGCTGTTTTCGGGCGCGCTTACGCTGATGGTTTCCTTTGCCCTGTCCAGCTACCGGTTCAAGCTGGCCGGCGTGTTGTTTTCCGTGTTTCTGGCGGGCATTTTCATCCCGGGCACAACCACCATGGGTATGATCTATATGCTGCTGCAGAAGCTGAAGCTTCTGGGCAGTCAGGCGGGCATCATTCTGCTCTATACGGCGGGGCGGCTTCCGATTTCCGTTTTCCTGATGGTGGCTTTCATGCGGGCTATCCCCGGCGAGGTGAAGGAGGCGGCCATCATCGACGGCTGCGATCCGTGGCGGCTTTTCGTGCGCATCGTTGTGCCGCTTTCGCAAAACGGGTTGCTGGTGGTGATGATACTTACCTTCATTAATATCTGGAACGAATATATCTGGGCCATGATCCTCCTACCCTCCGCCAGCAGGCGTACGCTGACGGTCGCGCTGGCTTTCTTCAAGGGAGAGTTCACGACGGATTACGGCCTTTTGTCGGCGGGCGTTATCGTCGGCCTGCTTCCCATCATGACCGTCTATCTGCTGCTGCACGATAAGATCATCAACGGGCTGACGGCGGCCTCCATTAAGGGATAGAAAGGAAAAGATTATGGAATATACGGTGTTCGGAGCCACGGGCAGAAAAGTCAGCCGCATCGGGTTTGGCGGCGCTGTAGCCGGACTTCGCAATTATCTGCATGAATACGACCCTCAAAACGAAGAAAGCGTCCGGGATGTGGTGGAGGCAATCCACAGGGCGTTGGAGCTGGGCATCAATTATTTTGATACCGCCCCCGGCTATGGCGACGGAGCCAGCGAAAAGATGTTCGGCCTGGCGCTGGAAGGCGTGCCGGCCGAAGAGATCTTTCTGGCTACCAAGGCCGGCATCGGCGATTATGACACGCTGCTGCGTTCCGTGGAGCGCAGCCTTACAAACCTGCGCCGGGATCATATCGACCTGCTGCAGATACACGGGGACACCATCACGCCTGAAAAAGAGGCTGTGATCACGGCGCCCCACGGTATGCTGGCCGCGATGGAGGAGGTTAAGCGACAGGGGCTCGTGAAGTATATCGGCTTTACTACGGAGGACAACAACGAGGCGGTATACCATTTGATCCACGGCGGACGCTTTGACGGTATCCAGATGTGCTACAATTTCCTGTTCCAGCATCCGTATGAACCCAGCCGCCCCTTTGGGACGCTGTATGAGGCGGAAAAGGCCCGTATGGGTATTGCCACCATGCGTGCGCCGACTTCCGGCACGTTCCAGCGCTGGATTCAGACGGTGAACCCCGCTAATACCTTCGACTATACAACCGCGCTGATTCAGTTCGTGCTTTCCAATCCCCTGGTGGACGTGGCGCTCATCGGTATGCGTACGGCGCGGCGGGTGGAACAGAACGTGCGTATCGTCAACGATCTGTCCGGCCGTATCGATATTTCGAAGGTGCACACCAGATACGTATAAATGGGGGAAGTGGGTCGCATGGGCATTGCTTTGGCGCTTGTGGGGCTGGGCGACCACATGTACGGCCGTCTCTATCCGCTGCTGTCGTTTATGGACATTGATCTGGTGGCCGTCTGCGACCGGGACGCAGCCCGGCTTGCCCGTTTTACCGGCCGGTACGCGGCGCGGCGGCAGTATACAGATTTAGAAACGATGCTGGACGAGGCAAAGCCGGCCGCGGTGATTTGCGCCGGGCCGGCCGGGCTGCACTACGCGGTGGCCAGGGCGTGCATGCTGCGTGGCATCAGCCCTTTCGTTGAGAAAACGCCCTGCGAAACGGCTGCCCAGGCGATGGAACTTTGTGAGTTGGAGCAGAAAACGGGATGCTTTACGATGACGGGATTCAACCGGCGCTTTGCCACCGCCTATCGGATGGCCGGAGAAATCGTGCGTTCCCCGGACTTCGGGACGCCCCTTCTATATATGGCCAAATACAACGCGGCGCCCTATGAAAGCCAAGAATACTTTTTCTTCAACCACGTCATACACCATCTGGATATCGCCCGTTTCTTCATGGGCGACATCATATCCATATCCGCCGACAAGCGCGTGCTCAACGACAGGGAAGTCTGCTGTCATATCCGTTTTTCTACGGCCACGGGTGCCATGGGCTTTCTCCAAAGCGCGTCCGTGGGCTGCGAGGCTTATCCCATGGAACGTGTGGAGATCACGGGGCGCGCGGGGAACGTGATCGTTGACAATGTAAAGAGGGTAGAATACAATCGCAACACAGATGCCAGGCAGGGCCTGGATCCCGCGCCCCTCGGCCGGGAGACGGATTGCCTGCGGTGGAACATAAATCACGGCCATTCTTCCCTGTACGGACATTACGGCTTTGAGCGGGAGCTGGGAATATACCTTACCTGCGTCGCGGAAGGGAAGCGTCCGCCGCTTACGTTTGCGGATACGGCGCAAACGATGCTGTTATACGAAAAGCTTATGCAAAACACCGTGGAAGTGAAGGTGGAAGCATGCAGTTCCCCAGGCTGAACGGGCGGATTACCCGGTGCGACATCCTTGTCATCGGACACCTGAAATGGAACGCTTATTTCGGAGAAAGCGCGCAATCGCCGCCCCGGGGGGATCCGTCCACCTGCACCTCCACCATGATCAGGGGGCGGCAGGCGGACGGAAGGGAGTACGTGCTCGTGGTCGACCCTACACTGCGTCGGAGCCCGGAGGATTTTTATTTCGACATCAATCGGCGCACGGGGCTCTCCCCCGAAGAGGTGACGCACTGTTTTGTAACGCACGAACACTTTGACCATCAGGCGGGGTTGAACTACTTTCCCCGGGCCGTCTGGCTGGCAGCGGAACCCGTGGCCAATAAACTGTTGGATTCCCCGTACGTCGACGGCGGGCGGGTACGCGTTGCAGCGGGCGAATTCCTGCCGGGGGTGGCGGTACTGCCATTGCCCGGCCACACGCCGGGCCTTACCGGCGTAGCTTTTGAGGAAGGCGGCCTCAAGTGGGTGGCGGCGGGCGACGGCGTGATGACGCGCGACCACTTTACGTTTGAAACGTCCGCCTTTGAACAGGACAGCGCCATGGCCGCACAGACCATCAGGGAACTTAAGAACCTTGCCGATATAATCATTCCGGGGCATGACAACCTGATTGTGAACACGTGCAGGCAGTCTCAGGGAGGCGTGTTATGGGCTTGAAAGTTTTGGTGATCGCCGATGACCTGACCGGCGCCAACGATACGGGCGCGTTGCTCGTTAAGTACGGTTTTACCGCCGTGGCGTCCCCCACGGCCCACGTGTGCCCGTCGCTTTGCCGGGGGCCGGAGGTGCTGGCCGTCAACGCCGACAGCCGCGCCATGGGCAGGGAGAAGGCGTATGCCTGCGTGAGGAGCCTTACGGAACAGTTTGACCAATCCGAACGGGAGGGAACGCTGCTGTTCAGTAAACGGATTGATACAACGCTTCGCGGAAATGTGGGCGCGGAAATCGACGCAATGCTGGACGGACTTCAAACGCCGTATAAAGCGGTGGTGGTATCCGCGTTCCCAAGAGCCGGACGCAGCTGCGTCGGCGGTTACGTGCTGGTCAACGGCGTGGCGCTGGAGCGTACGGATATCCCCAACGACCCCAGATGGCCGGTTCGGGAGTCGAACATCATGCACATTATCGCCAAGCAATGCAGCCGCAGCGCCCGGCTGTTCCCGCTTGATGAAGTATGCCGGGGCGCTACAGCGCTGGCGGAGGGAATACGCACGGCTCCAGAGCAGGTGCTGGTCTTCGACGCGATGACGGACGGGGATATACAGACCGTTGCCGACGCCTGCATTCTCTCCGAAATCCCGTTCGTATGCGTAGACCCGGGCTGTTTTACCCTCCGCGCGGCCATAGCGAAATTCCCGTTACGTCAGGGGCGTGAACGTACGGAGCGGGCTCTGCTGGTGGTCGGCAGCCGTATGGCGAGGACAAGGGAACAGCTCGATTATCTTGCGGACACCATGGACCCTTTCCTTTGCCGCGTGGATGCGCAACGGCTGCTGGACGACTTCGAAACGGAATGCGCGGCGGTCACGGCGTCTCTTGAAGCGGAGGTGGAGAGCCATCGGATTCTGTGCCTGACGACGGCTTACGCCGCGGAGATCGGGGATGCAGCCGGAGTGCCGCTGGTATCCAAAGCGTTGCAGAAGCTGGCGGAGTACGTGCTTTCCCGTGCAGAGTGGAATTTCACGCTTTGCTATTTAAGCGGCGGCGATGTCGCCAGGGATTTTATCGAGGGGACCTGTGCCCGGGGGATCGACCTGATCGGCGAGGTGCTTCCGCTGGCGGTGTACGGTAAACTGATCGGCGGAAAGCATGAGGGGCTGCGGATTCTCACCAAGGGCGGCATGATCGGCGAGAAGAACGCCATCGCCATGATGCTGAACATGACCGGATTCTATTAATGGTTTTCATGGAGGAAGAGTATTTATGAACAAGCCAACCATACTGATCCCGATTGGTGATGTGTCCGGCGTGGGGCCGGAAATCGTTGCGAAGGCGCTTGGGCACAGGCAAATATACGATCTGTGCAACCCTGTTGCCGTGGGAGAAAAAAGCTGTATGGAGCGCGCCGTGGAAGTGACGCAGGAGGCGCTTGCGATACATTGCATTGAGCATACGGGAGAAGCCGTTATGGCGCCGGGGACAGTCGACCTGATTGATCTTCATAATATCGATGCGGGAAGAACGCCCTTCGGCCGCGTTCAGGCGCACGCGGGGCAGGCGGCCTATGAATTTATCGAGAAATCAGTCCGTATGGTGACCAAGGGGGAGGGGGACGCGCTGGCCACCACCACGATCAACAAGGAAGCGATGAAGGCGGCCAATATCCCCTATATTGGCCATACGGAGATACTGGCCGGGCTGCTTAACGTAGACGATCCCATGACCATGTTTCAGGTTAAAAACCTTAAGGTGTTTTTCCTGACGCGTCACCTGTCGCTGATGGATGCGATACGATCGATAAGCCGTGACAGGGTGTACCGTTATATCCGCCGTTGTTTTAACGCCATGAACAGCCTGGGCGTTACGCATCCCCGTATTGCCGTAGCCGGGTTGAACCCTCACAGCGGGGAACACGGCCTTTTCGGAATGGAAGAGATGGTTTCAATCGCTCCCGCCGTGGAGGACGCCCGGCGGGACGGTATAAACGTGACCGGGCCGATCGGCGCCGATTCGGTATTTTATTTGTCCCTCAAGGGCAACTTTGACGCCGTAATCTCCATGTATCACGACCAGGGGCATATCGCTACGAAAATGGTGGATTTTGAAAGAACCATTTCCCTTACCCTCGGTTTGCCTTTTATCCGCACGTCGGTGGATCACGGGACTGCGTTTGATATCGCGGGTAAGAACCTGGTCAGTGAAATCAGCATGATGGAGGCAATCCGCCTGGCCGCTTATTATGCGCCGCGCTACGATCCTGCTTCCCTATACCCCGGGAGGTAAACCACGCTGCCGTGTGTCGTCAGTTGCCATTTCAAGATGCAACGGCACAACCGCCGGCTGAAAGGATGCAGCGGCATACGCAGCGAAGGCGCTAATGACGAAATGAACATCCGCACCTTTGGCGCGAATGCTTCGTATGATTCAAAATGAATAAAGTAAACCGCCTGAAAGTGCACTTTCAGGCGGTTTTCCGTGGTACGCCCGGTGCGGTTCGAACGCATGGCCTTCAGAGTCGGAGTCTGAGATGTCCAATTCAGGTCAGAATATAATGAGATGCAGAAGTCAATAGAAGTAAAGGATTAAACCGCTTTCCATAAACGAAAATATGAGACACATTCTCTCGTATAGAGGCCTTGATGTGCATACGATGGGGTTCAAAATGGGGCTCAACTTATACTTATAAATATTCACGCGGCAGACATTTTATTCATTATAACTGAAATGCTTTCTTTTTAATGAACGACAAAGATATAATTACTTTATGAAATATCTAAGGGTTCTTATACCTGCTTGCGGAGCCTTTGCTCAGTATGAAAAAGCCCCCGAAAGCGAATAGTCCGAAAAGCGCTTTTTCAAAGAAAGCGGTCCTGCCATCCTCCGCATGCTGATGGCATACGGTTTTTCGATGCTGACGAATACCTTGTTAGCGTCTTTGTTTCCGGTATTCAACGAAACCAACCGGACGTTATGCGTATTGCTTGTAATTCTGGGTTATTACCTGATCGGGAAACAATCCGAGAGGGTCATCATCTCGGTGGCGATACCGTCCGGTATTAGCGTCGTGGTAGTTCCCGCAGCGTGTCTGTTGTTTCGCTCGCTCTCGTTTGGGTCGCTTCTGCCCTGGAGCGTTGCGATTCTGATGGGTTTCCTGTCCCGGACGATACGAAAAAACAATGCTTACACGCGGCTTTTCGGGGCGTTTCGGACCACCGTTGACATGGTGGGAGCGGATGGTATAAAATTATCCAAATCGATAGATTGAATCCATTTCTCGAGCTCTGATCCGCGTTTCGTAGCAGCTAAACATGGAAAATAATCGAGCCTGCGTTCAATGACCCCTTATATGAATGGAGGTACGTGAAAGAAACAGAATAGGGGCTCATTGAAGAAGAGATCAAGCAAGAGTATTTATACGCTAAATAAACGGATAAAGCTGCCGAGCAATAGAAAACTGGATATGACACCATTATGAACATGGATGAGCTGCGCCGACGACGTGTTGATCGTTTGGAGGAAAGGAGCCCGATGGCATGGGTGGGTTCAATTTTTCTCGAGCCGGAAATGTCAAGAAAGAGAAGTGTTCAGCTCCAAGGGAGAATATAAGTAAGCAAGGCGTCGCCGCCGATCGGCAGGTTGACGTAACGCGGGTGTTGAGACGAATGGCATCGGAGGAATCCGATGTTCGCGGCTTAGGCCCGGAGAAAACGCAGGAGTCGGAGAGCCTAAGTGAGCGGCATGCTCAGATGGTCAGGCAAATGGGTATCATCATCATGCCGGATCTTTTCTACGCTCTCAGCCATCCTGAGCCCGCCGTCAGGAGAAAAAGCTGCTGGGCGTTGCAGATCCTGGGTTCAAGCGACGGCTTCCCCGATAATGCGATCACCCAAATATCAAAGCTGGTTTCGGATACCGACGAAAGGGTGCGCAGGCAAGCCGTACGTTCGCTGGGGACCCTTGCCTTGAACGTAAAAATGGCTGTAGCAGTTCCGGACCTAATCGTCGCGTTGAAATGCGAGGACAAAGAGGTTCGAATGACAGCCGCCGACGTTCTGGAGAAAATCGGGTTGGAGGCCGCTTCCGCACTGGCCTCCCTTCGCCTGATGACGGACGATCCCGACGTCGACGTTTCGCAAGCCGCACGGAAAGCCTTCCTGTCGCTCGGCGGGAAAATGGAGGACGCGACCGCCGAACCTTCAGCGGAGATTGAGCAGTTGGCCTGCCAGGCGGCATCGTCCGAAGGCGGTGTCAAAGAAAAAGCGTGGGCGGAGTTGGAGAAACCGCCGAACAGGGAGGCCGCCGTTGCCCCGTTGATGAAGATATTCCGTAAAAACGGCGGAAAAGCTGTCGGTATAAATTTGCCCCTTTTTCTCGGGGAAGTGGGAACGGAAGCCTGCCGAGCGCCGCTACTGGAGATCCTCGAATATGCCCGCCGTTCTTCCGACGATTGGGAGCGGCAGTATCTCACCGGCTCAGCGTGTCGCAGCCTCCTCAAGCTTAACGAAGGGGTTCCGACGCTCAGAAACACGATGTCTCCCGAATTGTTCAGATTCGTTTTGATGCGCGGGCTGATGTCGGCCGGTGACGCCGAACAGCCTGCCGCCGTCGAAGCGCTCACGACGGACGAACGCAGGGAAATCCTTGCCGATGTGATTTCATTTTACCGCTCGACAGACGAAAAAGGCAAGTACTCCTGGGAAGTATCGCACGCGCTGAAAGCTTTGGGAACCGATGCGGTCGAAGCGCTGTTGGAGGTCTTCAGGAGCGTCAAGCCGAGCGCAATCCAGCCGGATGGTTTTGTCCAGCACGAAAACGAAGACTGCGCTCCGGCTTCCGCTTTGGTGCAAATCCCCGGCGGGACCGAAAGCCTTAAGGCTCTCTGCTCCCCGGAAGAGTATGAGAAGATTCTGGTCCTGGCACATGAGTACGGCGGCCAATCGAATCCGACAATAAACGGAGCGCTGGCCGATCTTGCCACGCCGAAGGCAATCGGGCGTCTGGTGAACGCGCTCTGGAACGGGCTCTGGCGGGACCAATATGGGGAAGAGATTCGTAAGCAGGCCGCCGATGCGCTGGTGAAAACCGGAAAGAAGGCTCACGAACCGCTTCTCAAGGCGCTTGAAATCAAGGTGCCTACGAAACGCGAGTACCAGACGCGTTATCGAAAAGAAATCCTTACCGTGCTCAGCGAGACGGGGGACGAGGCGTGCATCCCGGCGATAGCGGCGGTACTGGCATCAGACCCCCTGGTTGCCGAAGACGCTCAGGCCGCTCTCGAAGCCATTGGAAAGCGCTGCGAGGGTATTGCCGTACCCGAGGTTGACTTGCCCCGGGCATTGCCCGTCAAGAAAATAACCGAGACCGGCGATCCCTATGTGGACGACTGCTTCAGGCTCGATTTTGATGAGTTTTACGAGGAACGCGAATGGTTCGACATCCCTGAAGCAAAAGCCGTTGCGGAGGCGGGCAATGCCGGGTTGATTGACGAGGCGTTGTGCCTGACTGCGGATTTCACGCAAAAAAATCCCGATTTCTACTTCGGTTACTACTGGTTCGCAGCATTGTACCAGAAGCAAAAACACTATGACGACGCGCGTAAATATCTGATGGAAGGGTTACGTTTGGCCAAGAGCAAGGAGAGCTTGTGCGCAAAAATGGGGAGTATGGAATGGGAACTGTATGACTTGCACGGGGCTGTGCGATGGTGGATTAAAAGCATTGCCGTACAGTTAGGGTCGCAGTATGTTACGGATTATGACGCATTTCTATGCCTGTCTTACGTTGCCGAGGCCGTCGGAATGGGCGCCGTCTGCGTAAAGCTTCGATCCTGGACGGACAGGCTGCGCTCCGGGCAGATCCGCCTGAACGCGCAAGCCGCCAATGAAATCTACGTGGAAACGAACCGTCAGACAACGCCCGCCGTGCGGTATGCGATCGAACTTCTGGACAGACACTATCTGAACAACCGGGAGGAGTAACTATGCTGGAGATTTGCCAGAATCCGCATTGCCGGCAGAAAATCGTATCCGTACGGGAATACGGCAAATTTCCCCGGGTCTGCCCCCGCTGCGGTGTGGATCTGGAAAGGACGACGGATTCGGCAACGCCTTCCCCACAGACGCTGTCTGCGGGCGAACGCGCCATTTCGCTTGACGGTGCAGAGATGGTCTACGTACCGGCGGGGCCGTTCATCATGGGAAGCGATTTAAATGAGATCAAGACAGCCTTCGAGACAGCCTCCCAGAAGCACATGGATATCATGTGGATCTGGTTCGAACGCGAACTGCCCAGACATCAGGCCGACCTTCCGGGCTTCTGGATTGACGTAGTCCCCGTGACCTGTGTTCGGTATAAACGATTCTGCGATGCGACGGGCCATAAACTGCCCAAGGATTGGAATGGCGGTCAAATCCCCGACGGCCGTTCAAACCACCCGGTCGTGAACGTGGCGTGGGAAGACGTGCTCGCATATTGTTCATGGGTTGGCAAACGGCCGCCTTACGAGAGTGAGTGGGAAAAGGCCGCGCGCGGTACGGACGGACGAATCTGGCCTTGGGGGAACGAGTACCGCGAAGGTTGCGGCAATATCGACCGGGACCTAGCCGTAGGGATGCAGCCCGTGGGTAGTTGCCCGGACGGCGCCAGCCCCTACGGATGCCTGGACATGGCCGGCAACGTTTCCGAGTGGACGCGGGACATTTGCGTGCAATATCCGGGTTATCTGGAAACGGACGATCTCAGGCTGCTTCGTCGGGAACAGACACAACGGCAGCAAGTGAAACACATGGTTGTCTACAGGGACGGCGCCAGCGCCACGGAAACCGATCCGTTCCAGTTTTTCCGGGGCGTCGTTCGCGGCGGCGATTGGGCCGGCTGTCCCGAATACAGCCGCGCCGCCTTCCGCCTGGAAACGGACAATACAGGCGGTTCATACGTAGGTTTCCGCTGCGTCCTCGGCGAGGATCCCTGCGATCAATCCAGAGACCTCGGCAGAGAGGGAAGGCATGAGGCGTCTCTGGCAGCCGCAGAGCGTTCGCTTGCTTTGAGTCCCAACTATCCGACGGCCCTGTATAATGCCGGAAGAGCGCTCGAGAACATGGACAGGTTCAAGGAGGCTTCCGAGAGATTCCATCACCTGATTTCGGTATGGCCCACGGATCATGAATCATGGAACCGTTTAGGCCTTTGCCAAAGCCGGCTGGATAAAAACGCCGGGGCGATCCGCTCGTTTGATGCCGCCATATACCTAAACCCGTTCGAGGCGGATTACTGGTACAATAAAGCGCTGGAACTGGGGCGTATGCAAAATGCCATGTTGGCGCCCTACATCATCACAGCCGTGAATGGTCGCGCCGCAATGGATCTGGATCAAGTGCCGATAACAATGGTGCAGGCGGCGGCCGTCCTCAGCGCGGAGACGGTCGGATGCTACTACCGCGCTCAACGCCTGGGCGCCGAGGACGACGACATTGTTAAAAACCATACGGTCGCCAAACAAAATAGGCAGACGACGTTGGACAACCTGAAGGGCAGGCTGGGAGAGAGCGACTTTCTGCGCATAACGGCGCGCGCGGGATTCAGCGAATCCTTCCCCACCGTTCAGCACGTATGGGCCGTGATCCGCAAGTACCATGCGGAAGAGGATTTCACCTATGAGCCGATGCGAAAGCGCGGCTTCGACGACAAGGAAACATCCACCGGCCTGACTTATCTGAAAACGTGGGGGCGCATCGAAACGAAAGCTTATTGTACGTTCCATGCGATCCGCAAGGATGAAGTTTCCTCCTACGACCCGTGGAGCGAGTTCGAATACTGTAAGTAAGACTTTTAGCGTGAACAATATATAATTCAACCGTCTCTGATAAGCGAGGCGGTTTTCAATTTTGTTGTTTCAAACAGCCTTATAGATTGATTATTAAATAAGGCTGCGTGTCTGTTTTACCAACAACCCTATTATATTACTGCCTACTGATTATTGTGAATGATTAAAGCCGTTTTATCCCCGGTTTATCCTCTTGGCTATTCGGCCTTACCTGGGCAAAATTCGTTTCAAATCCTCGTTTCCCGTCGTTTTCCCCTTTCCCCGAAAAATCTGCCGCGGAGGGAAGAGGGGCTGCTCCCCGGTCGAGGCATTGCTAGAATATTAAGGACTAGTCGGAGGAGTCGCACATCCCTACATGATTACGACGACCAAGGCGTTGCTCTCACTTCATCCGGCGGGAAATATCGCCCGATCTCCGAGGCCGGGATGTGGAACGTTTTCAAAATCATGTACGCCTCGTTGAGACGGAACGGGCTTTTCGCGGTCATGCGTTCTTTTAGCGTCCCGTAGGCGATTCCGGCAACCAGCACAAGGTGGGCCTGTGTGTAGTCGTTGGCGGCCATCAGACCGCGTAGTTCTGAATAACGTTTTGTCATGGTTCATACCTCCTTGCTTATTCTCTCCATACCGATTTTTATTCCAAACTGTGATTTCTGTCCAAGATGGCAACGCCTCCGCCTTTACGCGTGATTCCATCAGGCACATACTATAACTAACAGACTTTTAGCCCTTTTGGCCCGGAAGGTTTTGGCTTTTGGCACCCGCAAATTTGTTATACGGACTTGATTATGCCCCTTTTGGCCCTCGTTTCTGAAATAGAAAGTAAGTTTTTGTACCGCGAAATTGGTTATTTACCCCGTATTAAAAGGATGTTGCCGTCAGAATAGCCGTCAAGATATGAATACGGCGGGACGGATTGGACAGTAGAGGCGGCAAGATTGGACAGTCAAAGGCGGTGAAATTTGACAACCGCGGCGGCGAGGTTGGACACTCTGGAAGCGATCTGTAGTAAGGTTGGGTTACGTCCTTTTCAGGGCGAATAACTCAAGGGAGGTCATGAGAATGACCGATTACAGAGAGATTCTGCGGCTTAGGTATCTGGGGTTCAACCACAGCCAGATCGCGGCAAGCCCCGGGGTCTCACGGCAGACTGTGTTGACCACGCTGCAGAGGGCAGCAACACAGGATGTAGACTGGCAGGCGGCAGAAGGGATGAACGACCGGGACCTGGCAGTGAAACTATTCCCAGCGGCAGAGGGGAAGCCGAACTACAAGATGCCGGATTACGCGTACATCCACCGGGAACTTGCCAAGCCGGGGATGACGCAACAGCTGTTGTGGTTCGAATATTGCGACCGGTGCAGAGACAGCGGCCAAATTCCTTGCCAGCTTACGCAGTTCAAAACGCACAACCGCATATACGCAGCCAAATCCAGAGCAACGATGCACATTAACCGCAAACCTGGAGAGATCATGGAGGTGGACTGGGCAGGGCAGACAGTGGAGCTGTGCGACAGCGATACAGGAGAAATCCTGAGAGCCTATGTGTTCGTTGCGGTATTGCCGTACAGCGGCTATGCGTACGCCGAGGCCTTTAGGAATCAGCAGCAGGATTCATGGATCATCGGGCATGTCAACGCCTACGGATACTTCGGTGGTGTAGCGCGGATGCTGGTTCCCGATAACCTGAAAACCGGCGTCGTCAGGCATGGACGTGATGAGATCATCCTCAACAAAAGCTATCAGGAGATGGCGGAGCATTACGGCACGGCAGTCCTGCCGGCCCGTGTTCGTGCTCCAAAGGACAAGGCAACCGTCGAGGGCACGGTGGGTAACGTGTCCAGTTACATTCTGGCGGCAATCCGTAATCACAGGTTCTTCAGTCTCAAGGAAATGGATGACATCATCCGAGAGAGGCTGCGTGCCTTTAATCACAAGCCGTTTCAGAGAAAAGATGGTAGCCGGGCGTCATGGTTTGCACAGGAGCGGGCGTCGCTTCTCCCGCTGCCGCAAAACCCGTTTGAGATCGCCGAGTGGAAGGTGGCGACTGTTGCGTTCAACTACCATGTGAGCTTGGACGGGCAATTTTACTCGGTACCATTTGACTACATCAAGCGAAAGGTGGATGTACGGGTCACACGTAACGTCATTGAGGTATTCTTCGAAGGAAACCGTATTTCTTCCCATGTCCGGCTGCACGGCTACCGTGGCCAATACAGCACGCAGGAAGCGCATATGCCGCCCAATCATCAGCAGTATGTTCGTTGGAACGGAGAGCGTTTTCGCAACTGGGCCGCTAAAGTCGGGGAGCATGCCACCGTGGTTGTGGCAGCGATCCTCACCGGCCACAAAGTCGAGCAGCAGGGCTATCGCGCCTGTATGGCACTGCTGAAGCTCAGCGACCAGTATTCTCCGCAAAGGCTGGAAGCCGCCTGTGCCAAAGCCCTGGAATATACGCCTTGTCCAGGTTACAAAACCGTTCAGTCCATCCTCAAGTCAGGACGTGATAAGGTAGCCAATCCAGTCTCCGAACCCTGTGAATCCTCTCCGTTTAGTTTTACGCGCGGAGCCGAGTATTACAAGGAAGGTCGGGAATAATACTGCAAAACGACACCGTTTCCAAGCTTCACGAAATGAAGCTAAGCACTATGGCCGCCTCCTTTCGCGGTCAGATGGAAGACAACGCAGTTGCCGAATTGAGCTTTGAGGAACAATTCGGTCTACTGGTGGATGCCGAATGGATTTCGCGCAAGAACAATCGTCTCAAGCGCCTGATCCGCAAAGCGGACTATGTCTTCCCCGGCGCATCTCTGGAAGATATCGAATATCACTCGGACCGTAAACTCGACAAGGCGATGATCACCAGACCGGGCACATGCAGCTATATAGGCGATTGTCGCAATATCATCGTCCTCGGTGCGACCGGAAGCGGCAAGACCTATCTGACCCATGTTTTCGGTATCACAGCAAACCGGAACTTCTACACGGTACGCTATGTGAGACTTCCGGAACTTCTGGCGGAACTAGCGCTTGCCCGCGCGGAAGGTACCTACCGAAAAGTCCTCAAGCAGTACAGGCAGGTTAAGCTCCTAATCCTGGACGAATGAACTTCTGTATCCCCTCAAGGACGCGGAAGTCAGGGAGCTACTCGAAATCACCGAGTGTCGTCACAAACGGGCATCCACCATCTTCTGTTCGCAGTTCGAGGTTGGTGGATGGCACCAGAAGATTGGAGATCCGAAGCTGGCCGATGCTATCTGCGATCATATCGTTCATGATTTGTATACGATCATCATTGGCGGTATCGACTCCATGCGCAAGCGCAAAGGCATGGAGCAGGAGGCCTGACGGCCTCACAGGGGGCTCTGCCCCTGATCCCCGGAGTTTTCCGCTTTGGTTTTCCAGAGAGAGTGATGCTTCTCCATGTAAAAGAGCGACGCCCGCCGGTATCACTCTCTCCGCTAAAACTTCATGAACCGCTCGGGTCGATCTCCACCGTTGCCCTATCCGGTTCATGAGTAAAAGCAATTTGAGTGTATCCCACGGTTTTCACTCCGTCAATGTCCAATCTCTCCGCCGCAACTGCCCAACTTCGCCGCCATAGGTGTCCAACCCCGCCGCCTCCCGGTGTCCAACTCGACCGACGTATGCAAGGTACATAATTTCCCATTTCTAGCCATAATGAGAAAGCTCTCAAACCTTTATGGTTCAAGAGCTTTGCTATGGAGCTGATGACGCGATTCGAACGCGTGACCTCATCCTTACCAAGGGGCAGGAAACCCTTATTCCACCTCAAAAAGGCGACATTTACTGACTAAAACTGACCAATTAAAATGGCGTATCCTAAACATACCGGTGGTATCCGCAAGAGTGTAAGACAGGTTTATTATGCCCACAAGACATTAGGAGGTAGACCATGCGTATCTGCTATATTGCTGATGGTTTTCTATAGGATTCTTAAATTAGCATTACGCAGAATGAAAAAGTCCTCCAATTATTGCGGTTCTTTAATTCACAATGCATTAATGCTGCTAAGTTAATATAAAAGTATTGATTTCTCAATTCTTTTATGATACTCTATCATTTTGAAAGGAGGACTTGCGATGTCTTTTTCATATAAACCACTTTGGAAATTGCTCATTGATAGAGATATGAGCAAGAAAGAACTGATGGACGTAACTAATATTTCAAAATCCACAATGGATAAAATGGGGCGTTCAGAGATTGTGTCCCTCGAAATAATTGACAGGATATGTAAATACTTCAATTGTAGTATTGAAGATGTCATAGAGCATCGTCACAAGGAAGGAGGGCAAGATGGGAAATAGTTATTCGAAGGCAGCAGCCGCAACCTTTATTCTGAACAAAGGAGAACCCATTCACAGATGGTATTCCTATTTAGAGGGCTATTCTTCTTGCTTGATTGATGATATTGTGATGGAAATTGGCCCAGAAAATATCAACGCAATCTACGATCCGTTTTGTGGAACAGGAACGACAGCTTTAGTTGCTTCTTCACATGGAATCAAATCCTACTATTGTGAGACAAACCCCTTTATGCAACAAGTCATTGAAGCTAAGATCAATTCTGTTAAAAGGTTGAGAGATACTGGAATCCGAAGCAAATATCTCAAAGAGTTTTTGCGGGAAATGGAAAACTATAGTTTCCAATTTTGTTTTGAAGAACCAACATGGGATGGATTTGAAAAGTTCTTTGACTCCGATGTTCTTGCACAACTAAAGGATTTGAAGCGAAGGGTCGATGATATTTCTGACGAGGACACAAGAAATATTGTCCTTATTCTCTTGGCTTCGGTTACGGTAAGAGCTTCAAAAATGATTCGCCAAGGGGATCTGCGTTTTGCAAAAGATACCGAGAAAAAAGATGGAGACAAGGATATTAATTCTAACTTTATCTGCAAAATCAAATTAGCTATTGATGACATTGAGAGTGATAGCTGTCCCACTTTAGCAGAAACAATTAGGCTGGCTGACGATTCGAGAGATATTGAAGTGGAGAATCAAATTGATTGCGTTATTACTTCTCCGCCGTATCTTAACGGAACCAACTATATTAGGAACACAAAACTTGAATTGAAGTTGTCCGGTCATGTCCTTAGTGAAAAAGACTTGCCACGCTTTCACTCCAAAGGAATCATCGCTGGAATAAACAATGTCTCCAATCGCAATACCAATTTTGAGATTCCAGATGTTGTACGCCCTTATATTAAAGATTTAGAACCTGTTGCATACGATAAACGCATTCCGATTATGGTCGCAGGCTACTTCAATGATATGGGAAAAGTTATCGAGCGTCTTTCCCACGCTATGAAAGACAACGGATATTTTATTATGGACATTGGCGATTCACAGTTTGCCGGAGTTCATATTCCTACCCACGAAATACTTACGAAAATCTGCGAAGCATATGGCTTTGAGCTATACGGAGAAGACATTTTAAGAGAACGCCGTTCTAAAAATGGTATGGTTCTTTCGCAAAGATTATTAAAGTTCCGCTTTCATAAAAAAGATTCTCCGCTAGAAATATTCCATGCGGAAGCACAGAACTTTATGAATACTATGCCATATAAAGTTACCCCATTTTCGGGTCGAAACTGGGGACATTCATGGCATTCTTTATGCTCCTATCATGGGAAATTAAAACCAGCGATTGCTCATTTTTTGGTAGAACAATTCACCGAGCCGGGAGACATAGTAGTTGATCCATTAAGCGGAGTGGGTACAATTCCGTTAGAAGCGTGCTTGCAAAACAGAATAGGCATTGGAAACGACCTCAGTGAACTTGCGTTTTGCGTAACAAAAGCAAAGGTAGAAAAGGCAGATGAAAAAGATTGCTTTGAAGTTCTTGGACAATTACAGTCTTACATTGAAAGCGAAAAACAAAGTGATGAAATCTCGATGCTGGTTCAAAAATATGAAAATTTTGGATTCAATGGGAAGTTGCCAAACTACTTCCACGAAGATACTTTCAGAGAAATTCTATATGCCCGTAAGTATTTCACTTCGAGGATTAGAACACTTACTTCTGCCGAAGCAATGGTCTTTTCATGCTTCCTTCATGTCCTTCATGGAAACAGACCTTACGCTTTGTCACGGAACTCTCATCCACTTACACCGTATGCTCCCACAGGCGATTTTATATACAAAAATGTTGTAGAGCATATTAAAGATAAGTTGGTTGCTTCGTACAAGAAGGGAGAATTTGACAACTACAGATTCGGGCAGGCGATATACGGGGATTACCAAAAGCTCAGTACACACAATATTGCTGCCGATGCCGTTATTTGTTCGCCTCCCTTCGCAGATTCAATCAGATTTTATATGCAAAACTGGATGCGTCTTTGGTTATGTGGCTGGGAAGAAAACGATTATAAAGAAGCAGAGAGTACATTCCTCGATCAAAAGCAGCGTAAAGATTTCGATGTTTATGTGTCTTTCTTCAAGATGTGCTACGATATTCTAAAGCCACATGGGAAAGTAATTCTTCACCTCGGCAAAACAGAGAAGGTAGATATGGCTGAAGAATTGTCGAAACGAGCTACGCCGTATTTTGTTGAGGTATATCGTGGAACTGAAAATGTGCAAGAAATCGAAAAACACGGAATCAAAGATAAAGGCTCAACAGTTGAACACCAATATTTGTTCTTAATGAAGAAATAAGCAAAGCGGGACTGGAAGTACTCCAGTCCCGTTGAAATAATTATTTGATTGTCACCGAACGTGGATAGCGACCTGTTTCCTTGCGATACTTTTCTGCAAGGTCAACTTTTCTGGCGATAATACGCTTTAGCGAATCGTTGATTTTGTCAGCAGTTCGGATTCCGTCCCTTACCTTTTGATAGTCCGTGTGCATCAAAAAATCATCATAGAACCATACAACATTTTCGATGAGCAAATTCAAAACCTGCTGATTAACCTCTTTTTTATGAAGCTGAGATAATGATAAACCTGTAATTTTGCTCAATCGAATAAGTTCTTCTTCACTATAGTAATCTACAGGGAAATGGTCGCTCTTTTGAGAGTTATGGCTGCTACACAAACAAGTTGCAGTTTCATCAAGACGGTATAGGTAAGCCAATGGCATTGTATGGTCTAATGCCATATCTCCTAAAGCGATGGGCTCAGAATCAGGTCCACATTTAAAGCATCTCTTTCCAAACTTTTCCCAGATGTAACGAGAAAACTCCGTCTTTGTGCGATGCTCAAATTCAAAATGAATGAGGTTTCTGTCCAAAAGCGTATTTATCAAGACCTCAATAGCCCTTCGTCTCAATCCATCTTCCTTGAACTGTTGAGCGTTACGCTGAGGGTTCAAAGGTGCATTGACAAAGAACTTTTTACAGGCTTTGCATTCCAGTTGATGCCCATAATAGGACACAACCTTGCCGTCCTCGATAGTCAGCCCTTTGAGATCATTTGCTTTCAAATCAGCTCGTTTCTGAATGTTATAGGCTCTAAAAGTCGAGTGAACACATGGAGCTCTTTTCTTGCAATGTAACGAAAAGCTCAAAGTCTTTAACTCATCATCAATATTGATAGGCAAGTAGCGTCCACAGCGATTGCAGCTCTTTGCAACAATTCGCTTTCCTTCAACAAACTCTTGACCAGAAGTAAGATACCAGTCAATCGGTAAGTCAGAGCGAAGATAATACAGATACGGCACATGCATACTTGTCTTTTGATAAAAGCTCGTTGCACAAGATGTATCTTGAAACTCCTCTTTGGATACCACATCGAAGTCAAAAGCAATGAAGTCAAGGACATTTCCCCGTTGACTTGATACGGTCATCTTGACAATAACATCGATAAGCTGCGAGTCTTTATTGATAAGCTGTTCAGCATGAATACCGATATTTGACCAGATATTAGCTTCAATAGTCTGCTCCCAATCTTCACCAAAGGCATATCCTTCTCCTTCGTAGCTATAACTCATATCCAGGGATATGATTGCCTTCTTAGCAGAATGGATGTATCCACCAAAAGCAATAATCGACAGCCCCTTCTCAAAAAGCTCCACGACTTCGACAGATGAACGAGCGAAGGTGAATGTTACTGTGTTGCTGTCACAAACATACCGTTCGGCGTGAAGAATGAGGCACTCGCCACCAGTTGTCCCATCACAAGTATGATAACCACTTTCACGAGTTACACCTCGTCTGTGGTAGGTTCTTAAATCTTTCTGAGCCATAAGCAGTTCCTCCTCTACAAATTTTTAAATAGCTCGCTCAGAGAAACTCCGAGACCATCAGCAATTTTTTGAATGTTCTTTATGGCAATATTCCTTTTGCCAGCCTCGACTGATGCAAAGTAAGTCCTGTCCATATCAATGGATAATGCAAACTTTTCTTGGCTCAATCCTTTTTCTTTTCGTAGCTGCTGTACCTTTAGCCCGAACGATTTTTGAATATCCAAAGGCGCTCACCTCCATGAATGTACAACTATGCCACATTAAATTTTGCATCAAATGCTGCAAATAAGACAACGGTTTATGAGTAACAGATTTATGGTTCTTAATCAATAATGACCAAGCCAAAAGGCACGAACCATAAAAAGTTCGTGCCTTTTGTTTTACTCATTTTCGGAAAGGAGGTTTAGCCCTTGAGCAGAAAAAAGGAGCCGCTGACCTTGCCGGTGCTTTACGCCGCCAAGGAAGAAGCCGAGGAGGAATTGAGGAAAGACAAGCAGAAGGAGAAAATTTCGAAGCATCAGATTTCCAAGCTGACCCGCAACGCCAGAACCCACCGCCTTTGTACCAGAGCAGGTATGTTGGAGAGCTTTCTGCCCAACCCGGAACTGCTGACGGAGATGAGGTGATGATAGTCCTAAAGATTGCCTTTCATCAGCCAGCAATGAAGTCGGTTCTGGAAAAACTGGCAACGGTTTGAGAATGGTGTTGTTCCTGAGGTATTTATGACCAGTGGCTATACGCTGGGCAAACCATACCGGTTTGAGAATTGAATATGTCACAAGGTATACTCTAAAGCAACATGCTATTTATGTTTCATTTGAGTTGATATTTGCTTATTGACATATTTCATAATTCGTGCTATGATTAATGCAATAAAAAGCACGGAGGTAACCACGATGCGCGTTGGGTATGCAAGGGTGAGCACCAAGGAACAGAATGAAGCACGTCAGATACAGGCATTCAAAGAACAAGGCATTGAGAAAGTATTTCTTGATAAGCAAAGCGGCAAGAGCGCAGACAGGCCACAGTTAAAGGCTATGCTTGCGTTTGTACGCAATGGTGATGTGGTGATTGTGGAGAGCATCAGCCGCGCCGCAAGGAACACCCGTGACCTGCTCACAATAGTTGAGGAGATTAACCACAAGGGCGCGGAGTTTGTTAGCCTGAAAGAGAGTATCGACACGCAGACAGCCACAGGCAAGTTCATGTTGACAGTTTTTGCAGCAATGGCTGAGCTTGAGCGCGAGTACATCTTGCAGCGTCAGGCGGAGGGTATAGCGATTGCTAAGGCGGAGGGTCGGTTCAAAGGCAAGCCAAAGATGGAGATCGACAGCGAGGCCTTCAAACGCGAATGCAAGAGGTGGCGAAATGGAGACCAATCCGCCGTATCCACAATGAACAAGCTTAATTTAAAACCAAATACTTTCTACCGCAGAGTCAAGGAACTAGGTCTATAATACCCGAACAACAGGATGAACACATACATGGCGGAGGAATAAAGCACCCTCCGCCTACTTGTATGGTTCAATGCCTTACGAGAGAAATGGCCGAGCCGATACGCTAATACCCGTCTAAGACACAGAATAGGCCCTAGGAGAGCTTGCGGAGGCGTGGATGGTAATCTGTCACACAGCACACGCAACACGCTAGGGGGTTATTTTTCACTCTATTTGCACTTGCATTTTTTTCCAGCAAGTGCAAGTTGATATTCAAAGGTCTTATGGGGAAAATTGGGTTTCCCGATTCGGGGATATGTTGCCAGTAGATATAAATTGACATAATATTGTAAATATAACTAAAATTAACAATATTAACCGAGTACTATCATTATTATAAAAGAATAAAAATAAATACAAAAAGCCTTGACCCATTATGCATTCTATGCTATGATGTGCCTTGGCATATCCGGTAATTATGTATATCCCTATTAATGGAGTATATCACACCGTGTATGTAAAGTCAAGGAATTTTGAAAGTACATATTCAAAATTCAGATAGCAAGGAGGTTCACTTGATTGAAAAAGTTTAACCCAACATAGAGTCACTCGTTTCTACAGAACAACTTTCCACCTGCAACTTGACTATGACTCGTTACTGTTACTGCCACATGATACCTTTATTTCTTGTAGGAATAAAGCGTTGTGAATGATACGGCAAGCGGATATTAGGACGCTATTTGCGTTTTCTGCTGAGTCGTGCGTAAGCTTACCCTAAATTTCCTTGCTTTCAGTATCCTTCATCATACCCATAGCCACAACAACATACTATGAACAACCTTGCTCACAAAGGAGCAGGGAATTTTTATACCCTTTTGGGGAAAGGAGCGATGTCGCATCAATTACATAATATTCTCAACAGGATAATTTGAGCTTCTACCATTTGTCGAAGAAAAATGAGGGAAAACAGGAGCTTACGGTTACCCACAGCAAGCTACCTGATGCTCAGGAGTTTGAACACTGGGTGTTTGAGGAAGTCCTGCCCAGCATTCGCAAGCACGGTTGATATATCACCAAACTAGAAATAATGGCATTGTACTGCATGAGGGCAGTGTATTACGGTTTCCTAAAAACGAAAGGAGTGAAATTCGTGAATCATATTCCAGATATCAATACACCGAGGTTTCTCGCCGAATCAGACGTACCAAAGATAAAAGCGGCTATTACAGAACTCGTTCGAAAATACTGTCTCTATCGCTACGATGACCCACAAACGTGTGCAATAGATCAATGTAGCTTGTTTGGTGACATTCATTGCGTTGCAATAGATAGTCCATATAGCCATATACAGAATGGCAGAAGCGGATGTAAGCACTTCAACACCATGCCCTTGTTGAATGGTTTGCAGCTTTCTGCATTAGCGCATAAAGTGTGTGCTTATTGTCATAGAAGATTTGAACCAACAAGCAATCACCAGAAGTATTGCACATCATGTTCTGACATTGCAAAAAGAAAAGCAGGAAGCGCACGGCAGCGAGTATTCAAGGCCAGACAAAAGTAACGCTTTAGACCTTCTACAAGCCTTATTAATCAACAGTTACAGAACATGATTTTTCACGGGTAGATAGAATGTTCATCTACCCTAAAAAACTGCGTCTAAAGCGTGATGCAAACTTTCGCCAACAAGGTAGTTCTCTATTTTCAACTATATTTATGGAGGTAAATATTATGGATTTGATCTTAAAACCATTCTCGGGTAACATTCACACGGTATCAGTTACTGCTCCGGTGATATACATAACGGAAAGTAATTGTGTTAATACTCAGAAAATCACATCCAGCATCTTCACAATACAGAAAGGCGAGAAGATTCGACATTTTCGATTCAATCCTAATAAGCTTTACTTAAGTGAACAAATTAAAACAGATCGCACTATAGAATGTCAATCATTGAGCGATTTTGAATGTCGGTATGAAGAATGTATGGTAGCGGAATGTGTGGCAGATCGTAATAGAATGGTTCGTTTGGACTTTAAATTCGACTACTACGATACAACAACCGTTGATTTGTGGGTTAAATTCTGCAATCTTCTTATAGGAGCTTTCATTGTCCGACACAAAGTTACACCTAAAAACCAGTACTTGTGTACGACCATCACAGGTGATCAGCACAAGAGTAGCAAAGCAATTTGGGGCAAGTTCGAATTTGAGAATTACAATAAAGCGATTCAGCAAGAAAGCAATGGTACGTCATATCGCTTTGAGTTGCGATTTATCAATCAAAAAGGTGTCGTTACACGTGATGCCCTATTATCTTTAATATATGAACTTGAAGGACTTTCAGCGTATTATGGCCAAGCATTAGAGCTATGGAACAATGCACTCTGTACAGAGTGGGATGAAATCAAGCACAGTGGTGGAACGCAAGTAAGCCCACAAGCATTTGTTCGTATCGGAGAAAAGCGTTTCTTCGCCCGTAAACAACTTAAACAGTTCTTCGACAGAGCATATCCTGAGATTGTCCCGACATGGGCTGTTAAGAATTACTGTCAAAAGAACCACCCTCTTTTCATTAGTCACGTACTTTTCGACAAGTGTATCAAGAGTCTTTGTAATAGTATTGTGGCGTATATAGATGGAGTTCCACAGCACTCCTTTTTGGATGATTTTTCATCATTTAAATTCTAGGTTGAAGCGCGGTCAGATAAGGTTTTCTTTACATAATGGCTACTAGTCACTTACACTAGTATGTTAATAATTCTTCTTATTCCATATATTGCTATATCTGTGTCTGTGCTCGACAGTGGAATGATGTTTCTATTTCCACTGTCGAGCACTCTAATGAAAAATTTAGGAGATGATACCTTTGAATCGGGAAGCAATATCCGTTCTAAATGACATTCAATATGCCCACAGCAATGACTACTTAACCAAACTCAATGCCTGCGAGTTTCTACTTGAGTACGGAAATGAAAATGAACGTAAACAATGTAGAGATGAATACGCAAGTCTTGTCCTTCAATATGGTGGACGTACAAAATTAAGCTGGGAGCTAGAGCAACGGCTTGCCAAACAAAAGGAAAATGGTATACTACAGACCAAAGCCCCGAACCTTGACAACGGAATACCACAGGCACAAGTAACAGATACGCCATGTACAGAAGGAGATACCGACATGGCGAAGCAATTAAAAGAACGCGTAGAAGTTGGGCGAGATGAGAATGACAATCCCATCTATAAATGGGCAACAGGCTATAACCGACAGGAAATCTTGCAAAGTGCAGCCCGATTGTTGCAGCCGGATAAGAACCTAAATACAGGTAGCATAACGGTACCAATATTCAGTAAATGGCTTGATGAGTACAACACGACTTTTCGAAAGATGCTTTGCCCCACAACACGACATAACTACGCGCAATTAATCAGAAAGCACATAAACCCGCGAATTGGCAACATGAAGTTGACAGAAATCGACAGTGGTGTCATACAGCGATGGTTTGATGATTTATGCGAGGATGGTAAATCAGAGGAAACCATCATGAAAATTCGTACGATTATTAAGCCAGCCTTCGATTACGCAGTAGACGAAGGGAAGATGCAGCACAACCCAATTAGCAAGCGCACGAAGATCAACACCAAGAAGGGAAAGCATCATAAGGCTTTACCGCTTGAACAGTCTCAGGAAATCAAGCGTCGATTGAATGAGCTTACAGGGCGCGAACGTATCATGGCTGCATTGCTATGCTATACAGGGCAGCGTATTGGCGAAGTGTTAGGTTTACGGTGGGAAGACATTGACTTTGCACGCAAAGAAATCCATCTCGTCAGAGGGATAACTCACCCCACCAGAAATCAACCGGTAGTTGGCGGCCCAAAAACAGAAAATAGTATACGCATCATTCCGCTAGCTGAGCAACTTATCACAATTCTTACCCCAATACAAGCAAACGGTTATGTTGTCAGCGGAGAGAAGCCGTTAACCTTTCAACAGCAAAAACGTTCATGGGAGAAGATTGCAAAGCACTTTCACATTGAGGGCTACACAGCACATGACATGCGTGATACCTGCGCAACTGAGTGGTTTGAAATGGGCATACCGATTGTAGTTGTTTCAAAGATGCTTGGACATGCCAGCATTGAAATCACGATGAGATTGTACGCAAAGGTCAGGAATAAATCGACTGATGAAGCGCGCGCAACGATGGATAGGTTCTATGATAAGGCGATAGCTTGTGATAATCAATGTGATAATGCCCGTGCCAGCTAACGAAGGTAGCACAATCGTTTGCGAGTATCTATCGGGTTAAAATGTGATAGTTCTTGTGATAAAACAGTCAAATGAGCGGTATGAGAGCACAACAACAGCATCGAGAACGCAAACCAAAACCCCCAAACCATTGCGGCGTGGGGGTTTCACGTTGGAGCTGATGACGCGATTCGAACGCGTGACCTCATCCTTACCAAGGATGTGCTCTACCGACTGAGCTACATCAGCACGCTCCGAGGGCAACGGGCTTATCATACACGAATCGAGGCCAAAATGCAATAGTTCAGGGCTATTTTATACCGGGATCGTACAAGAAAAACGGGTGCCGAACCGGGTGCGCGCCCACGCGGCCGCCTCAGCGTAACAGCGAGGCAAGGGGGGTATCAGCAATCCGCGCGTCCTCCCCCAGCACCGTTGCCGGAAGGCGCACGAGTGGCAGAGCCGCCGCCGCAAGCTCGTCTACTGAGGCGACAAGCCCCATAGGCCCGCGGGCGCGCACGCGGGCGGCGAAGTCCTGTTCGTCCCGGATGGGCGCGGAGAGAACGACGCCGGAAAGCTGCGTCTGCGCAAGGCTGTGGATGTCGCTGCCCGCCAGCATCGGGAGCCCCAGGTTCTTCGCGTACCGGTACGCCAGCACGTTCTCCTCGATTGGATTCGTCGCGTTGAAAACCTCCGCGCCGTCCACGCAGACAGTGTTCAGAATCAGGCGGTGAATGTAGAAACGCGCGCGGAAGGGATGCGCCTGCACCACGCAGGCGCCGTACCGGTGCGCCTCGGTAAACTGCTCGGCACGCGTCCAGCGCTTGACCTCCGGATGCTCGTACAGCCATGCCTTGTTCAGCCCGTATACCAGGTATTCGTCGCCGCAGTATCCCTGTTCCCAGCCGAAAAACACGTCGAAGCCGCGCTTGTCCCCCTCGTTTTTCGCTTCTTCGTACCCGGCGCAGAACCAGTCCACCTGCTCCCGCCACGGCAGGCCCTGATCCACGGCCGTGTTGCCGCCGAAAAAGTGATCCGTCACGAACAGGCCCCGGTAGCCGAGGTCCTGGTAGAAAGGCACGTAGTCCCGCGCGCGGGCTACGCCGCAGGCGCTGGCCGCGTTGGTATGCAGGTGGGTTTCGTAGGTGAACGGCATGTTCGTCTTCCTTTCCGAAAGGCGGAGGCGCCGCGGGGCACGGTATCGAACCCCGCGGCGGCGTTCCGGTATGCGGTTATCAGGTATGGATCACGGGGCCGGGCGCCCCGGCGTGCCGGTTATTTCATGGGCGGCTGCGTGCCGCGGCCACCGTCCGGGGGTGCGGAGCGGGCGGTTTCGCCGCGTCCGGGCGTCCCGGCAGGCCGTGCTTTTCCGGCTTTCGCCCCGGCTTCCCGGCGGAGCTCGGCGCGGGCCTTCGCTTCTTCTTTGGCGGAGGGTTTGGGCGGCTTGAAGGCAAGCTTCTTCACCGGTCTGTCGTGCGGAGCGGGCGTATCCAGCAGGCGGTAGTAACGCGGGTCGAAAGCCGCCGCAAGCCGGAACCGGATACGTCTGAACAGACGCGTATGACGGTACGCCATGTGGTAGATATCCCGCGCGCGCCGCGTTTGCTCGCTTCCGGGCTCCATGCGGCTATAGTTGCTGAGCGCCAGCACGCGCCACAGCGGCAGGATCGGCTCGGGGAAGGCGTGCACGCCGTCCATGCGCCGGGCAAAGGCCAGCGGCGTTTCCCCCTTGCCGGGCTTATGCCGTCCGTACGCCAGCAGCCGCTGCACCGCGGCTCCGTATACGAAGATCTTCCCCCGTTCGGTTTTTTGCCGTCCGGCAACCCGCGTCGGGGTGCGAAGCGCGATACGAAGGGTCAGCGCCGCAACGACGGCCGCGAGCAGAAGCCACAGCCACGAGGGGGTGGCGTTTTCATCCGGCGTATCCTCGTTCTGATCCTGCGGTTCCTCGGAAGGCTGGGGTTCGGGCGTGCTCTGATCTTCCTGCTGGTCCGGCGGAGGGGTTGGCGTGGCCTCGTCCGGCTGGGACGAGGGCTGGGGCGACGGGGACGGGGACGGGGAGGGAGACGGGCTGGTCTGGTTCTGCATGGGCGCGTCGGTGCCGTTCTGCTGGAACGGCGTGGGGTCGAACGGCACCCAGCCGAAGCCCTCGAAATAGATTTCCGTCCAGGCGTGCGCGTCCTTGCCGGTCACGTAGGCGAAGCCGTCGGAAGCGGGCTGGGCCAGAAAGCCCTCCACGTAGCGCGCGGGCAGCCCCGCCATGCGGCACATCACCGTCATGGCGGATGCGAAATAGGTGCAGTAGCCTTCCTTGCCCACGTACAGGAAATAGGTCACGAAATCCTGATTAAGGGGCGGCGTATCGGGCGAAAGGGTGTAGCGGTAATATTTCTGCAGGTGCCTTAATATCGCCGTGGCCTTGCCGTAGGGCGTGGTTTCGCCATTCACGATGTTGTTTACATCGTCGAATACCTTCTGCTCCATATGGTTGGGCAATTGGGTATACCTGTTGTAGATATCCTGGAAATACTCGTCCTTCTTCTGCGCCGCGTTCACCAGCGCTTCCAGCCCCGCGTCCCCGCCCTCGAAAACCGGCGTATAGACGGTATAGCGGTCACCCAGCGCAAGGTCGCGGGTGATGAACAGCTCGCTGGCGTCGTTAAAATAAGGCACCATATCTGCGGACATGACGAGGCTGCGCAGGAACAAAGGGGTAAACACCGTGGAAGCCGCTCCGTTTTCCATCTGCACGGTCACCGCGCGCTCGTCCAGCAACGCGGAAGCCTTGCGGATGGCGTCGCCGGGCAGCAGCTCCGTAAACGCCTTTTGGCGTTGTTTGAGCCACCGGGGGTTCACGTACAGGTAGCGCTTGGCGCTGGAGGTATCGGTAAAGGCGCGGCCGTCGTAGTAATCCTTCGCCACGGCGCGCATCAGCGTTTTCCGGTTCGTTTTCACCATCATCACGGGAAATTCGCTGGGCTCCGCCTCGCCGCCGAGCTGGTTGCCGCCCATGGGATAATAGCCGTAGCTGCCCAGCGTGAACACGTCCCGCGGTTCGGTGAAGAAAAGGTAGTCGCTGATCGTCTGCTTCAGGTTGCCCGCGGCCTTAGAAAGCGGCTCCACGGTGATCCGGCCCGCGGGCAGCAGCAGGAAAGCCAGCAGCACCGCCGCCGCCGCCATGGGCAGGACGTGCAACACGTTGATCTTTTCGTGCGCCGCCTGCGACATCATCAGAAGCAGCGCGACCAGCGCGGGGGCGGCGTACCAGAACAGGTTGCCCTTGCCCAGGCTCCAGATGCCGAACAGGGTCAGCACCACCACCATCGCCGCGGGCAGGAAGCCCTCCCCGCGCTTGGCGAACAGAAAACTCAACCCCGCGGCCAACGCCGTAATGAGGCCCGCGACGCGGGCGCCGAACAGTGGCAGCACCGTGGTGTAGCCGGAGAAGTAAAGCGCCAGCGCCTTGAACGCCTCCAGCGCGTCCCCCAACAGGCCCGCGCCCGGCAGGAAAAATTGGAAGGCCGCCGCCGCGCCCACCAAAACGGCCAGCCATATCCGCGTCTTCTTCGTTACGCTCATCGCAGTCAGCACGATCTGCGCGCCCAGCGCGGTCAGCAGGGCCGCGACGGCGTACCCACCCAGGTCGAAGGCCAGCAACAGCGGCAGGGTCACGCCGACGGTCAGCAAAAAGGCCACGCCCAGACGGGTCAGCGGCTCCTTTTGGACAAACGCCGGTTTGCGCACCCCAGACGCGCCTCCTTCCCGTGTGGCGTGGAAAAACGGTTAACCCTGCGGGGAAACAAAATTGACTTCCACGCCCCGTTGCTGCAGGCGGCCTACCAGCCCCTGCAGGGCGGGGTCCTGGGGCGTGAAGGTAACCAGATACAGCCGTACGTTAGGGCCCATGCGCTTCATGCGGCCGATGAGGTCCGCAAGGACGCTGGTGAGCCTCGTGGTGATGACGACCGCCGCGCCGGTCTTGCGCAGGTCGTTCATCTGCATCATCAGCACGCGCTCGAACTGCTCCGTCTCGTTGAAGGTGCAGCGCGCAAGCTCCTCCAGCAGAATGGGCAGCCCCATGCTGCCGTGGTACTCCATGGGCCTGTCGCCCAGAAGCGGCAGGCGCACGGGGTTTTCATGGCTGATCTGGCAGTTCACCACCGAAGCGGCCGTTTCCAGCACGGCGTCCCGCAGGTAGCTGAGCCTGCCCGGGTCCGTGCCCTGCGGCAGCTCGGGCGGGGAGGTATCCATCAGCACCAGCGCGTCCGGCAGGGCGGGTTCCTCGAACCGGCGGATAATGATCTCCCGCCTTCGGGCGCTCATTTTCCAGTGGATGCGCTTCAGCGGGTCGCCGGGCTGATAGCTGCGGAAATCGCTGGGGTTGGAGGGGTCTTCCATGGCGCGCTTCATGGTTTCCACGCCCATGTCGCCCGCGGCGAAGGTAAGCGGCTCCACGTCGAAAGGCACCGGCAGGACGAGCAGCTCGTTCCCCGCGGCTTCCGGTTTATGCTCTTTTTTAAAGAAACCGAATACGTCGCTGACGGTGTAGCTCTCCACGCCGGGGAACATCGCCCCCACGTGCTCGGCTGAAAAGCGGTAGGCCACCTTCTGCCTGCGCCGCCCCAGCTGCGTAAGGTGGATGGTGGCCGCGGGCGTGTTGCTGGTGCCCCGCATTTTCAGGCTTACGGGCGCGATAGGCAGGAACCCCTTGTGGCTCACGGACACCTCCATGGCCACGCAGTCCCCGCGCTTGACGCGGGTGTTGTCCAGTCCGTGGGTCACCTTCACGGTCTTTTCCGCGGCGCGCACGCTCAGGTACGCCAGCGCCCATGCCAAGGCGATGAGCAGCGACAGCAGCAGGTACATACGGTTGCCCATCGAGAGTGCGCACAGCAGAAAAAAGCTGAAACTCACCCCCAGGAACACCAGCGTAGATTTCATGGCATCGTCCTTCCGTGAAACCCGGCCCGCGGTTCCGTCAGGAAAGGCGGATAGGAACGGGCACGTTCTCCATCACCGCCACCAGAATACGCTCGGCGGTGACGTTTTTCATTTTCGCCTCCGGATTGGGGAAAATGCGGTGCGCGAGCACCGGCAGGGCCATGCGCTGCACGTCCTCCGGCAGGATATAATCCCGGTCGTTCAGCAACGCGCAGGCCTGCGCCCCGCGGATAAGCGCGATGGCGCCGCGGGTGGACACGCCCAGCTGCAGCGAGGGGTGTGTGCGGGTCATGGCGGCGATGTTGGCGATATAGTGCCGCACTTCCTTGCTGCAATACACCGTGCCCACCATGTTCTGCATTTCCACCACGTCGCCGGCCGTGCACACGGGCTGCAGGCCCTCCTGCGGTTTCACCGTGCCGCTGAAACGGTCCAGTACAGCCATTTCCTCCTCCATGGTGGGATATCCCATCGAAACGCGGAGAAAAAAGCGGTCCATCTGCGCTTCCGGCAGCGGATAGGTGCCCAAGAACTCGCTGGGGTTCTGCGTAGCCAGCACCATGAAGGGCTGGGGCAGCGGGTGGGTTACGCCGTCCACCGTCACCTGGTATTCCTCCATGGTTTCCAGCAGCGAGGACTGGGTTTTAGGCGACGTGCGGTTGATCTCGTCCGCCAGCACGATCTGGCACATAACCGCGCCTGGATGGAATTCCATCTCCCCCGATTTGATGTTGATCATGGTGAACCCGGTTACGTCGCTGGGTACAACGTCCGGGGTGAACTGGATGCGGTTAAAGCTGCAGTCCAGAGATTTGGCCAGCGCGCTGACCATGGTGGTTTTGCCGGTCCCGGGCACGTCCTCGATGAGCACGTGCCCCTTGCACAGCATGGCGATCAGCGCCAGCTCGATCACCTCGTCCTTACCGACGATGACCTTGCCGATATTCTGCTTCAGAGCACCTATCACGTGCCGTGGATTGAGCATAGAAAAAGCTCCTTTATCAGAAAATACGGATATCTGTTCGCATACACCGTAAGTATAACGGATACCCCGCCGCTTTACAAGTCTGTGACGAATGTTTTACGTCGCGCGGGAAAGCCGCCGCATCGCCGTTTCGCGCCTTCCCGGTGGACTTTTACCGCCCGCGTGCTATAATACGGGTACGGGCGGGCACGCCACCCGGACATGCGAATGAAAAGAGTGCGATCGGTGTGGATAAGCCAAAAATCGTCGCCGTGGTCGGCTCCCTGCGCAAGGATTCCTACAACCGGCAGTTGGCGCTGGCAGCCCGCGGCGTCGTGGGCGACCGGGCGGATTTTTCGCTGCTGGAGTATGCGGACGTGCCGCTTTACAACGGGGATATCGAGTACCCCGCGCCGGAGGCCGTGCGGCGCGTGCGCGCGGAGATCAAGGCGGCGGACGGCGTTTGGTTCTTTACTCCGGAGTACAACCATTCCTTCCCCGGGGTGCTGAAAAACCTGATCGACTGGCTTTCCCGCCGGGTGAGCGAAACGGAGGGGCAGGCGCTTTCCCGCAAACCCGCAGCCGTCAGCGGCGCTTCCCCGGGCATGCACGGCACGGCCATCGCGCAGGATCAGCTGGTGATGCTCATCAGCTTTCTGAACATGCGGGTGATGAACTACCCGCGCCTCGCGATCCCCAACGTGGAAGACCAGCTGGACGCCGACGGGCAGCTGAAGCTGGCCGACAGTCTGCCGTTCCTCACCCAGCAGGCGGAAGCGTTCCTCCGTTTCGTCCGGTAAGCGTCCCCGCCGAAGCGATTCCTTGACAACCGCGACCCGTTCGGCTACAATAAGGCCCGCACCCCCCATGCGCCCGTAGCTCAGCTGGATAGAGCGTCAGACTCCGACTCTGAAGGCCATGCG
>CAZCCZ010000006.1:0-21228 GCA_964497495.1 uncultured Oscillospiraceae bacterium
TCGACACCTTCTTTCCCATCGCCAGCGGCGGCGTTGCGGCGGTGCCTGGGCCTTTCGGCAGCGGCAAGACGGTCGTTCAGCACCAGCTTGCCAAGTGGGCCGACGCGGACATCATCGTGTACGTAGGCTGTGGCGAGCGCGGCAACGAGATGACGGACGTGCTGATGGAATTTCCAGAACTGCACGACCCGCGCACCGGCGAAAGCCTGATGAAGCGCACCGTGCTGATCGCCAATACGTCGGATATGCCCGTTGCGGCCCGCGAGGCATCTATTTACACGGGCATCACCATCGCCGAGTATTTCCGGGACATGGGCTATAAGGTCGCCATCATGGCGGATTCCACCAGCCGCTGGGCGGAGGCTCTGCGCGAGATGAGCGGACGTCTGGAAGAAATGCCGGGCGACGAAGGCTACCCCGCGTACCTGGCCAGCCGCATCGCGGAGTTCTACGAGCGCGCGGGCTACGTGAAGTGCCTTGGGCAGGACGGCCGCGAGGGCAGCATCACCGCCATCGGCGCGGTGTCCCCTCCGGGCGGCGACATTTCCGAGCCGGTTTCCCAGTCCACCCTGCGCATCGTCAAGGTGTTCTGGGGCCTGAGCGCGCAGTTGGCCTACAAGCGGCATTTCCCGGCTATCGACTGGCTGACCTCCTATTCCCTGTACACCGACCATCTGGAGGAGTGGTTTAACGACCACGTTTCGCCGGAGTGGAACGAGCTTCGCGCCCGGGCCATGCTGGTACTGCAGGAAGAAAGCGAACTGCAGGAGATTGTGCAGTTGGTGGGTATGGACGCGCTGAGTTGGAAAGACCGCCTCACCATGGAAGTGGCCCGCTCCATCCGCGAGGATTACCTGCACCAGAACGCCTTCGACGACGTGGATACCTTCACGTCGCTTGATAAGCAGTACCTGATGCTGCGGCTCATCCTTTCCTATTACGATAAAGGCAAGCAGGCGCTGGACTCCGGCGCGAACCTGTCCGACGTTATCAACCTGCCGGTACGGGAACGCATCGGCCGCAGCAAGTACATTCCCGAAGACCAGATGAAACAGTTTACGGAAATCGAAAACGAACTGGCCGGGCAGACCGCCGCGATCTCCGATAAGGGGGAACTCTGAGATGCTCAAAGAATACCGCACCATCAGGGAGGTCGTGGGCCCGCTGATGCTCGTGGACCAGGTGGAAGGCGTAACCTACAACGAGCTGGTGGAAATCCGGCAGCAGAACGGCGAAGTACGCCGCGGCAAAGTGCTGGAAGTGGACGGCGACCGCGCGCTGGTGCAGCTGTTTGAAAGCAGCAACGGCCTGCAGATCAAAACCGCCACCGCGCGCTTCCTGGGCCATTCCATCGAATTGGGCGTGAGCATGGAACTGCTGGGCCGCGTGTTCGACGGCATGGGCAACCCGCGGGACAACGGCCCCCAGCCGATTCCCGACAAGCGCATGGATATCAACGGCGAACCGCTCAACCCCGCGGCGCGCGACTACCCCAACGAGTTCATCCAGACCGGCATCAGCGCCATCGACGGCCTGAACACGCTGGTGCGCGGGCAAAAATTACCGGTGTTTTCCGGCAACGGCCTGCCGCACGCGCAGCTGGCCACCCAGATTGCCCGGCAGGCGAAGGTGTTGGGCCCGAGCGAAAAGTTCGCCGTGGTGTTCGGCGCCATCGGCATCACGTTCGAGGAAGCCGAATACTTCGTCAGCGACTTCCGCAGAACCGGCGCCATCGAGCGCGCGGTGCTGTTTATGAATTTGGCCAACGACCCGGCCATCGAGCGCATCGCCACCCCGCGCATGGCCCTGACCGCCGCGGAATACCTGGCCTACGAAAAGGACATGCAGGTGCTGGTGATTTTAACGGACATCACCAACTACGCCGAGGCCCTGCGCGAGGTCTCCGCCGCCCGTAAGGAAGTGCCGGGCCGCCGCGGCTACCCCGGCTACCTGTACACCGACCTTGCCAGCATATACGAGCGGGCGGGCCGTATCCGGGGCAAGAAGGGCTCCATCACGCAGATCCCGATTCTGACCATGCCGGAGGACGACAAGACCCACCCGATCCCCGACCTGACGGGCTACATTACGGAGGGTCAGATCATCCTGAGCCGGGAACTGTACCGCAAAGGCGTTCAGCCACCCATCGACGTCATGCCGTCCCTGAGCCGTTTGAAGGACAAGGGCATCGGCAAGGGCAAGACCCGCGAGGACCACGCCGCCACCATGAACCAGCTTTTCGCCGCTTATTCCCGCGGCAAGGAAGCCAAGGAACTGGCGGTGATTCTGGGCGAGGCGGCGCTGACCGACGTGGATAAAAAGTATGCGGGCTTCGCGGACGCATTTGAGAAACAGTACGTGTCGCAGGGGTATCAGGCCAACCGCACCATCGAGGAGACGCTCAACCTCGGCTGGGGTTTGCTGGCCCTGCTGCCGCGCAACGAGCTGAAACGTATCCGCGACGACATGCTGGATAAATACCTGCATGACAACACCATCGAGGAAGCCGAAACCAACGGCGAGGGGGAGGAGTAATGGCCGCCGCCCTGCGCGTGAACCCGACCCGCATGGAGCTGACGCGTATCAAGCGCCGGCTCGTCACCGCGCGCCGCGGGCACAAGCTTTTAAAGGACAAACGGGATGAAATGGTGCGCCAGTTCATCCTGTTGATCCGCGAAAACGACAAACTCCGCCGCGAGGTGGAAAAAGAGCTGAGCGAGGCGCTGGCCAATTTCGCGCTGGCCCGGGCCGTAACCGAGCCGGAGATGATGGAGGAAGCGTTGCTGTGCCCCGCGCGCAGCATCGGCGTGGATATGGGCATCCGCAGCGTGCTGAGCGTGCGCGTGCCCAAGCTGACGATGCTGGAAGAGAAACGGCAGACCACGCTGAGCTACGGCCTGGCGGAGACATCCGCCCAACTGGACGGGGCCATTGAAAGCCTTACGGCGATCCTGCCCAAGCTGATCCATTTGGCCGAGGTGGAAAAGACCTGCGACCTGCTGGCCGACGAGATCGAAAAGACGCGCCGCCGCGTGAACGCGCTGGAATACGTGATGATTCCGCAGTTCATCGACACCATCCGCTTCATCACCATGAAGCTGGACGAGAACGAGCGCGGAAGCCTGACCCGCCTGATGAAGGTGAAGGACATGATTCAGGAGCGGGCGGAGAACGGGTAACGGATAAGCGGTGCGATAGCCACGGTTGAAAAACGGACGCGCAGGCCCGATGCCTCCTTTGGGAGCGGAAGGGCATGCGCGTCGGGTTTACGGGGCCGATCGCCGCGCGTTTGGCGCCCCGCGGCGCTGCTTTGGAACGGAAAACGAGGAAATCAAACGAAATAACGGGGCAGTGGAGCGCATCCGCTTCCCTTTTTTCGTTCGCCGTGCTATTCTTGCTTACGTTGTTATACAAGATAAGGTTGCCGCTCCGTTGCGGCGGCCGGCTAGCGGGAGGCAGCTTATGATTCGTCTGGAAAACGTTACGAAAACCTATGCGGGCGGAACGATGAAGGCCGTGGACGACCTGACCATGGAAGTGGACGGCGGAAAGGTGTTCGGTTTCCTGGGTCCCAACGGCGCGGGCAAGACCACGACGCTCAAGATCATGACGGGGATTCTGAACCCCGACGCGGGCAGCGTGTGGCTGGAAGATGTGGAACTGCTCAAGCACCCAATCGAAGCCAAGCGGCTGTTCGGCTTCGTGCCGGATACCTTCGAGATGTTCGAGCGCCTTACGGCGATGGAGTACCTGCAATTCCTGGCGGACGTCTACCAGGTTGGCAACGCGGAGCGTAAGGCGCACTTCGATAAATACCTGCCGCTCTTCGAACTGGAGGACGCGATCCGCCAGCCCATCCGCAGCTTTTCCCATGGCATGAAGCAGAAGCTGCAGGTGATCGGCTCCCTGGTGCACCAGCCGCGCATCTGGATTCTGGACGAGCCGATGACCGGTCTGGACCCCGCAAGCATGCACGTGCTCAAGCAGATCATGCGCGAATACTGCGAAAGCGGCAAAACGGTGTTCTTCTCCACCCACGTGCTGGACGTGGCGGAGCGCCTGTGCGACGAGGTGGGCATTATCCGCAAGGGGAAGCTCATCGCCAAGGGCGCGCCGGAGACGCTGATGAAGAACGACCGGGCCAACACGCTGGAAGACCTGTTCCTGAACCTGACGGAAAAGGAGGCGTAAGCCGTGTTTCCGTACCTGAAAATCCTGATCAAGCAACGCATCGCGGCTTGGAAACCGTCCGTTTTCATCAGCGGGCGTAAATCCAAGGTAAAAACGATTGCCGGCATGGTGGGCATCGGGCTTTCCATGCTGATGCTTTACGCCATGCTGGTGGCGCTGGAATACTTCCTGTTCGGCGCTTTCGTGCAACTGGGTGAGCCGGAGACGATGCTTGCGCTGACCGGCGTGCTGTGCACGCTGCTCACGCTGTTCACGGGCTTCTTCTATATTTTGAGCGAGCTCTTTTTCTCCAAGGACGTGACGTTCGTTTCTTCCCTGCCGCTCTCGTCCCGCGCCATCCTCTCAGCCAAACTCGCGCGCATCTGGCTGGGGGAGGCGGGCATCGCGCTGCTCATTTGCCTGCCGGTTACGGTGCTGTACGGCGTGGAACGTTCGATGGGCGTGCTGTACTACCTGAACGCGCTGGTGCTGATCCCGTTCATGCCCATGGTGCCGATTGCGGTGGCGGCGCTGCTCTCCTTCGCGCTCATCCGCGTTTCGGCGCTGTGGAAACGGCGCGAGGCGCTGACGATCGTGGTGAGCATGCTGTTTCTGGCCGTCTTCATGTGGGGTGAAATGCAGGTTTCAATGTCCGCCCAGGACGATATGAGCGCGGCGGTCTACCAGCTCGTGCTGAAACAGCGGCAGTTGCTGGATATGGTCGCCAACACCTACCCGCCTATCCGCTGGTTTGCCGACGCGCTGTCGCAAAGCGGTCTGGCCGCGCTGGGCGGCTGGCTGGCCTTCGCGGGCGTCAACCTGGCGGCCGTGGTGGCGGTTACGCTGCTGTTCGGCGGCGGTTACCAGGGCCTGGCGATCCGGCAGAACGAAACGCTGACGCGCCTGAACGCAACCGGGAAGCGGCACGTGGACAGGCACGGCGCCCGCACGCCGTTTCGCGCGATGTTCAGGCGCGAACTGCGGGAAATCTTCATCGTGCCCGTGTACGCCATGAACTGCCTGACTTCGGCCGTGATGTTCCCCGTTCTGGCCGCCGTGATGTACTTCGGCACCGGAAGCAACGGCGGCGATCTGGCGGAAATGCACGCCGCGCTGAGCCTCGTGCCCGGGCCGCTGATGGCCGCGTGCCTTACGGCGCTGTTCGCCTTCACCACCAGTATCGATATGGCCGTTTCCACGTCGGTTTCCCGCGAGGGCAAGCGGCATGAGTTCTACCGCACGCTGCCGGTGAAACCCGGCACGCAGCTGACGGCCAAACTTCTGATGGGCGTTACCCTCAACCTGATTTCGGCCCTCCCCATCGGGATTTTGCTGTTCTTCATCCTTCCCGCGTTCGGTACGGAAATCGTCGTCGGCTTCCTGTGCGGGCTGTTGTTCTCCACCGGCGCCACGATCGCGTCCCTGATGCTGGACGTTTCGCACCCCAAGTTCGGTTGGAAGAACGAAACCGAAGCCATTAAGCAGAACGGGCTGGCGGCGCTGTCGATGTTCGGTTCCATGGCCTTCATAGCGGCATGCGGAGCGGCTTTCTACGGACTTACCGTGCTGGGCGTTTCCTACGTCCTGTCGTTCGTCATCCTGTGCGCGGTCGCCGCGGCCGGTGACGTGCTGCTGCTAAAAAGGCTGAGGGGGAAAACCGCGCAGACCTACATCTTACAGGAAGTACGAATTTAGTTAAAATATTGTTACAATAGTGCGTGCATTCTTATCAGAAATGTGATATACTGTTCAAGCACTACCTGATAAGGAGCACGCACGATGATTACGAAGGTCCAGGACAAGCGCTACGCAGCCCGCGCGTCGGATGGACATAAGCCGAAACTGTCCGCGCTGGAAAAGGGGCTGCTGCGCTGGACGATCGCCGAACGCGGGGACAAGGTGCTGGACGCGCACGTCGGCAACGGCCTGATGCTTGAGTATTTACGGCGTAACATGCAGTGCGACGTATGCGGCGTTTCCGACGAAATGGAATCCGTGCGCGCCTCCCGCTCGCGGTTACGGAACGCGAACATCGCCTACGCCATCCGCGAGGATATGCCGTGGGCGGAAAACACCTTCGATTCCGTTTATTTCAAAATGGTTTCCGATCCGTTAACGGAGCAGGAACTGCGCGAGGCGATGCGCGTGCTGAAACCCGGCGGGCAACTGCTGATCGGGCTTAAAACCCTGCCGGCCCCCTTCCGCCAGCTGGCGGCGCGGCTTCACGGCGAGGGAAGCGAACGGCTGATGAGGCCCAAGATGCGGGACAGGCTGCTGGCCATGATGCGCGGGCTGGGCTGGGCGCAGGTTACCTGGCAGCCGGCCGATCCCCTCAACAGCGTGCTGATCGCGTGGAAACCCGTAGCCGCCGAGAACGCCTGACGGTGACAACCGAATTAATACGAACGCCTGACGGTTAACCCGGCAGGCGTTTTCCGTATCCCGGCGGCGACGCAGAACGAGCATTCGAAAGAACAACTAAGCGGGCAAGCGTACGATCTCGATAACGGTCAGAGCGCCGTCCCGCACGGTAAAGCGCACGTTAAAACCCGCGTAAATAAAGCCGTACACGCGCGCCGGGTCGTCCTGGTAGGCCGGGCGCGGGTCGCCCGCCAGCGAGGCGAGCAGCGCCGCGCGTTTTTCTTCGGGAACGGCGGCCAGCAGGGCTTCCGGGCACTCCACCGTCAGCGGCGCGAAAGGACGGTCGTCCGTAAAGCCGCCGGTAGCGTCCGGTCGGCTGTCCGCATAGGGGAGGTACGGCTTGACGTCGAAAACCGGCGTACCGTCCATCAGGTCGGCGCCCGCGACCCGCAGCACGGGACCCCGCGAAGGGTCGGCGATTACGGCTATCAGACGCACGCACGTAAGCCCGACGGGATTTGGCCGGTATGGGGAGCGGGAGGCGAAAACGCCCACGCGGGTGTTGCCGCCCAGCCGCGGGGGCCGGACCGTAGCCGACCATCCGTCGCGCCGCGCGCCGGAGAAGCCCCAGACAAGCCACAGATGGCTGTACCCCGAAAGACCGCGAAACGCCTCCGGCGCGCGGTATTCGGGCTCGAATACGATTTCCGATATCAGCGCTTCGTTCAGGCCGCTCTGGCGAGGCAGGCCGAACTTGGTGGGGAAATCGTTGCGGACGCGGGCGATGATCTTCAACGCATAGGGGGCTTCGGGCGTTCGGGCTTTCATCGGCTCTTCCTCTCAGGCTTTCGGGCATTCGGGTTCGTTTCGATTATACCGCGCCGGGAAGCCGCGCGCAAACGGAACGAAGGGCTTCGCGGCCCGCGCCGCTCCCGCCCGCACGGCGATAATGTAAAATTGCCGCTTGACAGGCGTATACCCCGACACTATAATATAATAGTTGTTCTGTGGTATCCCGCGCGCCGGAAACGGATGCGCGAAGCCATATGAGATCGCAGAAGCGCAAGGAGTTGTTCACATGTTCCGTACCTACCAGCCCAAGAAGATCCAGCGCAGTAAGGTGCACGGTTTCCGTGCGCGCATGTCCACCAAGAACGGTCGCCGCGTGCTGGCCGCGCGCCGTCGCCGCGGCCGCAAAGTCTTAAGCGCCTAAGGCTACCGCGTTCCGCCATGACGTACCGGTATGGCCCGCCCCCATTATCCTTGCTTTCGGGTGAAGTGGGTACGGGCTTTTACGGTATCAGGGGAAAAACGGAGCCGCGCACGGCGCGGTCAATGAGGGATCAGCATTGCAGAAGCAGTATCGGCTGAGCCGCGACAGGCAATTTCGGTATGTGTACCGCCGCGGCGTAAAGGCTTCCTGCCGGGACCTGACGCTTCTCTACGTGAAGAGCCCGCAGAAGCGCGTGGGCTTTTCGGTGAGCCGGAAGGTCGGGGGCGCCGTAACGCGCAACCGTACCAAACGGCGGCTGCGGGAATGCGTGCGTCCTTGGCTGCCGGAAATGAAGGCCGGGCTGTACGTGGTGGTGGCGCATCCCTGCGCGGCGGAACGCACCTGCGCGCAGCTTAACCAGAGCCTTGCGCAACTGATGGGCAAACTGGCCCTGTACCGGACTACGTCGCTACCCGAACAGGGAAACCGACCGGTATGAAGAAGTTCCTGCTTGCCGCGATCCGCTGGTACCGCAGGCGGATCAGCCCGCATACGCCGCCCTCGTGCCGCTTTCAGCCCACCTGTTCGGAATACGCGCTTACGGCCGTGGAACGCTACGGCGTATGGAAGGGCGGACGAATGGCCCTTTGGCGTATTCTGCGGTGCAATCCGTTCGGCAGGGGCGGTTACGACCCCGTGCCCGAAGACCCTACCGTGACCATAAGGAGGAATTAGCCCCCCCATGAATGCCATCAACACCTTTTTAGCCGATATTCTCAGCGGTATCAACGTGGTCGTCGGCAACTACGGCTGGTCGATCGTCGTTTTCACCATCCTCATCAAGCTGGTGCTGTTCCCGCTGGATTTTAAGAGCCGGAAAAGCATGCGCCGCATGAGCAACCTGCAGCCGCAGGTTGCCAAGCTGCAAAAGAAATACGCCAACGACAAGGAAAAACTGAACCAGAAAACCGCGGAGCTTTACCGCAAGGAGCATATCAACCCGCTTTCGGGCTGCCTGCCCATGCTCGTGTCGCTGCCGGTGCTCTTCGCCATGTTCGCCGCCATGCGCATGGTGGCCAACACCGAGTTGGCCCGCCAGGCCATCGACCTGATCACTTCGGGCACGCAGAACAACGAAGGCTGGCTGTGGGTCAAGAACCTGTGGATGCCGGACAGCCCCTTCACGTCCATCATCGCCAACGAGAGCAGCCTGAAAGTGATTACCAGCGATATCTGGGCCAAGGTGTTCCAGTCTCTTTCGCCCGATCAGATCGCTTCGCTCGCCGGGATGAGCATTGACGCGAGCACAATCAACGGCGAGACGATTTTCGCGGCGCTCCAAAGCAGTTCCGCTTACGCCGCCGAATTGACAACCTGGAGCACCATGCCGGAAGTCAACCTGGTTTTTACCAAGCTGACGATTTACGCCAACAACAACGGCTTCTTCATCCTCCCGGTGCTGGCCGCCGTGACGCAGTACCTGATGACGCTTACCCAGCCGCAGACGCCCACCGGTATGGACGGTTCCGGCAACCCCGCCTCCGGCACCAACAAGTTCATGAAGTGGTTCTTCCCGATTTTCTCGCTCTACATCTGCTCCAGCTACAACGCCGGGTTCTCCATCTACTGGGTGGTGGCCAACATCATCTCGTGGGGGCAGGGAATCGTGTTGAATAAAATTTTCGCAGCGCAGGATCAAAAAAAGCAAACCCTAGAAATCGCCGGGGAGGAGAGCATGAGATGAGAAGCATTGAATCTTCCGCCAAAACCATGGAAGAAGCGGTAACGCAGGGCCTTGAAAAGCTGGGCGTCTCGCTGGGAGACGTGACAATCGACATCCTTGAGGAAGGCAGCAAGGGGCTTTTCGGTCTGTTGGGCAACAAACCCGCCCGCGTGCGCCTGACGGTGAAGGAAAGCGCGGAGGACTCGGATATTCTGTCCTCACTGTCCCTGCGGAACGACGAGCGGGAGGATACCGCCGAGGAACCGAAAAAGCCGGCGAAGCCCGCGAAAAACGATAAGCCCGTTAAAAACGAGAAACCCGCGGCTGCGGAACCCGCCGCCAAACCGGCGAAGAACGACCGGCCCGCCGTAAAGAACACCCCCAAACCTCCGAAGGCGCAGCCCGATACCGCTGAAACCGAACCCACCGCCGCGGCGGAAACACGCGACCCGGGCACTGCGGCGGGCAAGGCGCAGCAATTCCTGCTGGACGTGACGCGCCTGATGAACGTGAACGTTTCCGTGGCTGCCGACACCGACGGGGAAGGCAACGTACGGGTGGATATGCACGGCGACACGCTGGGTATCCTGATTGGCCGCCGGGGTGAAACGCTGGACGCGCTCCAGTACCTGACCAGCCTGAACGTGAACCGCGGCCAGGAAGAGTACACCCGCGTGACCATCGATACGGAAAATTACCGCGCCAAGCGGGAAGAGGCGCTTACCCGCCTGGCCAACCGCATGGCCAACCGCGCCGTCAAGACGGGCCGCAAAGTGGTGCTGGAGCCTATGAACCCGTACGAGCGCCGCATCCTGCACAGCGCGCTGCAGCAGAACGACGCCGTGACGACCCACAGCGAGGGCGACGAGCCCAACCGTCACGTCGTGATCACGCTGAAATAACATCGCGGTTAAAGCCTGCGCCGCCGTACTAGTACGGCGGCGCAGGTATATACGCGGTGTCGGCGATCGCCGACGGTTTTCGGGGTTTGATCAGACCGGCTTCTTCTCTTTGATAACAGGAACCCAAAGCTCAAACGCGCCGTCCACGGCGCTGGGATAATATTCGAAATACAGGTTGCGTTCCTCGTCGATCCGGCACCCGGCTTCCGGGATATCGTGATAAAAGAACGCATACCACGCCTGCGTCACGTTTGCGCCTTGCGGATAACGCGCCACGGCGTAGACGGCGGCGGGGATTTCCTTTAACTCGGAGCCGTTCGGCGTTTCGTCCCCCGCCCCGGCCTCGACGCCCAGCAGATAGCGGTATTTCCCGTGGCCTTCGGTGTACCAGATCAGGCCGTAGTATCCCTTGCGGATTCCGGTCAGGTTTTCGAACGCCGCGCTCTTGCCGCCCTCAAAGAAATCGGCGTACAGGGCGGAAACGTCCCCGTCGTTCTGCTCGAGCGTCGTTTCCACGGAAAAGCCGCATAATTGAAAGGCGTCCCTGACGATCATTTCCATTTTTCGTCCCCCCGTTCCCGAAGCTTGTTCCATACGGATTTTACCGTCTCCCCACAGCCTTGTCAAGAAACCGGACGATGGCGGGCGCGGCTTCGGAACGCTGGGAGCGGGGGAGAACGATATACCCAAACGCGTTCTCGTCCGCCCGGCAGGGAAGAACCCGAGGCGCGTAACCGTTGTTGTATATGGTTCGTTCGTATGGTATACTGAACCCACATGAGGTCCCACCGGATACAGTACTGGCGATACGCTACGGGCGCGGCGCGCTGTTTCCGATGCGAAGGGAGGAACATTCGTGGCAGGTTACGTTTCGGAAGCGGTCATCCGGCGGCTTCCCCGATACTACCGACATCTGAAGGAACTGGAGAAGGAAGGCGTTCAGCAGATTTCTTCCCAGGAACTCGGAAAACGCATGAAACTGACGGCTTCCCAGATTCGGCAGGATATCAACTGCTTCGGCGGTTTCGGCCGGCAGGGGTACGGGTACGACGTGCGGGAGCTTCGGGAGCATATGGGTGCGATCCTGGGCGTCGACCAGGTGCATCAAATGATCATCATCGGCGCAGGCAACATCGGCCGTGCGGTAGCGCTTTCGGACTCTTTTCCCGCCAACGGCTTCCGGACCGTCGCCATTTTTGATACCGACCCCGCGAAGATCGGCGGGAGCATCGGTCGCATACCGGTGTTGGACATCCGGACCGTTACGGAATTCCTGGCCGAGAACACAGTGGACATCGTGGTACTCGCGGTGCCCATCGACACGGCGCAGGCCGTGACCAACCTGCTGTGCGACAACGGCGTGCGAGCCATATGGAATTTCGTGCCCATCGACCTGAAGCTGCCGCCCGACACGAAGGTCGTAAGCGTTCATATGGACGAGGGGTTGGAAATCCTTTCGTTCAAAATGAAACACAGGGACAGCCTCTGAAAATTCGGCACCCGGGAGGTGAGACCGCGTGGCGCGCAACGATACGGATTTAAACGACCCTTCCCTGTACGCCCCGCGGAATACGCCCCGCGTGCAGAAGGCGCAGCGGAACGGCGGCGCGCCCGCGCAGGGCGAGCCCGAACCCGGGAGGCAGCCCCCGCAGGCGGAGGAGTACCTTTTCGACGAGGAAGAAACGTGGAACGAGCCGCTGGAGGCTCTGCCCGCTTACCGGCCCCGACCCCGGCCGACGCCGGAAGAAACCGCCCCGAACGCGGATAACCCTTACGCCAGAAGGCGCCGCCCGCAGCCGGACGACGACCGGCGCGGAGACCCGGACCACCCCGCGTACCGTTTCCGGGGCCGCCCGGTGGTCTACGCCGGGGTGATCGTCTTTTGCATGGCGATCCTGGCCTTTCTGGGCGTGATGATGATGCCGCAGGTCGCGGGTTATTTTTGGAAAGACCTCGATAATTACGCTTTCATCAACGGCGAGGTTCTGCGCTACGACCGCGATGTAGTCGATAACTACAAGCAATACCGCGATTATCTTAAGCAGGATATGATTTATCAGGGGATTTTCGTGGACAACGTATATGTGGGCGGCATGACGACGGCCCAGGCGGAGGAAGCGCTGGGCGGCAACGGAAGCGCCGCGGTCAACGCCTTTTCCGTTACCGTGCAGATCGGCAACACGGCCTGGGACATCAACAACGGTAATATTCCCGCTACCCGCAATATCGACAGCGTGCTCAAACAGGCGTACGCCGTAGGCCGCAGGAACACCACGGCGATCATCGGCACCAACAAAACGCCGTTCCGGGAACGGGTAGATACCGTTCTGGGGCTGCTGAACGACTACGTGTACCTGAAAAGCGCGACGACGTACGACCACGACGCCGTGCGCGCCAAAGTGAACGAGATCGCCGCGTACGTAACGCGCGACCCCGTGAACGCGCAAATCGGCACGTTCGATTTCAACGCCCGTACCTTCACCTTCACGGACGATCAGGTGGGCGTGACCATCGACGCCGACGCGCTGTACAACCAGATTATCGCCAAACTGGACGCGGGCGCCCTGTACGAAACGGTCCCCGTGGAGCCGACGCTTACCACGCCCGCCGTGACCAAAGCGGAACTGATGAACAACTTCAACCTCGTGGCCGCCTTTACTACGGATACTACCAGTTCCTCTAACCGCAACAACAACATCAGCCTGGCCTGCGAAGCCGTCAACGGCACGGTGCTGCTGCCGGGGGAGGAGTTCAGCTTCAACGCCGCCACGGGGGAACGTGCCGCCTCCAAAGGCTATCAGATGGCGGGAGCCATCGCCGGGGGCGAACTGATCGAGGATTACGGCGGCGGTGTGTGCCAGGTGAGCTCCACGCTGTTCAACGCCGTCGTACGCGCAGACCTGGAAGTAACGCAGCGCAGCCCGCACGCGTGGCCCAGCACCTACGTGAAAATCGGCGAGGACGCGACCGTGGACTGGCCCAACGTGGATTTCAAGTTCAGGAACAACAAGACGACGCCGGTGTTCGTGATCATGTATTACAAAAACCGGAAGTGCTCCGCCGAAATCTGGGGCATGACGCTGGGCGCGGGCGTCACCATCGACCTGGAATCCAAGATCGTCAAGACGGTGGACCCGCCCTCGTCCGTCAACTACGTGCAGAATACCTCCCTGCCGGTGGGCACCAGCAAGGAAACGGTGAAAGCGCGCACCGGTTACGTGGTGGAGACGTACAAGGTCTGGTACCTGAACGGAACGGAAACGAAACGCGAACTGCTGCATACGTCCACCTACAAGACGTACCAGCGCACGGTGGAATATAACTGACGTTTGGCGCGCCGTACGGCGCGAACCGGAGTAAAAAGATGAATATCCAAATCCATACGCTCAACCGGATCCCCTACGCGCTGGTGGAAAGCGACGAAGCGCTGATTACCGACGTTCAATCCGCGCTGGACCTGATGGTCAACGTACGGTACAACGCCGACTGTTCCCGTATCGCGCTGCCGAAAGCCGCGGTGGCGGAGCCCTTTTTCAGGCTCGGCACCGGGGTTGCGGGCGAGATATTGCAGAAGTTCGTAAATTACGGCGTGAAGCTGGCGATTTACGGCGACTTTTCCGGCTATACCAGCAAACCGCTACGGGCTTTCATGGCGGAAAGCAACCGGGGGCGGCACGTGTTCTTCGTTTCCACGGCCGAGGAGGCGGGGGAGAAGCTGTGCGCCGGATAACGAGCCGGGCACGGGACGGCGCGGCGCTTCGCGTTTCTTGACCCGCGGGCGCGGATGGGTTATGATGGTGCCGGGTGAAAGGGAGTGCGGCGTATGAACCTCCTCATTACGGGCGCGAACGGCTTTATGGGCCGGAACCTGATCGAAACGCTGCACCCGAAGGGTGACCGCCTTTTATTGGACGACGTGGACACGCCGGAGAACGAGCTTCGGCAGATGGCGCGGGAGGCGGATTTCGTATTCCATCTGGCGGGCGTCAACCGCCCGAAGGACGAAGCGGAATTCCAAACGGGAAACGCGGATTTTACCGAAACCCTGCTTTCGATGCTGGAACAGGGCAAGAAGCCGCCCGTGCTGCTGAGCGGTTCCGTGCAGGCGGCGCTGGACAACCCCTACGGCGTCAGCAAAAGGCTGGCGGAGGAAGCGGTGCGCCGCTACGCGGCGCGCACCGGCGCGCCGGTCTACCCGTACCGGCTCCCCAACGCATTTGGCAAATGGAGCCGACCCAACTACAACAGCGCCGTGGCGACCTTCTGCCACAATGTGGCGCGTGGTCTTCCCGTCACCGTTACCGACCCCGCGCGCGTGATGCGGCTTGTGTATATCGACGATATCGTGGCGGAGTTCCTGCGTGCGCTGGAGGGCAAACCGACGGCGGGCGAAGACGGCTTCTACCGCGTCGAGCCGGGACACGAAGCGACGCTCGGACGGATCGCGGAGACGATCACCGGCTTCGGCGAACTGCGTAAGACGCTGTTTTTGCCCGACCAGCGGGATGAACTGACGCGCAAGCTCTTCGCCACCTACCAGAGCTTCCTGCCGGAAGACGGTTTGGCGTACCGGCCCGGAACGCATGCGGACGCACGCGGCTCGTTTACGGAGTTTTTACATACGGACGGCTTCGGGCAGGTAAGCGTGAACGTTTCCAAACCGCGCGCGGTCAAGGGTGAGCACTGGCACCAGACCAAGCACGAGAAATTCTCAGTGGTCGCGGGGCGCGGAGTCATCCGCCTGCGCAACGTAGGCGGCGGCGGGGTGCTGGTTTACCCGGTGAGCGGGGATACGCCCACCGTGGTGGACATTCCCCCGGGATACGCCCACAATATCGAAAATCTGGGCGACACGGACATGGTGACCCTCATGTGGGCAAGCGAGGTATTCGACCCGGACAGGCCGGATACCCTGCGCCTGCCGGTGGAACCGGACGGGAGGAGCGGACGATGAACAAGCTCAAGCTCATGACGGTGCTGGGCACCCGGCCGGAAATCATCCGCCTTTCCGCGGTCATGAAGTGCGCCGACCGCTATTTCGAGCATATCGTCGTGCATACCGGCCAGAACTACGCCCCGGAGCTGAACGACGTGTTCTTCGCGGACCTCGGCCTGCGCAGGTCGGATTATATGCTGGACGCGGTGGGAAATGACCTGGGGGAGACCATGGGCCTGATCATCGCCAAAAGCTATCAGGTGATGCAAAAGGAAAAACCGGACGCCGTGCTGATCCTGGGGGACACCAACAGCGCGTTGGCCGCCATTTCCGCCAAACGGCTCAAGATCCCCATTTTCCACATGGAGGCGGGCAACCGCTGCTGGGACTGGAACGTAAGCGAGATGATCAACCGTAAGATCGTGGACCACATCAGCGACGTCAACCTGCCTTACACCGAGAACAGCCGCCGCTACCTGCTGGCCGAGGGAATCGACGGAAAGACGATCTTCGTCACCGGCTCCCCGATGCGGGAAGTGCTGGAAAGCGCCATGCCGGGCATCGAAAAGAGCGACGCCCTGAACCGGCTGGGGCTGGAAAGCGGGAAGTATATCCTCATATCGGCGCACCGGGAGGAAAATATCGACATCGAGGCGAACTTCTTATCGCTGATGGACGCGGTGAACCGTATGGCGGAAACGTACGGCCTGCCCGTGATCTACAGTACCCACCCGCGCTCCATGAAGTTTATCACGCAGCGGAAGTATCAATTCCATCCGCTGGTACGCAACGTGAAACCGCTGGGCTTTCTGGACTACAACAAGCTGCAGACGAACAGCCTGGTGGTGCTGTCCGACAGCGGCACCCTCAGTGAAGAAAGCGCGATACTGGGTTTCTGCGGCGTGCTTATCCGCACCTCCACCGAGCGGCCGGAAGTGCTGGACAAGGGCACGGTGGTGGTGGGCGGCATTACGGCGCAAAGCGTGTTGCAGGCGGCGGAACTGGCCATCGCCATGCAGCGCAACGGCGAGCCACGCGCCCTGCCCGCGGACTACGCCGATACCAACGTGAGCGCCAAGGTCGTCAAGCTGATCCAGAGCTACACGCCCATCGTCAACGAAACGGTGTGGCTGAAGCGATGATTTCAGTATCGGAAAACGACGTTTAACCGCGATTTAACCGCATTACGCAACGATATGCGTGACACCCTGTGACCGGTTCTGTATAATGGCAACGTAGGGAAAACCCGAACAACAGGAGGAGGTTCATACCATGAAACGCAAAGGATGGATAAGGATTCTCAGCATCGCCGTTGCGCTGCTGCTGCCGGTAAGCGCGTTGGCGCAAAGCGCGGCGGCGGACCTGCTGACCCAGGCGAAGGCCGATGGCAAGGAAATCGTCAGCACCGTTACGTTCGAGCCGGGCGCGGCGCTTGCCAAAGACCAGGTTCTGGCGGACATGTGCGCGGCCACCGCGCTGCGGTTGCAATACCTGCCGGGCGGCTACAGCGCCCTCGTCGCGTCCCTGAGCGGAACGGACGTGTTTTCCGCGCAGTTCCGCGTGGAGGATACGGGCATCTACGTGATGAGCGAAGCGCTGGGCGACAAGCCCCTCTATACCACCTGGGACGACCTGAAGAACGGCCTCGTGCAGTTGCTGAAAACCAGCGGCATGAGCGATGAAATGCTCGGCTCCTTCACCGAGGGGTTGGAGCAGGGCCTCGCGACCGGTACGCTGGCCGCCGGTATCGACGAGACGACCATGACAAAAGAGGAAATCAAGCAGAAGGTCATCGAAGCCATGGGCGGCGGTGAAGATATGCTTGCATGGGTCAACGGCATCGAAGCCAAGAAAGTCGTCACGACCGGTTCGTTCACGCTGGACGACAGCGACACGGCCGACACCAAGACGGAACTGACCCTGACCAAAGACGATATCCTCGCGCTCTATCAGACCCAGTTCGTAAAGGATATGATCGTCAAGCAGCTGAAAGCCGCGGATTCCACCCTTACCGACGCGGACGCGGCCGCCAAGGCGGACGAAGCGATCGCCGAGCTCGTGAAGGCGGTGGAGAAATCCGCGTTCGAGGTCAAGGTATTGGAACTGACCAACGGCGAAGATGATTTCGTTGCGACGCAGGTGGATCTGACGGCCACCGTGGTTCCCGACCAAATGAACATTGACACCGCCGTAACCGACGCTGCCGCGACCGAGACCACCGAGACCGCCGCCGCGCCGACCGCTGCGCCGGACAAGCCGGTTGAAATCGCCGCGACCATGAAGGCCCTGAAAAAGACTTCGGACACCGGCGTGATGTACACGCTTTCCATCGGTGCCACCTCCGACGGCGCCAGCGTACTTAATATTAACGCGAACCTGAACAAAGGCGACAAGACGGTGGCGGGTTCCCTGAACGTCGCCGGCGCCGATGCCAAGCCCGTTCTGGAGCTTGCGATGGCCTGCGACATGTCCGACCCCAAGAACGTATCCGGAACGCTGCAGGGCACCGCATACGACGGGAGCGACCAGTACGCCTTCGTGCTTGCCGCCGGGCAGGCGGTAGCCGACGCCTCCGTCGACACGACCGTGAGCCTCTCGACCGGCAACAGCCTGGACGCCATCGCGGCCGACCCCGCGACGGCTCTGCTGGGAACGCTTAAGATCAACACCGTGGTTCAGGCCGACAGCGGCTACTTCAAGAGCCTCGCTTCCGCCACGCCGGCCACTTCGGTGGAATACCTGAAGCTGAACGAGGACGACATGGCGACCTATCTGAAGGCACTGGAAACCGGTTACGCGGGCGTGATGTACAACATCTTCGCCAACCTCCCCAAGAGCGCGGCGGACGCCCTGGCTCAGTCGCAGACGGTCAACGCGCAGTAAAACGACGATTCTCAACAAACAGGCCGCCCCGGCGCAACGCCGGGGCGGCCGCCTGCGTATACGCAGGCGCAGCCGCGCGAAGAACGGCCCCGCCTTCGCCGCCGAATTGTACGAACAAGAGGCGCGGAATGCCGGGAGAACCGTTTCCGTGCCGGAAATTGATCTTGACAGAAAAGCCATTCGGATTACAATAGGGAATAGTGGATTTTTAATGCGATTAAGGAGGAACCGACCATGCCGAACATTCCCGTGATCAAACTCGGCGTCGTGGCCGTCAGCCGCGATTGCTTCCCCATCCAGCTTTCCCGCGCCCGCCGCGCGGCGCTTGCCAAGGCGTATACCCGGAAGTACGGTCAACTCTTCGAAGCCGAAACCATCATCGAAAACGAACTGAACGTGGAAACGGCGCTCAAGGAACTGAAGGACAACGGCGTGAACGCGCTGTTGGTATACCTGGGCAATTTCGGCCCCGAAGGCCCGGAGACGATCCTGGCCCAAAGGTTTGACGGCCCCGTGATGTTCGCCGCCGCCGCCGAGGAGACCCGCGAGACCGTTAAGAGCGACCGCGGCGACGCCTACTGCGGCATGCTCAACGCCAGTTATAACGTAGGCCTGCGCGGGCTGAAGGTGTATATTCCCGAATACCCCGTAGGCGACGCGGAAGAAATCGCCGACATGCTCAACGACTTTAACGCCATCGCGCGTATCGTGCTGGGCGTCAAGAACCTGAAAGTCATCACCTTCGGCCCCCGCCCGTACGACTTCCTGGCCTGCAACGCGCCCATCAAGCCGCTGTACGACCTGGGCGTGGTCAACGTGCAGGAGAACAGCGAGCTGGATCTGTTCGCTGCTTTCAAGGCGCACGCGAACGACAAGCGCATCCCCGACATCATCAAGGATATGGAAAAGGAACTGGGCGAGGGGAACAAGATGCCCGGCATCCTGCCCAGGCTGGCACAATACGAAGCCACCCTGCTGGATTGGGTGGACAAGAACATGGGCGCCGCCAAGTACGCCATCATGGCCAACAAGTGCTGGCCCGCGTTCCAGACGGAGTTCGGCTTCGTGCCCTGCTACGTCAACAGCCGTTTCGCCAGCCGCCTGATGCCCATCAGCTGCGAAGTGGATATCTACGGCGGCCTCAGCGAGTACATGATCGCCTGTGCGCTGGGCGACGCACCCACGATTCTGGACATCAACAACACCGTGCCCAAAGACTTGTACGACGAGGCCATCAAGGGCAAGTACGATTATAAGCTCACCGATACGTTCATGGGCTTCCACTGCGGCAACACGCCCATGTGCCACCTGAAAAAGGGCGAGATGAAGTACCAGCTCATCATGAAGCGCTCGTTGGAGCCGGATTCGGAGCCCAACATCACCCGCGGCACGCTGGAAGGCGATATGAAGCCCGGCCCCATCACCTTCTTCCGCCTGCAGGGCGCCGCGGACGCGACGCTGCACAGCTACGTGGCGCAGGGCGAGATCCTGCCCGTGCCCACCGGCTCCTTCGGCGGCATCGGCGTGTTCGCCATTCCGGAGATGGCCCGTTTCTACCGTCACGTGCTGGTGCAGAAGAACTATCCGCACCACGGCGCGGTGGCCTTCGGCCAGGCGGGCAAAGTGCTGTTCGAGGCCCTCAAGCTGCTGGGCGTTTCGGACATCGATTACAACCATCCCGCGGGCGTGCTGTACCCCAAAGAAAATCCCTTCGCATAAACATAGCGGAAACAAAAGCGGAAGCGCTCCCGGGCGCTTCCGCTTTTCCATGCCCCCGGACGTCCCAACCGAACCGCGGACGGGGCCTCGGCAACCACTTCGTGGGCGGAAATGGGCGTTTGGCACCCCAAGGCGCCGGTTTGCGCCGAAAACAGACGGAACCCGGAACAGGGCAGGGATATGCCGCCACATGCCGCCACGAACGAGTGTTTTCCGGGATAGAACAAAATAACGGGCCTCCCGCCACAGCGGAAGGCCCGTAACGAAAGGAAAGGTTCGGCTTGATGAGAAAGGTTCAGTCGCCCATGGCAATACCGATGTTGCGCGCGGTGCTTACCATGGTGTTATCCAGGGTCACGGGCTTGGAGATGCCCGCGATGTCCGAAAGCTTGTTGTGGATAATGTTATTGCCGCTCAGCGCCACGGTGACGCCGTAGATTTCGTCGCGGATCAGCTGGGCCGCGTGCACGCCGAACTCCGTAGCCAGCACGCGGTCGTAGGCGCAGGGGCTGCCGCCGCGCTGGATGTGGCCGGGCACCACGCTGCGCGCCTCCACGCCCACCATCTCCTGCATCTGCGTGGCGATACGCTTGCTGATGCAGTCATAGGGGAGCGACGCCCGGTAGGCTTCGCGCTCTTTCTTCTTCATCCGGCTTTCCTCCACCGACATCGCGCCTTCGGCCACGGCGATGATGGAAAACGCCTTCTTGCTCTTGGCGCGCGTTTCCACGGTTTCGGCGACTTTCTTCACGTCGTAGGGCAGTTCCGGGATCAGGATCACGTCCGCACCCCCCGCCACGCCGGAATACAGCGTAAGCCAGCCCGTCTTGTTGCCCATGATCTCGATGACCATGCAGCGGCCGTGGCTGGTGGCCGTGGTGTGGATGCGGTCGATCACCTCGGTGGCGATTTCCATGGCGGTGTGGAAGCCGAAGGTGAAATCCGTTCCGTACAGGTCGTTGTCGATCGTCTTGGGCAGGCCGATGACGTTGAGTCCCTCCTGCGAAAGCAGGTTCGCGGTTTTGTGCGTGCCGTTGCCGCCCAGCGTTACCAGACAGTCCAGTTTCATGTCCTGATAGGTCTTTTTCATCGCGGCCACCTTGTCGATGCCGGTGTTCTCGTCGATCACCTGCATATCGCGGAAAGGCTGCCGGCTGGTGCCCAGGATCGTGCCGCCGAGCGTGAGGATGCCGGAGAACTGCTTGCGGGTCATCTCCTGGCATTCGTTCTGGATCAGGCCGCCGTATCCGTTGCGGATGCCGATGATCTCCGCGTCGAAAAGCTCGTAGGCCGCGCGCGCGACGCCGCGGATGGCGGCGTT
>CAZCCZ010000006.1:21238-112836 GCA_964497495.1 uncultured Oscillospiraceae bacterium
GTCGCCGCCGCTGGTCAGGATGCCGATTCTGCGCTTCATGAAGAATCCCTTCTTTCCTGTAACAATTATAACATGGCAGGCCCTCCCTTCGCAACGATCGTCAAAACGCATCAAAACGAGGCGGAAAAACGGTAAAACATCGGGATATACAAACGCGCTTCGTTGCGGTATGATAACAGCCGCGGGTAAAACACGCGGAGGGGGGCACGCCGGTTGAAGGCTGTAGAAGAAACGCAGGCGGCGATCCTTGCGTGGCTTGATGGAAAACGACTGCCCTACCGTCTGTACGCGCACGAAAGAGCGAACACGATCGACGATTGCCTGAAGATGCCTTTCATCGACGATACGGTGACCATCTGCAAGAACGTGTTCCTGTGTAACCGGCAGCAAACCGCGTTTTATTTGATGCTTTTACGGCCTGCTACGCCTTTTCGCACCGCGGTGGTCAGCAAGGTGCTGGGCGTGTCAAGGCTGAGCTTCGCGCCGGAGGAAGCGCTGGGTTCGATGCTGCATTTGACGGCCGGATCGGTAAGCCCGCTGGGGTTATATTTTGACCGAGAGCATCACGTGACGCTTTGCTGCGAAGCCGCCGTGCGCGATACGCCGCTGATCGCGTTTCACCCCTGCGACAATACGGCGACCGTCGTTTTTACGCAGGACGTTTTCTGGAACGGCGTGCTGCCCGCTCTGGGCGTGACGCCGGTGATGCTAGACGCGGTCGTATGACGGACGGGAAAGGGAAACGGGCATGACGAACGCAACCGAAGCGGGCGGGTGGCAGGCGCGCACGGCGCTGCTGCTGACCCCGGCGCAGATGAACCGCCTGCACGCGGCGCACGTGATGCTGTTCGGCCTGGGCGGGGTAGGCGGATACGCGGCGGAAGCCCTCGCGCGGGCGGGCATCGGTAAACTGACGCTGGTGGACGCGGATACGGTGCGGCCAAGCAACCGTAACCGCCAGCTCTGCGCCCTCGTCTCCACGCTGGGGCGCGCCAAGGCGGCCGTTACGCGGGAACGCCTGCTGGATATCAACCCGGAGGCCGAAATCGAGGCGGTGGAAGCCTTCCACCTGCCGGAAAGCCCCGTGGTCATCCCGGAGGGCGTTACTTTCGTGGCCGACGCGGTGGACACGGTGGCCGCCAAGCTGGATATCGCGGTCACATGCCGGAACCGCGGGATTCCGCTGATCGCCAGCATGGGCATGGGCAACCGTTTCGACCCCACGCAGATCCGGCTGGGAGACCTGTTCGACACGCAGGGGGACCCGTTGGGCCGCGTGATGCGGCGGGAACTCCGCAAACGGGGGATCGACCGGCTGCGGTGCGTATATTCCACGGAGCCCGCGCATACGCCCGGAACGCCGGAGGGCGGCGGGAAAGCCGCGCGGCCGGAAACCGCTTCGCTGCCGTATGTGCCCTCGGTCGCCGGGCTTTTTATGGCGTACGATATCGTGCGGACGATTTGCGAAAAAGAGTAATCGAGCGCGTTCGGCGCGTTTGGAGGGACGGGTTTTGGACTGGGATATTCTGATCGTGGGCGGCGGAGTCATCGGCTGCGCCGTGGCAAGGGAACTGGGAGCGTATCAAGTTTCCGCGGCCGTTCTGGAACGGGGGCCAGACGTGGCGTCCGGTGCGAGCAAGGCCAACAGCGGCATCGTGCACGCGGGCTTCGACGCCAAACCCGGCAGCGCCAAGGCGCGCTTCAACGTGCGGGGCAGCCGGATGTACGAGGACTATTGCCGGGCGGTGGGCGCGCCGTTCGTCCGTTCCGGCGCGCTGGTGCTGGCCTTCGAGGACGAACAGCGGGCGCATATCGAAAAGCTGTACCGGCAGGGGCTGGAAAACGGCGTGGAGGGCCTTTCGGTCCTCGAACGCGAGGCCGTCCTCGCGCTGGAGCCCAACGTAAACCCGCAGATTGTCTGCGCGCTGCTGGCGGAGACCAGCGGCCTTACGAGCCCTTACGAGATGACCTGCGCGCTGGCCGACCACGCGGCGGTCAACGGCGTCCGTTTCTTTCTGGAAACGGAGGTTACGGACGTCCGGAAGGAGAAGAACGGCTACCTGCTGCTGACGAACCGCGGGGAAATGCGCGCGAAAGTCGTGGTGAATTGCGCGGGCGTGTATTCCGCCCGGCTGCATAACCTGCTTTCCGAAGACAAGCTGACCGTGACGCCCCGCAAGGGCGAGTATTACCTGCTGGATCACGACGTGAAGCCCGCCTTCCGCCGTACCATGTTCCAGACGCCCACGGCCATGGGCAAGGGGGTGCTGGTGACGCCCACGGCGCACGACACCGTGCTGCTGGGCCCGTCCGCCACGGACGTGGAGGACGGGGACGACGTAAGTACCACCGCCGCGGCGCTGGAGGACGTTAGGAGGAAAGCCGTGCTGACCTGGCCGGGCCTCAGCCTGCGCGGCGTTATCACCACCTTTGCGGGAATGCGCGCGCACGAAGCCGGGGATGATTTCATCGTCGGTCCGGTTAAGGATGCGCCGGGTTTTTACGAAGCCGTGGGCATCGAAAGCCCCGGCCTGACCGCCGCGCCCGCCATAGGGCAGGCGCTGTGCGAGCAGATTACAACGGAAAACGGATATCGCCGCAAGGCGGAGTGGCAGCCCGCACCGGAACGGCCCAAACCCTTTTCCGCCATGACGGACGGGGAACGGCAGGCCGCCTGGGAGCGCGACCCCGCCTACGGCAACGTGGTGTGCCGCTGCGAGCGGGTGACCGAGGCGGAGGTGCGCGCCGCCATCCGGCGGCCCGTCGGCGCGCGCACCGTGGACGCGGTGAAGCGCCGTACGCGCGCGGGCATGGGGCGCTGTCAGGGCGGTTTCTGCAGCCCGCGCGTGCTGGAAATCCTGTGCGAGGAACTGGGGCTGGAACCCACGCAGGTCACCAAGGACGGCGGCGAAGGCCGCGTGCTGGCGGGTACCCTGGCGGAGTTCGCGCGAAAGGGGGACGCCCGCAATGAGTAACGGTTTGACTACGCGCAAGGTGGACGTGCTCATCGTCGGCGCGGGCCCCGCGGGCCTCGCGGCGGCTATCGCGGTTAAAGAAGCGGGCGTGGATAACCTGGTGGTGCTGGAACGCGAGCCGGAACCGGGCGGCATCCTCAAACAATGCATCCACAACGGGTTCGGGCTGCACCGTTTCAGGGAGGAGCTGACCGGCCCCGAATACGCGCAGCGGGACATCGACCGCGTCAGGGAACTTGGTATCGAGGTTCGCTGCGCCACGACGGTGCTCGGCGTTACGAAGGAACGGCGGGTGACCGCCGTAAGCCGGGCCGAAGGCGTGCGGGAGTACGAGGCGGGCGCGGTGGTGCTGGCGATGGGCTGCCGGGAGCGGCCCCGCGGTGCGCTGGCCATACCGGGCACGCGGTGCGCGGGCGTGTATTCCGCGGGCACGGCTCAGAAATACGTGAACCTGGAAGGCTATATGCCCGGCAAACGGGTGGTTATTCTGGGCAGCGGGGACATCGGGCTGATCATGGCGCGCCGCATGACCCTGCAGGGGGCGACGGTGCTGGCCTGCGTGGAGATCATGCCGTATTCCAGCGGGCTAAACCGCAACATCGTGCAATGCCTGCACGATTACGACATTCCGCTTCTGCTCAACCACACGGTGGTGGACGTCGAAGGTCGGGAGCGCCTGACCGGCGTAACGGTCGCCGCGGTGGACGAAAACCGCAGGCCGGTCGCCGGGACGGAAACGCACTTCGGCTGCGACACGCTGCTGCTTTCCGTGGGGCTGATTCCGGAAAACGAGCTGACCAAACAGGCGGGTGTTACCTTAAGCCCCGCCACGCAGGGCGCGGTGGTGGACGACGCGCTGGAAACCGACGTGCCCGGCGTGTTCACCTGCGGAAACGTGCTGCACGTGCACGATCTGGTGGATTTCGTGAGCGAGGAGAGCTTCAAGGCGGGCAGGGCCGCGGCGGAATACGCGCTGGGCAGGCGGCGCAGCGAAAAGACCGCGCCCGTGCTGGACGGCGACGGCGTGCGCGGCGCGGTGCCGCAACGTATCCGGCTGCCGGAGGCGGGGCAGACACCCGAAGCCGTGCAGATCATGTTCCGGCCCGCGTGCGTGTACGAAAACGCGACCGTGCGCGTGCTGGACGGGGAAAAGGAGATTATGAGCGTGAAGCGGCGCATCCTCGCCCCCGGCGAGATGGCGGACATCACGCTTAAGCCGGAACTGATAAAGGCCCTTTCCGGCGCGCCGGTCACGGTGCGCATCAACGCGGGCGGGGAGGTGTGCGCATGGAAAAAGTGATTACCTGCATCAATTGTCCCATCGGCTGCCGGATGACGGTGAACGTGGAGGACGGGAAGGTCGTGTCCGTCACGGGCAACAGCTGCAAGCGCGGCATCGAATACGCCGCGCAGGAAAGCGTGGCGCCCCGGCGCATGGTCACGGCGGTGGTGGCGGTGTCGGGCCGTAAAACGCCCGTAAGCGTGAAAACGCGCACGCCGATTCCCAAGGAAAAAATTTACGACTGCATGAAGGCCATCGAAGCGCTTGCGCCCGAACCGCCCGTGCATATGGGGGATGTGCTCTGCCCGGACGTATGCGGAACGGGCGTAGACGTGATTGCCACTAAAACGGTATTATAACGTAACCCAGCGGCCCGCCGGATATACCGGCGGGCCGCAGCGCAGGTCACAGGGTACGGGAGGCCGACTGCTTGATAAACGCAAGTATTTGGCTTCTCACTTCGCCATATCGGTCGCCTACGGGCCGCGCGACCGTTCGTGCCCCAATCATGGCTTCCAGTTCGACCGGAGTAACCCAACGCGCGTCCGCCGTCTCGCCGGGTTGAAGGGTCAGCCGATCCGCGGGGATGTCCCTGCGGAGGATATAGAGGTCGTGGAACGCGCTTCGCCCCCGGTAGGTACAAAGAAGCGTCAGTTCTTCGGGTTTGGCGGTAATGCCGGTTTCCTCGCGAAGCTCGCGCACGGCGGCCTGCCGGCTGGATTCCCCTGCAATCGGCGAGCCCCCGGTATTTTCCCACAAACCGGGGTACGTATCCTTTTCGGCGTCCCGGAGCGTAACCAGCAGTTCCCCGCGGCCGTTCACCGTCCAGATTTCGACCACCGTGTGATACTCGCCGGGGCTCAACGCCTTTCCTCGCGGATGGGTGCGGCGCAGGGGTTCCCGGTCGCCGTTCAACAAGTCCCATAATTCCAAAACAGTCACCCGGCTTCCGTAATGATAAGGGAGGCTACAGTTTGGCAAACGCCGGATCGAACAGATTTTCCACCTTAATGCTGCGCTTCCCGCCCTCGATTTCCTTAACCATCTGCGTAAGCCTGCGGTTGACGGGGCAGGGCACGCCCAGTTCCTCGCCCTTGCCCGCGATGTAGCCGTTGAAGTAGTCGATCTCGGTGGGCCGTCCGCGTTCCAGCGATTGCAGGCTGGAACTCTTCAGGTTTTTATACTTGATGCCAACGACGCGGATGGTCGCGTGGCGGCGGAGCCTGGCTAAAACGCCGTTGCCGCGCATCAGCCGATAATAATCCAGCTTTCCGCCGAAGGGCGGTACGGTAAGTTTCATCGCGTCCGCTACGGCCATCGCCTCGGCGATGATCGCGAGGAAGATCACGCGCGCCTGCCTGCGCTTCATCATCTCGCCCAGCTTCAGCCCGCAGACGGCCCCCAGCGAGGTGATGCAGCTGTTGACGATCAGCTTGCTGTACAGTTCCGCCAGGATGTTTTCGCTTATTACGGTTTCCGTTACGCTGGAAAGCGCTTCCCGGACCGGCGCCAGCGAAGCCTGCCCGCCCTCGATCTTCCCGATGATAAACTCGCCGCCGCTGGTCATTTCCAGCTCGCCGGGGCCGCGCATGGTCGCGCCCCAGCCGATGACGCAGCCCACCGTGCGCGCGCGGCCTACCGCGAGGGCCAGCGCGTCGGTGCACAGGCCGTTCTGCAGGCTCACGACCGGCGTATCCTCCCGAAGAAAAGGCAGCAGTTGCCGCGCGGCGTCGGGCATATCGTACGCCTTCGTGGCGATCAGCTCCAGGTCGTATACGCCGCTTAGCTCCTCGATCGCGGCCACGGCATGCACGGGGACGGTCATGTCGCCCTTCGCGCCGGTCAGCCGTAGCCCCCGGCCCGCGGCCAGAGTGGCGATGTCCTGATGCTTGCAGACGAGGGTTACGTCGTACCCGTTTTTCTTCATCAACGCAGCGGTGATACCGCCGATGGCCCCCGGGCCCACCACGACGATCCGCATCGGTTCTTTCATGCGCGCACCCCTTTCGCGATCTGTTTATGAAAATTGTATCATCGGGATACCGCTTTGACAAGAGAACGGAATAACGCCGGGGAAATGAAAAAACGCGCCGTGTTTCGGCGCGCGTTGCCTGCGCGGGGCTGCCGGGACTGCGCTACAGCTTGCCGCGGTTGAGCATGGCGGCGGTTAATTGGCAATTGCGTTCGCACTCGGTGATATTCGCCTGGCAAAAGGCGATGCAGAGCACTTCCATCAGAAAAAGCTGCGCGGCCTTCACGCTCAGGTTGCCGCTTTGCAGCGGCCCTTCGTTGCCGCCGCACAGGAAAAGCAGATCGCAAAGTTCCGCCAGCGGGGAATGGGCGAAACGGGAAATGCAAACGGTGCGCGCCCCGGCGCTTTTGGCGGCTTCCGCGATGGCGACGGTCTCCTTGGTGGCGCCGGAATAGGAGAAGAGGATCGCCACGTCCTTAGCCGTCATCATCGAAGCGCGCATCATCTGAATGCGCGCGTCCGGGATAAACTCCGTTTTGGAACATACGCGCAGGAAACGGTTACAGGCTTCCATGGCGGACGCGGAGGAGGCTCCGACGCCGAAAAAGCATACGTGCTCGGCTTCGGAAAGCCACTGCGTCGCGGTGGCGAGCACGGAAGGCTCGATGAGCTGGTAGGTCTCGTGAAGCACGGCGATGTTGTTGTTGAGCACCTTCTGCATCATCACGTCCGTCGAATCGGAACAATCGACGATGCAGTTCTGCATCAGGGGAAGGGCGTGCGTTTCGCTGATCGCTTGCGCCAAATCCACCTTGAAATCCTGATAACCGTTTTTACCCAGATGGCGGCAGAAACGGAACACGCTGGTGTCGCCGACTTCGCAAACGTTGGCAAGCTCCGTGATGGTCATATACAGCACGTCTTTGGCGCTGGACAGCACGTAGTCGGCGATGTGCTTCTCGGCGCGCGTCAGGGTATTGTAATGGGATTTGATCGTAATAAAAAGATCTTGAGGCATCAAGAAATGCTCCTCGCGTTATTTGATAACGGTTACACGTGTTTCTCAATTATGCATTATAGGGGCACGGGAATCGGTTGTCAATGGGATAACCGGCGGTTTTTCAAGCGTGTTCCACGTCCGCGGGGACTGCGGGCGCGGCCCGGAGACGGGCGCAGAACGACCCGCCGGGTCAACTGCCGCGTCGGGTGAAACCGTGAATTTGACATGTGTTACGGCACGCGGTATAATATAGTATCAGTTTCCGTTCCCGCCGGAAAGCCCGGTAACAGCCGCCGAAGGCGCTTTCTCCGCCGCGGCAATCGCCGGTTCTTCCGTGCCGACGGAACGCCGCGACAACCGCACGCGTATTTGCAGCGGGAAGGAAAACGGTGTAGGGCGTAGAATGATTACGGAAACACCAAAGGAGCGAAACGTCATGCGCAGACGGATCGGACTGCTGCCTGTCGTACTGGTGCTTACCTGTATTTCGCTCGTCTTCTTTTGGGTCAGTTCCAGCCTGGACCGGCGCATCGACGAAGCGGACGCGCTGGTGCAGCAGGCCGTTGCGCTTAACAGCGAACTGGAAACGGACCAGAACGGCCTGAAGGAGACGCTGAAAACCGTAAACAGCGACGCTTTCATCGAAAACCAGGCGCGCACCCTGTATGATTATATGAAACAGGACGAGATTCGCATCGTCATCACCAACCCGGAAGCGCTCTACGGCACGGACGGGAAATAAGCATATCCTTTGCGGGGAGTGAGGGTCTTGAGGGCTGCAGCCATCGGAATCGGATCCAACTCGCTGCGAATGCTGGTAGCGGATATCCAAGACGCACAGCTCCATCGTGTCCTGCGGGACAGGGAGGGGTTGCGCGTCTTTGCCGCTCTGGACGATAACGGGAACATCTCCGAAGCCATGATAGAGAAAGCCTGCCGGAGCGTTAACGATATGGCGGCCTGCGCGCGCAGAAACGGCGCCTCGGAAATCCTTCTATTCGCCACCAGCGCGGTACGGGACGCGCGTAACCAGCGGGCCTTCGGCGAATGCCTGCGGAAAGCTACCGGGCTGGAACTGGACGTTTGCACCGGCGGAACGGAAGCGATGCTTTCCTTCCTGGGCGCCACTGGGCCGGAGCGCTCCGGGATGATCGACATCGGCGGCGGCTCCACGGAGATCGTCATCGGAAAGGGTGAACGTCTGGAATTTGCCGACAGCCTGCAGATGGGCGCGGTGCGCCTGGCGCGGGAAGCGGCTATCGGCTCGGTTGAGGAGGCGTACGCGACCGTCGAACGCGCCGCCGCTATCCTCGCCCCGTACCGCCCCGCGATCCTCGCGCTTGCGCCTCCGGGCGAATGGGTGGGCGTGGGCGGTACGTTCACCACGACGGCGGCGCTGGCGCAAAACATCCACTGGAACGACCGCGACCGCATCCACGGTTTTTCCGTGGCCCGCGAACAGGTCGCGGAGATCATGGAAAAGCTGGCCGCGATGCCGCTGAAGGAACGCGCGGCACTGGAAGGCATGCAGGCGCAGCGCGCGGATATCATCGTGCACGGCCTCGCCATCCTCCTGTGCTGCATGCGGGAACTGCGGATCGACCGCATCGCCGTTTCCGAAAACGGGAATCTGGAAGGCTATCTGAAAATGAAGTATATTCTGGGCTAATTACCCGGATAGATCGGCCGACTTTCCATGGCCGGAACGGGCGCGATGCCCGTTCGTTTGTTTTTCCGGGGAAAATCCTGTATACTGGTACGCAGGGGCCGCTGGCCGGCCGGGCTGTACGCAGGTAAATGGAGAGAAAGGGAGGCTGTATGGATAAGGATACCGTTTTTCACGTAGGCATCGGGTTTGCCACCGGGCGTAAGAATTTTCTGAAGGTGCTCAACACATACGTATACAGTTGGAAAGAAAGCGGGTTGACGGAACTCGCCGAGGTGCGGCTGCATCTGTTTATCGCGTACGACCTGAAATACAACGACGCCAAATCCACCGACTTCACGCGCATCAGCAAAGGCCTGGCGGAGAAGGTGGACAGCATCCAGTTCGTGGACGCGGAGTACGTGCGGGGCGAGGTGAGCGCGCTCACGAAGGAAGGCGTGATCGACGGGGAAGAAGCGGAGCTGTTTTTTTCCTCCGGCTACGCGGCCATGCGCAACGCCGTACTGTACGCCGCCGTACAGAATAAAATGGACTGTCTGCTGTTCCTGGACGACGACGAATACCCGCTGGCGGTGACCAAATCCCATTCCGTGGCGCTGTGGAGCGGGCAGCATGTGCTGGCCGGCCACCTGAAATACATACGGGACGCGGATATCACCAACGGCTTCCACTGTGGCTACATTTCACCGATCCCCCATATCGATTTTAACGACACGCTGACCGCGGAAGGCTTCCGTACGTTCATCGAGGCCATCAGCAACGATATCATCAACTGGGACAACATGGCCCGCGTCATGCGGCAGGGCGGCGTGACCTACGCCGATACGGAAACGCTGATTCACGACGTCGCCACGGAAGTACCGGAGATCAACCGCTGCAAGTTTATATCGGGTTCCAACCTGTGCATCAATCTCACCGATCCCACCCGGGTGTTCCCGTTCTACAATCCGCCGGGCGCACGCGGCGAGGACACGTTTTTAAGCACGTGCCTGAGCGAGCGCAAAGTGCTCCGTATCCCCACGTATGCTTTCCATAACGGATTCTCGACCTACAATTATCTGCTCAGCGGCGTTTTGCCCGCCAGCCTGAAGCCCATCACGGCGGACTCCAAAACCGTCGTCAACCGGTTTTACAACGCCTGCCTGGGGTGGGTGCGTTATAAACCGCTGCTGCTTTATATTACCCAGCCGGAACGGTACGATGAAAAAATCGACGAGATGAAGCGGAAACTTTCGCAATCCATCCCCATGATATGCGCCTATTTCGGCACGAAGGAGTTCCGGCGGGTCCTTCAGGAACTCGCGCGCTACGACCGGGACGTGAAGAAACATTACGCGCAGTTTATGCAGAACAGGCGCGTGTGGGAAAAACTGGTTACCCGGCTGACCGGAAGGAACGCGGGAGGTTGATCCCCGCGCGCCCTTCCGGGGCGGCCGTCGGAGACGACAAAATTCCGCTTCCTTTTTTAACGCTTATCTGCTACAATAGAAAAGCTTGATATCGTTCCGAAAGCGCCGCAAGGCTGCGCGCAACGCGTTGGATGCCGTTGGCATACTCCGCGGGGCGCGTTTGGGCGCGGCAGGATCAAATAAGGGGGATCACCATGGCCAATTACGACACCAGGGATATCCGTAACATCGCCCTCATGGGGCATGGCAGCGAGGGCAAGACGACGCTGATGGAGGCACTGCTCTTCGCTGCCGGCGTCACGGACCGCCAGGGCAAGGTGGACGACGGCACCACCGTGACCGACTTCGACCCGGAAGAGGTCAAGCGGCATATTTCCATCAGCGCCGCCATCGCGCCGATCGAGTGGAAGCAGAAGATGCTCAACATCATCGACGTGCCCGGTTATTTTGATTTTATCGGCGAGATGATGGGGCCGCTGCGCGTGGTGGAAACCGCGGCGATCCTGGTAAACGCCGTGGGCGGCGTGGCCGTGGGCACGGAAAAGGCCTGGCAGTACGCTACCAAGAACAACGTCGGCAAGATGTTCATCATCAACCAGATGGACCGCGACCATGCCGATTACCTGAAAACGCTGGAGCAGCTCCGCGCCATGTTCGGCAGCACCGTCGTGCCGATTTTGCTGCCTATCGGCAGCGGGCCGGATTTTAAAAGCGTCGTAAACGTGCTGGAAAACAAAGCGTACGCCTGTGATGGCAAAAACGTGAGCGAGATTCCCGTGCCGGCCGGTATGGCGGACGCCATCGCCAAGGCGCTGGAGGAGGTTACGGAAGCCTCCGCGGGCGCGGACGACGAACTGATGATGAAATACCTCGAGGGCGAAACGCTCACGCACGAGGAGATCCTGGAAGGCTTCAAGACCGGCATGTTCTCGGGGCAGATCACCCCGGTGCTGCCCTGCTCCGCGCTGACCGGCGTGGGCGTAAGCAAGCTTTTGGACGTGATGGCGGATTTCCTGCCCTCGCCCAAGCGCGCCGTGTACAAGGGCGTCGATCCCAAGACCAACGCGGAGATCGCGCGCCCCTGCAAGAGCGACGAGCCGTTCTCCGCTTTCGTGTACAAAACCATCGCCGACCCGTTCGTGGGCAAACTGTCGCTGTTCAAAGTGATGAGCGGCACGCTCACCCCGGGCACGCCCATTTATAACGCCACCACGGAAAAGAGCGAGAAAGCCTCCGGCCTGTACGTGCTGCGCGGCAAGAAGCAGATTGCCACCCAGCAGCTCAACGCCGGGGACATGGGCGCGCTGGCCAAGCTGCAGTACACCAACAGCGGCGACACGCTTTGCGACCAGGCCAAGCCCATCGTCTACCCGAAGATTGATTTCCCCGCCCCCTGCATCAGCAAGGCGATCTACGCCACCAAGCAGGGCGAGGAGGACAAAGTGTTCAGTGGTCTGGCCCGCCTGCAGGAGGAAGACCCCTCCATTCTGGTGGAGAAGAACGCGGAAACCAGCGAAGTGCTGCTTTCCGGCCAGGGCGACCTGCACCTGGAAGTGGTCCGCAACAAGCTGGCAACCAAGTTCGGCGCGAAGGCGGAGCTGCAGGACCCCATCATTCCGTACCGTGAAACCATCAAGAAAACCGTGCGGGTACAGGGCCGCCACAAGAAGCAGACCGGCGGGCACGGTCAGTTCGGCGACGTGTGGATCGAGTTTTCGCCCATCGGCGACACCAACGTTCCCTTCGAATTCGAAGACGCGGTGGTGGGCGGCGTGGTGCCGCGCAACTATATACCTTCCGTGGAAAAAGGCCTGCGGGAGAATATCGTGAAGGGCGTGCTGGCGGGGTACCCGATGGTGGGCCTGCACGCGAAGCTCTACGACGGTTCCTACCACCCGGTGGATTCCTCCGAAATGGCGTTCAAGACCGCGGCGCGCATCGCTTATAAAAAGGGCTGCAAGGAAGCCGGCCCCGTGCTGCTGGAACCGATCATGCACGTGGAAGTGTTCGTGCCGGACGAGTACATGGGCGACATCATGGGCGACATGAACAAGCGCCGCGGGCGCATCATGGGTATGAATCAGGTGGACGGTCTGCAAAAGCTGGAAGCCGAGGCGCCGCTGGCGGAAATGTTCAAGTACGCCACCGACCTTCGCTCCATGACCCAGGCGCGCGGCTCGTTCGTGATGAAGTTCGAGCGGTACGAAGAAGTGCCCGCCATCGTGGCGCAGAAGATCATCGACAGCGCTAAGAAGGAAGAAGAGGAAGAGGAGTAAGCCCTCGAACCGTTACATGCACACGGCCCTTCCCCGCGACGATGGGGAAGGGCCGTTCCCAAAAGGAGAAGTTTCATGATCACGACCGTATGCATGAACCCCTCGTTTGATAAAACCGCCACGGTGGAGCGCCTGCAGGCGGGCGGCCTGAACCGTTTGCAGAATGTGCGCTACGACGTGGGCGGCAAGGGCCTGAACGTGGCGGTGGTGCTGATGCGGCTTGCCGTGGCCGCCGTCTGCGTGGGCTGCGTGGGCGAGGCGAACGAGAAGGAATTTATGGACAGGGTGCGCGCGGAAGCCATCGACTTTCGTACCCTGCGCCTGCCCGGAAGCACGCGCACGAATCTGAAGATACTCGATCTGGATACGCGCGCCGTGACGGAATTCAACGAGCCCGGCCTGAGCATGGACGGGGAACAGCTGGCCGCATTTCTGGAACTGTTGAAAACCGAGGCGGAAGGCAGCCGTTTCACGGTCTTAAGCGGCCGCCTTCCGTTGGGCTGTCCGGACGATACCTACCGCCGCTGCATGGCGGCGCTGGCGGGTACGGACTGCGTGCTGGACGCGGCGGGAAACGCCCTGCGCGAAGGGCTTGCGGAAAAACCGTTTCTCGTCAAACCCAACCTGCCCGAGCTGGAAGAACTGATGGGGCGGGAGCTGAAAACCCTGCGCGCCGTGCGGGACGCCGCCCTTGAAGTCATCGGCATGGGCGCGCGCAACGTCGTCGTGTCCATGGGCAAGTTCGGTGCGGCGTTCACCGACGGGAAACGCGCGCTTTTCGCGCCGGCCGTGCCGGTGGAAGCCCGTTCCACCGTGGGCGCGGGCGACGCCATGGTAGGGGGCGTGCTGGCCGCGCTGTCCGAAGGCGAACGCATGGAGGCCGCCTTCCGCTGCGGCGTGGCGGCGGGCTGCGCCAGCGTGATGACGGACGGCACACAACTGCTACGCGCGGACGATTACCGGGCGTTGCTTCCGAAAATCGCCGTACAGGAAATATGAAAAGCGAGTGGGTACGGAACTTTATCCGTATGATCAAACGCGGCGAACCGATGTTTACGGACGCCGAAATCGCGCTGCGCCCGCGCATCTACTCCGGTTTCAGCAAGGAGATCGGCGTGGAGCACACCTTTGTTTTCGACATCGTGGAAAGGGCCGGCGGCCGCACGGCGGGGGAGATCGCGCTGCGCATCGGCGAAAGCGCGGAGCAGTTCTACCTGGGGCACGTGGGGTATCACGTGGACCCGCCGTTTCGCGGGCACGGATACGCGGCGAATGCGTGCCGCCTTTGCGCCCCGCTGCTGACCGCCTTCGGCATGCGCTCCGCGGTCATCACCACGGACCCGGATAACCTGCCCAGCGTGAGAACCTGCCAAAACCTCGGCTGCGAGCTGGAAAGCACCGTTCGCGTGCCCTGGCGCGTGCGGGACAAGCTGGAGATCAGCGAGGAAAAGCACCGCTTCGTCTGGCTGCCGGGGAACGCAGCGGGCAAAGAATGATTTACCGGTTTCGCTTTGCCTTAGCTTCCGCCGCGCGGAACGCGGTGATATCGCGGATCAGGTCGTACGGCAGGGGCTCGCTCAGCGAGAAGCGGATCGCTCCCTTCGACGTCCGGTAGCCCTTCAGCCTTTCGGCGAAGGCCGCCACGCCGCTGCCGGTGGGGTACAGGCCGATATGGTTCTTCATGGCGGCGTAGTACACGAGGGTCTCCCCGTCGTAAAACGAGGGCATTCCGTAGCCGATGCGTTCCCGCGCGTCCGGCGCGGCGGCGCGGATGGCCTGCCGCACGCCCTGCAGCAGGCCGCGCACTGGCTCGTCGTATCGGGCGATGTACTTTTCGACTGCTTCCACGTTTTCCATATGTTTGTTTCCTTTCGCCGTATCGGCGTAAGGTATGGAGGGTACAGCGGTTTTCGGGATATACATAACCGGAAACCGGGGGGCTGAAACACGCGAACCTTTCGCCCGCGGCGTTTTGCACGTCGGGCTTTTCTTTTGGGCCGGTTTGGGGTAAAATACTCTGTGTGCTTTGGGAAAGGCGGTGCCGGTTTGCAGGCGACGATCAACGGATGCCGGATTTTTTATGAGATCCGCCCCAACCCCGCGGCGGGTGCGCCGCGCGTGCTGCTGCTGCACGGCTGGGGCTGCGACCACGCCACGCTCGCCCCCGTGGAGAACGCCGTCGCGGGTTGGGCGACGACCGTTACGCTGGACTTTCCCGGTCACGGGCAGAGCGACGAACCCCCCGAGCCCTGGGGCGCGGCGGAATACGCCGCGCAGGTGGCCCGACTGCTGACCGACAACGGGCTTCAGCCCGTATGTGTGATCGGCCATTCCCACGGAGGCCGCGTGGCGTTACGGCTGGCCGCGGAACACCCGGAACTGGTGGACAAGCTGGTGCTCACCGGATGCGCGGGGCTCAGGAAGCCGGAAACCGAAGAAAGCCGTAAAAGAACGGCGCGTTACAAGCGGTACAGCGCCTTTCTGGCCCGCATGAAGAAAGCCCCCGCGCTTTCCTCCCTGGCGGAAAGGCTGCAGGCCGCGCTGCGCAACCGGTACGGCTCGCCCGATTACGTGAAGCTCAACGAGAACATGCGCAGGACCTTCGTAAAGCTCGTTTCCGAGGACCAGGCGCCGTTTCTTCCCCGCGTCAAGGCTCCCGCGCTGCTCGTGTGGGGGGACGCGGATACGGAAACGCCCCTGTGGATGGGGCGCGCGATGGAGAATGCCATCCCGGACGCGGGGCTGGTCGTGTTCGAAGGCGGCACGCATTTCGCCTTTCTGGAACAGTGGCGGCGTTTTACGATGATCGTCAAGCAATTTCTCACGGAGGGTCAGGCCTGATGAGGTTCGATGGTTTCCGGTGGCTGCTACCGTTTATCCCCGTATGCGCGTCGCTGTTCGCGGCTAAAAGCGTATACCATATTTTCCAGTTGGAGAGCTACCAGTTACCCGGCTATTTCCGCGCGCTGCTACGCAACCGCGTTCACGCCTGGGTGCCGGGCGTATGCGCGGCGGCGGCGAGCGTGCTGCTGTATTATTTGTTCGACAGAGTCGCCTCCTCCGCCGCGCCGGACTGGCTGGTGTGGACGGAAGCCGCGGCGCTGCTTGCGGCCGCGTGCGCGCTGGGGTGGCTGACGGCGCGGATGTTCAACGAGAAGAAAGCGAAAAAGCCGTTCGTCGTCACCGGCCGCGTGAAGAGACTGTACGCGGTTTCGTTCCTGACGATGGGCGCGCTGTCGCTGTGGGCGGCCACCAGCCCGCTGGCGGTGCTTCCCGCGCTATGGCCGCTGGCGCTTCCGCTGGCCGTGGCGCTCTCCGGCCTGCTGGCGTGGCCTTTGGAGAAACTGATCGGCGAGTTTTATTTCCGGGATGCGCGGCGCAAGCTGCTTTCCGTTCCGGGGCTGATCCGCATCGGGGTTACGGGCAGCTACGGCAAGACGTCCGTCAAGCATATCATCGGCGCGATTCTTTCCGAAAAATATCCCACGCTTGTCACGCCGGCCAGCTTCAACACGCCCATGGGCGTGTCCCGCGCCATCCGGGAAGAGCTGACGCCTTCACACCAGGTGTTCGTGGCGGAAATGGGCGCGCGGCACGTGGGGGACATCCGGGAACTGTGCAGGCTGGTAAAACCCACCGTGGGCGTGCTGACCTCCGTGGGGCCGCAGCATCTGGAAACGTTTAAAAGCATCGAGCGCGTGGCGAAGACGAAATACGAGCTGATCGAGGCCCTGCCGGAAGACTCCCGCAGCTATTTCTGCGACGACCACGCCATCTGCAAGCAGCTGTACGACCGCACGGACAAGCCCAAGACACTCGTGAGCCTGAACACGGGCGAGGCGGACGTGTGGAGCGAGAACGTGACCGTTTCGCCGGAAGGCAGCTCGTTCGACCTGTTCATCCGCGGCAAGGGCAGCGTACGCTGCCAGACGCGTCTGCTGGGGGAACACAACATCGTCAACATCCTCACGGCGGCGGCCGTGGCGGTCGACCTTGGGCTTACGCTCAAGCAGATCGCCAACGGCGTTGGCAAGCTGCAGCCCGTACCCTGCCGGCTGGAACTGATTCCTTCCGCGGGCGGCTTCACCGTGATCAACGACGGGTTCAACAGCAACCCCGTGGGCGCGAAAGCGGCGTTACGGGTGCTAAAGCAGTTCCCCGCGCGCCGCATCGTCGTGACCCCCGGCATGGTGGAACTGGGCGCGCACGAGGCGGAGTACAACCGGGAGCTCGGGCGCGCTATCGCGGGGGCGGCGGATATCGCGATCATCGTGGGGAAAAAGCGCGCGCAGCCGATCCTGGACGGGCTGAAAGAAGCGGGTTTCCCGGCGGAAAACACTCACCGCGTGGACAGCCTGAACGATGCCACGGCGTTGCTGGCGACGCTGGCCAAACGGGAAGACACGGTGCTATACGAAAACGACCTGCCCGACCATTACCAGGAAGCGTAATCGGCCGGGCACCCCCGCACCGCGCTTTTTCGCGCGCGGCCTGCCGGGGGGATATGCGACGGGAGGTTCGAACCAGATGGGCAAAGTACGCCTGGGCGTGATCTACGGAAGCCGGAGCTGCGAGCACGAAGTGTCCGTCGTCAGCGCCGTGCAGCTGATGAAGGCGGTAGACCGGAACAAGTATGACGTAACGCCGATCTACATCAGCATGAAGGGCGAATGGTTCACCGGCGAGCCGCTGTTCGACCTGCGTACCTACGTCCACTTCGACGGCAGGCTTAAGGGCCTGGCGAAGGTGCAGCTGGATACCACCGCCGGTTCCGGCGCGCTGACCACCGTAACGCCCGCAACCGGGCTTTTCGGGCGCGAACGGGTGGAACTCGTGGCCCGCATCGACTGCGCGGTGCCTGTGCTGCACGGCATGCACGGGGAGGACGGCACCCTGCAGGGCATGCTGGAGCTTTGCAACCTTCCGTATACTTCGTCCGGCGTAGCTCCCTCCGCCGTGGGCATGGACAAGGTGTATATGAAACAGTATTTCCGCGGCGGCGGGTTCCCGGTGCTGCCGGACTGCCGCGCCCTGCGCGAGGATTGGGAGCGCGACCCCGGCGCGGTGATCGGGGAGATCGAAAAGGCGCTTCCCTACCCCGTGTTCGTCAAGCCCGCGTCGCTGGGCTCCTCCATCGGCGTCAGCCGGGCCAAAGACCGGGAGGCGCTCAAGGAGGCGCTGGCGCTGGCGTTCTCGTTCGACCGTAAGGTACTGGCGGAAAAGGGGCTGGATAACCCGCTGGAACTGAACTGCTCGGTACTGGGCTACGGAAGCGAGGCGCGCCCCTCCGAAATCGAAATGCCCGTGACCGGCGGAGATCTGCTGAGCTTCATGGACAAGTACCTGCAGGGCAGCGCCTCCGCCAAGGGCATGGCGTCGCTCAAACGCGTGCTGCCCGCGCCCATCGAGCCGGAACTGCGCGAGCGCATTCAGAAGCTTTCCGTGGAGATTTTCAAGAACATGGATTGCAAGGGCGCCGTGCGCATCGATTACATGTACGACGCGGCCGCCGACGGCCTTTACATCACCGAAATCAACACCATCCCGGGCTCGATGGCTTTTTATCTGTGGGAGGCCTGCGGGCTGAAGTACGCCGACCTGATCGACGATATGGTAGCCTGCGCGCTGAGGGCGCACGGGGAAAAGAACGACAGCAACTACGCTTTTTCTTCCGATATTCTCAAAGACTGCGCGCTGAACGGAAAGGCCGGCGCGAAGTTCGGCGCCAAACACGCCTGAAGGAGCGACGTTTTGAAGCTTTCGGACATTAAACAGCCGGACGATATCCGCCATATCGGGTATCCGGAGTGCGAAAAGCTCGCCGAGGAAATCCGCGAGACTATCATCCGCACCGTTTCGAAAAACGGGGGACACCTGTCCTCCAACCTGGGCGCGGTGGAGATTACGCTGGCGCTCCACCGCGTGTTCCACACGCCGGAAGACCAGTTCGTTTTCGACGTGGGGCACCAGTCCTACACGCACAAGCTGCTTACGGGGCGTGCCTGCCGTTTCGACACCCTGCGCTGCTACGGCGGCATTTCGGGCTTTCCCAAATGCGAGGAAAGCCCGCACGACTGTTTTGAAACCGGCCACGCCAGCACCGCCATTTCCGCGGCGCTGGGCCTTGCGCGCGCGCGCGACCTGGCCGGGAACGACAACCACGTGGTGGCGGTAGTGGGGGACGGCGCGCTGACGGGCGGCATGTGCTACGAGGCGCTCAACGACTGCGGCAACAGCAAGACCCGGCTCATCATCGTTTTGAACGACAACCAGATGTCTATCGCGCGGAACGTGGGCGCGCTCAACAACCATCTGGCCCAGCTCCGCGCCAGCGCAAGCTGGAACGTGACTAAAAAACGGGTCAAGTACAACCTGCTGAAAATCCCGCTGATCGGCGCGCCCTTGGAACGGTTCATCCACTTGGTGAAGAAATCGCTCAAGGCGCTGTTTCTGGACGAGGGGTTCTTTACCGCCTTGGGCTTCAAGTATCTCGGGCCCATCGACGGGCACGACCTGCGCGCGATGGAGAAAATTTTCGAACGGGCCAAAGAGCTGGAAGAGCCGGTGGTCATCCACTGCTGCACGAAAAAAGGCAACGGCTACCGCAAGGCGGAAAAGAGCCCGGAGCGTTTCCACGGCACGCCGCCGTTCTTCATCGAAAACGGCGAAACGCTGAAGCGGGGCCGCATGCTGTACGGGCACGTGGCGGCGGACGAGCTGGCGGCGCTGGCTAAAAAGGACAAACGCATCGTGGCGGTCACGGCGGCCATGCCGATGGGCACGTCGGCCGACCGTTTCAAGGCGAAGTTCCCCGACCGCTTTTTCGACGTGGGCATCGCCGAGGAGCACGCGGTCACCATGTGCGCGGGACTGGCCAAGGGCGGAATGCGGCCCTTCTTCTTCGTATACTCAACCTTCCTGCAGCGCGGATACGACCAGGTTCTGCACGACGTGTGCATGCAGAACCTTCCCGTGGTGTTCCTGCTGGACCGCGCGGGGCTGGGCAACGAGGACGGGCAATCCCACCAGGGGCTGTTCGACATCGCGTACCTGCGCCATATTCCGAACATGACGGTGCTGGCTCCCGCGGATTCCGGCGAGCTTGCGGATATGCTGCGCGCGGCGCTGGAACTGAACGCGCCCTGCGCCATCCGCTACCCCAAAACGGCGGTGCTGCCCAACGCTTCCTATCCTACGCGCCCGTTCATGATCGGACGCTGGCGCACCATGCTTTCCGGCGCGGACGCGGCGGTGCTGGCCGTGGGCAGCATGGTCAGCGCGGCCATCAACGTATCGCAGAAGCTGCGGGACGAGGGCATCGAGCTGGAAGTGGTGAACGCCTCTACCGTGAAACCGCTGGACGGCCTATGCCTGACAAGACTGACTGAAAAGAGCAGGCCGATTTTCACGCTGGAAGAACACGTGGTGGACGGCGGATTCGGCAGTTCGCTGCTGGAGTACAACGCCCAGCACGGCGGTAGGCTGGAGATACACCCCGTCGGCGTGGACGACCGCTTTATCGCGCAGGGCGACCACGGCAGCCTGCTGGCCGAGACCGGGCTGGACGAGGAGAGCCTTTGCCGGCGCATCCGCGAGACGCTCAACGGGGCCGAAAATGGACGCTAAGCAGCGCGTCGATACGGCGCTGGTGGAACGCGGGCTGGCGCCGAGCCGCGAAAAGGCGCAGGCGCTGATTATGAGCGGCAGCGTGTACGTGCGCGAAGTCAAGGTGCTGAAACCTTCCGAAAAAGTGGCGGACGCGGACGAACTGACCGTGCGCGCGCCGGAGCACCCGTACGTGGGCCGCGGCGCGCTGAAGCTGGAAAAGGCGCTGAAGGTTTTCGGCGTCGACCCCGCGGGGATGACGGCGCTGGACATCGGCGCGGCGACCGGCGGTTTTTCGGACGTGCTGCTGCGCGCAGGCGCGGAGCACGTGTACGCCGTGGACGTGGGCTACGGCCAGCTGGACTGGAAGATCCGCAGCGATCCGCGCGTTACGGTGCTGGAACGCACCAACGCCCGGTACCTGACGAAAGAGCAGATCGGCGGGGCTACGCCGAACCTTACCGTAATGGACGTTTCCTTCATCTCGGTTCGGCTCATCCTGCCCGTGGCCGCGGAACTGATGGGGCACCGCGGGCTGTTCTGCATCCTCATCAAGCCGCAGTTCGAGGCGGGGCGGGAACACGTGGGTAAGAAAGGCGTGGTGCGCGATCCCGCCGTGCACGGGGATGTGGCGCGCGCCGTGCGGGACTTCGCGCCCTCCTTCGGCTACCGCATGACGGGGTTTTCCTTTTCACCCGTCAAAGGGCCGGAGGGGAATATCGAATATCTGGCGCGCCTGGACCCGGCGGAGGGGGCGGGCCGCGAGGTCGGCGACGAGGAAATCGCCGCTTCGGTGGCCGAGGCGCACGGCCGGCTGGACTGACCGGTTATCTGCGACGGCTAATTGTATAGTTATTCATTTTATGATAGAATGAGGCGGAACAAAAGAAATTTCCGCCCCGTGAAAAACAGACGATAACCGCCGGAAACGGACGGGGGAGGATGCGCGCTTGCAGAACGTTTACCTGATGATGCACCCGAAATTGCAGGACGGCCCCTCGCTGATGCGGCGCGTGGCCGGCGCGTTGCGCGCGCAGGGCATGACCGTATGCCCCGAACCGTGGCTTAAGCAGGCGGCGGGGGACGGCGAACCGGGGGACGCCGAAAGCTTCCCGATGGACGTCATCGTCTCCGTCGGCGGGGACGGCACGCTGCTTCGCGCGACGCAGACGGCGATCCGGCGCGACGTGCCGGTGATGGGCATCAACGTGGGGCGCATCGGCTTTCTGGTGGAAAGCGAACTGGAGAGCCTGCCGGAAGTATGCCGCAGGCTGCGGCAAAACGACTATACGGTGGAGAAACGCATGATGCTGGACGCCGTGCTGGCGGACGGCTCCGTGGAAACGGCGCTCAACGACGTGGTCATCAGCCGCGGCGGGAACGCAAGGCTGATCGCCATGCAGGTGACGGCCGGCCGGGAGATCGTGGGCCGCTACGTGGCGGACGGGTTGATCATCGCCACGCCCACGGGTTCCACGGGTTACTCCCTTTCCGCGGGCGGGCCGATCATCTGCCCGGAAGTGGAGTGCATGGTGCTTTCGCCCATCTGCCCGCATTCCCTGCAGCACCGGCCGGTGGTCATCGACGCCGCTCAGTCCGTGACCCTCGCGCTGGACTGCGCGCCGCAACAGACCGCCCAGCTGGACGTGGACGGGCGAACGGCGGCCACGCTTTCCGGCCGCGACAAGGTGACGATCCGCCGCTCCAGAACGGTCACCCGCCTCGTGCGTTTCGGTTCCAACAGCTTCTTCCAGCGCATCCGCTCAAAACTGACCGAATGGTAACGCTGAAAACAGGAGGGTTCGCCATGAAAACCACGCGCCAGAACGCGATTCTGGAGATCATCCGGGAAAGAGACGTGGATACGCAGGAAGAGCTTGCCGACGAACTGCGGAAACGGGATTTCAAGGTGACCCAGGCCACCGTGTCTCGAGACATACGCGAACTACGGCTGCTCAAGGTCCTGACGCCCTCCGGCGCGTACCGCTACGCCACGGCGGATAAGCCGGACGACGGCCTGAGCGAACGCTTTCACCGCATTTTCAGCGAATCGGTGCTGAGCATCGCGCACGCTTCCAACCAGGTGGTGATCCGCACCCTTTCGGGCAGCGCGAACGCCGCCGCGGAAATGATCGACAATCTCCGCTGGCCGGAGATCATCGGCACGCTGGCGGGGGACAATACCATTCTGCTGATCATCCGTAGCGCGGACGAGGCGGAGGGCGTGCTCCGCCGCATCAACGAGATACTGAAGTAGTTCACTCGTTTTACGGAAAAGGATGTGCCCGAAACCATGCTTGTTTCCATGACCGTGCGCAACATCGCGCTGATCGAGCGTTTGGACGTGCAGTTCCACCGCGGCATGCACGCGCTCACCGGTGAGACCGGCGCGGGAAAATCCATCGTGGTGGACGCGATCAACCTGATGCTGGGGGAGCGCGCCGACCGGGGGCTGATCCGCACCGGCTGCGACAGGGCCACGGTGGAAGCGCTGTTCGACATCGGCGATTGCCCGCAGGCCGCGGAACTGCTGGCGGCCGAGGCGCTGGAACCGGAAGGAAACCTGATGCCGGTGATGCGGGAAATCAGCACCGGCGACCGGAACGTGTGCCGCGTATGCGGGGTCATCGTGCCGCTGAGCCTGTTAAAACAGCTTTCCGGCTTTCTGGTGGATATCCACGGCCAGCACGAGCATCAGAGCCTGCTGGATGAAAAAACCCATCTGGGATTTCTGGATTCCTTCGGCGACGAAGCGTACCAAAAGCGGATCGGGGACGTCGCGGCCAAATGCCGGAGCTGGCGGGAAGCCGGTATGGCTTTCAGCACGCTGCGCAAGGAAAACGCGAAACGGGAAGCCCGCATGACGGAGATCGCGGTGCAGAGCAGGGAACTGGACGCTGCGCATCTGGCCGTGGGCGAGGAAGCGGCGCTGACGCTGGAACGCGCAAAGCTTGCCGACGCGGAGAAGATCGCGGAGGCGCTGAACGCGGCCTATTCGAACCTGACCGCCGCGGAGGAGCTGCGGCAGGGCGCGGTGCCGCTTTTAAAGGCGGCGGCGGCGGAAATGGGCCGCGTCGCGGCGTACGACCCGCGCTTCGCGGCTCTGGCGGAACGCCTTTCCTCCGCGTTTCTGGAGGCCGGGGACATCGGCGCGGAACTGCGGGATTTAAACGAGAACGCGGGTTTCGACCCCGAACGGAACGACGAGATTCTGGCCCGGCTGGATACCTACCGGCGGCTGGAAAAGCGTTACGGGTTGGAAGCGGACGAGCTGGCGGATTATGCCGAGCGGTTGAAGGACGAAACGAAGGCCCTTTCCGCCATGGACGACCGCCTGCACGCCGCGGAAACGGCCTACAAGGCGCGGCTGGCCGAATACCGCACCGCGGCGCAGGCGCTTACGGGGGCGCGGCGAACGCTGGCCGCGAGTTTCGAAGCCATGATGGAAAAACAGCTTTCAGCGCTGGGCATGGCGCGCACGAAGTTCGTGTGTTCCTTCGCACAGCCCGCGCCGGATCAGAAGCGCGTGCCCTCGGAAACGGGGGACGACCACGTGGAGTTCTTCATCGCCCCCAACGTGGGCGAACCGCTGAAGCCGCTTTCCAAAACCGCTTCGGGCGGCGAGTTGTCCCGCATCATGCTGGCGCTTAAGGCCGCGGCCGCCGACCACGCCATGATCCCCACCATGATCTTCGACGAGATCGACACCGGCATCAGCGGGCCCGTGGCGGGTGTGGTGGCGGAAAAGATGGACGATATCGCGCGGTACCACCAGGTGATCTGCGTGACGCACCTTGCGCAGATCGCCTCCATGGCGGACGTGCAATACCGCGTGGAAAAAGGCGTGAAGGACGGGCGCACCCTGACTTCCGTTACGGAGCTCACGCAGGAACAGCGGGCGGAAGAAATCGCCCGGCTGGTGGGCACGGACAGGGACCCGAACGAAAGCGCGCTCGCGCACGCGCGCAGCCTTCTGGCCGCCGCCGGGGAACGCAAGAAACGCCGGGGCCCGTAACGGCGCCGGTATCCGGCCGCCGCCGGACGGATGCGATTTTTCACAACGAAAGGGCGATACCGTTTGCATCGAGTACCTACGAGGGGAACGACGCGCCAAAGGATTCTTTACGCCGCCGTCGTCGCGCTGCTGCTGGGCTGCGCCGCGTTCATACTGCTCTACCACGTAACCCAACAGACGATCTTTTCCTTCGACGAAGGTTTCTATGGCGTAAGCGCCTACGAGATGGCGCAGAAAAACGACTGGATCGTCAATACGACCCAATGGCAGCCGGATTATTACAACCTGAAGCCGCCGCTATCGTTTCAGGCCATCATACTGGGGTATAAGCTGTTCGGATACACGGTGTTCGGGTTCCGGTTCCAGTGCCTGTTCTCCGTATTCCTGCTGATGGTCGTCGTGACCTGGTGGATGAAGAAACGCCACGGTTTTTTAAGCAGCGCGGTTACGCTGGCGCTGCTGGTGGCCAACTTGATTTATTACGAGCGCACCAGCGACTCGGACGAGCTGTACTGGCTGCTGTCCGCCGTATCGATGCTCTTCATGCTGGACAGCGAGCGGGACGTGCGGTATCTGTACGGGACCGCATTCTTCTTTTCCCTTTCGTTTCTGGACAAGAGCTTTCACGCGCTCATCATTCCGCTGATCTGCTTTGCCTACCTCGTGTTCACGGGAAGGCTGCGGCTGCTGAAGCCGAAGCATTACTTGGTTATCTTCGCGCTGGCCGTTTTACCCGTCGCGGCGTGGGCCGGTGTGCGGTACCTGCGGGACGGCACCGCTTTCTTCCAGGCGATGATCAGCGAGGACGTGGTGGGCACCATCGCCATCAGCGGCTCGCCCTGGTATTTCTACCTCGCCGATCTGGCGGCCAACCCCGCCGTGGCGGCTGCGGCGGTGCTCGGGGTCGCGGCCCTTGCGTATAAATTACTGCATAAGGGCAGGCTGACGCCGGAACAGGCGGGGCTGCTTGCGTGGATGATTCTGCCCGTGCTCTTTTTCTCCTTCTTCGGGTATAAGCTGCATCACTACATCATGATGATGATGGCCGCCGCGGCCATGGGCGGCGGGCTGGCGGCCGGTTATATCGCCCGGAGGATCAAGAGCGGGGCGATCCGGTACGCGGGCCTCGCGGCGTTTTGCGTAGCGGTCGTGCTGATGGTTGCCGGGAACGTGAATTACGCCATGCACAGGGAAGGCCAAAACTCCTTCCAGACCGCGCTGACGGATATGTTCGACCGGGATTTCGACAGCGGCCTGCACGTGTACATCCAAAAGGAGAACGATTCCGACTGGTCTCAGGCCGATATGCTGTGCTCCCTCCTCTCCGGGGACGTGTTATGCCTCAACGGCGGGCTGGAGGCCTTTGAAAACGACGAGGAGCCGGCCGTCGTAGTCATCAGCAACGACGAAACGAACCAAAAGGCCCTGACCGATTCGTTCTTAGATGAGTATCCGGTATATTACCAGTCGTATTACGTAACCGCTTTGGAGAACTTGAATTGACAAAACGGGAAAAAATCATGAAATACAGGAAAAACCCACCCGTTTTTTTCGATTTGCGCTATAATAGACAAGGTTTGGAACATTGCGTTTAAATCGTAATGATACAGGAAGGATAGAGGTTCATGAGTCTGTTACACGTTTTCCCCGGCGGCATCCACCCCCGCGAGGGCATGAACGGGAAAACGGTCACGCGCAGTCTGCCCATTCGGGAGCTTCCGCAGCCTTCGCGCGTGGCTATTCCGTTGCAGCAGCACATCGGTGCGCCCTGCAAGAGCCTGGTGAAGAAAGGCGACCGCGTTAAGGTCGGCATGATGATCGGCGAACCGGTCGGGTTCGTCAGCGCGGCGGTGCACGCCAGCGTCTCCGGCAAAGTGGTGGACGTGGCGCCCTGCATACTGGCCAACGGTCTGCAGCAGCCCTGCGTGATCATCGACAACGATTTTAAAGACGACTGGGTGGAGCTTGCGCCCGTCGCGGAGCCGGACAAGATCGACGCCAAAGCGCTATCCGCGCTGGCGCGCGGCGCCGGGCTGGTCGGGCTGGGCGGGGCCACGTTCCCGCACGCGGTCAAGTTCTCCCTCCCGCCGGACAAGCCCGTGGATACGCTGATTTTAAACGGCGCGGAGTGCGAACCGTACCTGTCCGCCGACCACCAGTTGATGCTTGCGTACGCCAAAGAGATCGCCGCAGGCGCGAAGATCGTGAAAAAGGCGCTGGGCATCGGCCGGCTGATCGTCGGCATCGAAAATAATAAAAAAGACGCGGTGGAAGCCATGACCGCCGCGTTCGCGGGCGACCCCGAAACCACCGTGGTCGGGCTGCCGGTGCATTACCCGCAGGGCGGCGAAAAACAGCTGGTATACGCGCTCACCGGCCGCAAAGTCAAAACGGAAGGCCTGCCGCTGGACAGCGGCGCGATCGTCCTGAACGTGGGAAGCTGCTACGCGCTGTACCGCGCGGTGTACGAGGGAAGGCCGGTGGTGGACCGCGTGGTGACCGTCAGCGGGTGCGTCAAAACCCCGGCCAATTATCTGGCGCGCATCGGTACGCCCGTGGAGTGGCTGCTGGATACCTCCGGCGGCCTGCTGCCGTCCGCCCGGGTGCTTTTATACGGCGGCCCGATGATGGGGCTTGCCATCAGCCGTGTGGACATTCCCGTTACCAAGGGGTGCAGCGGCATCACGGCGCTGGAGAAAGCCTCCGCGCTGGAAGAGGAAAGCAACTGCATCCGCTGCGGGCGGTGCTCCATGGTTTGCCCCATGTGCCTGATGCCGTCCACGTTGGACAAGCTGATGCGCAAGAGCATGTTTGAAGAAGCCGAAAACATGGGCGTGATGAACTGCATCGAATGCGGCGCCTGCACGTGGAGCTGCCCCGCCAAACGCCAGCTGACGCAAAGCTGCCGCACCAGCAAGAAGGTCATCGCCGAGCGCCGCAGGGCGGAAGCGGCCAAGAAGAAGGCGGAGGCGGCCAAACGGGAAGCCGAAGCCGCCGCAAGAGCCGCCGAAGCGGCCGTAAAACAAGAGGAGGGGAAATAACATGCAACGCAAGCTGGTCGTATCCTCCTCACCCCATCTGCGCAACGAAAGCGTTTCCACGCGTCGGCTGATGCTGGACGTGATCATCGCCATGCTGCCCACCGCGGTAGCCAGCGTGATCTACTTCGGCGGCGACGCGCTGCGGCTCATCCTCGTGGCGGTCGTCACCGCCGTGGCCGCGGAATATTTTTACCAGAAGCTGACCAAGCAGAAAACCACGGTCTCCGACCTGAGCGCCGTGGTCACCGGCATGCTGCTGGCCTTCAACCTCCCCGCCAGCGCCCCGTGGTGGATCGCCGCGGTGGGGTCGCTGATCGCCATCGTGCTGGTCAAGCAGATGTTTGGCGGCATGGGGAATAACTTCGTGAACCCTGCGCTGGCCGCGCGCACCATCATGATGCTTTCGTGGACGTCCCTGATGGCCGCCAATGTGATGCCGCATGCCTGGCAGTGGGCCACGACCTCCGCGGATACCGTCGCCTCCGCCACGGTGGACGCGGTCGCCTCCGCCACGCCGCTTGGCGAAAGCCCGCTGCACTACACGCTGTGGCAGCTATTTTCCGGTAACGTGCCCGGAATGCTGGGCGAAACCTGCAAGCTCACGCTGATTTTGGGCGGCGTGTACCTGTTGATCCGCGGGGTGATCGACTGGCGCATCCCCGCGGCGTTCATCGGCACGGCCTTCGTGCTGTTCTGGATCCAGACCGGCTCGCTGTATTCCCCGGAAGGAACGCACAGCGTTCTGTACCAGATGCTCAGCGGCGGCCTGCTTCTGGGCGCGTTCTTCATGGCTACGGACTACGTCACCAGCCCGGTCAACCCCTGGGGGCGCGTGATCATGGGCGCAGGCTGTGCCGTGATGCTGTTCGTCATCCGCGTGTACAACAGTTCCTACCCAGAAGGCTGCTCATTCGCCATCCTGTTCATGAACGTCCTCACGCCGCTCATCGACAAAATGACGACGCCCAAGCCCTTCGGATACGTGAAGCCTGCCAAGCCCGCGAAGGAGGCGTGAGCATGAGCGAAAAGAGAAATTTACAGGCCGTTTTCATGAACGGCATCGTGAAGGAGAACCCCACTTTCCGTCTGCTGCTGGGTATGTGCCCGACGCTGGCGATCTCCACGGCCGTGTCGCAGAGCATCGCCATGGGGCTGGCGTCCACCTTCGTGCTGGTGTTCAGCAATCTGTTCATCTCGTTGCTGCGTAACATCGTTCCGGAACGCGTGCGCATCCCGTCCTTCGTGGTGGTCATCGCGACGTTCGTGACCATCGTGGATCTGGTGATGAAGGCCTTCGTGCCCGCCCTCAGCGCGGCGCTGGGCCTGTACATCCCGCTGATCGTGGTGAACTGCATCATCTTCGCGCGCGCCGAGTCCTTCGCGTTTAAAAACCCGCCGCTGGCCGCGCTTGCCGACGGGCTGGGCATGGGCATCGGCTTCACGCTGGCGATCACCCTGCTTTCCACCGTGCGCGAGATCATCGGCAGCGGCACCTTCCTGGGCATGCAGGTGATGCCCGCCAGCTACCATCCCATGGCGATCATCATCCGCCCTCCGGGAGGCTTCCTGATGTTGGGTCTGCTTCTGCTTATGGTCAACGCCGTATCGAAGGCCATTGAGAAGCGCAAGGCAGCCAAGACGAAGGAGGAGATCGCATGAGCACATTGCTGATCATCATCGTTGGCGGCGTGCTGGTCAACAACTTCGTCATGTCGCAGTTCCTGGGTATCTGCGCGTTTCTGGGCGTTTCTAAGAAAACGGAGACAGCGCTTGGCATGGGCATGGCGGTGACATTCGTCATGGCTATCGCCTCGCTGTTCACCTACTTCATTCAGCGGTACCTGCTGATCCCCCTTAAACTGGAGTACATGCAGACCATCGCCTTTATCCTCGTCATCGCCGTTTTGGTGCAGACGGTGGAAGTGGTGTTAAAGAAAATCAGCCGGTCGCTGTACCAGGCGCTGGGCGTGTATCTGCCGCTGATCACCACCAACTGCGCGGTGCTTGGCGTGGCCATCAACAACACCACCGCAGTGGCTGGGGGCTATAACCTGATCCAGTCCGTGGTCAACGGCACGGCGGGCGCGTTGGGCTTCATGCTGTCCATCGTCGCCTTCGCAGCCATCCGCGAACGGCTGGCCATTGGCAACCTGCCCAAATGGATGGATGGTTTTCCCGGCGCGCTGATCGCGGCCGGACTGATGTCCATCGCGTTCCAGGGCTTCTCCGGACTGATTCATTAAGGAGGGCGAAAAGAATGACCGGTATTCTCATCGGCGCGGGCGTTCTGACGGCCATCGCGCTCGTCTTCGGCCTCCTGCTGACGCTCGTTAACAATGCGTTCGCTATTCCGTCCGACCCGAAGCGGGACCAGATCCGCGAGGCGCTTCCGGGCGCGAACTGCGGCGGTTGCGGCTTCGCGGGCTGCGACGCGCTGGCGGACGCCATCGCCGCGGGTAAGGCGGCCCCCAACGCGTGCCCCGTAGGCGGGATCACGGTTGCCAAAAAGGTCGCGGAGATCATCGGAGGCGACGCCGGAGCGGACGAGACGCGCAAGGTGGCAACCGTCGTTTGCCAGGGCACCATCGACCGCTGTAAAACAAAATTTGTATATCACGGCATCGAGGACTGCACTGCCGCCGTGCTGGTCAACGACGGCAACCGCGCGTGTAAGTACGCCTGCCTGGGCCTGGGCACCTGCGTACGGGCCTGCAAGTTCGACGCCATCCATATCGACGAGTATTCCAAGATCGCCGTGGTGGATACGGACAAGTGCACGGCGTGCGGCGCCTGCGTGGCGGTGTGCCCCAAGAAGGTGCTGGATCTGCAGCCCGTCACCCTGCCGGTGCGCGTGCTCTGCCGCGCGGCGGAGGAAGGCGTGCTGGTTAGCGACAACTGTAAAATCGGCTGCGTGGGCTGCGAGCTTTGTATGAAAACCTGCAAGTTCGGGGCCATCGTGATGGAAAACCATCTGCCTAAAATCGACCGCAACAAGTGCGTGGGTTGCATGATGTGCGCCGAGGTCTGCCCGACGGGCGCCATGTGGGGGGATTTCGACAACCGCCACATCGCGCTGATCGACCGCGACCTGTGCATCGGCTGCGGCATCTGTAAAAAAACCTGCCAGTTCGAGGCCATTTCCGGCGAGCGCAAGAGCGTGCACGAGATCAACGAAGCCTGCACCGGCTGCGGGCAGTGCGTTCCCAAGTGCCCCAAGAAAGCCATCACCCTGCCCGTACGGCAGCACGTGCGCGACGCCAACGCCAAGATAGGCACGTCCGAAACCGTGGCCGCGGTTCCTAAAGACGAAACGCCGGAATCGAAGGCGTAATCTGGAAAAACGAGCGCATCTGGAATACAATTCACGATCAACCGGCCACGCGTGCAAGGAGGGAACGAACATGAAACTCGGCTTTATCGGCGCCGGCAATATGGCGACCGCCATCCTTCACGGCGTGCTGGAAAGCGGCTTTCTCGAACCCGGAGAGATCGCGGTGTACGACGTGAACGTGGCACAGAGCGAAAAGTTCGCGGCGGGCAAGCCGATCCGCATCGCGGAAACGCAGGAAGAGCTGGTAAACGCCTGCGACCGCGTGTTGCTAGCGGTGAAACCCGTTTACATGGAGGCGGTGCTGAAGAAAGCGCGCCCCATGGCGGCCGGGAAGGATTTCATTTCCATCGCAGCGGGCTGGACGTTCGCCATGCTCACGGCGATCCTGAACGGGGAAAGCGGCGCGCGCGTGCTGCGCGTGATGCCAAACACCCCGGCCATGGTGGGCGAGGGCTTCACCGCGATCTGCGAACAGACGACGCTGACCAGCGAATCCTTTGAATGGGCGATGGGCCTTTTCGCCACGCTGGGCGAGGTGGCGGTGCTGCCGGAAAGCCAGTTCGACGCCGTGGTGGCGCTGACGGGCAGCAGCCCCGCTTACGTGTTCATGTTCATCGAAGCCATGGCGGACGCCGCCGTAGCGCTCGGCATCCCGCGCGCGATGGCCTACCGTGCGGCGGCGCAGGCCGTGCTGGGTTCGGCCCGCATGGTACTGGAAACGGGCGAGCACCCGGCCTCCCTCAAGGACAAGGTGTGCTCGCCCGGCGGCACCACCATCGAGGCGGTGGCTTCCCTGGAACGGGACGGTTTCCGCAGCGCCGTGATCGACGCCATGCTCGCCTGCGCGGAGAAAAGCCGCAGCCTGAGCGAAAAGCCGAAGGCATAAGGAGTTTTCATGACACAGACGGCCGAGAAACCGCTGAAAAAGGTGCAACTGTATACGGACGGAGCCTGCTCCGGCAACCCGGGACCGGGCGGATGGGGCGCGATCCTCAGTTTCAACGGCAACACCAAAGAGCTTTCGGGCCATATGCCCGGCACCACCAACAACCGCATGGAGCTTTTCGCGGTCATCAGCGGCCTTGGCGCGCTTAAAGAACCCTGCGAGGTGGACGTGTATTCCGACTCGGCCTATACCGTCAACGCCTTTCGGCAGCACTGGATCGACAACTGGCAGCAAAACGGCTGGCTGACCAGCGAGAAGAAGCCGGTGGAAAACGGCGACCTGTGGAAACTGCTGTTGCAGATCATCCGCGCGAAAAAGCACCGGGTCACGTTCCACAAGGTGAAGGGCCACGCGGACGACCCGCTCAACATCCGCTGCGACGAACTGGCGCGCGCGGCCATACAGGAATACCGGCGCATGAACGGCGAGGCGGAAAACGACGCGCAGGCCGAAAAGACGCTGCCGCAGGGGAAGCCCGCAGGTGAAAAGTTGTAAATTCTTCAAGGATATCGAGAATAACGGGCAACGGGCGCGTTGAGGCGCAACCGTTGCCTTTTCCTTTCCGGCGGGCCTTCTTCGGCGCCGCGGAAGGGGAGAAACGCTTGCGGCGTCGGCAAGACCTCGTGAAAAAGCACGCTGAAAACGCAAACCGGTTATGGACATTTACGCTCGGTTATGTTACAATCGAAATAATTACGAAAGTGTTAAGTATAACGACTGCGCCGGAGGGCTGCCCATGCGGAGTAAGGCAGGAAACGCTTTCCAGAGGGGGCTTGGGGTCGCGCTGACCCTGTGCCTTGCTTTCCAGCTTCCGCTGTCCGCCCGCGCCTCATCCGTTTCCGACGTTGCGGTGGAGGCCGCTTCGTATACCACGGCGTCCGCCGCGGTGGACGGCATGGTGCGCGTGTACCTTTCCTCGCTGGGAAGCCCGACCACGCTGACGCTGACCGTGGCGGGCAACTACACGCTGAGCACGGGGGCGTCGCTGGCCAGCGGGGAGACGCTCACCATCGGGTTCAACAGTTCGTCCGGCGCGATCACGCTGACCAGAAACGGCGTGAAGACCGGCATGGGCACCTCGTTTTCCATCCTCAGGCACAGCACCGGAGGCACCAACGGCATTACGATTTCACAGGCCCGCAAGCCGGGCAACCCCTACCCGGGGGACGTGGCCTTCCGCGCCGTTTACCAGAGCGGCGGATACTACAAGCTCTATACCATCGTCAACGTATACATCGAAAACTATCTGTACGGCGTACTGCCCTACGAAATCGGCAGCGGCGCGCCCGCCGAGGCGCTGAAGGCGCAGGCCGTGGCTGCTCGCACCTATACCGTGCGCATGATGAACAGCCGCGCCTCCGGCTACTACGACGTGGTGGATACCACCGGCGACCAGACCTACAACGGCACGCCTTCCGGGTGCGCTTCCTGCACGGCGGCGGTGGACGCCACCAAGGGCGTCGTGTTGAAAAACGGCGGTTCCTACACGGCCACCTACTACTCCGCGTCCAACGGCGGGCAGACCGAATCCATCCGCAACATCTGGGGTACCACCGGATGCGACTATCTGGACGTTCACGACGATCCCTTCGATTACGCCAACCCGGACAGCACCGTAAAGAAGGCTACGGTTTACGCGAACTGTGCCAGCTCCAATAATAACTCGTCCCTGATGGCGCTGCTGAAAACCAAGGCGGTCACGGCGCTGGCTTCCGCCGGGTACGCCGCCACCGGCGGCAACACGTCGCTGACGACGATAAAAAGCATCGTGGCGCACACGCCCAAATACGCCTCCCCGAGCAGGCTTTATACCAAAATGGATTTCTCGCTCACCGCCGCCACGGTCAACGCGGCGGGTTCCTCCGTTACCGCTTCGGTCACCGTGACCTGCGGCATCTTCACCGAACTGGAAAGCCTGCTTTCCATGAGCATCCAATCCGGCAGCAACGAGCTGTGGACGGTCGTGAAAGGCGCGAACACCTTTACGCTGGAAGCGCGGCGGTACGGCCACGGGCTGGGCCTCAGCCAGCGCGGCGCGATATACATGGGCAGGCTCGGTTATACGTACGACGATATTTTGGGCTTTTACTATCCGGGCTGCACGCGCGTGGGCACCACGTTCACCAATACCATTTTGGCGGCGGATTCCACCGAGGAGATCACCACCGAGGAGACGTCCGTGGATATTGGCGACGAAGATGCGGACGGCAGCGCCTGCACCGCGGTGGTCAAGCTGGCTTCCAGCACGGGCACGCTGGCCATACGCGGCAGCAAATCCGACTCCGGTTCCATCCTGGGGGTACTGTCCAACAGCTCCCGCGTCACGGTATATGCGGGCGACGGCACGTGGTGCCTGATCAAGTTCGGCGCGATCGTAGGCTACGTGCCGTTCTCCGCGCTGACCGTGACCGGCACCGTTCCGGAAAGCTCAGACATGAGCGTAACCGCCATTGCCGGTTTCGCCACCGTCACGGCCAGCACCTACCTGAACCTGCGCGAATCGGGCAGCTATTCCGCAGGCGTCGTATCCACCGCGCCCGGCGGGGCCGTGCTGACGGTGCTCAGTAAAACGTCCTCGTGGGCGTATGTCCAGTACGGAACGACCGTCGCCTACGCGTGCGCGGATTTCCTCTCCTACTCGGATACCTATCCGGGCGCGGCGGTCAGCTCCGGTTCCACCACCGCCACCGTAACCACGGAAGACGATGCGGGAACGGCCCTGCGGGCGACCGCCAGCACCGACGGCGAGGTGCTGGCGATGCTGGCCGAGGGCGCGGTCGTGACCGTGACGAACGACGACGGTTCCTGGGCCGCCGTAACCTGCAACGGCGTAGCCGGGTACGTGCTTTCCGGCTGTCTGACGCCGGGCGACGGAACGGATGGCACAGACGGTACTTCGGACGACACGCCGGACGGTACCGACACTGCGGGCCTGACGGCCGTCGTCGCCACGCAGAGCGGCTCGCTCAACATGCGCAGCGAGGCCCGCGCGGGCAGCACCATCCTGACCACGATACCCAAAGGCGCGGCCGTCACCGTGACGGCGAAGGGGGAAACGTGGTGCGCCGTCACGTACAACGGTTACGCCGGATACGTGATGACCGTCTATTTGCAACTGGGCGGTAATCATACCGCGCAGGACGATACCACCGAGACCACGGCGACGGTTACCACGGAATCCGGCTCCCTGAACCTGCGGCAGTTACCGAAGACCGGCAGCACGATCCTGGCCGCCATCCCGCGGCTGGCCACGGTGACCGTGCATACCCGCGGCGCGGAATGGTGCTCCGTCAACTACAACGGCGTCGAAGGCTACGTGATGACGGTATTCCTGACCATCGCGGAAACTGTGCAGGAAACGCCGACGGATACGCCCTCGCCCTCGCCCAGCGGAACCCCGACGGATACGCCGCTGCCCGGCGAAGCGCCGACGGATACGCCCCCGGCGAGCGTAACCCCGACGGATACGCCTTCGCCCTCGCCCAGCGCGACGCCGACGGATACACCCCCGCCGGACGACGTTTCCGCGGACGGACCCGGCGTGCTGACCGCCGTCGTCTCCACGGATTCCGGGTCCCTCAACCTCCGCACGGACATGCTGCCGGGCAGCCGGGTGCTTACCCGCATCCCCAGCGGCACGACCATTACGATCCTCCAGAAGCTGTCGGCGTGGAGCCTGACCACCTACGGCGTGTACATCGGCTACGTGATGAACAGTTATCTCACGTTCCGTACCGACCCGGTACCGGCCGTTTCGGATTCCGGCACCGCCACCGTAGTAACGGCCTCCGGTTCGCTTAACCTGCGGGCAAGCGCTTCCACAGGCGCGGATATTCTTACCACGATTCCCCGGCTGGCGACCGTTACGGTGCTCACCCGGGGGGATGACTGGTGCCAGGTTGCGTACGGCGCATACGGCGGTTACGTGCAGACGGCCTTCCTCTCCTTTGCGGGCAGCACGGGCGATACGGGGAATGCGGACAGCACGGAAGATACGGACGGGGCCGACGCATCCGCGACGGTTACCGCGTGGGTATACACGGCGTCCGGATCGCTGAATCTGCGCGCGTCCGCTTCCTCCTCGGCGCAGGTTTTAACCGCCATCCCGAGGCTGGCGCAGGTGACGCTGCTTTCGCAGGACGTCACATGGTGCAGGCTTTCCTACGGCGGGTATACCGGCTATGCCATGACCGCTTACCTGACTACCGTAAAACCTGCTGAATTAACGGTTGGCGGCGATACGGAAACCGCAGCGCCGACGGCGGGTGCGACGCAGGAGCCTACGCAGCCTGCAACCACCGGCACGCCGGAGCCTACGATTACGAACACGCCGACCCCCGCGGGGACCGTCGCGGAGGACCCGACCCTCGCCGCGCCGGAAAACGTGCTGCTGGCGCAGGTCACGCCGCCGGACAGCGCGGCCACGCTGTCCCTGTGGGCAAGCTGCACCGAGCAGACCGGTTGGCTGATGGATATGATCCAGCTCACGCAGGTCACGGTCGTGCGCAAGGGGGATACCTGGTGCGAAGTGAACTATTACGGCCAGATCGGGTTCTGCCTGACTAAGGGGCTGACGATGCTTGAATGACATCGGGCGCCTTCCGGGCGAGCGGCTGGACGATCTGCAAAACAACGGACTTTTCATATTGCAAAAAAACGACGGTTTCCGTTTCGGCACGGACGCGGTGCTGCTGGTGCATTTCGCCCGTCTGCGCCCGCGCGACCGCGTGGCGGATATGGGAACCGGAACGGGTATCCTGCCGCTGCTGATGAGCCGGACCGAGCCCACGGCGCGGTTTTTCGCGTTCGAGCGGCAGGCGGACATGGCGGATATGGCCCGCCGCAGCGTGGCGGGAAACGGGTTGGCGGAGCGTATCACGGTTTATAACGCCGATTACCGCGACGCGGCGGCGACGCTGGGGTCGGGAAGCGTGGACGCCGTGGTGTGCAACCCGCCCTACGGCAAAACGGGCGGCGCGGCGCCGGATGAAACCGAGGCCCGGCGGATGGCCTGCCGGGAGACGGATGGCACGCTCGCGGAGCTGGCGCGGGCCTGCGCGGCGATCCTGGTCAACCGTGGGCGGCTGTGGATATCCTTTCCCGCGGCCCGCCTGCTGGAACTCGCCGACGCGCTGCGCGCCGCGCGGCTGGAACCCAAACGCGCGCGGCTGGTATGCGCGAAGGCGGGCAGGCCGCCGTACCTTGCGCTCGTGGAGGCGGTGAAGAACGCGCGGCCGTCGCTCGCGTGGCTGCCGCCGCTGACCGTGCTGGACGACAACGGCCGGGAAACGGACGAAATCCGGGCGATCTACGGCGGAGGAACGGACAGGCAGAAATGAAACGACGGAGGCAATAGCGCCTCCGCCTTTTTCGCGGTACGAAACCTTTGCCCGGCAGCCGTTGCGCCGGAGGGCCGAATCCTGTATAATGCGGGTAAAAGCGCGGAAAGAGGAGGCGAAAGCCTTGAACAAGTGGGATCATCGTTTTATGGATATGGCGGAGTTGATTTCCCATTGGTCCAGCTGCATGCGGGAAGGGCGTTCCGTAGGCGCGGTGATCGTGAAGGACAAGCGCATTATGACCACGGGGTACAACGGCGCGCCCGCTGGGCTGAAAACCTGCCGGGAACGCGGGGAGTGCATGCGCGACCGGATGCAGATCCCCTCCGGCACGCGCACGGAAATGTGTTACGCCATCCACGCGGAGCAAAACGCCATCATCCAGGCGGCCAAACTGGGCATCTCCATCGACGGGGCGACCATCTACTGCACCCACCAGCCCTGCTCGGTATGCGCCAAGATGATCGTCAACGTCGGCATCAAGCGCGTGGTGTTTGACCGGGCCTATCCGGACGCTTTCTCGCTGGAGGTGTTTCAGGAGGCTGGGGTGAAGTTGGAGCATTACTCGGCGGAATCCTGAAAACGGCGCGGGCCGTCAGGCTTTCGGCACGGGTTCCTCGCCCAGGCACCAGCCGCGCAGGCGGTTGACGGCGCGCTCCACGGCGGTCTTGCTCTCGCCCCAGGGCTCGTCCCTGTGCAGATAGTCGAATTTTCGCGTAAACCGCTCCACGTCCGCGCCGTCGTTGGACAGCTGTTCGGTCAGCATTCCCAGCGCCTCGTCGGCGAAGGCGAGCCGCTTCGCGGGGGGCAGAGAATCGCGGCTGTCCTCCAGTAGCGCAAGCGCGTGGGGGAGGCAGACCCCTTTGGATTCCTTCCACGCGGCGCGGAAATGCCCGTCCGTATTCCACAGGTGCAAAAAGGTATAGCGATAGCGCGCCATATGGGCGGCCACGGCTTCGCACACCACGCAGTGCGCGCCCATTTGTTTCAGTTTTGCCGTAGCGGCGTCCACGGGGGACGTTTTTGTAAACAGGCCAGGCTTCCCGCGGCCGTCCGTTTCCAGCCGTTGCCGGAGTTCCGTCAGCGTTTCCAGCCGCTGCTTGACCAGGGAATCCGTCAGCAGCGCGTGGCTCAGGCGGTTCTGCTGCGCGTAAAGCATCCGCTGGTGCTCCCGGCACGCGCCGACCCGGTTGAAACGGATGCGCACGTCCGGCTCCATCACGCCGGGGCCCAGCGCGCGGTCGATCTCCTCCCGCTCCGTTTTCCGTTCCAGCGCGCACAGCGGGCACTCCCGCTTCCATTCCATGGCTTCCCATACGGGGATCGTTTCCAGATGGTATTGCATCGCGCGCCTCCCGAAAGGTATAATAGTCGTGCAACAGGATAACAGATTTTGCCGCGCGCGGCAAGGGAAACGCCTGAAACGGAGAAACGGACGGGTATGAACGGGGAGGCGGAGGGTATGACGATCAAGCGGGTCGCCGAAACGATCGACGCGCGCGTGCTGCTCGGCGAAAGCACTTTGGACCGGGAGGTGGATTCCGCCTGCGGTTCCGACCTGATGAGCGACGTGCTCGCCTTCGTCAAGGGGAAGAGCGCGCTGATCACGGGGCTGACCAACGTGCACGTGATCAGGACGGCGGAAATGCTGGATATCCGCTGCATTATCTTCACCCGCGGAAAGATCCCGGAGGAAGAAGTGCTTGCGGAGGCGGAAGCATGCGGCATCACGGTGCTGGCCACCCGCCACACCACGTATACCGCCTGCGGCCTGCTGTACGCCGCGGGCCTGAGAGGCACCAACGAGTGCGCCGCGCCCACGCGGTGACGGCGCACCGATAAACGGGGTTAGGCAATGCAGGAACACACGCTGGAAGACCGTTACGAAATCAAGGCGAGGGATTACACCGGCGCGGGGGACGCCTCCGCGGCCATCAAGCGCAAGCTCCGGCAGCTGGGCGTGGACAGTGAGGTACTCCGGCGCGTGGCCGTAGCGGGCTACGAGGCGGAGCTGAACCTGATTATTCACAGCCTGGGCGGAACGCTGACCATGCGTATGTCCCCCAACGAGATCACGCTGGTATCGCAGGACTCCGGCCCGGGCATCCCGGACATTGAGCAGGCCATGCGGGAGGGCTTTTCCACCGCTGGCGAGGAGGCGCGCGACCTGGGCTTCGGCGCGGGCATGGGGCTGCCCAACATGAAGCGTAACGCCGACGAGTTTACCATCGAAAGCGCCATGGGGCGCGGAACGGTGATCCGGATGCGGTTCGTTCTGCCCTGAGCGCTTTTGGGAATCGAGGTTTCCGATCCATGGAAGAAAAACGGTTTCATTCCGTACGGCTGGACAAGGACAAATGCAAGGGCTGCACCAACTGCCTGAAACGCTGTCCCACCGAAGCCATCCGCGTGCGCGGCGGGCGGGCGCACATCATCGACGAGCGTTGCATCGACTGCGGCGAGTGTATCCGCGTATGCGAATACCACGCCAAGTACGCGCTGACCGATCCGCTGGCGGCCATCAACCGCTTCAAGTACAAGATCGCGCTGCCCGCGCCCTCGCTGTACGGGCAGTTTAAGAAGCTGGTCAGCCCTTCGCAGATATTGGAAGGGCTTCTGCGCATGGGCTTCGACGACGTTTTCGAGGTCGCAGCGGGCGCGGACATTGTCACCCGCGCCATCCGGGAACGGATGCGCGGCATGACGCCGGAACAGTATCCCATCATTTCCTCCGCGTGCCCGGCTATTACGCGCCTCATACAAGTGCGCTTTCCGGCGCTGATCCCGCACATCATCGACATGCGGCAGCCCATGGAGGTAGCCGCGATGGTTGCAAAGCGGGAGTTCTGCCGGAAAAGGGGCGTAAGCGAGGCGGAGGTCGGGTGCTTTTTCATCACCCCCTGCGCCGCCAAGATGACCGCTGTGCGCAACCCCATCGGGCAGGAAACGTCCGCCGTGGACGGCGCGATTTCCATGCTGGAAATTTACGGGCTGCTGGCGGGGCACATCCGTAATTACCCGGGAGAACTCAACCTGTCCCGCGCCACGGCTTACGGCGTGGGCTGGGCCAACAGCGGCGGCGAAGCGCTGGCGGTGAGCCCGGAAAACAGCATGGCGGTGGACGGTATCGAGAACGTAATCCGCGTGCTGGAAGAAATCGAGAACAACAAGCTGCGCGATCTGGTGTTCTTCGAGGGCGCGGCCTGCACCGGCGGGTGCGTGGGCGGGCCGCTGACGTTCGAGAACGGGTACATCGCCCGCAACGCCATCCGCGCGCTGATGAAGGGCGGCGACCTGCGCCACCCGGACGAAACGGTGAACGCCTCCTACCTGACCAAGTATCCGCTGGAAACCACGCGGAAGATCATCCCCAACAGCGCCATGAAGCTGGACGACGACATCGAGGAAGCCATGCGCAAGATGGAGCAGATGGAGGAGATCGTCAAGTCCCTGCCGGGGTACGACTGCGGCAGTTGCGGCAGCCCCACCTGCCGCACCTTCGCGGAGGACATCGTGCGCGGCCACGCGGTCAAGATGGACTGTATCCACATTATGAAAGACCAGCTCAAGATCATGGCGCAGAAGATGGTGGAGCTGGCCAAAACCACCAGAGAATAGGGGAACGGCTATGAAAGTGAACGATCTGGCGGCGCTGCTTGAGGCGAAAATTCTTACGCCGGGCAAGGATATCGAAGTGACCTGCGGCTACGCCTGCGACCTGTTAAGCTGGGTGCTTGCGCACGGCGAGGCGGGTATGGCGTGGACGACCGTGCAGACCCACGTGAACGTAACGGCCATCGCCGTGCTGATGGACATGGCCTGCGTCGTGTTCGCGGAGGGTAACCTGCCGGAACCGGCGACGCTGGAAAAGGCGGAGGCGGAAGGGCTGGCGCTGCTTGCGACGGACAAGACCGCCTACGAGGTGAGCGGCCTGCTGTACGGCGCGGGCGTGAAGCCGTCGAAGCGGTAGCCGCATGAAAGCCTTTTGCGATCTGCACATTCACAGTTGCCTGTCGCCCTGCGCGGATGACGACATGACGCCGTGGAATATCGCGGGCATGGCGAAGGTGAAGGGGCTGGACGTGATCGCGCTGACGGACCATAACGCGGCGCTGAACGTGCCGGAGGCGGCGAAAGCGGGCGAGTACTACGGCGTGAGGGTGATCCCCGGGCTGGAAGTCACCACCCGGGAGGAGGCGCACGTGCTGGCGTATTTTGCCGACGTGCCCGCCGCCCTCGCCTTCGGAAGGGAACTCTATGCGCACCTGCCGGATATTCAGAACAAGTCTGCCTTGTTCGGCAACCAAATCGTGATCGGCGATAACGACGAACCTGCGGGTACGGAGAACAAACTTCTGATCAGTGCGACCGACCTGACGCTGGACGCGCTTTGCGTGCTCGCGGAACGCTACGGAGGCGTGTGCGTGCCCGCGCATATCAACCGGGGGGCCAACGGCCTGCTGGGCGCGCTGGGCCTGATGCCGCCGCTGCCCGCTTTCCCGGCAGTGGAAGCCGTAACCGGGCTCGCCTGCCCGGACGAAGCCACGGCGAGGCGGCTGGTGCTCCGCTCGTCGGACGCTCACAGGCTCGGGGATATCGCGGAAAGAGGCTTCGCGCTGGACGTGCCGGAGGCAACGACGGAAGCGGTGCTGGCGTTGCTTAGAAAGGGAATGAAAGGCTGATACGCGTTGGTTCGGCCCCGTGGGAGCAGCGGTTCTCGCGGGGCTTCGCCGTATCCGGGGGGAACCGCGGCCGTTCGGCCGACGCTCCTTCGGGCGGGCGCCGCGATGGTGAAGGGGAAGGGTCGGCACGGCGAACGGCTTTGTCGGACTATAATGAAAAACCGGTTCCATATTTGGCGGGTTTTTTCAAAACTCTGTTTTTACCCTGTATATTCCGCGAAAATCGTCAAAAAAATAACGCAATTTTTGCCAAATAGCGTGCATTTGTCGACCGTATATGATAAAATAATGATGCTGCGTTAATACTGCCGTTACCGAGTGTATTACGCAGCTTTATGGTGTACGAAAGTTTTCAAGGAGGTCTCAGGCTCAATGACCGAACAGATGGAGAAGTTCGCCAAGCTTCAGGAAGCGATCGACGAACACAAGGATCAGAAGGGGGCGCTGATGCCTGTGCTGCAGGCGGCGCAGGATATCTTCGGCTGCGTCTCCATGGACGTGCAGGAGTATATCGCGGACGCGCTGGACACGACGCTGAGCGAGGTGTACGGCGTAGCCACCTTTTACTCCCAGTTTTCCCTGCAGCCCAAGGGCAAGTATGTCGTGGGCGTCTGCCTGGGCACCGCCTGCTATGTGCGCGGCTCGCAGAAAGTGCTGGACCGCGTGGAGAAGGAACTGGGCATCAAGGTCGGGCAGACCTCCAAAGACGGCCAGTTCACCCTGCAGGCTACGCGCTGCCTGGGCGCCTGCGGTCTAGCGCCCGTGATGATGATCAACGATGAGGTTTACGGCCGCCTGACTGACACCGAAGTGCCCGCGATTCTGGAGAAATACAAGGCCTGATATGCGCGACCTTTCGATGCACGTTCTGGACATCGCCCAGAACAGTGTGAAGGCGAACGCCAAAACCGTGACCATCTCCTTCGGGTTCGATGGAAACGGCCTGCTGACCATCGTTTTTCAGGACGACGGCGATGGGATGACGCCGGAACTGCTAAGCCGGGTCGCCGACCCCTTCACCACCAACCGCACCACGCGAAGGGTGGGGCTGGGAATCCCGCTGATTAAGGAGAACGCCGAGGCAACTGGCGGCGGGGTGACGATCGAAAGCGAGCCTGGCAAGGGAACGACGCTCACCGCGACGTTCCATCTGGACCACATCGATTGCCCTCCGATGGGCGATATGTGCGACACGCTGCTCACCCTGGTGCTCCTGAACCCGGACGGGCCCGACTTCGTGTACGAGGTTGAGCGCCCCGGTCGCAAAGCCGATTTCGATACCCGCGTGATCCGCGGGGCGCTGGGCGGCGTACCGCTGAACGCGCCCGAAGTGGCGGACTGGATGCGCGGAACGCTCGAAGAAGAATTCAAACCCATTTTGGAGGTGCAATAACGTGAAATCCATTGCCGATCTGGAAGCAATCCGTCAAAAGACTCTGGAGCGTATCGCCTACCGCAAGGAAGCGGATAATGACATCCGCGTGGTCGTCGGCATGGCGACCTGCGGCATCGCCGCCGGCGCCCGCCCCGTGATGCTGGCCTTCATGGACGAGATCCGTAAGCGCAACCTGCATAACGTAACCGTATCGCAGACCGGTTGCATCGGCATGTGCCGGTTGGAGCCCATGGTGGACGTCATCGTGCCCGGACAGAGCAAGGTGACCTACGTCAAGCTCAATCCCGACATGGTGCCGCGCATCGTGACCGAGCATATCGTCAACGGCAACCCCGTGATGGAGTACACCATCGGAGCCGCGGACAAGTAATATCAGCAACCTAAGGAGGAAAGACCATGGACTTTTATCGCGCACAGGTGCTTTGCTGCGGCGGCACCGGCTGTACTTCGTCCGGCTCCGCGAATATTATCGCGCGCTTTGAGGAACTGATCCAGAAGAAGGGCCTGGATAAAGAGGTCAAGGTGGTTCGCACCGGCTGTTTCGGCCTGTGCGCTGCGGGCCCCGTGGTGATCGTTTACCCGGAAGGCACCTTCTATTCCCACGTCCGCGTGGAGGACGTGGACGAGATCGTGAGCGAACACCTGATGAAGGGCCGCATCGTTCAGCACCTCGTTTACAAAGAAAAGAACGACGGCGAAGAGCGCCACATGGCGCTGGAAAACATCGAGTTTTACAAGAAGCAGAAGCGCATCGCGCTTCGCAACTGCGGCGTCATCGACCCGGAAAACATCGACGAGTACATCGCTTTCGACGGCTATAAAGCGCTGACGAAAGTGCTGACCGAGATGAAGCCCGAAGAAGTGATCCAGGTCGTGCTGGACAGCGGCCTGCGCGGCCGCGGCGGCGCCGGTTTCCCCACCGGCCTCAAGTGGAAGTTCGCGGCGGCCTCCAAGGCCGACCAGAAATACATGGTCTGCAACGCGGACGAGGGCGACCCCGGCGCGTTCATGGACCGTTCCATCCTGGAAGGCGACCCGCACGCGGTGCTGGAAGCCATGACCATCGCGGGCTACGCGGTGGGCGCGACCGAAGGCTACATTTACGTGCGTGCGGAGTACCCCATCGCGGTCAAACGGCTGAACATCGCCATCAAGCAGTCCCGCGAATACGGTCTGCTGGGCAAGAACATCCTGGGGTCCGGCTTCGATTTCGACATTTCCATCCGGCTGGGCGCGGGCGCGTTCGTATGCGGCGAGGAAACCGCGCTGATGGCTTCCATCGAGGGCCTGCGCGGCGAGCCGCGGCCCAAGCCGCCGTTCCCGGCGGTCAAGGGCCTGTTCGCCAAGCCCACCAACATCAACAACGTGGAAACTTTCGCCAACGTCCCGCAGATCATTCTGAACGGCGCGGAGTGGTTCCGTTCCATCGGCACGGAGAAGTCCTCCGGTACGAAGGTGTTCGCGCTGGGCGGCAAGATCAACAACACCGGTCTGGTGGAGATCCCCATGGGCACCACGCTGCGGGAGATCATCTACGACATCGGCGGCGGCATCCCCAACGGCAAGAAGTTCAAGGCCGTGCAGACCGGCGGGCCTTCCGGCGGCTGCATCCCGGCGGAGCATCTGGATATCCCCATCGAGTACGACACGCTCACGCAGATCGGCTCCATGATGGGCTCCGGCGGCATGATCGTGATGGACGAAGACAACTGCATGGTGGACATCGCGCGCTTCTTCCTGGATTTCACCGTGGACGAGAGCTGCGGCAAGTGCACCCCGTGCCGCATCGGCACCCGGCGGATGCTGGAGATTCTGGAACGCATCGTGAAGGGCCAGGGCGAGGAAGGCGACATCGAAAAGTTGGAGAACCTCGCCAAGAACATCAAGGCCACGGCGCTCTGCGGCCTGGGGCAGACGGCCCCCAACCCCGTGCTTTCCACCATCCACTATTTCCGGGACGAGTATGAGGCGCATATCCGGGAAAAGCGCTGCCCCGCGCACCACTGCCAGGCGCTGCTTAACTACACCATTACCGACAAGTGCCGCGGATGCACGGCCTGCGTGAAAGTCTGCCCCGTCAACGCCATCAGTGGCGTGGTGAAGGAGCGTCACGTCATCGACCCGACCAAGTGCATCAAGTGCGGCAGCTGTATGGAAAAGTGCCGCTTCGGCGCGATCGAAAAGAGATAACGAGGAGGAACAACCATGGAACAGATGATACCGCTTACCATCGACGGCGTACATGTGGAGGTTCCTGCCGGTACGACCGTGCTGGAGGCTTCGCGCAAGGCGGGCGTTAAAATCCCCACCCTGTGCTATTTGAAGGATATCAACCAGTCCGGCAGCTGCCGCATGTGCGTGGTGGACACCGGCGCGCGCGCCTTCCAGGCGGCCTGCGTGCTGCCCGTTACCAAGGACATGGTGGTGAAAACCAGCACCCCGGCCCTGCGCGAGGCGCGCAGGACGGTGCTGGAATTGATTTTGAGCAACCACGACAAGAAATGCCTCACCTGCGTACGCAGCCAGAACTGTGAACTGCAGAAGCTCTGCAACGAGTTGGGCGTGGAAAACGGCGATCACTACGCCGGCAAGATGAACCATTACGACGTGGACGACGTATCGCTTTCCATCGTGCGCGACAACAACAAATGCGTGCTGTGCCGCCGTTGCGTGGCCGCGTGCGAAAAGGTGCAGGACGTGGGCGTGATCGGCCCCACGAAGCGCGGCTTCCAGACCGCCATCGCCTCCCCGTGGGAAATGCATCTTTCGGAAATGGCCTGCATCAACTGCGGCCAGTGCATCACCGTGTGCCCCGTGGGCGCGCTGCACGAGAAGGACGACACGGATCTGGTCTGGAAGGCGCTCAACGACCCCGCCAAGCACGTGGTGGTGCAAACCGCGCCCGCGGTACGCGCCGCGCTGGGCGAGGAGTTCGGCCTGCCAATGGGTACTAGCGTGACCGGCAAGATGGCGGCCGCCCTGCGCCGCATGGGCTTTGCCAAGGTGTTCGACACGGACTTCGCCGCCGACCTGACCATTATGGAAGAAGCGACCGAACTGGTGAGCCGTATCACGAACAACGGCGTGCTGCCGATGATCACCAGTTGTTCTCCGGGCTGGATCAAGTTCTGCGAGCATTATTACCCCGAGTTCCTGCCCAACCTTTCCACCTGCAAGAGCCCCCACGAAATGGAGGGCGCGATGATCAAGAGCTACTACGCCGATAAGGCGGACATAGACCCTAAGGACATCGTGGTGGTGTCCGTGATGCCCTGCACGGCCAAGAAGTACGAGGCCAAGCGGCCGGAGCTCGCCAACGGCGGGTACCCGGACGTGGACGTGGTGATCACCACGCGCGAGCTGGCGCGGATGATCAAGGAAGCCAACATTGATTTCAGCCTCCTGCCGGACGAGGACTTCGACAGCCTGCTGGGCGAAAGCACCGGCGCCAGCGTCATCTTCGGCGCGACCGGCGGCGTGATGGAAGCGGCGCTTCGCACCGCGTACACGCTCATCACCGGCAAGGAATTGGAGGACGTGGACTTCAAGGCCGTACGCGGCGTGGAAGGCATCAAGGAAGCGACGGTCAAAATCGGCGATATGGACGTGAGCGTCGCCGTGGCTAGCAGCACCGGCAAGGCCGCTCAACTGCTAGACGCCGTGAAGAAAGGCGAAAAGAGCTACGCCTTCATCGAGATCATGGGCTGCCCGGGCGGATGCGTAAACGGCGGCGGCCAGCCGATCGTGGACGCGGACGTGCGCGCCAAGACGGATATCCGCACCGAGCGCGCCAAGGCCCTGTACCGCGAGGACGCGGGCAAGAAGTATCGCAAGAGCCACCAGAACCCGATGATCAAGAAAATTTACGACGAATATCTGGAGAAGCCCAACAGCCACAAGGCGCACAAGTTGCTGCACACCACGTATACGGCGCGGCCGAAGTACAGCAAGTAAACCGATGGAGAAACGGGAAGGGGACGAGCGCCTCTTCCCGTTTTACGTCCAAAACCGGAAACAAAAAACAGAAAGAACGGTGGAACGATTGGCTTTCGATCTTCAAGTCGTAGCCCGCAACGCCGCCGCGTGGGCCAAAGCGAAACTGGGTTCCGAGGCGTACAGCCTTCATTGCCTGGCGTTCGTGGAGGACGCCGTGGAAAGAGGCAACGGCATCGAGGTTTTCGGCGGGGACTGCGCCAAGGAATCCGCGGACATGTATGGAGCGGAAGCGCAACCCGGCGAGCCGCCCGTGGGGGCGTTCGTGTTTTACGACTGCACCGGGGAGATCGGCGGTGTCCTACGCAACTGGGGGCACGTGGGCCTGTCCCTCGGGGACGGCCGGGTGATCCACGCCTGGGGCCGCGTGCGTTCGGACCCGTACCGGGACGTGGAAAAGCTGGAAGGAGCGCCCGGCTGGACGGCCCCGCGCCTGATCGGCTGGGCGCCGTTGGAGCGCGTGCTGCAGGGCGCCGTAAGCAGGCCGGAATGGCTAACGGAACGTCCGTGATACGGCAAAGCCCGCTTTCCGAAAGGAAAGCGGGCTTTTATGGAAACCGGCGGCTTTACGTGCGGCTGGCTTCCCGGATTTTGGCGGCTTTGCCCTGCAGGTTGCGCAGGTAGTACAGCTTGGCTCTGCGAACCTTGCCCTTGCGGATCAGCTCGATACGGTCCAGACGCGGCGAATGCAGCGGGAACGTGCGCTCCACGCCGATACCGTAGCTGACACGGCGTACGGTGAACGTTTCGCGGATGCTGCCGTTACGGCGGGCGATCACGGTGCCTTCGAATGCCTGCAGACGTTCGCGGTCGCCTTCGACGACCTTCACCCAAACGCGGACGGTGTCGCCTACGCTGAACTCGGGCAGGTCGGAACGAAGCTGCGCCTTCTCGATGGTGCGGATGATTTCGCTCATAATTGCGGGTCTCCTTCCCTCATAGACGTTCGTGCCCGCAAGCCTTGCGCTTGAGCAGAGGACCGTCCGTTTGTCACGGCAAGAATTATAACACGGGAAAGGAGTGGAATGCAAGCATGAAATATCCAAATTGCATTCTGATCATAAGTCTGTTCGCGCTTCCCGGCGGTTGCTCCGTTCCGGGCGGGAGTACGGTCAGGAAACGTTGTATACGGCGTCGCCGAAGATATCAATCAGGTAGCGAATCGCTTCCAGTGTAATCGGTTCGCCGTATCGGTACAGGGTATAGGTTACGTTCTTAACGGCGCTGTACTGCGACGGAACGCGAATGTCGTATGTATAACAATAGGTCATGCTGCCATCGGACCCCCGTACTGACGAGGAGATTACCAGATATGTGCCGTAAATGCCCTTACGCCTGGAAACGCTGACGTATATACGGCCGGTTTGTTCGTATATATTCTTCACCTCCGGGATAATTTGGGTATCAAGCTCATTTTCCGAATATTCTCCGTAAACGCGCGCATTGTCGAGCGGAAGGATCGTGATCTCCAGATTGAAGCGTTCAACGGGATCCGTCGCAATCAATACGTCGTTTGGGCAGACGTTAAACCAATCTTCATACGAAGTGTAGTCTGCCCAAGCGGGATAGTACATACGAAGTATAAAGGCGGTTGAGACATTGTCTCTTGAATAGGCATAAAGCGAACCTGGAATAAAGAAACGGATGTCATCAAAGCGGAATTCCGTTTTCCCTTCTGCCGTTGCCGAAGCGTCGCTCGCCGTAGGCGGCGGCGTGGTTGAGGGTACAGACGACGGAGAAGGGGACGGAGTGGGCGACGGGGTGGGGGACAACGTAGGTGTCGGCACGGGAGAAGGCGTGAGCGCTGCGACGGAAGGCGGCTCCGTTGAAACGGCCGTTCCGCCTTCGTCAAAAGACGAAGTATCAACAGCCCAATTGCCGTCGGAGTCTATTCGTAAACCAACCGTGCGACTTTGAGCGGGTGTAAACGGCCATGTTTCCGATTCTGTGAACGAAACGGCGTTTGAATCGAGAAAGCCGAACTGATCGTCGGTCCTCGTCCATTCCATTCCGCCGACATAGGTCAATTGGAATTCGCCTTGCGGAACGTTGACTTCCGCTGTTTCGTTCGGGCGGACGAAAAAGGCGATGGCGACGTTTTCCGTCTGGTTCGCGGTAAAGTTGGGGGACATGATCCACTTGAAAACCGATAGCTTAATAATCAGCGCGTAGTTGCTTTCGTTAACGATTTTTAGCGGGCAAACACGCGCTTCTCCGTTTTCATAGAGAACGGTGCCCGTATCAGGGTATGTCTGCAACCTGTCCGTTTCGGACTGGCTTGCGGTTTGCGTCGCTTGCGGAGCTTGAGAAACCCCCGTCTCCGGAGATTGCGCCTGGAAGGCATCAAACATCGCCGTCGCGTCGACTTTCGCGGGAACGGATTCCGTCCGATACGGCAGGCTGTGCGCAATCGCATATTCCTGTGCATACGAACCGTCGGGAACGGACAGTGTAAGCTGTTCACAATTCGTGAAGGCTTCCTCATCGATAGCGGTAACGCTTTGTGGTATAATGACGCTGGTAAGGAAACCGCAATCGTAGAAGGCATGATGCCCGATCTTCTGCGTACCCGCAGGAATCTGGTACGACGCCGCGTCGAACCCGGCGGGGTAAGTATGCAGCATCCTCTGCACGCCGTCGAAAAGAACACCGTCGATCAAACAGTAAACCGGGTTTCCGTCCATCAACGTAATGGTATTCAGCTGGGCGCTTGCAAACACTCCCTCCGATAGATTCGTCATGCAGGCCGGCAACGTAACGCTCGTTGTTTTTTCGCTGAGCATGCATACGATAAGGGTCATACCCATGAAATCATACGGGACTCCCTCGACGATGGATGCGACCGGATAGCCGCCCAGAAGATCCGGTATCACGAGCGCGGCGGGATTGCCGGCGATTTCTGTGATGGTCGCCTTTCCGTTGTCTAGAATATAAGTGAAATCCCCTTCCTGATAGGTGTTGTAAACGATGTTGGTATCCGCCGCGGCGACTGTGCCGAAGAGAAGCGTGGATAATAGAAATAACGCTATCAACATTTTTCTCACGGTGCTGCCTCCCGATTGTGACCGCAATAGTGCGGCACTTTTGTCGATAAGAGTGTTCAGTCGAAGCCAGTACCTATCATGATTACCAATTGTATACAGCAGACGGCGGAAAGTCAATGTATGAGATAGTTCCAGAAAACGACATTGTATTGGAAGACAGTGTAACATTCTTGCAACATACAGGTTGAAGATGTATAATGAATTCTTGGGGAGGAGTTGCCGTGAACGCGCGCAAACACAGCTTTTTCTTGATCACGTTGCTGTTTTTACTGTGCCTGCTTCTGGCTCGGCCTTCCGCGTTCGCGCAGGGGGAAGGCGCAACCGTGACCGCTGTGGAAACCGCGATCGGGGAGAATTCCGTGCGTTACCCCCAGTTGTCTGGGATGGCGGACGAGGCGGTTCAGCGGACGATCAACGACGCGGTCGTGGAAAAAGCGAAGATATCGCAGCGACTGGTGACACTGGGCACCCTGCAAGGCGGGGGAACGGGGCTGACGGTCGATTACGAGGCGTATCTGGCGAACGGCGTTTTCTCCACCGTAATCAGCGCATACGGCGTAATGGAAAACGGCCGGAGCGGGCAGAACTACGCGGCGCTGGCCTTCGACTTGGCTACCGGAACGCCCCTTACGTTAAGTGATCTGTTCTCCGACCCGGACGCCGCCGCGCAACGTATGGTCGCCATTCTGGAAGACACCTGGCTGGACGAGCTTTCCGATTATCTGGTGAACGCTGAACTTTCGCCGCTTCCAACGGACAATTTCTATCTGGACGCGGACGGCATTACCTTCTATTATCCCGCTTCGCAGTTCGCCTTGCTCAGCGGCTACTGCGGCGCGGCGCAGTTCAACTACGACGAGCTGGCGGATTTCCTGATCCCGGACGCGGAAGCGCTGCCCGCTCGCCTGGGCGCGCTGCCGGCAGTGCTTACCGACGCGGAAATCAAAGCCAAAGTGGAACAGAGCGCGGCGGCGGGGGAATTGCCGCACGTGCGTGCGAAACTCGGGGACGGCATGACTAATGTGATTAATAACTACCGCCTGCTGCGAACGCCGGACCAATATCCGGGCGGCCGGTACTTCCAGTTGGAAGCCCCCATGTTCCGGCAGGTGCTGGTGCTTTCGGACGCCCTGACCTCCGGCTACGCGAACTCCGTAGTCGAAGGACTGATGAGCTTCCGGGCCGACCTGTACGGGCTTCGAGCGGGCGTAACGCCGCGCGAACGCTGGCTGCAGGTGTTGGGCGAGCCGGAAACGACCGTGGAATTCGGCGACGACCTTGCCTACGATTACGGGTTGCCGGTGGGCACAGCGGATTACTACGCCTTCGGGAAACGACAATTGATGATGTACGCGGACGGGGACGGCGTCCTTTACGCGGTGCGACTGACGCAATAACCACGCGATATACGGAGGGCCTATGCAGAGGGGAAAACGGGGCAGAGCTAAAACCTATGATTCGGATTCCCTGATGGCCAGGAGCGTGACCGGCATTCTGCTGATCGCGGTAGGCGTTGTGGCGCTCATATCCATTGTGGGCGGTATCCAGGGCACGGTGTTCGCCTATATCAGGCTGACCATGCAGGGGCTGGGCGGAGCGCTGTGCCTCGGTATCCCGGTGCTTTTCATCTGGGGCGGCGCGCTGATCGCTTTTTCGGCATACCGGCGCGCGCCCGTGCGCCCGCTGCTGCTGACGATCGTTCTGTACCTATGCGTGCTGGGCATGTTCGACCTGCTCAGCAAGGTGGGCACGGCTTCGCTGATGGAACGCGCGGTACAGCACAATAACGAGCTTACGCCGCCCGCGTCCGACGCGGACGGGTATTGGGAGATCATCACGGCGGGGTACTATTTGAGTGGCATGAGCGGCGCTTTTGGCGGTGCCGTCGGTATGGCGACCGCCTGGCCGCTCTGGACGTACGTGGGCGTCACCGGCGGCGTGGTGATCCTGGCCATCCTCTGTCTGGCGTGCGTTCTGTTCGTCTTCAAGTTCGATATCGTGGGTACCGTGCGCGGTTTCCGGGATCATTCCGACCGCCGCATGGAGGAACGGGAACTGCGCAGGCAGCGCAGGACATACGAAAAAGACCTGAGAAAGCAGCAGGCTCAGCAGGAGCAGGCGGTAGCCGTTGATGCGGACGATCCCCGCCGGCCCGCGTATCTGCGCAAGCAACGCGGGGAACCGCAGGCTGCGGCGCAGGCAAACGCCGCGGCGCCTGCTGGCTATCCCCCTGCGCCTTTCGCGGTCGTACCCCCGTTCGCGCAGGGAATGCCGGCGGTTGCCGCCGCGATGCCCGGCCAGCAGACGATGTTCCCTCCCGCGGGCGGACAGCCCGCCGTGCCTCTGTATGACGAGATGATCGTACCGGAGGTGCCGGAAGGCAGCGCCGTGCCCGCGTGGAAGCTGAAACCTCCTTCCGGCCGAGTGACGGAACCCGCCGCGCAGGCAACGGATAGGCCGGGCGCGAAAGCCCGGAAGCCCGCAGACCGAGAGACGGACAAGGTACTGGAAAAGATGGAGGCCAACCGTAAGCGCAAGGAGATGATCCAGCGACGGCTGGAGGAATCCGGCGCGGCGGAGGAAACCGCGCCCGCGAGCGAAACCCAGGCTTATACGTTGGACGAGGCGAGGCTGCAGCGCGCGGCCCGGCAGACGCGGCAGGGCATGACGCGGGAGCAGATCGCCTACGCCAACCAGACCGCTGGCTACAGGCCGCCCGAAGCAGACGATAGGAATGCCGGAAGCGGCAGCGCCACGGCACAGGACCCCTATTCGGCGTATAAGAAACCGTCCGTCCGCGCGGACGAACCGGCCCGGGCCGAAGCCCAGCGGGCGGATGTGCCGTACCTCAAGCTGGTGAAAAGCGAACGGCAGACGGCGGCCGAACCGAAAAACACGTCCGGTAGAGCATCCGGTAAAACTCAGAAATCCTACCCGTACCCGATGATCGAGCTTTTGAATTTGCAAACGCAGATCCAGCCGGATACGCGGGAGCAGGATCGCGCCAACGTGGAAAAGCTGGAACTGACGCTGGAAAGCTTCGGCATTCCCGCGCGTGTGCAGCGCGTTACCCACGGGCCCGCGGTCACCCGTTTCGAACTGGGGCTTTCGTCCAGCGGCATCAACGTGCGGCGCATCATGAACATCGCGGACAACATCGCGCTGGAAATGGCGGCTAACGGCGGCGTGCGCATCGAAGTGCCGATACCGGGCACGAACCTGTTCGGCGTGGAAGTTCCCAACCAGGAGATTACCGACGTATCGCTGGCCGAGGTATTGACCAGCGTGGAAATGACCAAGGCGAAGTCCCCGCTCTCCGTGGCGCTGGGCAAGGATATCGCGGGAAGGCCCGTGATCTGCGACCTGGCCAAGATGCCGCATCTGCTGATCGCCGGGCAGACGGGCAGCGGTAAGTCCGTGTGCATCAACTCCATCATCAACAGCCTCCTGTTCCGCTCCTCGCCGGAAGAGGTGCGCATGATCATGATCGACCCCAAGGTGGTGGAATTGCAGGGTTACAACCGCGTGCCGCATTTGCTGATCCCCGTGGTGAGCGACCCGCACAAGGCCTCCGGCGCACTGGCGTGGGCCGTGCAGGAAATGCTGGACCGTTACCACAAAATGCAGAGCAAGGGCGTGCGCGAGTTGACCGCCTACAACGCCAAGGTGACCGGCGACGAGCCGAAGCTTCCGCGCATCGTCATCATCATTGACGAGCTGTCCGACCTGATGATCGCCTGCAAGAAGGAAGTGGAGGAGAGCATCATCCGGCTGGCGCAACTGGCGCGCGCGGCGGGCATCCACGTGGTGGTGGCTACGCAGCGTCCCACGGTCAACGTGATCACCGGCCTCATCAAGGCCAACATCCCCTCACGCATCGCCTTCGCGGTTTCCTCCAGCATCGACAGCCGCACCATTCTGGATATGAACGGCGCGGAAAAGCTGCTGGGTCGCGGCGATATGTTCTACTATCCTACGGGCGCGAAAGCCCCGCTGCGCGTACAGGGCTGCTACGTAAGCGACCAGGAAATCGCCAACATCGTGGAGTACATCGGCAACAACTCGGAGCCGGATTACGACGAAAGCATCAACGAGGTCATGGAAAGCCCCGCATCGGACGAAAACGACGCCGACGCGGACGGCGGCGACGACGGCGGCGAACTGGACGACCGCCTGCAGGAGGCCATCGAAATGGTGCTGACCGACGGACAGGCGAGCATCAGCATGCTCCAGCGCCGGATGAAAATCGGCTACGCACGTGCGGGCAGGCTGATCGACGATATGGCCGCCCGCGGCATCGTAAGCAAGAGCGCGGGCAGCAAACCCCGCGAGATCCTGATGTCTTATGAACAGTACGTACAGCAGAAGGATGCCCTGCTACGGTAGGCGCTGAAAGCGCGCGTTAGGGAAGGGTAGACCCTTCCCTTGCCTATTCTCGAAGATTATTGGAAAGTATTCTTTATAATCACCGCAGGTAGGAAGATGCCGTATCTGAGGATGCGGGCAGGGGCATTTCGGTTGCCCCTGCCTCCCCCGGGCGCTTCCTTAGTTGACGGATGTCTATGTTTATAAAGGTATTGCACCTGCAGGCACAAGGGAACCGTGCCTGTGGGTACGGGCAGGGGCTTTCCGCTCGCCCCTGCACCCTTCGGGTTGCCTCTTTAGCTTATAATCTTTTCTGCTGATTCAGGAAATGTGCCCTGCGGGGCACACGCTTCCCTTCGGTGCCTTTGGTCGCGCCCGAAGGCGCGATTATCCTTACGTATAGACCACCGGGCAAAAAGTGATACCGCAGGGACCAAAAAGAAGACAGACAATCGTGAAGTAAATTTGCCACAACGAAGCAAGAAGGGGTTCCCGGGGACTTGCGTCCCCGGGTTGCGCCGAAGGCGCGAAACCCCCTTCCGGCTTGACAATGCGAAGAACCCGCGTGTATAATCCACAATAACCCCCGTTGTAGAGGTGAATTGGATGTTAACGAGAATTCCCAAGGGAACCAAGGACGTGCTTCCCGAGGAAACCGCGCGGTTTCAGGCGTTGGAAACGCTGATGCGCGAAAAAGCGAGGCTGGCGGGCTATCAGGAGATACGCACGCCGGTCTTCGAGCATACGGAGCTTTTCGTGCGCTCCGTGGGCGCTTCCAGCGATGTGGTCCGCAAGGAAATGTACACTTTCAACGATAAGGGCGACCGTTCCATCACACTCAAGCCGGAGAGCACGGCGGGCGTGGTGCGCGCCTTTATCGAAAGCGGGTTGTATGCGCAGGCGCTGCCCGCGAAGTTCTACTACCTGTACGCGCCGCACTTCCGGTACGAATCCCCACAGGCGGGACGGCTGCGCGAGCATCACCAGTTCGGCATGGAGTGCTTCGGGGCCAGGGAAGCCTCCGTGGACGCGGAACTGATCCTGACCGCCATGGACGTGCTGCAAAGCATCGGGCTCAAGGGCCTTACCCTGCGCATCAATTCCATCGGTTGTCCGGTGTGCAGGCCCGCTTACCAGCAGAAGCTGCGGGAATACCTGAAAACCAAGACGGACAAGCTGTGCAGGGACTGCGTGGAACGCGCGGAAACCAACCCGCTGCGTGTGCTGGACTGTAAAAACGAATCCTGCCAGGCGGAGCTGAAAGACGCGCCGCGCATGATTAACGAGCTTTGCGACGAGTGCCGGGAGCACTTCGACGATCTCAAGCGGTTTCTGGACATCGCGAAGGTTCCCTACATCGTGGACACGGGCATCGTGCGCGGGCTGGACTATTATACCAAGACCGTGTTCGAACTGACGACCGACACACCCAACGGCACCATGACGGCCTGTGGCGGCGGCCGTTACGACAGGCTGGTGGAGGAAATCGGCGGGCCGGATATCCCGGCGGTAGGCTTCGGCATGGGCATGGAGCGCGTGATGCTGCTGCTGGACCTGCTGCCGGAGGAAGAACGGAAACTGGCGGTTAAGAGCAGCGCTCCGGACGTGTTCGTAGCCGGCCTCAACCGGGCGCTGGCCGGGAACGCCTTCGAGCTTACGCTGGCCTTCCGCAGGGCCGGGCTGAAGGCGGATATGGATCACGCGGGCAGGAGCCTGAAAGCGCAGTTCAAGTATGCGGATAAGCTGGGCGCGGCCTACGTGGCGGTGCTGGGAGACGAGGAGATCGCCAAGGGCGTCGCGAAGCTGCGCGACATGAAAACCAAAGAAGAAAAGGATGTTTCGCTGTCGGACGCGCCGGATGTGCTCAAGGCGCTCATGAACGGGCGGAGCAAGGAGGAGTAAAACCCATGGCGAGCCTGAAACGGACGCATATGTGCGGCGAGGTGCTTTCCGGCGAGATCGGTAAACGGGTAGTGCTCAAGGGGTGGGTGCAGCGCTCCCGCAACCTCGGCGGCCTGATTTTTATCTGGCTGCGCGACCGAACCGGCATCGTGCAGGCGGTTTTCGATTCCACCGTACTGAACGGCGATACCTTTGCGCTGGCGGAGAGCCTGCGCGGGGAATACGTGGTGCAGGTAACCGGTACGGTGCGCGCGCGCGCCGCCGAATCCGTGAACCAGAATATGAAGACCGGCACCGTGGAAGTGGCCGCCGACGGGCTTTCCGTGCTCAACCAGAGCAAGACCCCGCCCATCTATATCGAGGACGGGACGAACGAGCAGGAGGCGCTGCGCCTTAAGTACCGTTACCTCGATTTGCGCCGTCCCAGCCTGCAGAACATGCTGCAGTTCCGCCACAGGGTTATTAAGTGCCTTCGGGATTACATCGATACGCAGGGTTTCGTCGAAGTGGAAACGCCCATCCTCACCAAGTCCACGCCGGAGGGCGCGCGGGACTATCTGGTGCCGTACCGCCAGAAGCCGGGGCTTTTCTACGCCCTGCCGCAAAGCCCGCAAATTTACAAGCAATTGCTGATGCTGGCCGGGCTGGACCGGTATTATCAGGTCGCGCGCTGCTTCCGGGACGAGGACGGCCGCGCCGACCGCCAGCCGGAGTTTACCCAGTTCGATATGGAAATGAGCTTTATCGAGCCGGAGGACATCCAGACCGTGGTGGAAGGCGCGTACGTGCGCGTGTTTAAGGAAGTCATGGGCGTGGAACTCAGCCTGCCGCTCAGACGCCTGACCTGGCGGGACGCCATGGCGCGCTTCGGCAGCGATAAGCCGGACACCCGCTTCGGCATGGAGATCATGGACGTAAGCGAGACGGTGCGCGGCTGCGGCTTCACCGTGTTTGAAAACGCGCTGGAAAACAGCCAGACTGTGTGCGCCATCTGCGCCAAGGGCGCGGGAAGCCTGAGCCGCAAGGAGTTCGACGCGCTGGGCGAGTTCGCGAAGACCTACCACGTCAAAGGGCTGGCCTGGGCCGCCCCCGGCGCGGACGGTTCGGTGCGCGGCAGCTTCGTGAAGGCCATGCAGGGCGACAGCCTGCAAAAGCTGCTGACTAAAACGGGCTGCGAAGCCGGGGACGCGCTGTTCGTCATCGCGGATAAGCGGCTGGTGGCACTGACCGCCATGGGCCAGCTTCGACTGCGGCTGGGCAAGGAATTGAAACTGATCGACACCTCCCGTTACGATCTGCTGTGGATCACGGAATTCCCGCTGCTGGCCTGGAGCGAGGAAGAAAACCGCTTCGTGGCGGAACACCACCCGTTCACCGCCGTGATGGACGAGGACGTGCCTCTGATGGAAACCGACCCCGGCGCGGTGCGCGCGAAATCCTACGACCTGGTTTTCAACGGCGTGGAGATGGGCAGCGGTTCCATCCGCATCCACCAGAGCGAACTGCAGGCCAAGATGTTCGACCTGATCGGGCTTACGAAGGAGGAGGCGCAGGAGAAGTTCGGCTTCCTGCTGGAAGCCTTCCAGTACGGCACCCCGCCGCACGGCGGCTTCGCCTTCGGCATCGACCGCCTCGTGATGATCCTTTCCGGCGCGGACAGCCTGAGGGACGTGCTGGCCTTCCCGAAAATCCAGAGCGGCGTTTGCCTGATGATGGATACGCCCGCCCCCGTGCAGCAGGAACAACTCAACGCCCTGAAAATCAAGGCGGGCGAATAGCCCGGACGAAACGAACGAACACGATCTTCGGCGGCCCGGCCCCGCGCCGTCGCCACGGAAACCCCGGCGCCCGTTGCGCCCCGGTTCCTGCGGCGCGCGCGGCGCCGGGCCGCTTTCGGTTCCCGGCGGCAACACGCCGCGCGGGGCGGCATGCCATTATTTACGCGGGCGGCGTTGTCAAGCCTATGAAAATCTGTTATACTACGCATTGGAAACCATGAACCATAGGAGGTGCGTAGCATGGCTGCAAAGAAGGACAACCTGCCTTTGAGCCTGCGCAAGGATGATGATTCCACCGGAACCATCACCTATGCCAACGAAGTCATCGCGATCATTGCGGGCGTAGCCGCCAACGAGGTGGAAGGCATCGCGGGTATGTGCACCAGCGGCGGCATTACCGAGGTTTTTGGTCGCAACCGTAATATCACCAAGGGCGTAAAGGTCGAAATCGGTTCGGAAGAAGCTTCCGTGGATCTGTTCGTGATCGTGGAGTACGGCACGCCCATCCAGACGGCCGCCCTCAACGTACAGGAAAACGTGCGCAAGGCCATCGAGACCATGACGGGGCTGCACGTGGTGCGCGTGGACGTTCACGTACAGGGCGTGAGCTTTGAGAAGGAAAAGAAGGAAGCGCAGGCCAGTTTAGCCAGCGCGGAACTGGAAAAGGTGACCGACGGCAGGCCGGACGGGGAGAAGCCGCCGGAACCGCCGAAGGAAAAGAAGGCGGCGAAGGACGCGCCCCAGCCGGAGCGCACGGCGCCGGACCACGACAGGGCACCGGAACTCGCGCCGGAACCGGAACCGGCCGCGGAAACCGACGACGAAGCCGCGCCCGAAGCGGACGCCCAGCCCGGAGAGCCGAAAGAGGCCCGGGGCAAAGACCGTAAGAAAAAAAAGACGGCAGCGGAACCCTCCGGCGAAGCCGGGGAGAGCGCCGGGCCCGAACAGGACGAATAAAATCGGCCCGAGAGGCGGAAGCCTTTCGGGCCTAAGGCTTGTACCGGCAGGGAGGGATTCTTGTGAGATTTAAGGTCGTCGATCGCGTTCTGGCCGCATTTTCAGGCCTGATCGTTCTGGTAATCGGCATCGGCCTGTTCGTTTTCGGCTCCGGCGTGTTCCCGTTCAGGCTGGACGTTTCCTTTCTGGAACAGACGTACGGTTTCTGGCAGCGCGCGGCCATGGTGGTCGTCGCGGTCGCGCTTTGCGCGGTCGGCCTGCGAAGCTTCTCGCTGCTGTTCCGCTCCGGAAAGGAAAAGGGCTTCATCGCCCAGCACACGGAATACGGCGACCTTAGCATCTCCATGTCCGCCATGGAAAACATGGTGAAGAAATGCGTGGACGCGCACGAGGAACTCAAGGTCTCCGCCACGCGCATCCACCACAGCCGGGACGGCGTCGTGGTGAGCATCCGGATATCGCTTGGCAACGGGGTGAACATTCCGCTTACCGTAAGCGCCCTGCAAAAACAGATCAAGCAATACATCACCTCCTGCTCCGGCGTGGACGTGAAGGAAGTACGCGTGATGGTGGAAACCAACAACAGCCTTCCCTCCGCGACGTGCCCCAAAACGACGGACGATACCCTGCACGCGGATACGGACGCCGCCGTGAAGGCCGGGGAACTGGTGGAAGGCCTCCGCAACGCCGCGCAGGCTACGGCGACGCAGGCCCCGGAAGCAGCCGAACCCGACGCAAGAAAGCCGCTGCACCAGCGCCTGTTCCGGCACGAGGATAAACCGCAAACCCTGCCGCCGCCGCCCGCGGAAGCCGCGACGGAGCCGAAAGGGCCGCAGACGGAAGCGGCGGCTGGCGAACCCGAGGCGATAGCGCCGGCCGCGGAGCCGGAGAAACCCGTCGACTCGGCGGAAGAAACCGCCGGGGGCGTGGAAACGGACAAGAAAAACGGGGAGGATGCGTAAATGGATAACCAAAAGGGAAGCGGCTGGTTTTCGATCGGCACCGCGCAATGCGGCCTGCTTCTGGGCGGCGCGGGCGCGGCCATCGCGTTTATGCTCATTTTTCTCGGCTTTTTCAAGACCCTGCTGGTGGCCGCACTGTTCGCGCTCGGTTACTGGATCGGGTCTCGGGCGAACAAAGCGGCTTTTATCAAAGGCACGATTAACCGCCTGTTCCCGCCCAAGGGCGAATGACGCGCGAAACGGAGTGTAACGAATGGCTCGATCTGTAGCCAGACAGGCTGCGATGCAATTGCTCTACGGGCGGACGACCGGGGGCGAGACCGGCGAGGATACGCTGAAACTGGTTTACGAACAACTGGCCGCGGACGGCGCCGCGGAAACGGAACCTTCCGCGGACGACCGCGCCTATATCGCGGACGTGCTTGCGGGGGTGGAGGCGCACGTGGAGGAGCTGGACAGGCTCATTGAGGAGCACAGCAGCGGGGACTGGGCGTTAAGCCGCATTCCGCGCGTGGATTTGAGCATCCTTCGCCTTTCGGCTTACGAGCTTGCGTTCCGCGGCGACGTGCCGGGCAACGTTTCCGTCAGCGAAGCCATGGAACTGGCGGGCCGCTACAGCGAGCCGAAGAGCGGCCGGTACATCAACGGCGTGCTGGGCGCCATTGTGCGCGACAAACGGAAGGAATGACCGGGATGGACGTAGCCGTGGGTTTCGACACCAGCTGCTACACCACCAGCGTCGCGGCCGTGGATGCGCGGGGCCGCGTGGTCGCTTCCGAACGGACGCTTTTACCGGTTGTCAGCGGGCAGCGCGGCCTTCGCCAGAGCGAGGCCGTTTTTGCACATATCCGGCAGGTGCCGGAAGTGGCCGAGCGGGTGAAAAACAGGCTGGCCGGGGCCGAAATCCGCGTGGTGGTGGCCTCCGTTGCCCCGCGGGACACGGAAGACAGCTATATGCCCGTGTTCCTGGTGGGCGCGGGTCAAGCGCGGACGCTGGCGGCCCTGCTGGGCGTGCCGTACGTGCCGGTGTCCCATCAGCAGGGGCATATCGCCGCGGGAACGCTGGACAATCCGCCGATGGCGGAGCGCTTCGTGGCCCTGCACCTGAGCGGCGGTACCACGGAACTGCTGCTGTGGGAACGGGGAACGCTTACCCGGTTGGGCGGCACGCTGGATTTGAACGCCGGACAGCTGATCGACCGTGCGGGCGTGCGCATGGGCCTGCATTTTCCGGCGGGTTCGGCGTTGGAGAAGCTGGCGGCGGCCTGGCCGGAACCCGCGGAGGCGCTGCTTCCCGCGAGTCTCGCGAGGGAGGATCTGGACTGCCACCTTTCCGGCGCGGAGACGCGGCTGAAGCAATGGACGGAACAGGGCGCGTATCCGCACGGGAAGATCGCGGCGGAAGCGTTCGACCTGCTGGCCCGCACCGTGGCGCGGATGATCGCGGCCGGGTGCGCGCAAACCGGCGTCACGCAGGCGCTGGCGGTGGGCGGGGTAGCGTCCTCCGGCCTGCTGAGGGAATGGACGCTCGCGCGGCTTGCACGGCTGAAATGTCCGGCGGAACTGCGCTTCGGCAAACCGGAGTACAGCGGGGACAACGCAGCGGGCGTGGCCTGGCTGGGCATGCAGCAGTTTCTTGCGGCAAACGGGCGCCGCTGACGGCGCGGCAGCCGGAAACGATACGGTGGCGGGCGGCGAAAGCCGCCGGGAAGGGGGAGCCATGGCGGCACGAATACTGGACGGCAAGGCGCTGTCCGCGCAGGTGGAGCAGGAACTGAAAGTACGCGTGGACAGGCTGCTTGCCGAGGGCCGCGTGCCCGGTCTGTGCGTGATTCTGGTAGGGGAAGACCCCGCCAGCCAGTTGTACGTGGGCAACAAGGAAAAGGCCTGCGGGCGGCTGGGCATCGCCTCCACGACCGTGCGGATGCCCGCGGAAACCACACAGGAGCAGTTGGAAGCCGAAATCGCCAAAGCCAACGCCGACCCGGCGATCCACGGCCTGCTGGTGCAGTTTCCGCTGCCGAAGCATTTGGACGCCAACCGCGCGCTGTCCCTGATTTTGCCGGAGAAGGACGCGGACGGTCTGCACGACGTGAACACCGGCCGGATGATGCGCGGCGAGGACGCGCCCGTCGCCTGCACGCCAAAGGGCGCGCTGTATATGCTGAAATCCGCGGGCATCCCCATCGAAGGGAAGCACGCGGTGGTCGTGGGCCGCAGCAACATCGTGGGCCGCCCCATGGCGATGCTTCTGCTTCGGGAAAACGCCACGGTAACCATCTGCCACAGCCGCACGAAGGACCTGGGCTTTTTCACCCGTCAGGCGGACATTCTGGTGGCGGCCATCGGCAAGCCGCGTTTCATTACCGCGGACATGGTGAAGGACGGCGCGGCGGTGATCGACGTGGGCATGAACCGCGTGGACGGCAAGTTCGTGGGGGACGTGGACTTCGAGCCCGCGAGCGAGAAGGCCTCCTACATCACGCCCGTGCCCGGCGGCGTGGGCCGCATGACCGTGGCGATGCTGATGAGCAACACGGTGGAGGCGGCGGAAAGGGCGTTCGCGAGGGGATGACGATGCCGACGCTGACCGTGGAGGAGCTTAACGAGTACGTTCGCAAGAGCCTTGCGGGCGACCCGATGCTGCGCGGCATCCGCCTGCGCGGAGAACTGAGCAATTTCAAGCGCCACGTGTCCGGCCACTGGTATTTCACCCTCAAGGACAGCCAAAGCGCGATCAGCTGCGTCATGTTCCGTTCCGCCGCGGCGGGCGTGCGCTTCTCCCCGCAGGACGGGCGGCAGGTGGTGCTTTCCGGCAGCGTAGGCCTGTACGCCAAGACCGGTTCCTACCAGTTTTACGCGGAAGGCATGGAGCCGGACGGCGTGGGGGAACTGTACCTGCGCATGGAGCAGCTGAAAAACCGGCTTGCCAAAGAAGGGCTGTTCGACCCGGCGCTGAAGAAGCCACTGCCCCTGCTGCCCAAAGGCGTAGGTGTCGTCACCAGCGGCACGGGCGCGGTGATTCACGATATCGCGCGCGTCGCCTGGCGGCGGAACCCCGGCATGCCGCTGTACCTGTACCCGGTCGCGGTGCAGGGGGAGGGCGCGGCGGAGCAGATCGCCTTCGCGCTTCGCGCGATGGACGGGCTGGACGATGTGGACGTGATCATCGTCGGGCGCGGCGGCGGAAGCATGGAAGACCTGTGGCCGTTCAACGAGGAGATCGTCGTGCGGGCGATTTCCGCCTGTGGAAAGCCCGTGGTCAGCGCCGTGGGCCACGAAACGGACTTCACTATCGCGGATTTCGTGGCGGACGTGCGCGCGCCCACGCCTTCCGCGGCTGCGGAACTGGCGGTTCCGCGGCGGGACGCGCTGCTTTCCGAGGTCGAAGGGCTTCTGGGGCGGCTTGCCCGCGCGGGCGAGGCCGCCGTGGCCGAAAAGACGGCGCAGCTCTCCGCCCTTCGGAGCCGGCTGGCCGAGCAGGCCCCCGAAAACCGGCTGCGCGCCGTTTCGCAGCGGGTGGAGGCTCTGGAAACGCGAATCCGGCTGGTGTGCGCGGCGCAGCTGGCTGCGAAGGCTCACCGGCTGGATGCCGCCTCCGTGAAGCTGAACGCGGCGGGCCCGGCGGCGACGCTGAAACGGGGCTACGCGCTGGTTAAACAGAACGGGCGCGCCGTACAGGACGTGAACGCGCTAGACGCGGGCCGTCCCTTCACCGTCACGCTGAGGGACGGATGGATCGAGGCAACGGCGACGAGAACCGGCAGGGAGGAACGGACATGAGCGCGAAGAAGAAGAACGAGGCGCCTTCCTTCGAGGAGGAGCTCGGCAAACTGGAAGCGCTGGCGGACGAGATGGAACAGGGCGAACTTCCGCTGGACGCGCTGATGGACGCCTACGAGGAGGGCGCGAAGATCGCCAAAACACTGGAAGCGCGTCTGAACGCGGCCAGGGCGCGGCTGTCCGAAGTGAAGGCGAACAGGGACGGAAGCCTTTCCGTATCGCCCAGCGCCGTCGCCGTGCAGGACGACCCGGCGGACGACGAATAATAAAAGGAACGATCCCGGGAAAAGGAGGCGGCGCATGGAACCGACGATGGAAACCTACGTACCGGCGGTGGACGCCGCGCTGACGGCAATCCCGCTGCTTCGGGGCGCGCTGGGCACTGCCGCCGACGCGCCGGACGTTCCCCCGGCGGAAGGCGCGATACCCGAACCGCTGAAAAGCGCGATGCGCTACAGCCTTACTTTGCCCGGTAAACGGCTGAGGCCGACGCTGCTGCTGGCAAGCTACCATATGCTGGCGGAGGACTGGACAAACGCCATGCCCTTCGCCCTGTCGCTGGAAATGATCCACGCCTATTCCCTCGTGCACGACGACCTGCCCGCGCTGGACAACGACGATCTGCGGCGGGGGCAGCCCAGCAACCACAAGGCTTTCGGCGAGAACGTCGCCATTCTGGCGGGGGACGGCCTTTATTCCCTCGCGTTCGAGACGATGATGGAGGCCGCGCTCGCGTCCGCGCATCCCTCGCGGGCAACGACCGCCGCGGAGGAGATCGCTCGCCGGGCGGGCGTGCGCGGCATGATCGCCGGACAGACGCTGGACGTGAAACTGGAAGGCCGCTCGCCGGACGCCGCCATGGTGGCCTATGTACACCGCCACAAAACCGCCGACCTGATTACCGCCGCGGTGGTCGCCGGCCTCACGCTGGCGGGCGCGGACGCGGAACAGCGCGAGGCGGGGGAAGCCTACGGCTTGAACCTCGGCATGGCGTTCCAGATCGTGGACGATCTGCTGGACGTGCAGGGGGATGCGGGCGCGATGGGCAAGCGGACCGGCATGGACGCGCAGCGCGGCAAGACGACCTGGCCCGCCGTATACGGCGTTCCGCGTTCCCGCGAGGCCGCGGGGGAATACGTTCAGAAGGCTTCGGACGCGCTGGCCGTTTTCGGGGAGAAAGCCTCGTTTTTACGCAAACTCGCGCTGCGCACGCTGACGCGCGTACGCTGAAGGCGGCCCAAAGGCAGGAGGAGAACCGTTTGCATTCCATCAGCGGAATCCTGATAAACCACGCGGTCATCTCGTCGCTCATCGCGTGGTTTATCGCGCAGTCGCTAAAGATCCCGTTGTATTACCGCGTGGAGCACGTGTGGGATTGGGGCCGTTTCGTAGGCTCCGGCGGCATGCCCAGTTCCCACACCGCCATGGTGGTGGCGCTGGCGATTACGGTGGGCGCGCTGGAGGGCTTCAACAGCGCCGTTTTCGCCATATGCCTGGTGCTGGCCTTCATCGTGATGTACGACGCCACCGGGGTGCGCCGCGAAACGGGCACGCAGGCGATCGTGATCAACCAGATTTTAAAGGACGTGCTCATCAACGGCAAGCGCATCTCGGACGAGGAACTGAAGGAACTGGTGGGACACACCCCATTCGAGGTGGCCGGCGGGTTCGTCATCGGAGCGGCGACGTCGCTGATCTATCTGTGGCTGGCAGTCGCGTAAGCGGCTCGTAAATAGGAACGGAGGCTGTAACATGGATCATTTTCTGGAAGAAGTCGTTATCCGCCGGAACCGCGCGCTGTCGGAACTGGCGTACTATCTGGGCACCGTCCTGATGGTGCTGTTCGCGCTCATCGGGTTCTGGATGCTTTCCTCTCTATTCTCCGGGTTCTCGGTCATCGGGCTGGCGGTTACGGTCGTCTTCTGCGGGCTGGCCGTGCTCCTGTACCTGTATAAAGACCGCATGCGCGCGGAGTACGAGTACACCTTCACCAACGGCGATCTGGATTTCGCGCAGGTTTTCAACAACCAGAAGCGCAAGAATCTGGGCACCATGCGGGTGAAAAACGTGGAAGCATTCGGCCCGGTGAACAGCGAACACTTCCGTAAGCTCATCAACATGCCCGGCATAAAGCGGCGCAACTGGTTCCTGAACCGGGGCGCGGAGCTGTATTACTTCTATTACCAGAAGGATGCCGCGCGCACGATGATTATTATGGAACCCTCGCGGGCTATGGTGGAAACGATCCAGAAATACCTGCCGCACGGCGTGTTCTATGCCTGAAAAAACCATGGAAGTCTATCTGGACAACAGCGCCACCACACGGCCGTGCGCGCGCGCGGTGGAAGCCGTGGCCGAAGCCATGCGGGAGGGTTATTATAACCCTTCCGCGCTCTACGCGCGGGCGGCGGCGGCAGAACGCGCGCTGGACCGGGCGAAGGCGACCGTCGCAAAGCCCGTGCAGGCGGAGGGGAAGAACGTGGTCTTCACCTCCGGCGGCACGGAGAGCGACAACCTCGCTATCGCCGGGTATCTGTGCGGCGTGCATGAAAAAGGCGACGTACTCTATTCCGCCGCGGAGCACCCGGCGGTGAAGAACGCCTGCGTAGAGGCGGCTGCGCGGTACGGGCACACGGCGCGTGAAATCCCCTTGGACGGGCGCGGGCTGCTGAACCTGCAGGCGCTGGAAGCAATGCTTTCCCCGGCGGTCAGGCTGATCTGCGTGATGCAGGTGTGCAACGAGACCGGCGCGATCATGCCGCTTCGGGAGGTCGCCGAACTCCGGGACCGGTTCGCCCCGCAGGCGGCCCTCCACGTGGACGGCGTGCAGGGATATCTGCGCGTGCCGTTCTCCATGAAGGCGCTTCGCGTGCAGAGCTACGCCGTCAGCGCCCACAAGGTGCACGGGCCCAAGGGCGTGGGTGCGCTGATCATCGCGCCCGGGCACCGCGTCCGCCCGATTCTGTTCGGCGGCGGCCAGCAGGACGGCTTGCGCTCCGGCACCGAAAACACGGCGGGTGCGGCGGGTTTCGCGGCGGCGGTGGAGGATTACCCGCCCGCCGAGGCTGCGCGGGAAACGCTTTTTCAGCTGAAAAGGCTCGCCGTGGAGCGCCTGCGTGCGTCGCTGCCCGCTTTCGAGGTGCTGGGCCCGGAAGCGGATTCGGCGGACGCCGCGCCGCACATCCTGTACGCGGCTTTCCCGCCCGTGCGCGCCGAAACGATGGTGCACGCGCTGGAGGCCGAAGGCGTGTTGGCGGGCACCGGCTCCGCCTGCTCCAGCCGCAAACGCAAACGTTCCGAAGTGCTCGCCGCCATGGGCACGCCGCCTGCGCTGGCGGACAGCGCCGTGCGCCTTAGCTTTGCGGTGACCAACACCCCGGAAGAAATCGAATACACGGCGGAAAAGATCGCCGAACAATACAGCATTCTGGCGCGGTTCACGCGCCGGTAAAACCGAAGGAGAACGATCGTCTTGCGTGAAGTGCTTCAGGTGCGCTTTTCCGAAATCTATTTGAAGGGTCTCAACCGACCGTATTTTCTGCGCATGCTCGTGGAACGGGTGAAGGAAGCCGTAAAAGGCGTGAACGGCCGCGTGTGGCTGAGCGACAGCCGTATTTACGTGAGCGACGCGACCGATACGGAGGAAGCCCTGCGCAGGCTTACGAAGGTGTTCGGCGTGCACAGCGTGTGCCGCGCCGTGGAACTGCCCAAGGTCGACTTTCCCGCGGTCATGGACGCCGCCGTGGAGCTGATGCGCGGCGTAACCGGCACCTTCAAGGTGGAAGCCCGCCGCAGCGACAAGCGGTACCCCATGGATTCGCCCATGATCAACGCGGAGATCGGGCATTATCTGCTGGAAAAGCTGCCCGCCCTGCGGGTGGACGTGCACAACCCGGAAACGGTCTTAAGCGTGGAGATACGGGATCAGGCGTACTTGTATACGCAGCCGATACCCGCGGTGGGCGGCATGCCGGTGGGCACCAACGGCCGCGCGACCTTCCTGCTTTCCGGCGGTATCGACAGCCCCGTGGCTGGATGGATGGTGGCCAAACGCGGGGTCTGCATGAGCGCGGTGCACTTCATGTCCCCGCCGTATACCAGCGAACGTGCGCGGGAAAAGGTGCTGACGCTGGGCAGCCTCCTGTCCGAGAGCATGTGCGGGCTGACCGTCCACCTGGTGCCGTTTACGGAGATCCAGATGAAGATCCACGAGCTGTGCCACCCGGATTACACCACCGTGATTATGCGACGTTACATGATGCGGCTGGCTAATAAGGTCGCCTACGCGGAGCGCGCGCAGGCGCTGGTGACGGGGGAAAGCATCGGCCAGGTGGCCAGCCAGACTATGCAGGCCCTGCAATGCACGGACGCCGTGGCGGACCTGCCCGTGTTCCGGCCGCTGATCGGGTTTGACAAACAGGAGATTATCGACCTGGCGCAGAAGATCGGCACCTACGAAACCTCCGCGTTGCCTTTCGAGGATTGCTGCACCGTGTTCACGCCCCGTCACCCGGCCACCAAGCCCAAGATGGAGATCATTTTGGAAGGCGAAAGCAAGCTGGAAACCGACGCGCTGATCGAACGTGCGATGGCCGGGGAAGAGATCGTGAAACTGTAAATCGCCGGGATATTCGCAGGCCCGCCGCCCGATAGGCACGGCGGGCCTTTCGTTATGGTTCGTCCGTATGTGCGGCGGTATTGTGAATTATTTATCATAAAGGGGATTGCGGGAAAATCGCGAATGTTGTATAATCCTCCGTGGGATGAATTATGTCCATGCGGGCCGGATTACGTCCCGACCGAGGGGGAAACGATGCAGGACGATTATTTTACGCTGATGCAGAAGATCGCGCCGGATCTGGCCCAGGAGATCGAACGCCGCGCGCTTGTGCTGGAACGGATCGACGCCCTGCAACCGGTTGGGCGGCGGCTGCTGGCCGCGCGCCTGAACCTGCCGGAACGCGAAGTGCGCACCGTGGCCGCGCTGCTTAAGGAACGCGGGCTGGTGGAACTGGACGCCGCGGGCATGAGCCTTACCCCCGAAGCGGCGGAGATACTGCCTTCCGCGCGGCGCTTCAGCCGCGACCTGCGCGGACTTACGAAGCTGGAAACGGCGCTTTGCAAGCTGTTGGACGTGCCTAAGGTGTACGTGACGGCGGGGGACTGCGATACCGACCCGCACGTGCTTAAAGAGGTCGGGCGCATCGCGGCGGGCCGCCTGCGCTCCTTCCTGCAAAGCGGGGCCACGCTCGCCGTAACCGGCGGGCAGACCATCCACGAGGTGGCGCTGGCCATTTCGCCGGGCGCGCCCATGAACGTGATGGTGGTGCCCGCCCGCGGCGGCATCGGGCGCGCGCTGGAAACGCAGGCCAACACCATCGCGGCGGAAATCGCCGCCCGGTTGGGCGGCCACCACCGGATGATGCACCTGCCGGATCAGCTGGACGAACAGGCCATGGCGGAAATGCGCAAGCTTGCCGAGATTACGGAAACGCTGGAACTGCTGCAGCGCGCGGACGTGGTGCTGTACGGCATAGGGCGCGCGGACGACATGGGCCGCAAGCGCCAGCTTCCGCAGGACGTGCTGGCGGACGTGCTGCGGCGCGGCGCGGTGGCCGAAGCGTATGGATGCTATTTCGACCGGGAGGGCGGCGTAGTCTTCTCCGCCTCCACCGTGGCGCACGATCTGGGCAAGCTTAAACCCAGCTGCGCGATGCTGGCGGTTGCGGCGGGCGCGCGCAAGGCGGAAGCCATCCGCGCGGTGATGAAGAGCCGGCCGCAGGCGATGCTGGTGACGGACGAGGGCGCGGCGCGCGCGATGCTGGCCGGAAAGTGATTGCTCGCCTCTTGACAGGCTTGGCAATAGAGAAAGCGAACAAAGGTAAGGAGTGTGCGGTATGGCGAAGAAAACCATCGAGGATATCCAGGTAAAGGGGAAAAAGGTGCTCGTACGCTGCGATTTTAACGTGCCGCTGGATGAGAACAACGTCATCACCGATGAAAACCGTATCCGCGGCGCGTTGCCGACCATCAAATACCTGATGGAGCACGGCGGACGCGTTATCCTGTGCTCGCATCTCGGCCGCCCCAAGAACGGCTTCGATATGAAGTATTCGCTGAAGCCCGTGGCGGAACGCCTGAGCCAGATGCTGGGTCGGGAAGTGCCCCTTGCCAAGGACGTAGTGGGCCCGGACGCGCAGAAGCTGGCGTCTGAGCTGAAAGACGGCGACGTAATGCTGCTGGAAAACGTCCGCTTCCATCCCGAAGAGGAGAAGAACGATCCCGCTTTCGCCAAACAGCTGGCGGCGCTGGCCGAGGTGTACGTGAACGACGCCTTCGGCACCGCGCACCGCGCGCACGCTTCCACCGAGGGCGTGGCGCACCTGCTGCACCCCGCCGTGGCCGGCTTCCTGATCGGCAAGGAACTTTCCATCATGGGCAAGGCGCTGGAAGATCCCGCGCGGCCTTTCGTGGCGATTCTGGGCGGCGCGAAGGTGGGGGATAAGATCGGCGTCATCACCAACCTGCTGGATAAGGTGGACACCCTCATCATCGGCGGCGGCATGAGCTATACCTTCCAGAAGGCGCTGGGCGGCCGTATCGGCAAGAGCCTGCTGGAAGCCGATAAGGTGGAACTGGCCAAGGAAATCATGGAAAAGGCCAGGCAGAAGAATGTGAAGCTTCTGCTGCCGGTGGACAACATCGCGGGCGACAGCTTCAGCAACGACGCCATGCGCATTACCGTGCACAGCAAGGAGATTCCGGACGGCTTCGAGGGCATGGACATCGGCCCCAAGACGCAGGTGATCTTCGCCAACGAAATCGTCAACGCCGCCACCGTGGTGTGGAACGGCCCCATGGGCGTGTTCGAGTTTGAGAACTTCGCCGAGGGCACGCGCGCCATCGCCAAGGCCATGGCGGAGTGCAAGGGCGTTACCATCATCGGCGGCGGGGACAGCGCGGCGGCCGTGGAGCAGATGGGCTTCGCCGAGAAGATGACCCACGTGTCCACCGGCGGCGGCGCGAGCCTGGAGTATCTGGAAGGCAAAACCCTGCCGGGCGTGGCCGCGCTGGACGACAAGTAAGAAAAGGTGTATCCTGTTTTTACGCAGACGGCAGTCTCCGCCGTCTGCGTAAAATATGTCCGCCGGGCGCCGCAGCGGAGAAACGTTTCCGTGGTACGCGCGACGGGTATACATGTAACGAATACTGAAAAGGAGCGAATATGATGCGCAAACCGATCATCGCAGGGAACTGGAAAATGAACAAAACGCCGGAGGAAGCCGCCGAACTGGTGCGCGCGCTGGCGCCCGCCGTGAAGGACGCGGCGTGCGACGTGGTCGTGTGCGTGCCCGCGGTGTGCTTTGCCGCGGTGAAGGAAGCCGCGAAAGGCGGCAATATCAAACTGGGCGCCCAGAACGTGCATTTCGCTAAGAGCGGCGCGTATACGGGCGAACTGAGCGTGGACATGCTGGCGGCCTGCGGCGTGGAGTACGTGGTGATCGGCCACAGCGAGCGGCGGCAGTATTTCGGCGAGACGGACAAGACCGTGAACCGCCGCGTGCGGGCCGCGGTCGCGGGCGGGCTGATCCCCATTATCTGTGTAGGCGAAATGAAGGATGAGCGAGAAAGCGGCTACACGGACGCCATTGTGGAATACCAGACCCGTATGGCGCTGACCGGCCTCACGCCGGACGAGGTGAAGAACGTCGTGATCGCTTACGAGCCCGTATGGGCCATCGGCACGGGCCTCACCGCCACCGACGAGCAGGCGAACGAAACCATCGGCGTCATCCGCAAGGCGCTGGAACGCCGGTATGGCAAGGCCGTTTCGGACGCGGTGCGCATCCAGTACGGCGGCAGCATGAACCCGGGCAACGTGAAAGGCCTGATGGCGCAGCCGGAGATCGACGGCGGGCTGATCGGCGGCGCGTCGCTCAAGGCGCCGGACTTCACCGCCGTCGTGCTGTACGACCGGTAAACCGAACGACGAGAAAACGAGGAGCTTTTCGATGCAAAAAACCATGACGGCGCTGATCATCATGGACGGGTTCGGCATCAACCCCGTCCGCGAAGGCAACGCGATTGCCCAGGCGGGAACGCCGCATCTGGACGAACTGATGAAGAATTACCCGCATACGCAGATCGGCGCGAGCGGAATGGACGTGGGCCTGCCGGAAGGACAGATGGGCAACAGCGAGGTCGGGCACCTGAACATCGGCGCGGGGCGCGTGGTGTATCAGGAGCTTACCCGCATCACCAAGGACATCCGGGACGGAGACTTTTTCAAAAAGAAGCCGCTGTGTGACGTGATGGACAAGGCGCGCGAAAGCGGCAAGGCCGTCCACCTGATGGGACTGGTGAGCGACGGCGGCGTGCACAGCCACAACACGCACCTGTACGCCCTGCTTGAAATGTGCAAGCAGCGCGGCGTGAAGGACGTATACGTGCATTGCTTCCTGGACGGGCGCGACGTGCCGCCTACCAGCGGCATCGAGTACGTGAAGGAACTGGACGCCAAACTGAAAGAGATCGGCGTGGGCAAGATCGCCACCGTCATGGGCCGCTACTGGGCCATGGACAGGGACAACCTGTGGGACCGCGTGCAGAAGGCCTACGACGCGATGGTGCTCGGCGTCGGTTTGACCGCGGGGAGCGCGGAGCAGGCCGTGACGCAGAGCTACGCGCTGGGGGAGAAGGGCAACGACGAGTTCGTGCTGCCCACCGTGGTCCTAAGCGGCGGGAAACCCACCGGGATGATCGCCCCCGAAGACGGCGTGATCTTCTTCAACTTCCGCCCCGACCGCGCGCGCCAGCTTACCCGCACGTTCATCCAGCCGGATTTTGCCGGGTTCCCGCGCAGGAACGGTTATTTCCACGTCAATTTCGTCAGCATGACCCAGTACGACGAGACCTTCACCGGCCTTTCGGTCGTCAACCCGCCGGAGACGCTTCAAAACACGCTGGGCGAGTATCTTTCCTCCCTGGGGATGACGCAGCTGCGGATCGCGGAGACGCAGAAATACGCGCACGTTACCTTTTTCTTCAACGGCGGCGTGGAGAAACCCAACGCGGGGGAAGACCGCATCCTGGTGCCTTCCTCCAAGGTGGCGACCTTCGACATGAGCCCGGAGATGAGCGCTTTCGAGGTGGCGGGCAAAGCCATTGAGGAGATCAACGCGAAAAAGTACGACGTGATGATCCTGAACTTCGCCAACTGCGACATGGTGGGTCACACCGGCGTGATGGAGGCGGCGGAGGAAGCCGTGAAGGCGGTGGACGACTGCGTGTGGGCGGTCGTGCGCGCGATCCTGCGCAACGGCGGCCGCGCCTTCGTAACGGCCGACCACGGCAACGCCGACCAGATGGTGGACCCGGTAACGGGCGAACCGTTCACCGCGCATACCACCAACCCCGTGCCCTTCATCGCCATCGGGCCGGAAATGGCCGGCCGGAAACTGCGCAACGGCGGCAGGCTTTCGGATATCGCCCCCACGATGCTGGAATGCATGGGCGTGCCCGTACCCGCGGAGATGACGGGAAAGAACCTTCTGGCGTAGCCTTCGGCAGCTTCATCCATTCAACAGACCTTTACGGCCCGAGGCCCCCGACGGGGCTTCGGGCTTTCGCGTATTCTGCGGCGCCTTTCGTCCGAAATTTAAAAATACGAAATAAAAATGCTACGTGAAAATCAACGAAACATGAACGCCGCCCGGAAGGCTAGCGTTACGCCGACGCATTTTTTCGCGCGTGCGCGTACCTGCGGGGACGAAACAATTTAAAAATCTCCGTAACAATTTCCTTGCTTTTTTGTGCGTTTCGTTTTACAATGTTCATAAACATGGCGTTGCCTGTTTTTGTATGCTCGTTCGCTTGTTCCGACAGGATGGAAAGGATGAGGCCCGTGGCAAAGCGTATCTTACTTGTGGACGACGAACCCTTGATCATCAAGGGATTGAAATATACGCTGGAGCAGGAAGGCTTTGAAACGGATTCCGCCGCGGACGGCGAAGAGGCGCTGGCCAAGTTTTTTGCCGGCAATTTTGATTTTATCCTGCTGGACGTCATGCTTCCCAAGCTGGACGGAATCACGGTTTGCCAGCGTATCCGCGAGCACAGCAACGTGCCCATCATCATGCTGACCGCCAAGGGCGAGCACATCGACAAGATACTGGGGCTGGAATACGGCGCGGACGATTATATGACCAAGCCGTTTAATATTCTGGAAGTCAAGGCCCGCATCAAGACCATCATGCGCCGTGCGGGCGGCGCGCAGCCCAGCGAAACTAAAAAGGTCATCCGCGTGCACGATATGGAGATCAACGCCATCAACCGCGCGGTGAAGCTGGGCGGCAAGGACGTAAGGCTGACCGCCAAGGAATTCGACCTTTTACAAATGTTCGTTAACAACCGCGGTAAGGTGTTCAGCCGAGAGGCGATGCTGGAAACCGTATGGAAGTACGATTACACCGGCGACGCGCGCACGGTGGACGTGCATATCCGCAGGCTGAGGGAAAAAATCGAACGCAATCCCGCGCAACCGGAGTTCATCTTCACAAAGTGGGGAGTGGGCTACTATTTCACGGATAAAGATTAAGAACCCCTTCACGTCCATACGCTGGAAAATCGTTCTCGCCTTCCTGCTGGTCGTCGGAGTGAGCTACTACGCGGTAGCCACGTCGCTGATAGGGCTGGTGGGCGATTATTTGTTCGCGGATCGCCGCTCCCGGGACCAGGCCGACGTGGAACAACTGGCCGTGCAAACCGCGCCCCTGTACATGGACGGGGACATGGAGAAGCTTGCGTCCCTGTTGGCCGACGCGGGCGGGCGGCTGGGCGGGCGGCTGATGGTGCTGGATACGAGCGGCAAGGTGCAGGCGGACAGTTATTCGCAGGCCAACGGCAGCCGTATGGAACTGCCGGAGGTGGCCGCCATCCTCGTGAATGGAAAAATGGTGGATTACGGTGTGCACCAGCTTGGCACGGGGCAGAGCCTGAGCTTTCTTTCTTTCATCATCCCGATGGACGCCAACGCGGTATGGGTGGGTTACTGCACGGCGGCCCTCACCGCGGGCGGCGCGACGGTCGGCGTGCTGCTGTACTCCTCCCCGATACAGGATATGATGCAGCGGCTGACGGCGCTGCAAAGCCGGATGGCGCTATACTTCCTCATCGCGGCCGCCGCCGCGATGGTCATCGCGCTGATCGTTTCGCGCGTCATCACCAGGCCGATCGTCACCCTCACGCACGGCATCCAGCGCATGGGGCACGGCGACCTTTCCGTGCGCGTGCCGGTGAAGGGCAGCGGGGAGCTTCGCAAGCTGGCGGAAACCTTCAACATTATGTCCGAAAAGCTGGAACTGCTGGATAAAAGCCGCAACCAGTTCGTATCCAACGCCAGCCACGAGCTGAAAACCCCGCTGGCGACCATGAAAATCCTGCTGGAAAATATTATTTACCAGCCGGATATGGAAAAGGATTTGCGTACCGAGTTCCTTTCGGACGTCAACCGGGAGATCAACCGGCTGAACCTCATCATCAGCGACCTGTTGACGCTCGTCAGCATGGACAGCAAAAGCATGCGGCTGAACCGCGAAACGTTCAAGTTCGCCAACGTCGTACGGGACGTGGCGCACCGGCTGGCGCTGATGACGGAGAAGCGGCGACAGGAACTGAAGCTGCAGATCAGCGACAACTGCGAAATGAACGCCGACTGCGCCAAGCTTACGCAGGTGGTGTACAACATTCTGGAAAACGCCGTCAAGTACACGCCGGAGGGCGGGCAGATCCGTGTGCGGCTCATCCGTTCGGGCCGCAACGCCATCCTCACCATCACCGATAACGGCCCGGGCATTCCCAAGGACGACCTGCCCCATATTTTCGACCGTTTCTACCGCGTAGACAAGGCTCGCAGCCGGGAGACCGGCGGCACGGGGCTGGGACTGAGCATCGTCAACCAGCTCGTGCTGATGCACGGGGGCACCGTGTCCGTGCAGAGCGAAGAAGGCAAGGGTTCCACGTTTACGGTGGAACTTCCCATCCAGCAGGGTTAGGGTGAACGCCATGAAACGCATCGCGCTGGCGGCGGCGCTTCTTCTCCTCCTATCGCTGGCCGGGTGCGCGCCGCAGGCGGCCGATCCGCTGCTCCGGAACGAAGCGACGGCGGCGCCGGGACTTACCACGGACCCGGCCGTGGCATCCGCGGGGCAAAGCGGTTACGACCGGGTGGAAGCCACGCTTTACTTCCGTTATCTGGACGAGCCGATGCTGGCCGCCGAGACCCGCGCCCTCGCCGTTCCGCGGGACCAGAGCGTGGAGTTCGCGGTGGTGCAGGCGCTGGCGGAAGGGCCGAGCGCCGGGCACAGCGAGCTGAAAAGAATCCTGCCTGCGGGCACGCAGGTGGAGAGCGTCATCGCCCAGGACGATATTCTGTTCGTCACTTTCACAGGCAGTTTTCTGAACGACGGCGTGCCGGACAACTGGCAGGCGGACGCGAACTGGGCAACGGAAGCGCCGGTTCTGCGAAAGCTCATTGTACAAAGCGTCGCCGCTTCCGTGACCGAGGTCAGCCCCTACGCGGGCGTTCAGATTCTGGTGGATCAGGAATGGCAGCTGCGCAACAGCCTCCGGCTGGACAACAGCTATTTTCTCACCGGCGCCACGGGCCTTAGCGACCCCGTGGCGAGGGACGAGACCCTGTTGCTGACCCCGCAAAACACCGCGAAGATATTGCTGACCGCTTGGCAGCAGCGTGATTACGAACGCCTGTACCGGTATGTGGCGGAAGAGGAAAGGCCGCTTCTGTCCACGTTTACGGTGGTGCTTTCCGGCGCCGGTAACCTGACGGCGTTCGATGCCGGCGGCGGCAGCGTGGCGGCGGACGGCGTAACGGCGGTCGTTACCGCAACGCTCGGCATCACCGGCGAAAACGGAACGACTGGGGAAACCGTCGCGCCCATTCCGCTGCTGCGCGAGAACGGGATATGGAAAATCACCTACGCGCGTCTACTGGCGCTGATGACGAAATAAGCGGAAGGAGGACAAGCGTCGTGGACACCCGATACGGACGCCGGAAGCGCCGCGCGCTTCTTTGCGCTCTGTGCGCAGCCGCCGTTACGCTTTCCTCCTGCGCCGGAAAACCCGAACGGGAAACGGCGGAAATCACGTTGCCGCCCGCGCAGGCGCTGTACGCCGCGCCGGTGGGGGACGCCGCGCTGGACTACACGCTGGACGCCGCGCTGCACCTGCCCCGGCGCGACGGAACGCGCCTGATATCGGTCACGGGCGCTGTGCCCTGCTCGGCGGCGCGGCTGGACGAGGAGAGCGTCGTCCGCGCGCTGCTCGCGTATCCGGGGGACGGCGTGGCCGGGCCGATCGGCGGCAGCGTAAGCCTCTCCCTGTACGGAACCAACCCGGTTGAGGTCAGCGGCAACGTGGCAACCGTCAACCTTGCCGCTTCCGCCCTGCAACTGGATCGGAAAGCCCTCTACCTGTGCGCGCAGGCGATCGCCAACACGCTGACCGCGCTGGGAAACGTGCAGTACGTGAACGTGCTGGTTATGGATAAGCAGATCGGTCTGGACATCGCCTCCACGCTGCCTGCGGGCGCGCTGACACAAAGCGTGGCGGACGACGTGGGCGCGGTGTACGAACAGGCACTGTCCCAACGCGTGGAGGCGGGCGAAGACCCCCGGGCTCAGGGCATGACCGCGACGGTAACGCTGTACTTTCCGCTTTCGGCAGTCAACGGCATCCTGTCGGAAGCGCGCAACGTATCCTTCCCAAGCCAGTTCGCTTCCGATATGGTTCTCCGTCTCTTGGAGGAGCTTTCCAGCGGGCCGGTTTCGGTTACGGGTTCACCGCTTCTTTCGCAGCTTTCCGGCCTCCTCACGGAGCCGCCGTCGGTAACGGACGCCCCGAACGGCGGCGGCCGGACCGTGACGCTGCGATTCAGCCAGGAACTGGATACCCTGCTGTCCGGCGCGGGCGTTTCCCGCGCAAGCTGCATGGGAGCGCTGTGCTATACCTTCTGCACCTTTATGCCCAACGTAACGGGGCTTACCGCCTACATCGGCGGCACGAGGGTAGATCACGTCATGCTCGGCTCCACGACCGGGCTGCTTTTCGATAACGGCGTGCAGCGCAGGGCGAATTACGCCCAGTTGCTGATGGACGAGTGCGCGCTGTACCTGGCCAATGCGAACGGCGACGCGCTCGTTGAGGTTTCGCGCCCGATTCCCTATTATCTTCGCACCAGCCCGCGCGCGCTGCTTCTGGAACTTTTCAAAGGCCCCACCGCGGCGGACGGCGTACGGGGCGCGCAGGCCGTGCTCCCGGTCGGCCTGATGTCGGACGCCGATATCCTCGGAATCGCGCTGACGGGCCAGACGCTGCTCGTCAATCTGTCCACCAAATTCTATCAGGCGGGCGAGGGCATCACCCGGGAACGGGACCGGCTGCTGGCGTACGCGATCGTCAACACATTGCTGTGCGGTAAACGAACCGCCAGCCTGAACCTGTTCGTCGGCGGGGAAACGCCGGGGAACTTTACCGGGGAAATTTACTGGGCGGGGAGCTTCTACCCCAACCCGGGCATCGCGGGCAATCGGTAACACCGTTGCCGCGGATATGAGTTCGCGCCGGAACGGGCGAAAAGCCGGGCGCGTACGCAGCGGGATGAGACACGCAAAACGGGTGTAAAACGCGGTGCGGCGGCCTTCCGGCGCCCGCATCGCAGGCCGGTTTTTCTTTGCCGCGCGCGGTTTGGGAAGAAACCTGCGGCGTTTCCAAAAAATCTTCTTGCATGGTAAGAATAACCGTAGTATAATTCCAGCCTGTGGAGGGTGACAGGCCGTTATACATCAACGGACTAACCGGCGCGGCTGCGGGAGCGTAAACGTACGCTTCGGCGGTGAAAGCGCTTTGGTATCTGTGGCCCGCCCTTTTTCACGGTACGTTTCACCCGTTCCCATCGGGGCGCGGCAGCCCGCTGCTACGCGCAAGATACCCAGAAGGGGGTCCATTTTCATGAAGTTGGTCAAATGCCCGCGTTGCGATTTGAATTACATCCAGGAAGGCGAAAAATACTGCAAAGTCTGCATACGGGAAATGAAGGGCGAGCAGGCGCAGGAGGACATGGAGCTCTGCTCCGTTTGCAACGCCGCGCCGGCGATGCCCGGCAAGGACGTGTGCCTGAGCTGCCTGAAGGAAATGCAGCGTAACGCTTCCGATTCGGACGACGACGAGGAAGAGCGCGAGCCGGTGGACGAAAGCTCCATCGAGCTTAATTCCGTCAGCACCATGGACGAGATTATTCCGCAGGTGCACGAGGATATCCCAGAGCGCGAATACGGCGAGATCGAGAACGAACTCTCGCTGGAAAGCGTGATCGAAGACGAACAGAAAGAAGACGACGAAGAGGAAGGCGAAGATACGGAGCATTAACGGCGCTTCGGGAAGCGCGGCGCCGGATGGACGGCTTGGGAAAGAGAGGCTCGGGATGGCGATATTCGCAATCGGGGATCTGCACATGTCCGGCAACGGCGCCAAACCCATGGATATTTTCGGCCCGCACTGGGACCGTCACATGGACGCCGTCAGCGAAAGCTGGATCCGTAAGGTGCGGCCGACCGACACCGTGCTGATTCCCGGCGACATCAGCTGGGCGATGCAGCTGGAGGAAGCCAAGCCCGACCTGCTTACCATTTCGGAACTGCCGGGAACAAAGGTGCTTTTACGCGGCAACCACGACTACTGGTGGAACTCCGTTTCCAAACTTCGCGCGTTTCTGCCGCCGGGAATGCTTGCCCTGCAGAACGACTCCGTAGTGGTCGGCAACGTGGCGGTCTGCGGCACGCGCGGGTGGGATTTTCCCACGGAACAGCTTCCGCTGGATGAACGGGAAACGAAGATCTACCAGCGGGAATGCATCCGGCTGCGGATGACGCTGGAGAACGCGAGCCGGTACGGGCTGCCGATCCTCGCGATGACGCATTTCCCGCCTCTTTTACAGGATCACCGGGACACGGCGTTTACGTCGCTGTTGGAGGAGTACGGCGTAAAGCGTTGCGTATACGGGCATCTGCACGGCGTTGGCATCCGCAACGGGTTTAACGGCGTCCACGGGGGCGTGGAGTACAGGCTGGTGTCCTGCGACGCCGTTGATTTTTCGCCGGTCGTCGTTTGGGAGAACGAAACCGGCTGTTAATTGGTAATTGAAAAACGCGAACGGGCCGCATCACGCGGCCTGTTTTTTTGCCTATCCTTCGGTTAAAGGATTAATGGACGGATTCGCGTGCGTTCGCCGGCGTCTGGAAGTTGCCATTCGCGCGGGTAAATGCGAACCCTTGCGCGGCCTGGCCCGGCTGTGAAAAATGTGCCAAATACTAGAAAAAAAGTTGCAAACAGAATGTATGTTTGCTTGACGATGGGGAGAGAAGTGGAGCATAATGGTCTCACATCCCAAAAAGTGGAGAGAAGTGGAGATCGGAGGGGGAGCGCATGGACGAGAACGTCGAACGGCCAGACGACGTCTCGGGCGGCGGCGCAACGGACAAAAAGTTCGAGTTCTTCGGCTCATATGCGCACTCGATCGACGCGAAGGGACGCATCATCATCCCGAACGCCTACCGCGATATGCTCGGCGATACCTTCACGCTGGGCCCGACCCGTGATTTTAACGGCATCGCGCTTTACCCCGACGAGATTTTCGACCGGATCCTGGCCGAGCTTAACGCAATGAACCAGCGCAAGCCCTTCGTGCAGAGCTACACCATGCAGTTTTACAAGCTCAGTTACCGCGGCGTGCAGGCGGACAACCAGGGCCGCCTGCTACTGCCGCCCAAGCTGCGCCAGCGGATGCTTTCCGACGCGAGAGACCTGGAGATCAGCGGCGGTTACAACCACGTCCGCATCGTGGGCGCGGAGAATGCGGACAAAGCGGACCTCGAATTTATGGCCAACAAGGATCAGATTATGGAAGAAATGGGCAACCTGGATACGAACGGGTAAGCCGGGTACGAACGAATTTTCAGCGGGGAGGGCGGCGTATATGTCACAGATCGGCGTGGTCAACAATCCGTATCAGGTTTACGATAGACGGTATTTTCAACCGACCGACCGATTTTACGTCCGCGCTTCCGTGTTTCTGCCGAGCGGGGACGTGGATCCGGTTACCGGAATGCTGACGCAGGGCGCCAGACGCAGGGGACGCACGCAGGCGCTTCGTCTGGAAGCGCGGCGGCTGGACAGGGAATACGCGGAGATGGACAGTGCCGTGCAAAAACGCGTCAACGAGAAAGGACTGCGCATACCGTTACGGCTGGGCGTACTGCTGGCGTGCGTTCTGGCGGCCGTTCTCGGCATTGTCTTGCTGGCGCAGCAGGGTGCGATCGCCCAGAGGATGAGAACGGTGGCGTCCATCAACGAACAAATCGATACCGTCCGCGCCGCCAACGCGGAGTTGCAGGCGCAGATCGACGAAGCGTCCGACTCGGCTACGATCTGCTACGCCGCCGCGCGCGACCTGGACATGGTGCCGGCCAGTTCCACGCAGGCCATCCATCTGACGGCGGTGGACACGAGGCCCGCTCCGGAAGCAGCGCGCGTCAGCGCATCGGCCGACGGCCAGCCGACGACGGAAGCGGCCGGCATCGCCGGGCAGTGAAACAGACCGTACGGCGAGTACCCTCAAACCGAGGGCTGGTAACGACTGCCATTCAATGACGGCTGGACAAACGGCGCCGGATGTGCTACTTTATAGGAGCCGCTTACGGGAACACAACAGATCGGAACGAACGCTTCCGATGCCTGCGCCGTTCCCGGTTATCCCTGAGAAGTCTTTGCGGCAGCCGCATCGTATCAGAACGGAAGGTCGTTGCGCCTCCTTTCGCCTAAACGGCGGAAACCCGATTTTTAAACGGCGGACGGGGCGGCAAGCGCGCGGAGGCGCGTAAACCTGCGAATGCCCGGCTTATTCGATTTGGAGGCTGTCTGTATGTTGCTCAAGGAACTCCTGACGGACGTTCCCGGAATCGCGGATACAAGGGGAGACCTGACAACCGATATCGGTTCCCTGATCGTCAACAGCCGTGAGAAGGCAGACCGCGGCTTGTTTTTCTGTATAAACGGCGCCAAGTTCGACGCGCACGATTTCGCGCCGCAGGCCGTGGGCAACGGCTGCGCCGCGCTGGTGGTGTCCCGCTTTCTGGACGGGCTGGACGTGCCCCAGGTGCTGGCGGAAAACGTGCGCTCGGCCATGGCGTACATCGCGGGTGCGTTCTTCGGCCATCCGGCCAGACGACTCCGGCTTATCGGCGTTTCCGGCACCAAGGGGAAGACGACGACCAGCTACCTGCTCAAAGCCATTCTGGAGAAAGCCGGTTTTAAAACGGGCCTAATCGGGACCACCGGCAACCTGATCGGAGACGAACACCTGCACAGCAACCTGACCACGCCGGACCCCATTGATTTGCACCGCTGTTTCAAGAAAATGGTGGATGCGGGCGTACAGGCCGTAAGCATGGAAGTCAGCGCGCACGCCATCGACATGCACCGGCTGGACGGCCTCGTGTTCGAGGCCGCGTGCTATACCAACCTTTCGCAGGACCATCTGGATTATTTCCATACGATGGAGAATTACTTCGAGACGAAGAAGAGCTTCTTCGTCAACGGGCAGGTGCTCAACGCCGCGCTTAACGCCGACGAGGAAACCTCCCCCGCAATTCAGAAGGACCTGAAAATCCCGTATCTTACCTTCGGCATCAGCGCCAACGCCGATCTGTTCGCGCGGGATATCGAAATCAGCGAAAGCGGCGTCAATTTCCTGATCCAGCTGCGCGGGGTGGAGGAAATGGACGTACACATGCAGATGACCGGCATGTTCAACGTATACAACGCGCTGGCAGCCGCGTCCCTGGCGATGATCGCGGGGGTGGACAAGGAAGCCATCCGCGAGGGACTGGGCAGCGTGAAGGCCGTACCGGGACGCATTGAGATGCTGGATACGGGCACGCCCTACCGCGTGATACTGGACTATTCGCATTCGCCGGACGCGCTGGAAAACATCCTGTCGACCGTGCGGATGTTCACCCGGAAGCGGTTGATCGTGCTGTTCGGCTGCGGGGGCGACCGCGACCACGGCAAACGGCCCATTATGGGCGAAATCAGCGGCCGTCTGGCGGATTTCTCCATCCTGACCAGCGACAACCCGCGCACCGAGGACCCCAACGCCATTCTGGAGGCGATCGAAGACGGCATGAAGCCGACCAACGGCCGGTACGTCGTCATCGAAAACCGCCGCGAGGCCATCCGGTACGCACTGAAGATGGGCCGCGCCGGGGACGTGATCATCCTTGCGGGCAAGGGACACGAGACCTATCAGGATATCATGGGGGTCAAGCGCCCGTTCGACGAGAAAGTGGTCGTACGCGAGCTTCTGGACGAGCTGCAGGGCGGGGAGCAAGCGAATAACTGACGTTGCGGGGTGCATGGAATGCTGAGGCTGATTTTTGCGTTGCTGTTGTCCGTGGTTTCGATGCTGATCATTACGCCGCGGGTGCTTCCAATCCTTCGCAGGCTCAAGATAGGGCAAACGGTCTACGCGCTGGGACCGGAGAGCCATATGGCCAAACAGGGCACGCCCACGATGGGCGGGTTGCTGTTCGCGTGCATGACCACCGTCATCGCGCTCGCGCTGCATCTGGTATGGTATCCCGAAGTGGACTTCGGGCTGGCGATCATCATCTTCTCCCTGCTGTGCATGTGCATCGGCTTTGCGGACGATTACATCAAGGTTGTGAAAAAGAGAAACCTCGGCCTTGTCTGGTGGCAAAAGATCATCGCGCAGGTCGTGATCGGCGTCATTTTCTCCTGGCACTGCATGAACAACCCCTATATCGGCACCGGCATCATCGTACCGCTGTTTAACGTGGTATGGGACCTTGGCAACTGGTACGTGCCGGTGATGACGGCCGTGATCGTCTTTATCGTCAACAGCGCGAACCTGCAGGACGGGCTGGACGGCCTGCTGGCAAGCGTGGCTTCCGTGGGCGCCGTGGCGTGGACGACCATTTCCCTGCTGGCCGCGGTGATGGGCGGCACGTCGATGTTCCCGTCCATGGCCGGCAACTACGCCAACGTAGCGCTGGTCAGCCTAACGCTGGCCGGCACCTGCATCGGCTTCCTCCGGTTTAACTACCATCCGGCGAAGGTGTTTATGGGGGACACCGGTAGCATGTACATCGGCGGTGCGACCGTCGCCATGGCGATGGTGCTGCGGTTGCCGATCCTGTTGTTGCTCATCGCCTTCACGATGATCGTCAGCTCACTTTCCGTCATCATCCAGCGGGCGTACTTCAAGGCGACGCACGGGAAGCGAATATTCAAGATGTCGCCTCTGCACCACCATTTTGAGAAATGCGGGATGACGGAACCGCAGATCGTAGCCCTGTACACGGCGGTTACGGGCGTGCTGTCGCTGGTGGCGGTGCTCACTTTGATTTAGCGCCTTTAACGTTATGGAGGTCAATCGTATGAAATATAGAATGGGCCGCGTGCTGGTCGTCGGCATGGCGCGCAGCGGCGTGGCCGCCGCGCGCCTGTTGCTGCACCACGGCGCCGTTCCCGTGCTGTACGACGCAAAGAAAGCCGACGTGCTTGGAGACGATTTAAAGCCGCTCGTCGGTACGGCCTGCGAGTTCCACCTGGGCGAAGACCCGATCGCGCTGCTTAACGGCTGCGATTTCGTTGTCGTCAGCCCCGGTGTGCCCTTGGACGCGCCCGTGGCGCGCGCCGCCAAGGAGAAGGGCATTCCCCTGATCGGCGAGCTGGAACTGGGTTTCTCGCTGGCCCAGGGTGAAATTATGGCCGTATCGGGCACCAACGGAAAGACGACCACGGTTACACTGCTGGGAAAGATATTCGAAAACGCGGGCAGAATCGTGCACGTAGCGGGCAATATCGGCTATCCGCTTTCCGCGGCCGCGCTGGAAAGCAGGAAGGACGACGTGATCGTGGTGGAGGTTTCCAGCTTCCAGCTGGAAACCGTGAAAACGTTCCGCCCCTGCGTGGCGGCGTTGCTGAACATCACGCAGGACCACCTGAACCGCCACGGCACGATGGAGCAGTATATCCGCCTGAAACAGCGGATCTTTGAAAACCAGACAACCGAGGACGTGGCCGTGCTCAACATGGACGACCCCGTGCTGTACAAAATGGCCGAGAAGATAAAACCGCGCGTGGCATTCTTCTCCCGCAAGCAGCCTGTGGAGAACGGCGCGTGCGTGGAGAACGGCAAGATCGTCTGGCGCTGGGACGGCGTCACCAGACCCGTGTGCGACGTAGAGCAGATTCTGATCCCCGGCCCGCACAACCTGGAAAACGCTCTGGCGGCCACGGCCATGGCGGCCAGCAGGGGCGTGCCCGCCGCGGTGATCCGCCACACGCTGCAAACCTTCACCGGCGTGGAGCATCGCATTGAAAAGGTACGCGTGGTGGACGGCGTGACCTACGTCAACGACAGCAAAGGCACCAACGTGGACAGCACCGTAAAGGCCGTGCAGAGCATGCTGGCGCCCACGGTGCTGATTCTGGGCGGGTACGACAAGCATACGGATTTCATGCCCCTGTGCAGGGAAATCGTCCTGTCGGGGCGCATAGCCCACATCGTGGTGATGGGGGAAACGGCCAAACAGATTACGGAAACGCTGGAAGAGGCGGGCTATACCGACGTCACGCGGGCTTTCAGCATGCCGGACGCCGTACAGAAGGCGCGCGAGCTGGCCGTGTCCGGCGGAAACGTGCTGCTGTCGCCCGCCTGCGCGAGCTTCGACATGTTCCGTGATTACGAGCACCGGGGGCGTGTGTTCAAGGAAATCGTCAACGCGATGTAAGCCGCCGGCCGAAGGCTTTATACGGGACGTTTGCCTGCGTATACCCGAACCGGGCCCGAAGGCCGCGCCCGCGGAAACGCGGCTGCCTGCGCAAGCCATCAGCCCCGTTAACCGGTAGTGAATACCCGTAACGGCCGTTTAACGAGCGACCGTTTTTGCCACGCCGAGGAGGGAACGCATGGAACAGAGGCCCGGCCCCGGACGAACGGAAGACGAACAGCATAACCCCTACGACGAATACGGCGGCGCCTACCCGCCCCGACCCGGAGAAAACCTCGGCGGAAACGGGGGCTACGGGCCGGAAACCGGGGAAACCCCGGAATGGCTTCGGGAAGGGGCCGCCTACGGCGCGCCTGCCGGGCCGGAACCCACGCCGGAGGAGCGCGCGCGCGCGCGTTCCCGCGCGGTGACGGGGCGGCTGATCTTCGTGCTGGCGGTAACGGTGCTCATCATTATCCTGCTGCAAGGCGTCGTGTTCCGCCTGACGACCGTATACGTCGTCGGTAACGTGACGAAAACGCCCCAGCAGGTGGCTGCGGCGTCCGGGCTGGTCAAAGGGCTTAACATGTTCTCCGTCAACGAGGACGAAGTGCGCCGGAACCTGGCTTCGGATCATACCATCGTCTTCGAGGGCATGCAGAAGGATTACCCCAGCACGATTTACCTGTATATCTCCGAAAGGGAATCGGTCGCGTCCATCCAGTGGCTCGGGCTGCTGTACACGCTGGACGGCGAGGGCATGGTGATGGATGAAGCCAACTCCACCGAGTTGCCTTCGGGCATGCCTTCCGTTACCGGCCTGCAGGTAACGAGCATCCACGTGGGTCAAAAGCTGGAGGTGCGCAACCAGAAGCAGATGCAGGCGTACTACGACATCATCTCGGAACTCAAGCAGCAATATTATCTGGACCAGATTACGGAAATAAACCTGTCCGATACGGATAACCTGTACCTGCAAACCGTCAACGGCATTTCCGTGCGGCTGGGAACTGGGGAGTATATCCGCGCGAAGATCGGCGCCATCCGCACGGACATACCCTATCTGGAGCAATTGGGCAAGAGCACCGGCGTGTTGGACGTATCCACCCCGGAGGACGCGAAATACAGCCCGGACAACTGACGGCGCGTGCGTAAAACGCGGCGCCTTTCGCCGGAGAGGACCACAAAAATGTTGCGCGCAAACCCGGTGAAAAACTGTTGACAGCGTATCAAGTTTATAGTATGATTACTACCGTCGCCTGTGCGACATGACGCGGGGTAGAGCAGTTTGGTAGCTCGTCGGGCTCATAACCCGGAGGTCGAGGGTTCAAGTCCCTCCCCCGCAACCATTTGGCGGCGTAGCTCAGCTGGCTAGAGCATTCGGTTCATACCCGGAGTGTCGAGAGTTCAAATCTCCCCGCCGCTACCAGAAAACTCCACAGGCGAGCCGTCGCGGATGCGAGGGCTTTCTTGTTATTTACCGAAAGTTTTCACAGGGAAGGATGACGCGCGCATCGTCATTCGTTCCTACTAACGGGAAGTTTTCCTTTTCACCGAAAGGGAGGCCGCGCGGCCCTGAACGCGCGCGGAAACGGGGATCGCCCGCAAACGCGCGGCACGGGCGGCTAGGCCCGTCTGCGCCGTTGCCGGGCGAAGCGCCGTCCGTTCCCGGCACGCAAGGAAGGATTTTACAGGCCGTTCATCGAACAGCAACGTATGATCCGCGTTTCCGCGCGCCACCGGAAAGGCATAAAAGGATGACGATAACGGTTGTATATGCAAAAAAACGGCGAAATCGGACTTCTCTCTTGCGCAATACGGATAAAAAGGTTACAATATGTGATGATACTTTGGGTTTATGCAGCTTCCCATTGCCCATAGGACGCATTAACGGGACGCATGCCGTCGCGGGCCGCGGGACGGTTCGCGGAAGACACCTTAGGAATAGGGGAATGTCTTGCCATGAAATCAACAATCGCAGCCATTGATTTTGGCACAAGCAAAATCGTTACGATGGTGGCCGAAACCAGCGGAGCCCAGCGCTGTGACATTATCGGCGCGGGAATCGCCGCTTACGACGGCTTTCTGGACGGGGAATGGAACAACCCGACCCTGCTCAACGAAGCGATCGGCAAATCCATAGCGGAGGCGGAAACGCAGGCCAAACGGAAAGTCCACGAGATTAACGTGGGCGTGCCGGGCGAGTTTACCCGCGTGTACGCGGTGGAAGCCAGCGTGACTATTCAAGGGGCCGACCCGCGGGTGACGCCCCGCCATGTGGAGAAAATCTTCGCCAACGCGGATAAGCAGCTTTCCCCCGTGCGCGGCGTGGTGGTGCATCGCAGCCCCGCATGGTTCATGGTGGACGGCGGGAAGAAAACGCTGGAACCGGTCGGCATGAAGGGTACGGAACTGAAGGCGCTGGTTTCCTTCGTCGTCGCGGATACGTTTTTTCTGGACGACGTGATGGCCAGACTCCGGGACATGAATATTACCATCAGCGGGTTCTTCAGCGCCTCCACGGGCGAGGCGATGCTTTACCTGCTGGAAGAGGATCGGGACCGCACGGCGATCCTGATCGATATCGGCTACCTGTGCACGGACGTAATGGCGGTCGAGGGTGACGCGGTCATCTTCCAGAAAACGCTGCCGGTAGGCGGCGGGCACATCGCGGCGGACGTGGCGGAAGGGCTTTCCATCCCCCTGGCGGCCGCGGAGCAGATCAAAAGGGATTACGTGTACGGTATTTCCACCATCACGCAGGATTACGCCGTGTCCAGCGGGGACGGCCTGAAAACCGAAAGCTTCACGCAGGAGCAGGTGGCCGCCGTTCTGGAACCCCGTGTGGACGAGATCGCCGAGATGATTAAGAACTGCATCGCGGACAGCGGCATCAAGCTGGGCAACTGGTCCACCCTGTACCTGACCGGCGGCGGCCTGAGCCTCAACCGCGGCGGGCGGGATTATCTGGCCGGAAAACTGGACAGGCCCGTGCGCGAAACGATCAAGCGTACCATCAAGCTGTCCAGCCCCATTTACGCCAGCGCCATGGGGCTGATGGACCTGATTATCGACACCATCGAGTCCCGCAACATGGCGACCAGCGGCGTCGCGGGCGGCATGAAAGAGTTCTTCAGAAGCCTGCTGGGCAGTTGACGCGCGCCGAAGCCCGGCGGGAGAACGTATAGTCAGACTAGGGGGATTGAACCGTGCTTGAATTTCAGATTGAGGACCAGCAAAGTTTCGCAGCCATTAAGGTGGTCGGCTGCGGCGGCGCGGGCGGCAACGCCGTCAACCGCATGGTGGACGCGGGGCTGAAAGGCGTCGAGTTCATCGCGATCAACACGGATCGCCAGGCGTTGTCCATGAGCAAGGCGAGCAACACCATCCAGATCGGTGAGAAGCTTACCAAGGGCCTCGGCGCCGGTTCCATACCGGATATCGGGCGCAGGGCCGCGGAAGAAAGCCGGGAAGAGATCGCGCAGGCGATCAAAGGCGCGGATCTGGTGTTCGTCACCGCCGGTATGGGCGGCGGCACGGGCACGGGCGCGGCTCCCATCGTGGCGGAAATCGCGCGTGACCTCAACTGCCTGACCATCGCCGTGGTCACCAAGCCCTTCCAGTTTGAAGGCAAGCAGCGCATGAAGAACGCCGAAATGGGCGTAATCGACCTGAAACAGCGCGTGGATACCCTCGTGGTGATCCCCAACGACCGGTTGCTGCAGGTCGTCACCAAAGGGACGACGATGCTGGAAGCCTTCCGTATCGCCGACGACGTGCTCCGGCAGGGTATACAGGGCATCAGCGACCTCATCGCCGTGCCCGCGCTCATCAACCTGGACTTCGCCGACGTGCGGACCGTTATGGAATCCGGCGGGCTCGCGCATATGGGCATCGGCACCGGCAAGGGCGAGAACCGTATGATCGACGCCGCCAAGAACGCCATCTCCAGCCCGCTGCTGGAAACCAACATCGACGGCGCGCGCGCTCTGCTCATCAACATCACGGGCGGGGAAGACATGAGCATTATCGATATCAACGAGGCCGCGAGCCTGGTGATGGAAGCCGCCGACAGCGAAGCCAACATCATCTTCGGCGCCGGCATCGACAACGACATGGACGACGAGGTACGCATCACGGTCATCGCGACCGGTTTTGAGAAGACGCCTTTCCCGCCCAAGGAAAAGGGCAAGGGCATCGGCGCGGACCGCGATTGGACGCGCGCGGTAGGTGGCGCGGACGCAGGATACGGCACGGGTTACCGGCCCACGCCGTTGGTGCATCAGGAGTACCCCGCCACGCCGTACGAAGACATGAGCTTCGACACGCCTGCCGAGGAAGAACGCTCCGCCGGCGCGCCCGGATATCCGGACCGGATGCGCAACATTCCCACGCCCGCCGCCATGCCGCCGATGATGCAGGGTGGGCAGGGCGTTTACCAGGGCGGGTACTCGGCGGGTTTCCAGCCCGGGTACGGCCAGCCTTCGGGCGCCGATTTCGCCATGGGCGGCATACAAAACCAGTACGGCGGCATGCAACCGCAAATTCCCCAGCCGATGGAATACGGGCAGAGCTATACCGGCGCCATGCAGCCCCAGGCGGGTCAGCAGATGCCGGGGCAGGCGATGCAACAGCCCGTTCAGCAACAGCCCGCGCAGCCGGGCTCTACGGAAGCGCAGGCCCAGCAGCGGCCCAGCCCTTCCGCGGACCGGGACGATCTGGGCGTGCCCGCGTTCCTGCGCAGGGGCGCCAGAAAGTAACCGGCAAGTGAAATCAATGGAAACGCCTCCGTTCCCGGCAATGGGAAACGGGGGCGTTCCTGATTGCTTATCATATTTATTTTAACTTACGTTACGTAACCCCTTGCTTGTGACGTTACGTTATCCGTTAGGATAAACGCGAAGGAGGTGAGTTCCACGTCGCGGTACACGACCGGAGAACTGGCGAAACGATGCGGGATTTCCGTAAGGACGGTACAGTTTTACGATGCGAAGGGCTTGCTGAAACCGTCGGAGATATCGGATGGCGGCAGGCGGCTGTATTCGGACGACGACGCGAAACGGATGCAAACCATCTGCGTGCTGAAAGCGCTCGGCCTTTCGCTGGGATCCATCAAGGGATTTCTGGCAAGCGACGATCCCCGTAAAGTGCTGGTATTGCTGCTGGAGCAGCAGGCCAAACTGGTCGCCGGAGATATGGAGGAGAAACAGAAGCAACTGGAAACGATCAAACTGATCAGTAAATTCGTGCGGGAGTCCGAAATAATGTCGATTCAGAACATGTACGACGTGGAACGAATTATGGACGGAAAGAAGAAACTGAAAAGGACGCACGCGATCATGCTGGCCGTCGGCATCGCAATGGATGCCATACAAATCTGGACGCTGCTTCTGTGGATCCTGAAAGGGATCTGGATTCCATTCGTAATCGGGATGCCGATCGTCATTGGGGCGGGAATCCTGATGACATGGATGTATTGCAAAGACACGGATTATATCTGCCCGGAATGCGAAACGCAGTTCAAGCCGTCCCTGCGGGAATTCCTTTCCGTACGGCATACGGCCAGAACGCGGAGGTTGAAATGCCCCCACTGCGGGTACTTCGGGTACTGCGTCGAAGTCTATTCGGGGAAGAAGGAAGGATAACGTTCCGTCAACCGCTGCGGTTATCGAACGGGAAACGTCGCGAGCGGTAAACGAGGGAAAGGCCGGACTTCCTTGCGGAAGTCCGGCCTTTGGTAATTCGGAAAAATTCGGCTTAGTACATGCCGCCCATGCCGCCGCCCGGCGCGGGCGCGGCGGGTTCGGGAGCGGGGATATCGGTCACGAGGCTCTCGGTCGTCAGGATCATCCCGGCGATGCTAGCGGCGTTCTGCAGCGCGTAACGGGTGACCTTGGTGGGGTCGATGATGCCGCGCTCGATCATATCCACGTACTCGCCCTTGAGCGCGTCGTAGCCGTAGCCGTTCTTGTGGCTGTTTTTGATGTTCTCCACAATCACGCTGCCGTCG
>CAZCCZ010000007.1:0-43828 GCA_964497495.1 uncultured Oscillospiraceae bacterium
ATCTTATCGTTCTACACAGGTTTGGTGTTTACACATAATTCGGGATAGACCCGCTCCATCGGGTAGCCTGTGATGGTAACGGCCGCGCGGTTTGCCTCAAAGCACTTTCCCTGCTCATCGACTACAAAAACGGCATACGGTGCGTTTTCGATATACTCGCTGTATCTCTCCTTGTTTGCTTTCAGGGCTTGCTCAACCTCGATGCGCTGCGTTACGTCGATTGCCAGGTAGCCAAACAGCTTCTCCCCTTGTCCGGACGCATGGATGGGGAACAGGCGGCTTTCAAAATAGCGCTTGCTGCCGTCATACTCAAAAACGTCGATGCTCTCCAACAAAGGAATGCTTTCTGTAGTTTGGGATAGGACATACAATACCTTTTGAAAAATTTCCGGCGGCGCGACCCTCGCGGCATCCCGGTCGACCCTGTCATCGGGTTGCAGGCCAAGGATTCGCCTGGCAGCAGTCGACAGTTCCATGATTCTGCCTTTGTCATCCATAATCACGATGGGGCTAGGGCTGTTGTTAATCAGAGACTGGAGCCGCAGGAGGATTTTTTGGGTATCCTCCTCCGAATGAACACGTTCCGTTATATTCGTAAAGGTACACGCGCATTGCTTAGGCGCCGTCAGGTAGGCGGTGACTTCATATTTTTGGCCCGTAGACCCCGCGTAAAACTCGAACCGTGCCGATTCTTCCGTAAGCGCAACCTTGGTGTAGGTTTCTGTCCAAACAGGTTCCATGTCCGGCAACACAGCCTGCGCGTTTTTGCTCAGAATAATCGCGCGTGACAGACCGAACATTTTTTCAAACGAGGCGTTAACCGACAGATAACGATAACCCTCCGGCCTCCCCCGCGCATCGCAGATGATCTCGTATAGTGCAAAAGCATCCGGCATTTGCTCAAGCAGCGGCGGGTTGTATTGGCTGGTTTTGTCATGATGCGCGTCGATGCCCATTAGCTTCTCAACCATGGCCTGACGCGTTTGTACACGGTTTAAAAGCAGGCAGAGCAATATGGTGGCGATCGGGAAGGCAAGCATCATCGGCAGGACAACCACGCTGAACACGACCGGGTTTTGCGGATTGGGAATTAGCAGCGTGCAGGCAAGCGCAACGGCCTGAACGGACAGGCTCATGGCAAGAATGTTGGCCAAAGGGTATTTATCGGTTCGTGAATACCCCCGGTGCCCCCATGCAAGCCCGATCAAGGCGCTGGTGAAGATAACGGTCAGCCCTTGCAGAGCGCCCGCCCCGTCCACGCTCAAGCTGTATGCCGTGGCTGTCATAACAACGATCACTGTCGGTACAGGGCCGAACGCCATCGCGGTAACGCTGATCAACACCGAACGGATATCCGTAACCATGCCCGACGGAAGCGGAAACGGTACATTCATGGCGGTAATACAGAGCCCGGAGAGCACCAGGCCGCAGATAACCGGCACCATTCGATGGCGCTTGTTCGACAGAAAACCGGACAAATCCCCAACAACACACATCACCAACAGAATGGTAACGTTGCTGATAAGCGCGGCCAGCATGGCGCGCTCCATACAACCTCATCCTTTCGTCATGGTCATGCCCGACCACCCAAAGTCACATTCACCTCATGCACCGCTCCGTCGTTTACAAGCAGGACCGTGTTCCCAGCCACGCGCTGCCCATCCAGTGTGGTGGACTGAACGCCCTTTTGACAACCTTCCGGGTTTTGTACAGTAATGGTATAGCGGGTGTCCATATATTGATAGCCGATGCGATACCCCGGCCATTTAGCGGGGATGCATGGGTCGATCACCAGTGTGTCGCCGTTTTTCTGAAAGCCGAGAATGTTCTCCAACCCCGCGCGGTACATCCAGCCAGCCGCGCCCGTATACCACGACCAGCCGCCGCGCCCCTCGTTGGGGTATACGGCATATACGTCTGCGGCCATCACATACGGCTCCACCCTGTACCGGGTATACGCCCTTGTGTCGCGGCTGTGGTTGAGGGGGCTGATGAGTGCAAACAGTTCTTCCGCCTTGTCCCCTTCGCCCAGCATCGCGAAAGCGATGATAGCCCAGGTGGCGGCATGGGTATACTGTCCGCCGTTTTCCCGCACGCCCGGCACATAGCCCTTGATGTAACCGGGTTCCATATCGCCTTCATAGAAGGGTGGCGTCAGCAGCAGAATGATGCCATCCTTACGCAGTACCAGATGATCCTCCAGCGAGTTCATAGCTTGCACAGCCCGGCTGGGGTTGCCTGCGCCGGAAATGACCGACCACGACTGGGCAATGGAGTCGATGCGGCACTCGCTGTTTTGTTGCGATCCAAGCGGCGTACCGTTGTCGAAATACGCCCGCCGATACCAGTTGCCATCCCAGGCGGTCTTTTCGATGTTGGCTATCAGCGTAAGCCGCAGTTGTTCGTAGTGCTCCGCACGCGCGATATCCTGCCGCGCATAGCACAGAGGTGCGAACTTACCAAGGATGGCAGCGAGAAACCACCCTAGCCAGACGCTTTCGCCCAACCCGCGGTTGCCTACGGTGTTCATGCTGTCGTTCCAGTCCCCCGAGCCCATCAGAGGCAAGCCGTGCGCGCCAAACCGCAATGCTCGCTCCACCGCCCGCAGGCAGTGCTCATACAAGGTAACCGTTGTTTCCGATACGCTGGGCGTGCTGTAGCGTTCATCCTCAAACGGACTTAGCTCAGGCGCATCCACAAAGGGCACGGCCTCATCCAGAATGCCGTTGTCTCCTGTAATGCGCACATATTCCGCCGTGGCATAGGGCAACCAGAGGTAGTCGTCGGATACGCGTGTGCGAGTCCCTTTCCCCTGCGGCTCGTGCCACCAGTGCAACACATCGCCCTGTACGAACTGATGCCGCGCATGCAGGAGAATCTGCCTGTGCGCTGCTTCCGGCCAGATCATCGCAATGGAAAGCACATCCTGTAATTGATCACGAAAGCCGTATGCGCCGCCTGACTGGTAGATGCCTGTTCGCGCCCATAACCTACAGGAGATGACCTGATACGGCAGCCACCCGTTGATCATCCGGCTCATGCTACCACTTGGCGTTTCAACCTGTACAATGTTGATTTTTGCCTTCCAGAAGCGAATCACCTCCGCAAGGGCATCCCGCGCACCTTCCGGCATGCCGAAACGGGTCACTATCTCCTTCGCGGTTGCCCCAGGTTCTGCCACGCCCAACAGGAACACAACCTCCCGACTCTCGCCTGGCGCCAGTGTCAGGTTGCCCCGTATGGCGGCACAGGGGTCGAGCGCAACACCCACCTCGCCGGACAGCGCGGGGTACCGAAGGCCGTCTGGCGAAGCCATATCCCCGCCGCCAAAGAAGGATTTACGATCGCCGGTGTAGGACCTGTTTTCCAGCGTTAAATAAACAAGCGCTGCCTTGTCAACCCAGTTTTCATTGTAATGGTTCGCCAGCAACATCTCGCCGTTATTACCTACGCTGGAGTCGATGTGCATGGCGGTTTCCTGCGGGCTAACCCCCAGTACCGGTTGCACGTAGTAGGTTACAGCCAAGTACCGAGGCCGGTCCGTACGGTTGTGCAGATGCAAAAGACCAATCTTTACCTGCGTATCAATCGGTACGAACTGGGTCAGCTCCTGTTCAAGGCCGTGGCTGTTATGCTCAAACACCGTATAGCCAAACCCGTGGCGAACCGTATAAGGGTCGTTCTCGCGGATGGGCATAGGGGTGGGCGTCCACAGCGCGTCGGAATCAGTATCCTGCAGGTAGATCACTTCGCCCGGACTGTCGCATACCGCGTCATTGGACCATGGCGTAAGCTTGTTTTCGTGGCTGTTCTCCGCCCACGTATATCCGGAACCCGCTTCCGATACGATAAAACCGAACGAGGGATTCGTGATTACATTGACCCAGGGGACCGGGGTGTTCTGCCCTGGCTCCAGACGGATGATGTATTCGTTTCCATCCGGATTGAATCCACCCAGTCCGTTTGCGTCCAGCAACGCATACGGCTTCAGCGGTATCGGTGTGTCAATGATCCCAACGGGCGCGATCGTCCGCGGTGGCAATTTGGCAGGCAGCGGCATGCTCATCTGCTCCGCCAGCGTAGCGCCGTTCCCGTTTACAATGATCCGCGCAACTGCGTGCAGCAGAGCCATATCCTCCGGCGAAACATTATTGCCGTCAAGCAGGAAGATATCCTTGGGAATTTCCGTCAAGGCACGCGTTTGGCCGGCAAGCACGATATCTGAAATCAACGTATACAGCGGCAGTGCGTAGCTGTAAGCCTCCTCACTCACGATCACCAGATCAACGCTCATATCCATTAACCGCCAATATTCCTGCGCCTTGAGCACATCATAGAGCACATCCAAGTGATCGATCTTGCCAAGCGTTACCAGCACGATGGGTAAGTCGCCGGAGATGCTGTACTTCCATAGCGCGGACTGCCCCAGTGTGTTTCTGGCAATCGCGGCACGATAGGCTTTGCGTGTGGCACTCAGGAAAACCAGCCTGCGGATCATGTTCTGGTAAAGCTCCATCTCGGCGGCCTTCAAGTTCAGGTATCCTGCTTCCACCTGGCTACGGGTCAGCGCCAGATCGAACGATTTCTCGATTCGCTCGGGCGTGTGATACTGATCCACCAGCGCAAGCAGCAGCTCCCTGTTTTCGCTGACCGCTACCACAAATGACAGTTCCGCCTTTTTACCGGGGTCAATGCGCACCTTGACCCGCAGGCTCATCACCGGGTCGAGCACCGCGCCTACGGTGCCGGAGAGCGGTCGGCTACGTTCCAGCGCGGCAGGGGCCTTGAGCGTGTGCCCCCGCCCGATCCACTGCATCCGGTCGGTATCGCACTGCACATCGCCGATCACCTCACCCGTCAGTACGGCGGCATTCGCAACCCAGAGACACTTATCCGTCTCAGACCTTGGCCGACGGTTAGCGATAATGGCGTGCCGTTGCCTATCAAAACTGGTTTCGATAAACAGGTTGCCAAAGGCAGGATGGTTCAGGTCGGAAGCCTGCGATGCCAGCACCACCTCGAAGTAGCTGGTCACATCCAGCACGCTGGGTTCTGTTCCCGTGTTCTTCAGGGTCAGGCGCCGTATCTCCACATTATCGCCGGAGGCGACCATGACCTCGGTTTTGGTTTCGATGTGCCCCTCCGTACGTTTGAAAACAGCCTTATCGGAAGTGAAAGAAACCTCATATCCGGTGGGCGCTTGATTCAGCGGTGCATATGTGGCTGACCACAGCGCGTCGGTGGTGGTATTATGGACATAGAAGAACATCCCGTAGGGGTTCAACACCGCGTCCGGCCGCCAGCGTGATACCGTCGCCAGCCTGATTTTGCTGTACCCGGTGCCCTGATCGGTGATCAGCACACTGTAGTTGCCGTTGGACAGGATATGCACGTTGGGTAATTGGGGGTCAACGGCGGTAAACTTTCGCACAGGTGGGAGTTCTTTAATGACCATGCCCTTATAGGGCTGTGTTTTCTCCTTGGCCTCCTTGGTAAACAGGAGGTTTCCCGGGATCTTCTCCTGTAACAAGAGTCGCGCGGCATTCATTTCCGTATCGGCATGAAAGCGGCGTTGCAATACATTGCCGTGCAGGTAATTGTCAATGGCCAGCAGGCTCATGCCCTGATGGTGCGCCATATAGCTTTTAATGACCGCCCGTTTGTTTTCAAACGGCAAGCGCTCTGGCGTATAGTCCGCCGCCTCGTAGAACCCGTGGGAGCCGTCCAGCCCTTCTGCCTGCAGCGTACGGATGTTACGAACAGCCGCCTCAGGGTTTACCAGCAGCGCAAGGAAGGTCGCATAAGGCGCGATCACCGTGTCCTCGGTCAGCCCGCGCTTGAGCCCCAGCCAGGGGACGCCGATGGCTTTGTACTGATAATCCTGATTCCGGTCCAACGCGTTGAAGCACGACTCCGAAAAGCCCCAGGGCATCTCTTTTTGCCGACCATATTTGATCTGGCTTTTGATCACAAAGGAGTAGCTTTCGTCCAGCAGGGTGTTTGAGTAGCTTCTCATGACCAGCAGTGGCATCAGGTATTCAAACATCGTGCCGGTCCAGGATACCAACCCTTTATAACCGTCCACAACGGTCAGCGCCCGCCCCATGCGGAACCAGTGCTCCGGTGAGATCTGCCCTTTGGCGATGCTGATGTAACTGGTCTGCCGCGCTTCGGAAGCCAGTAGATCGTAATAGGAATTGGTCAGCTTGTTCTCCTCCAGTGAAAAACCGATGGAGAACAGCTGCCGCTTTTTAACATACAGGGGTGTGAAGTCCGTCGCATTGCTCAGCGCGTCCAGCCTTCCCAACAACCCTGTTACAAGGTTTACCAACTGCGTGGCCTGCCCGCGGGCGACCAGCAGTTGGCCCTTGGCTTCCATAAGCCACTCAATCAATGCGGGCGGCCCGATGATATCGCTTTGGTGTGCGGAGCGGATCAGGTGATCAATACGGCTGACGATGCGCCAGTGCTGGCGGGGCAGATCAACCAAGGCGGGGTTTTCCGCAAGCATGGTGGAGATCGTGCGCAAAGCGGCCATGTTGGCCGTGGCGAGCGCATCCTCAGGAATATCGGGGAAGATGTGTAGCAGGTGGCTGCCGGGCAGATACATGGCCTGTTCCTCGGCAAACTGGTACAGCATCCGGCGTACTTTCTCCCGCCATACGGTGTCGTTCAGCGCCGCCAGATCCCCACCATCCCGCATCATCGTAATATACTGGTTCCACAGGTATAAATCGATATTCCCATTTGCAGCGACTACACTGTGAAGGGCGCTGCCTTGCTCCAGCGCCACACCGTCCGCCCCGGCGCAATGCAGCGTGTCCTCCAGGCCCCGCACCAGTTGCGTGTCCACCAGCGGGCTACTCAGGTATTCCTTGAGGCCCTGCCGCAACGCGATCAGGTACCCTATGAAGTTGCCGCTGTCCACGGTGGAAATATACGCGGGAGAGAGCGGCTGCAGCGTCGTGGTATCATACCAGTTTTGTAAATGTCCATTCCATTTAGGCAGCATTTCCACGGTGACGATGGTTTTATCGATCAGGTCCGCCATTTTGCCTGTGCCGATATAGCCAAAATCACGGGCGGCCAACACCGCCAGCAGACCCAAGCCGATGTTCGTCGGCGAGGTTCGACGCGCAATGCCGCGCGGCGGGTCGATTTGGTCGTTATCCGGCGGCAGGAAGTGGGTGCGCGCCGTGGTAAACTCTTCAAAATAGCGCCAGGTTTTACGCGCGGTCATTCGCAACATGCGCGCGTCGTCGGGCTTCGCCAGCGGCGGATTGCCGTTGGTCTCCCGACTGATGGCATAGGCGATAAACGGTGCAAGGCTCCAGACAAGCGCGATGCACAAGCCGGGTAACAACGCCTCGGGCCTAAAAATTGCAGCCGAGAGTGGGAGAACATACACGCTCAGCGCAGTACCCCACATCTGTTCAAAATAACTGCGAAACGTGATCTTCTGTGCCTTTTCCACATCGGCGGAAGTGACCCATACCAGCATGTTCTTGTGAGTGAACAGCACCCGTCCAAGGGTAATTGAGATCGCACTCAGCATCAGGCTTGCCTGATAGGGCAGCATTTCGAATGTAATCAACAACCGTAAAAACGCGGCTTTCAACCCAAGAATGACGGGGGTGTATCGCTTGACTCTGTCCACGGCAAACCGCTGCGCAAGCAGGGTTTGGATCAGCGCAATCAGGAAAGGCGCTGCCAGCGCGCCGATCAGATATCCCAGCCAGAACAGAAGGTTTCCCGGCAACACGGTAAAGGCGAACACAGCCAGCGTTATCAAGGCAGGGGCTAAAAGGCTCCGTCGCATATTGTCCAGCATTTTCCACCTGGAAAGGCTGGTGAGGGGGTTGCGGATCGTAGCCCGGTTGCGATCGCGAATCTGCCTGAACAGCAGCGGCAGCAGCTGCCAATCCCCACGTACCCATCGATGAAGGCGGTTGCAGTATGAATTATAGTGTGACGGAAAGGCGTCGATCAGGCGCAGGTCGGTGGCTAGCCCTGTGCGCACGTAGGAGCCTTCCAACAGATCATGGCTGAGGATCGTATTATCCGGTATCGCGCCCTGCAGCACGGTTTGAAAGGCTTTCAGGTCATAGATTCCCTTGCCGGTAAAGATGCCTTCCCCGAACAGATCCTGATACACGTCCGAAATGGCGTTGGTGTATGGGTCAAGCCCTTCATGACCGGCGAACACCCTGGAAAATAAGGTTTTACTCGCGCTCTCCACATCGATATCGATACGGGGCTGCATCAAACCGTATCCTTCCGTCACGATGCGCTTTTTCAAGTCGATCAGCGGCCTGTTCAGCGGGTGAGCCATGGTGCCGATCATCTTTTTCGCCATCCCCATAGGCAGGATGGTGTCACTATCCAGGGTGATGATGTAGCGGATGTTGGCAAAGGGGGGATGGTCGCAGGATGTGTAGGTGAAGCCGGTATCCGCCGAACCGGATACCAGTGCGTTAAACTCCATCAAAGCGCCACGTTTTCGCTCCCAGCCGATCCAACGGTTGTTTTCTTTGCTGTACTGCCGCGGACGGTGAAAAAGGTAGAAGATATCGTTGCCGCCCTTTGCGTACTTGATGTTGAGCCTTGCAATGCCATTCAGGGCAACCTGAATGATGGCCTCGTCCTCCTTGCTGGAAAGGCTGTCCGAATCTTTGAATGCGCCGATCAGCGCAAAGTAAAGGTTCGCCTCCCGGTTGCGCAGGTACTGGCCCTCCAAATTGGCGATGATCTCCATCGCGCGCTTCTCGTCAGGTAGGAGCGTCGGCACTGCGACGATCGTGCCCATGGCTTCGGGGATGCCGTCCTTTAGGGATAGGCGAGGGAAAACCGTAGGCCTCCGTGCCTTACATACGACCCAGTTAATCAGGTGTACTGCAATTTCCAATGCGGGGGCCAGCACAACGACGCCTGCAAGAATGCTCAGGAGCACGTTGGGGTTCGCTGGTGCCATGATCGCATACAGCACGGCAATGCCGGTGAGCATCGCCGTACCCAGTCCGATGGAGCCAAAGTAAAGCAGACCCAACCAACGTTTGGGCAGATCCACCAATAGCGAAATTTTTCTCTTCTTGCCCTTTTGTTCTGCGATCAGGTTCTTTAAACCTTTACCCAGAAGGTAAAACCCGACATGCCGCATACAGCGAACATCATTGAGACTATCGCCCGCAACGCAGCAGAGATCAGCGTTTTGCGCCATTTCGACGGCTTTCTTGGCAACGTGTAACTCGGATATGCCTAGCGCCAGCGCCAGTTCTTCCACACGGCTGCGGTACTGGCTTCGCGTTGCCATGTCCATCAGGGGATAGGTGCCGTCTGGATCCTGTGCCAGGATCTTCTCGATATGGCTGACGGAGTCAAACAGTTCGGCTCCATTAAGCGCGGCGATAAAATGGATGCTGGCGATGCAGTTACCCATGGATACGGTGCTCATGGACTGTGCGTTATGTTCCTTTTGCGTGATACTTGCCGTATCGGTGCAAAACTTCTCCAGCTGATCGTCCACCACATGCAACATCTTCACATAACTACGGCCTGAACTTCGAAGGCGGTAGAACAGGTGTTCAATAAAGGTGGGGTCAATCTCATCCAGCGTGTCCAGATTTTTCGTAATCAACCTTTCCACGCCGTCACCATCCGCATTCTGGTTATCCAACCAGCTGTCTACGATCCGGTCGGCTCTATCCCACTGGGTAAGCGTTTCCTCAATACCCTCGCACAGATGACGCAGGTACTCGATGGTCGCCAGCATCAATACCATGGGCACGGCGCTAATTTCGCGATTCAGAAGGATATTGTGCGTTTGATAGGCGTTCAGGTAGCTGATCAGGCCCTGTTCGTCGATTTGTCCATCGCTGTGGGAGATTAACTCCGTTGCGATGGCGAAGATTCGTGGATAACCCTTCATCGCACCCGATTTGAGAATTGGGAGTCTGAGATAGCTCTTGCGCGAAAAATCCCTGCGCAGCACCTTCACCTGCTCTTCGACCATGTAGAAATTGTCCAAAAGCCATTCTGCGGTTTGTGGAACGACGCGACGCTTCTGCACATCCTGGTTGAGCCTCATATAAGTGGCAAGGATGAGATTATAGCTGTTATTCATCCTCAAAATGGGCAGAGTGTTGTGGTTCTTTCGGCTGGTTACTGCGTGGTGGATTGCAATGTTTTTCGCATGCTCCTCCAACTCATCAATGGACAGAGAAGCGTCGCGAACGTTCACGCCATACTTTTTTTGAGACCGAACAAGCGCGCCCCATAAAAGCGCCATGACGCAAGCCAGCGTCAAGACGGGAACGATAACAAGAAATAACGTTGTCGACATATGTGACTAACTCCTCTCGCGGTAGAGCGGCTCCGAGCCGAGCCGCTCTACCGCGGTCAAGGCAGGTAAGGGTTGCTTCATATCATATAGGCGAAGTGCTTATGGCAGCAGCGTGTCTGGGGACTGTTCATAAAAATCCAGCGCACCCTTGGCTAGGCAAAGGGACTCGACTTGGGTATAGTACGCGATACTGCCGATTGCTTGTACGATAGCGTCCGCCCCATCCACCGGCTGCTTTTTAAGCTGGGGCATTGTGCGGATATCATCCTCTATGGCATCGGATACGGCGCCTTCAAAACTTTCCATCTTGGAAAGGATGTTCGTGCAAAGCCTTTCGTAGGTCGCGTCCAGCCCGATGAGATCGATCATGGGTCGCAGGATATCCAAGAACAGAATCTTGATTTTAGCCAGCGGTAGAATGGACTTAAACATGTCTACCATGATATAGGATATGATTTGGTTATGCGTATACAGGGTAAAGTTGGTATTCTTGACATCGTGCCCGCCTGGCAGAAGCTGTTCCTTGATGTAGGAAACAAACATCTTTCGCGTTACCTCCACATCTACCGAACGGAGATATTTCTCGATTTTTGCATAGTTCACATGATCCGGAACCGTATTTGGATCGATCAGCTGGTATTTGAGCCGCACGCGTGCCGAAATATCACTGACGGCTTCTTTTACCAGTATCGCTACATCGATTTGCCCGGCGGCGTTGTAATGGATCGTTGGCTCCTTACGCATTGATAACAGCTCATTTCTCCATGCTTTCCCAGAGGTTTTATCGAACAGTCTTTTCTGGATGCGCCGGACGGCAACTGCCGAGCAGGTATCCTGCGGGGCTTACGGCTCTATTTTCGTCATGGTGTAGGGATGGGTTGCATTCCACGGTGTCCATCGAATTACTTATGCAGGCATACCGCGCCATGTCGTGACGCATAGGGTTGGCGGATGACCGTAGCAGGCGAACCTCCGCCGAGCCGTACCGCAGGTGAAGCGATTCAACGTTTCGTTCTGATAATCCGTATCACCAGCACGATTACCGCAACCGCCAGCAGGATATGATTAAAACCGCCTATGGTAGTTGATGTGAGCATTCCGAGCGACCATAGAACAAACAACACGATTGCGATCGTCCATAACATAATGCAAACATCTTTTTCCATATCCGTTGTTTATAGCCCGACGCGCGGACAGGACGGATTACACGAATTCCCCAAGCCCTGTATTTGCATGTGCGATGGACGGGCTTCTCGTGGCTGCCGCACGGCTTTCGGCAGCCACGACCGGCAACAGGTCAATGGTGTTTCGGCTTTTCAGCCATATTATGACCCGTGTGTTTGATATCGCCGAGGATCTTCCCGGCCCCTGAGCCGATATCCTGATTGACTTTACCCATACGCTTGGCACCGGCTTTCATGTTCTCCTTTGCGGTCTGCACAGCGTGAACGACTGAGCCCTTCATTTCTGCTGTCTTTTTTGAGCCCGCTACATTCGCGGCTACCACGCTATCCACGACGGTCGCGGCTACAGCCTTCACAGCCTTTGCCTTACCTTTCGCTTTGCTCTTGAGAGCGTTGTTCTCCTTGCGCGCCTGGTCGCGCATTTTTTTCATGTCCAAACCAATCACTCCTTGTTCTGCTGTCGGGGGACTTAGTAGATTGAATCTGTGTAAATAGGCATGCAGGCAGCTTTCACATGATTCGCCCATGGGCACGTAAAGTTGCGCCGGGCTTTACCGTTGCGCAATAACGAGGCCGGTAACGCCCAACGCGATTTGAATGAGCCCCAAGCCGTTGTTCGAGGTAAAGAAGCCAACATCTGCGATGCCAAGCGCTCCGATCACAAGCGATCCGATACTGAGCACGAGAAGCGCAGTTTGCTTCAGCCTTCCTTTTTCCATGAGATATACACCTCTTTCAGTTGTGAATATTAACAGGTACCTTCAGTTAGCGTGCGAGATATCTGCAGGCATTACAGCCCATGGGTATGGACTGTCGCAGTGCCCGCAAATGTGGCGACACACGCCGCCCATCTTGAACACTGAACCTTAGCGGGAGGCAACGAGCAGCCCGCCCACACCGAGTACGATTTCCGCAAGCTCGAGTAGCGTATTGGACGTGAAAAATTCTACGCGCGCGATGCCCAGCACCCCTACCAGCAGAAACCCGATACTGAGCACAAACAGCATGGTACGCTTGATATTCGCCATGGTATCTCTCCTTCCATTCGTCTGATCCTGTCGTCAGCCTGCATTCTTGACGCTGATGAGGCGCCTGCGGCCTTGATCTCGGCTGATTTGTACATGCAAGGCCAAGCCCTTTTCGGGCTGTCGGTCATTCCTGTCTGCTTTCTTTAAATGCGAAAAGAGCTCAAACGCGCTTATCGGCTTGGCTTTGTCGTCATTATTGAGTTAATAAAGCTGGTGGAACGCTCATAAATATAACGCGTTCCCCCAAATAAGCGAAACAATAATCGCGAGTTTCGCAAGCGGTCAGAATGTGAAACGGTAACTTGAACCTCGAGATGAAACATGAAGGTTCTACCGTTAGAGTAAACTTTTTCCTGCGACTTGTCAATGCTGTCTACCAAAAGGCGGAATGTGCTGATTTCAAATAAATCGTATATGTATGCTCATGTTGTTGATGATAAAGCTTCCAGTGTGAGATGCATTGCTAAAAAATAGATTATACAGTTGACTGTATCGGCGGAACTGATCTGAATCAGAAAGCTGTGGGCAAAGTAGTAAGAAGGGAATGGACTTCCCAAAGAAGTGGGTTAGGGTGAAATATGGGGATCTGCAGCAGTATGAAGCATCACAGCTAAATTACATCCAGTGATGTCAAACTATTCTTTTGGCGGTGTTCACCGCATCGAACCATAGTAGATTAGCCACGACGTGTACCACCTATTGATAAAGGGTAGTTTATCGGCAGATGGTTTTTAGTATATGTGGAAAGCGTTGTGTGGTAAGGGATTCGGAACTTTCGCAGCTTTTATGAAGGAAATAACCCTGCCCACGAGCATTGTACCAAATTGAAAGTTAGTCAATCTGGTATAATGAACACAAAGGAATGGGGTCAATGCCAAGGATATGAAAAACCACCGGCTAGGCCGGTGGTAATTATTATAGTGATTTTAATATGATTCGTCCCCTGATTTCTTTTCTGCGATGCGGTTACACCTGTTCGCTTTCAGGCGGGCCGCCAGTATGGCGAGCGTGACCGCGGCAAACGCGCTGGCCCAGGCGGTGACCACGGCGAAGTACCGGATGCGGATTAACTGCGGGCTTCGCAGTTCCATCAGGCTTGCGGCACCCTGCCATACGTTCCAGAAAGCGGTTTGGATGTCTTTCCACTCCACCAGCACCGCCGGCACCCATTCGGTAAATGTATAAACGGGCGCCACGATATAACCAACCAGCAACGCCGCGCCGAAAGCGAGAACGCCGTACCCGACGGCAAGCGTCGCCACGCCCAAAAGAAGCCGTGGCAGAAGGCGAACCGCATACTGGTTTTGAAGCCGGGTACGGTAATCGGCGAAAAACCGGCGGAACATACGATTCCACAGCCTGAGCAGGCTGAAGAACGCCGCGCAGCCCAAACCGAACAGCAGTACCCTCACGGGCATCAGGGCCCCCATGCGCTCCTTGCCAAGGTCAATCAGCGTTCCGCCGGCGCTCCACTGTTCCATATCTTTGCCGAACTGCGCCCGCGCGCCCGCGCCGGGAAGCGGCCTCGCCGTCACCTGCAGCGCCTGCAGTTGAATCTCCAGATCGCGCAGGCCCGAAAGCGTAACGTACGCGCCGTAGTCTTCGGCGTCGCCCACTTTTTTCCCGTGCCGCAGAATGCCGACCACGGAAAAATCGCGCCCGGATACGGTCACGGTGCGGCCTATGGGCTGGGAAATCTTAAACAGTGCTAGCGCCAGCTTCTCGTCCAACAGGATACCGTCGCAGCCGCCTTTCAGTTCCTCGGGGTAAAACAGCCGCCCGAAAAGCAGGTATTCGGGTTCCAGCACGAAGGCGTTTTCACTTAACGCCGTCAGCCGCGCCTGTTTGGTTTCGCCCGTATCGGCGGTCAGGCTGGCTGCCTCCAGCAATCCGCTCATAGTGTAGGTTTGCATCACGCCGGCCCATCCGGTGGCCAGGGATTGCAGGTTTTCCTTCAGGGTGATCGTCGCCTGGTTGGGAAGCGCCGCCCGCGCGTTTTCGCCGGTTTCGTTCCCGGCGGCCGGATCGCCGCCCGCCTCGTCTGTGCCGGTCTTATCCGGCTGCGTGGCGGGAACCATGCGGGGCGCGGGGATCAGGTACTGCAGGTCGCTGCCTGCGGCGGACGTCTGCACCCAGGCCCAGACGATCACGGCCGCGCATACGGCAAGCGCCAGCAGGCATCGCACGCATTTTTTCATCATATTCGCTTTCACCTGCCGATCAATCCACGTACAGCATCACGGTGCACCCGTCCGTAAGGGCACGGTCCTCCCGATCGGCAATGTCCTGATAGCTCAGATCCTGCGAAACGGAAACCATAGTGTCTCCGCGCTCCACCACATCCACGCTGGTCTTGACCGCCTTCATGGAACTGGAGTCGAGGAAACCGCCGTTGTTACGCTGAATCAGGTATATGTAATCCTGGCCTTCGCCTTCGTTGCGCACGGCGCTGGAAGGGATGAGCGTCGTAGCTTCCTTGGCCCGGTACGTTACGGTAACTTCCACGCCGTCGTCCGTCACCATTTTGGGGATGCCGCCTTCCGCAGAAATGATGTCGTCCGTCAGCGTGATGTACGCGTACTTCTTTCCGTCGCTCTCCAGTGCCGTTTTTTCCACCTTGGTTTTCTGCGTCCCGAAATCACCCGCTATTTCCACCTTGGTGCCTTCGGAAATCAGCTTTTTCTGGCTGGTGATGTCGCCGCGCAACATCGGCGCCGCTCCGTCCGCGCTTAAAGAATAGGCGACCTTCTTGCCGTCGTAGGTATCGCCGTTCTTCACGTTGACGGCGACCACGTAACCGGCTTGCGGCGCGGTGACGGTGCTGAGGGCTTCCTTGCGCTCTGAAAGCGCCGTCATGTCGTCGGTGATGCCGGCCAGTTCCCTCATCAGCGCGCGGCGCTCGTTGATAAACTTGAAGGTCGCGTTCCGCACGCGGATCTTGTCGTCGTCGTACGAATCAAAAAACGTCTGGTACGCCGCGTCGTATTTATCTTTGGCATCCAGCGCCTTTGTTACGGCACTCGTAAGGTCCGGGCGTCCGGCGGCTTTCTGCTTCCAGAGCGAGGCGTCGCTTCCGATATCCACGTTGCTCTTGAACGCCGTTACCTGCGCGCTGTGCTCCGCGTCCGTAAACGCGGACTGTGCGGTAAGCACGGCGTCGTACAGGTCGTTCTGCTGGCTGGTGCGCATCAGCCTGCGGTTTTCCACGTCCTTGTCCAGCAGCGCTTTCGCTTTTTCCGTATATTTGCTTTGAAGGTCTTTCCAGTCCTTGTTATAATCGGTCAGCCTTGCGGTGAACAGGGTTTCGCCCGCGTCTACGTGGTGACCGGGACGCACGTATACCTTGTCGATGACGATGGAGCTCTGGGCCGCGAGGTCCAGTGTATAATCCGTCGTTTCGGGGAAATAGACCTTCGTGTTCAGCTTGATCTTCTGTTCCAGCCGCCCGCGGTTGGCCTGCACTACCTGCACCTTCGGGGTGGAGATGGTTTTCACGGTATTGGCAAAGAACATGCACAGCGCAACCGCCACCCCAAGGATCACGAAACCGCGCAGCGCGAATTTCTTCATTTTCATATCGGTCGGCTCCTCTTCGGTTATTTCAGCTCGCTAAGCGTAACGCCCAGCAATATGTCTTCCTGAAAATAGAAGTATACGAACAGCGCCGGAAGAATGAACAGCGCTGCGCCCGCGAAGGCAACGTCCGCTCCGTCGGTGCTGATCTGGTTGAACATTACGGAGAGGGGTTGGCTGGCCGTGTTGTTGGCCAGGTAAACCAGCGGCTGTTCCACCATGTTCCAGCAATCCGCGAAGGACAGCGCCACCGCCGCGCCCAGAATGGGTCTGGATACCGGGACCACTACGTGCAGGTAACAGCGCAGGGCGCCCGCGCCGTCCATCATACCGGCTTCTAGCAATTCGTTAGGAAGCCCGGCCATGAACTGGCGGATCAGGAAAATATAGAACGGGGTGAACCACATGGGCAGGATCACCGCCCAGGGCGTTTGCAGGATGCCCATGAAACGGAGCGATATGACGCTCGGCACCATGGTGACCTGAAAGGGAAGCACCATCAGCATCAGGATGACGAAGAACAGCGCGTCCCGACCTTTGAACTCGAAACGGCTCAGCGCGTACGCCATCAGCGGCACAACGACCGCCTGCCCCAGCAGGATCGCCGCCGTATATTTCACAGAGTTGACGAACAACTGCAGATATACCGGCTCCTCGATAAGAATCTTATAGTACTGCCGTACGGAAGCCAGCTTGGGCGAAACCAGAACGTCCAACCACTGCGTGTCGTCGTAATTACCCCTGAGCTTGAGATACGCTTCCATTTCGCCCTTGGGGAAGAAAGAGTACAGGAACGTGAAAAAGATGGGCAACAGAATCAGGACCGCGATCACCGAGAGAAATGCGATGGATAACGCGCGGCCCGGCCTGAAGCGTTTCCTGCGCCCCGTGACTGCGCGCGCCGACGATTGCTGCGTCATAACGGCCTCCTTACGCCTGGTTAGGCGAACGCACCGACTTGGTTTTGTACATCAGACCGAACAGAACGAACACGATCAGGGCGAAACTGTACGCAGCCGTCGTTACGTCCTGATAGTCCATCTGCCCGAACTTATTGTTCATAAAGTGTTGCAGGGTGTACACGGTTTCGTCCGGATATGCGCCGCCGATAAAGTAGGCTTCCTTGAAAATCTTGAACGCGTTGACCCACGCCAGCAGGAACACCAGAAAAGACGTGGGCGCAAGCAGCGGAAGCGTGACCTTCGTTTCGCGCTGCCAGAAGGACGCGCCTTCGAGGCTGGCGTACTCATAGTAGGCGTCCGGCACCGTTTGCAGCCCGGCGGAGAAGATCACCACGGAGAAGCCGAGGTTCTTCCACACGTACAAAGCCACCACCGGCACGCGCAGCGCGCCGCCTTCCAGCCACAGTACGCGGGAAAGCCCGACGGACACCAGCAGACGGTTGATGATGCCGCCGTAATCGAACATCAGCAGCCAGATCAGCAGAAGCGACGAGGAAGGCACCAGATAGGGGAGAAGCAGCGCGTTGCGGAAAAATTTCCCGCCGCCCCGCAGGGATTTCAGCATCACGGACAGCAGGAAAGACATCAGCCATATGGCGGGCGCGCACAGTAACGAAAGCTCCATGGTGTTTTTCAGCCCCAGCAGAAACATCTCGTTTTGCCAGATATCCACGTAGTTCTGAAACCATACGAAGCGGTTTTGAAAGGATCCGTCGGTCATGCTGTAATACACGCCTCCCAGGAAAGGCGCCAGATAGAAAGCGATCAGCCCCAGCAGCCCCGGAAGCAAAAACAGCAGAACGATTTTTTTATGCCGAAACAAACCGTGTTTCCTCCCTCCAAAGAAAACCGGCCGCCCCGTCGCGAGGCGTCAGGCGGCCGGTTTGGGAACGCGCTATTTCCGTTCCATCTGGATCATGCGGATTTTCTGGTCCGCTTCCTTGATAAACTGATCCGGCGAAATCTGCCGTTGGGTATAACGGTCGATCAGCGTCGAGATATCGGAGGTTTGCTGTTGCACGTTATAATCCAGCAGGTTGGGAACGGAAGTGAAGTACAGGGAATCCGAGGCGCGGTAACGCTCGATGTCTTCCTTGGACACGTCCCAGATATACTTGTCCTTGTTCTCCAGAAGCTTTTCGTACGAGTCGATGGTGCTTTGAATATCCTTGGTTTCCTCGGGCTTCGCCGTTTCCAGCTGCTTCTTGGCTTTGTCCAGTTCATCCTGCCACTGCGAGATCATCAGATCGTATTTCGCCGCGCGCACGGGTTCGTTATCGTCCGGGAACATCATAATATGCTGTTCGCGCGGCATCTGATCCAGCGCGTTTTCAAGATACCGAAGTGCCGTATCTTTATTGGCGGTGTTGGGATTGATGAACATGGCGCTGACATAAACGGGAACGTGCTGCGCTCCGCCGTCTTCCAGCGAAAGGATCAAAGGCGACTGATACTGCTCGTCGCTGTACAGGGAGAGCCAGTCCCCGTAGTTCATGAACAGATCGTTGCCGGCGTCGGAATACGTTTGGACGCTGCCGTTATCATCCGTCTCCGGTAAGGCTTCGTTGAGCGTGTCGGTGTCCAGGTCGTCCAACGCGGAAAGCATGTCGCGGAAAACGGGGGTGTCCAGCGTCAGTTCCTGCCCTTCCGCTTCCATATCGGACACGTAAAGGTCCAGGGCCAACTGGAAGAGCGTCTGGCGGAAATCCGTAACGTTCGACATCAGTTGCAGGTCGGGGTGCTCATCCGCGCCTTCGTTTACCCACCAATCCAGAAAATCCATCAGGCCCATGTACGACGTGGGGATTTTATCTTCCAGCCCCGCGTCCTTCCATACGTCGGGCGCCGTGCTCAGGCCGTAAGCGTATACCTGCGTGGGCACCGCGTAATAGACGCCGTTACTCTGGATGCCCTTCAGCAAGAAAGGATACAGCTTGGAAAGCTTCTCCGTTAGCGACGGGGCGGCGGACAGGTCCAGGCAGTACCCTTTGCTCATCAGGCGCGCGAAGTCGTCGTAACTCAGGTTGACGTTATACACGTCGAAAGAACTGTCCGCGGAGGCCATGGCCTGCGCCAGTTCCTCGGTGGTGGAGAAGGATGTGCTCTGGTTGAAGGTCACAGCCGTCTGCGGGTTCTGCACAAGGAAAGCGGTAGCCGCATCGTCCATATACCCGTTATATACGCGCAGCGTCGTAGTGGGCAGATCCTTGGGGTCGGTGCTGCGCACCAGAAGCGCGTTCCAGGTGTTGAGCACGTAGGAACCGCCGCTGAGCAGGCCGACGTCGACGTTGCTCATATTGTTCGCGGGGATGTATCCAACCTGCGCGGGGTTCGCCAACCCCGGCATCGCCATCAGCTTGTTATCCTCGGAATAGTACAGGGTATCCGTATCCTGCCGATACACCAGGCCGAACACGTTTATGGAATCGAAGTTCCCAACCGGCGTCACGCTTCCGTCCACGGGGTTTACCACCGCGAAAGACGGCATGACCGGGTCGGAACCGTCGGTGGGGTAAGCGTTGTCGTAATTGAGGATCAACGCGAGCAGCTTCCCGTCTTTATAGGTGGCGATATCCTGCGCGTAATCCACGGTGAAGGAACTGCGCTTGCCGGTGGCCTTTTCAAAGCAGTACAAATCCGGTTTGCTATAGTTATTATCCCGGCGCACCATGGCGTAGATCGAGTCGTCGGACATGACCACCTTGGAAATGTCGACGTAAGAATCGGAGTCCGCGCCGTTGTCAAAGCCGTCCCATTCCAGCTGTATCGGTTCGCCATACGTGACTTCGCCGTTGGCAAAGCTCAAGGGAAACAGCATCCCGTTATGGCGGTTGAGGCCGTAGAGCGTCGTTCCGTCCGTGACGAACTTCGACAGGATTTTTTGCGCTTTGTCTTCCCCGATATCGGACACGGCGCTTTCGTAGTCGCCGTAATAATCCTGCGTAATCCCTGAACCGATCATTTCGGGAGCGGCCTGCCCGGACTTCCAGCCGTATACCGAATCGCTCCAGAGGGTGTACACCGTATCGCCCACGACCGCCATGGATACGCAATAATCGTTTTCAAGCCCAAGATCCGTTTTCTGATCGTTTGAAAACATCAGGGCGCTGTTCGAATCGGCCAGCGCGCCCGGCAGGGTGCACAGCATCGCAAGAACACACAATACCGTGATGATACGCTTCATGCCATTATCCTCCCGTTTTTCGGTTGCGCGGTTTATTTCCCGCGGCTCGGGTTCGGCGCTTCCTCCGGTCTCCGGAATCAGGAATACTTCCGAACGGGAACGGCCCATTCTAGCACACTGTACTACATGTAGCAACACACTTAGGACATGTTATTGAAATTGTTACAGTTGCAACCGCGCGAAACGATCGAACCGGAGTATTTTTGGTGCGGGAATCAGGCGGCCAGCCGAATAAATGCCACATATTGACATCGGAAAGATCATGCCGTATTCTGGTATCAGTTTTAATACGCTATCTGAACGTTCTAGGAAAAAACTGCACGTCCGTGTGAAAGTTTTGCGACCGATCCTCTTCGAGTTTCGACCGAAATCTGAATCAACAGCGGAAGAAGTGCGCGGCACTGGTATGGTTTTGGAAGAAGCGAAAGGAACAGCAGAGCCGTTTCCGTTGGTTTTACAACATACTTTCATTCGCGAAAACTGTATAGTGATGCCGGAGAAAGAAGGTTCCAAAGCCTTCGCCGGTACGGAGCCTTTCCGGAGCGGATGGCGCGCCGAGCGGATGTGCCGTCGTTCGCAGGAGAACGCGCGACGCGGGGGGGGGGGGACGACCGCCCCGCCACGGTTACCGGGACGGAGAAAAGGAGGGTTATTCCATGAAAAAAGAAATGTTCTGCTTTCAGTGTGAACAGACAGCCGGTTGCGTAGGCTGCACCGGAATAGCGGGGGTATGCGGGAAGAAAGCGGACACCGCGGCCCTGCAGGACCGGCTGACCGGAGCGCTGATCGGCCTTGCCCGCGCCGCGGAAGGGGGCGCGCCCCTGACGGAGGAGACTTTCCGGATCGTCGCGGAAGGCCTATTCACCACCATTACGAACGTCAACTTCGACAACGAGGCCATCGCGCGGCAGACCGAAATAACCGTTGCGGAAAAGGAAAGACTCGCATCCCGGAACGGCGGAGGGGCCTTAGGCACGGTCGGCGAAGATTACGACATGACGAAGCTGTGGGACGAAAACGAGGACATCCGTTCGCTCAAATCCCTGATTCTCTTCGGCCTGCGCGGTATGGCGGCCTACGCGTACCACGCGCTGACGCTCGGGTACTCGGACGCGGAGGTAAACGGTTTTCTCGTCGAGGGGCTACGGGCGGTCGGCGAGAAACTGCCGACGGAGCGGTTGCTTGCGATCGTTCTGAAGGTGGGCGAGGTCAACCTGAAGTGCATGGCGCTGCTGGACAGGGCGAATACGGAAACCTACGGCACGCCCGCGGCCGTCACTGTGCCGCTGGCGGTGGAGAAGGGCCCCTTCATCGTCGTTACCGGCCACGACCTGAAAGATATGCAACTGCTTCTGGAACAGACGAAGGACAAAGGCGTAAACATTTATACGCACGGAGAAATGCTGCCCGCGCACGCCTACCCGGAATTGAAGAAATATCCGCACCTGAAAGGGAACTTCGGCACCGCCTGGCAGAACCAGCAGAAGGAGTTCGACGGCGTTCCGGCCGCGCTGCTCTTTACCACCAACTGCCTCATGCCGCCCCGCGCAAGCTACGCCGACCGGGTGTTTACCACGGAAGTCGTTTCGTTCCCCGGCGCCGTGCATATCGGCGAAGATAAAGACTTCACGCCCGTCATCGAAAAAGCCCTGTCTTTGGGCGGTTACGCCGAAAACAGGCGGTTTACCGGCATCAACGGCGGCGAACAGGTTACGACGGGTTTCGGCCACGGCATGATCCTTTCCGTGGCGGACAAGGTGGTGGACGCGGTGAAAGCGGGGGCGATCCGCCACTTCTTCCTCGTGGGAGGATGCGACGGCGCGAAACCGGGCCGCAACTATTACACCGAGTTCGTCAGGGAAACGCCCGCGGATACCGTCGTACTGACGCTGGCATGCGGGAAATACCGTTTTAACGATCTTGATCTGGGCACGATCGGCGGATTGCCCCGAATCATGGATATGGGACAGTGCAACGACGCCTATGGCGCGGTTCAGGTCGCGTTGGCGCTGGCGAAGGCTTTCGGATGCGGCGTGAACGACCTGCCGCTGTCTTACGTGCTTTCCTGGTACGAACAGAAAGCGGTCTGTATCCTGCTTACGCTTCTGTATCTGGGCATTAAGAACATCCGTCTCGGGCCGACCCTGCCCGCGTTCCTGTCGCCGAACGTGCTGAATCTACTCGCCGAGAACTACGGTATCGCGCCCATCACCACGCCGGAGGCCGACCTGGCGGCACTGCTGGGATAAAGGAACCGTACCGCCTCTACAAGGAATGTAAAAAGCATTCGTAAAATAGAACCGCCGATCCGAGTACGAGGCATACGCGAACGGACCGGCGGTTTTGGTATACCGAAAAACCGATAAGTGGCAGACCAAAAGGCCCGAAGCCGTCGAAGCGCCGTTTCTGCCGGGATTAATGCGGATATACTCTGAGCGGCTCGGATCGGAACGCGCGGAGGGCGGCTTCCGTTTCGCCTCGCCGCATCCGGATGAACGGGCGTGGAGGTTTCCGCCTGCCGTGGCCTGAAAACCCGCCGTACGGCGATGCGAACGCCCTGCGGCGCGGCCGTTTCAAACGGCAATCCGTATGGTTTGAACGGAATTTCTTTTCAGTTTACTTTTTCAGATATAATAGAATCCGGGAGGTGATCCGTATGTTTCAGGTGCTCGTGGCCGACGACCAACCCAACACGCGCAAACTACTGGAGACGGTACTGACGCGTAACGGATACGAAGTCCATACGGCGGCGGACGGTCGGGAAGCGCTGCGAGCGTTGGAGGAATGGCACATCGACATTATCCTGCTGGACGTCATGATGCCCGGCATGGACGGGTATACTTTCGCGCGGGAGCTAAGGGAAAACGGCGATGAAACGCCTATCCTGATGATTACGGCCAGGCAGTTGCCGGAGGACAAGCACACGGGCTTTCTGGCCGGAACGGACGATTACATGACCAAACCGTTGGATATGGAAGAGATGCTTCTGCGCGTCCGCGCGTTGCTCAGGCGTTCCAGAACCGTCAGCGAAAGGGTGCTGCGCGTCGGCGATTTGGAACTGGATTACGACTCGCTGACCGTAACGCAGGGCGGGGAACGGCAAACGCTGCCGAAGAAGGAGTTTTACCTGCTGTATAAACTGCTTTCTTTTCCCAACAAGATCTTCACGAGGCTCCAGCTGATGGACGAAATCTGGGGAATGGAATCCGAAAGCGGGGATACGACCGTGAACGTCCACGTCAACCGCCTTCGCAAGCGTTTTGAGAACGACCCGTCGTTCGAGCTTGTCGCCGTTCGCGGGCTGGGGTACAAGGCGGTGGTGAAGAAATGATGAAACGCTGGCTTCGCGGCATGGGACTTTCGGTGTTCTTCTCGCTGGTCGTTCTGTTGATCTTCGTCATCACGGGCCTGATCGTATTCGCCATCGCCTACGCGCTGCTCAGCCTCGGCGTGGTCGACCGCCTCGGCCTGCGCAACGCTTTCCCGATCGCCGTCGCGCTGCTGCCCGCCAGCGCCATCGTAGGCACGTTCGTAGCGCTCACGTTCGGACGCATTCCGTTAAAGCCCATGCAGGCGTATATCACCGCGACCAACAAGCTGGCCGCCGGAGATTTTTCCGTACGCATCAGCCGCCGTTATCCCGCGCCTTTTCGCGAACTACAGGAAAGTTTTAACCGAATGGCGGAGGAACTGGGAAGCATCGAACTGCTTCGCAGCGATTTCATCAACAACTTTTCCCATGAATTCAAAACGCCGATCGTATCCATCAAGGGTTTCGCGGAATTGTTAAAGGAGGAAAACCTGTCTCCCGCAGAGCGGAACGAATATCTGGACATTATCATCCGGGAATCCTCCCGGCTCGCTTCCATGGCAACCAACGTGCTCAACCTTTCCAGAATCGAGAACCAGGCCATCGTGACCGACAGGAAGCAGATCGACCTGAGCGAGCAAATACGCAGGTGCGTGCTGCTGATGCAAAACGCCTGGGAAGCGAAGAACATCGATATGGAGGTGGACCTGGACGAAATCACCGTGAACGCGAACGGGGAGATGCTCAGCCAGATTTGGTTGAATTTGCTGGACAACGCCGTAAAATTTACCGGCGAAGGCGGCCGCGTCGGCGTGACCCTGCGCAGGGAGGGTAACCGGGCCGTGGCCTCGGTGAGGGACGACGGGCCCGGCATACCGCCGGAGGATATCGACCGGGTGTTCGATAAGTTTTACCACGCGGACGCGGGCGGCGAGGCCCCCGGCAACGGGCTGGGGCTGACGCTCGCGCGGAAAATCGCCCGGTTGCACGGCGGCGATATCACGTGCGAAAGCCGGCCGGGAGAGGGCGCGTTAATGACCGTATGGCTGCCGCTTCCGTAGCCGCCGCGCGGCGAAGGTTGGCCACGAATTTCTCCCGGCAGTTTACGGACGGTTTATCAAACCAGATTATACTTTTAACCGGTTGCCGAACAGAAAGAGGAGGTTTACAAGGTGAAGAAACGGAAACGGTGGATTTGGATTTTACTTTTGCTCGTCGTGCTCGCGCTGGGAAGCGTCTGGGCTCTGAACCGTAACAGGGCAGTCCCGTATGCGGAGGATACGGCGGTGACCGGAGACCTGTCCACTTTTTATAATTTCTCGGGCAAGCTTGAGGTAACCAACACGGTCACGGTCACGGCCCCGTCGGATACGACGGTCGAAGAAGTTTACGTACGGCCCAACGACCGCGTGGCCGAGAAGGCGCGGCTGATGCGGCTGAAGGACGGCACCGTGATCAAGGCGGATATCGCGGGCGAGGTGACGGCCCTCGACGCGGAAGCCGGAAACGTGGTCCAGACCGGGGACGAACTGCTGGAACTGATGGATTTAAGCGGCATGAAAGCCACTTTTCAGGTGGACGAATACGATATCGCTTCCGTCGCGCTGGGCAAAGAGGTGCAGATCACGGTGGACGGCACCGGAGAAACCTTTCAGGCACCCGTGGACGCCATCAACAAGCGTGCGGTGCAATCCGGCGACCTGAGTTATTACGTCGTCACGGCCGATCTTTCGGGCGTAGCCTTGCCGGAGGACGCGCTGCCGGGCATGCAGATATCGGTGGACGTGCCGAACCGGCACGTGGAAGGGGCGGTGCTTCTGGGCATCGGTTCCCTGAGCTTTGACGACGACAACACGCCGTTCGTGTACATGCGGGACGGCAAGGAACTGCGCAGGGTGAACGTGACGGTTGGCGTAAACGACGGTTCGCGGGTGGAGATCACCTCCGGGCTTTCGGCCGGGGATACGGTTCTGTACGTCCCCACAGCCACGAAAGACCTGCAAACCGTCATGCGCAACCAGCGTGAAAAAATGGAAGCCGTCGGGGACCAGTAATATGAGCAACGAATTCTTTCGCATGTCCAATATCGTGAAGCGCTACCGCATGGGCGACGAATGGCAGACGGTTCTTAAAGGGGTTGACCTGACGGTGGAAAAGGGGGAGTTTCTCTCCATCCTCGGGCCTTCCGGCAGCGGAAAATCGACGCTGATGAACATTATCGGCTGTCTGGACACGCCCTCCGAAGGCGAATACATTCTGGGCGGCCGCGAGATCGCCCGGCAAACGCCGAAACAGCTTGCCGCGATCCGTAACCGGGAGATCGGGTTCGTATTCCAATCGTTTCAATTGCTTCCGCGGCTGGACGCCATCCATAACGTGGAACTGCCGCTGATTTACGGCGACGTGAGCGAGAAGGAGCGCTGGCACCGGGCGGAAGAAGTGCTGGCCCGCGTGGGCCTGCAGGACAAGCTGGGGAATCGTCCCAACCAGCTTTCCGGCGGGCAGCAGCAGCGCGTGGCGGTCGCCCGCGCGCTGGTCACCAACCCCAGCATCCTGCTTGCAGACGAGCCGACCGGCGCGCTGGATCAGACGACGGGTCGGCAGGTGCTGGCGCTATTTCAGGAAATCAACGCCGAGGGACGCACCATCATCATGATCACGCACGATCTTTCCATCGCGCAATATGCGCACCGTATCGTGCATATTCTGGACGGAACGCTTACGGAAGGGGAGAGAGCGTATGCTTAGACGCAAGCTCGGGCTCTGGAAGAACAGCTTTCAGATGTCCACGGCCAACATTTGGAACAGTAAAATGCGCTCTTTCCTGACGGTGCTGGGAATCGTCATCGGCGTTACCGCCATCATCGCGCTGGTAACCATTATGCAAAGCGCCACGTCGGAGGTGACGGCGGAGTTTATCTCCATGGGCACGGGACGCCTGGTGGTCAACGCCTCGGGTACGGCGCTCAAGTCCGGGCTGTCTGCCGCCGATCTGGAAAAAATCCGCTCGCTTCCCGACGTGCAGGGCGTGTCGCCCAGCGTGAGCCTTACGGCGACCGTCAAGTCGGATAACGAATGGACGGATAACGTGACCGTAGACGGCTACAACGAGGTGTACTTTCACCGCAACCCGGAACTGGTGGCGCGGGGACGCGCGCTGACGCCGTTGGACGTGGAGAGCCGCAACCACGTGGCCCTGCTGGATACCGCCGCGCAGAGCAAACTGTTCTTCGGCGAGGACCCGCTTGGAAAAAGCGTGAGCATCAACGGCTACGATTACCGGGTGATCGGCGTTCTTTCCGACGCGGACAGCAGCGACGTGATGATGCAGGTGCAGGGCGGCGGCTCGGACGATGGACGGATCATCATTCCGTATACCTCCGCCATGACGCTGGCCGGAAAACGGAACATCGCCTCGCTCAGCGTGTACGTCGCCGACACTTCGCTGACCAGCCAGGTGCAGGCCAGCCTGGAAAATACGCTGGACGCCGCGTTCAACAACAAGGATAATAGCTACAGCATCATCAACATGGAAAGCCTTTTAAACACGATGGATACCATGATCTCCATGATGACCATGCTTCTGGTGGGCATCGCCTCCATCGCGTTGCTGGTGGGCGGTATCGGCATTATGAACATGATGCTAGTCACCGTGACCGAGCGCACCACGGAAATCGGCCTGCGCAAAGCGCTGGGCGCCGAACCCGGGCAGATTCAGCTGCAGTTTCTTATCGAATCGATCATATTAAGCCTTTCCGGCGGCGTAGCGGGCATCCTGCTGGGGCTGGGCGTATCCTACCTGTTCAGCATCGTCGCGGATTTGTCCTTTGCCGTGTCCGGAACGGCTATCCTGCTGGGCGTGGGCTTCTCGGCGGCGGTCGGTATCGTATTCGGCTGGGCTCCCGCCAAGAAAGCCAGCGAACTGAACCCGATCGACGCGCTTCGCAGCGTGTGACCCATAGAAAGGACATGAATTATGTTGAGGAAAGCAATGGTTTCGCTGCTGACCCTGTGCCTGCTGCTTGCGGTTGTTCCCGCGCTCGCGGATACGGCGTCCGGCGGCGCTTCGTACTCCGGCAAGATCGAATACCGGGACACCGTAACCGTAAAGGCGCCCTTCGGGGGCACGCTGGAGGCGTACTCCCTGCGCGCGGGCGATGCCGTAACCGCCGGGGAGACGCTGTTTACCCTTTCGACCACCAAGATCTACGCGCCCTTTAACGGCGTCGTGCGCGGCCTGCGGGCCGTGCCAGGCGACGAGGCGTCGGGCGTTGCCGAACGGTACGGCGCGCTCCTGTACCTGGAGCCGGAAAGCAAATTCGCCGTCGACGCCTCCAGCGCGGGGGCTTACGACAGCACGGACAACCATAACGCGAACCGATACCTGAACCAGGGCGACGTCGTATACCTGCAGAGCACCGAGGACCACGCGCGCACCGGCGAAGGCGTCGTTACCACGGTGGACGGCCGTGATTTTACCGTGGAAGTTTCAAGCGGCAATCTGGACCCCGAGGATTCGGTAACCGTCTATCGCGACGCCGGGATGGCCACATCCGGCAGGCTCGCGCGCAGCGCCAGGGTACGGCACGCGGAGGCCGCCGCGATCACCGCGGAGGGCAGCGTGCTTCGGTGTGCCGTTCAGGAAGGGCAAAGCGTGAAGCGCGGCGACCTGCTGCTGGAAACGGTATCCGGCACGCTGGACGGGCTGAAACCTGTCGGCGACACGATCGCCGCGCCCGCGGACGGCGTACTGGTGAGCGTCGATAAGACCGCCGGCGCCGCGGTCGCCAAGGACGATGTGCTGGCGACTTTCTACGAGCAATCGTCGCTTCAGGCCGTGTTCGACATCGATGAAAGCGACCTGTCTTCCGTTTCCGAAGGGATGAAACTGACTGTTACGCCGGATGCCTTCGCGGGAAGTGCGGAGATCGCAGGCACTATCGAATCCATCTCTTCCATCCCCGTTTCGGAAGAAGGGAGCGCGCAGTACGCCGTATACGTAAAGCTGGAGAATACGGACAGTTTGCGCTGCGGCATGAGCGTAACGGTTCGGCTGCCCTGACGGTCCGCATGGGAACGAAACGGTCCCGCCTCGTCCGGCGGGACCGTTTCGCGCGTTTACGAAGGTAAACAATCCCTGCGCTATTGACACGCGCGAAAAACGAATATTATAATTAATCATGATAGAGCCGTGCCGGGCCTGTTCCGGAGCGGTTCGACCATCGGCCTGATAAGCCCGGCAAGGAGAATTATGGAAAGCGCTCCGTCCAAACCAGACCGCCGAACGCTCCGGAAGCGGGCGCTCATACTGGCCGTTCTGCTCGCGTCTATAGCCGTCGCGTGCGGAGTGCTATTTTTCGCGCTGTATCACAGCGCGTATCCCGGTACGGAAAACAGTTTTTTTTCTTCGGCTTTCGTTCGGAACCGCAAGGTGCTCGTGCTGATTCCCCACGAGGATGACGAGATCAACTTGGCTTACGGCGTTATCGATTCTTTCGAACAGGCCGGCGGGGACGTGACCGTCGCCTTTGAAACCAACGGAGACGCGAAAACGGACCCCGATCTGCGGGTCGGTGAAGCGGTAAGGACAACCGCGCTGATGGGCGTTCCCGGCTCGAACCTCGTTTTTCTGGGATACGGCGACCACGTTTTTAACCCTCCGCTGTACAAGGGGGACCCGGACGCGGTGCGCACCGGCGACGCGGGGCGTTCCCGCACCTACGGCGCGGCCGGGTATACGGATTTCCACACGAAGCTTTTCGGAGAGGCTGCCGAATGCACGCTTGCCAACGCGGAGGCTGACTTGCGGCGGTTGATACGGGAACTGCGACCGGATGTGATCTTCGTAAACGACACCGACGACCACGTGGATCACGTTTCGCTTTCCATGATCTTCGACGCTGTGATGGGAAAGCTGCTGCGGGAGGAAAGCGATTACAGGCCGCTGGTTTTCAAGGGGTTCGCCTACGATTACGCCTGGCACGGCAACGAGGACTTTTATCGAATTCCGCTTCTGAGCGCGAAACAACCGTGGCAGCCCGACAGCTATTCCACCTGTTACGCATGGAACGAACGGGTACGCTTCGTGATGCCCGGCGAGTACCTTAGCTACACGCTTCGCGCGTCGAAGCTGCGCGCGCTGCTGGGCTGCTACCGCAGCCAGAACGCGTTAGCAAAAGAGGCTAATCTGTTAAACGGCGATAAGGTTTTTTGGGAAAGGCGCACGGACAACCTCGCGCTTTCGGCACGCGTGACGGCAACCAGCGGCGACGCCGTGCGACTGACCGATTTCGTTTTGCAAGGATACAGCGACGATCCCCTTTACGGTTGCTGGTTTCCCGAACCGAGCGACCCGAACCCGACGATCCGCTTTCAGTGGAATGCGCCGCAGGATATCGGGCAGCTCGTATTCTACGACGCGCCCGCGCCCGCCGGGGATATCCGCGCCGTGCGCGTATCCGTCAACGGCGGGCAGCCTGTTCCCTTCGCTTTGCCGGACGGTACGGGAAAGCCCTGTCGCATGGAACTGAAAAGCCGAAACGTGACCGACCTGTCGGTGGAAATAGACGCGGCGGGAAACGGCGAAACCGGGTTATTCGAGATCGAGGTTTTACCCGCCCGAAACGAAGAAACGCAGTGGATCAAGCTTACGGACACGGACGATAATTTCTGTTACGAGCTGCCCTGCGCGGCGGGCGCGCCCTTCACGCTTTCCCTGTACGGATATCCGCACACGCCCGCAGATGCGTCGGCGGAACTGTGGCGGGGCGGAAAGCTCGTCGCGTATCCCACGTATGAAAACGGCGTTTTTCAAATCCCCGCGCTTGACGCCGGGCGGTATACGCTGCGGGTGACGAGCGGCAACTGCACGGACGAAGCGGTTTTACGGGTTGGTGTAAGCATGGTTTGGCAACGGGGCCTCCAATGGCTGGAACGGCGTCTGGACGGACAATAATGCGGTCGCCGCCGGCGAATGAATATGAATGATTGATAATTGAAACTGAAATCGAAGGGGTATGGATACGAATGCGGCGGCACGGGACACGAATATATCAAACGACGGGGAAACGGTACTCTGTCTTTTCCATAGCAGCGGGAGCGCTATTTCTGGTTATTCTCGGGGTGATCGTCGCGGGGCAGCGCGCATTTTCTTTCGCATACGACCGGACGTATCTTCTTGCGAACTGGTGGATAATGCTGATCGTCCTCGCGTTGCTTTCGGCGATTGCGTGGGGGAGGCGCTTTTTTATTGGGAAGCCGCGAAGGGCAGCGCCCTTGAAATGGTTTCTTCCGGTGTATTTCACCGCGCTGCTGGCCTTGCAGCTGGTAGCGACGCACAGCATTTGGTTCTACCCCGGCTGGGACGTCAACAGGGTGTGGCAAACCGCGGCGCAGATAGCGGCGGGGGAAACGTTCGACGGAAGCTATTTCGCCATGTGCCCCAATAACGCCATCATCACGATGATACTGGTTGCGCCGTTATGGGTGGCGGGCCGCCTGGGGCTTGCCGTTCCCTACGCGGTGCTGCCGTATCTGAGCGCGGCGCTTGTGAACGCCGCGTGCTTCGTATGCGTGTTATGCGTCCGAAAACTGACGAAAAGCCGTCTTGCGCGGGCGGGTTCTCTTTTTTTCTGCACGACGTGGATCGCATTTTCCGCGACCGTTACCGTACCCTATACCGACACTTTCTCCATCCTGTTTCCCGTGCTGGCGCTCTATACGTATCTGTCCGACCTGCGGACGTTTCCCAAATGGCTGCTGATCGCGCTGCTCAGTTCGGTGGGCGCGGCGATCAAGCCCACGGCGGCCATCTTTCTCATCGCGCTGGTTTTGGTTTCAGCGTTCCGTTTCTTTCCGCTTTCCCGTATGACCCCCGAACGCCGCAGGCGTACGGCGGCGATTCTGGCGGCGATCGTTATCGGGGTGCTTCCCGGAAGAGCGCTGTATCATGGCGCCATCCTCTATCTGGGCGGGGATACGCAGCCGCAGGGGCAGCTTTGCGATACGCATTACCTGATGCTGGGAATGAACAACGAAACCTACGGCGGCCATTCCCCGGCGGACAACGAATTTTCGCTTTCCTATCCAACGCTGGAAGAACGCAGAACCGCCACACTCAGGGAGGCCTGGCGGCGGTTTTCCGCGCGCGGCGTCGCGGGCAACCTTCGCTTTTTCACGATCAAACTGTATAAAGCTTATTCGGACGGCACGCTGGCTTCCAACACCAGTTACCTGAAAACGGAAACACCCCTGCGGACCGACGCGTTCAGCGTCACGCTCAGAAAATTCTACGATCCGAAAAAGGACGAGGGCATCCTGGCCGCAACCGTGGAACAGGGCCTGTGGATATCGATCCTCACGTTGTGTGCCATACTCCTTTTGCGCCGCCGCGGCAGCGGAATCACAGCGCTGCTGGGCTTTACGCTGGCGGGCGTTACGGCGTACCTGCTGCTGTTTGAAGTGTGGCCCCGTTATCTGTTCCTGTACGCGCCGTTTTTCGTCGTCTCCGCCTCGCTGGGGCTTGAACGGCTGAGGTGGCCTACTCGCCTGCGTTGGCGGAAACAGGCGGAATAGATTAACGGATAACTGCGGTTCGGGGAGCAAACCATACGGACTCCTCCGGCACGCCTTATCCCCTGATGCGGGTTTTTGGGAATTAGGCGTGACTGTATATAAATAGAACGGGTAAGGAACGTAAAAAGAACGTGAAAGCGTGGCGGTGGGCTGCTTTCGCGTTCTTTGCATCTTTCGGTGCTTTCACGGCCGGAGGATTCAGTTCCGTTCCCTGAGGATCGCGACGGCCGCGTCTTCATCCAGCGGCCTGCTGAAAAGATATCCCTGCATCATATCGCAGCCGTGCTCCGCCAGATACCGTTTCTGCGCTTCGTGCTCCACGCCTTCGGCAACCACGAGGTGACCCATTTTATGCGCGATCGAAATGATGTCCCCGGTAATCGCCCGATCGGGTTGCAGGATCAAGAGCTTGTCGATGAAGGACTTATCGATTTTTACGATATCCGCGCGTAATTCCCGCTCGCGGGACAGGGAAGAATACCCGGTTCCGAAATCGTCTATGGAGATCAGAACGCCCCGCCTGGCCAGAGGCTCCAGTTTTTCGTTGATGGCGACGTAGTTATTCACGAACATCGTTTCGGTTATTTCGATGCCGATAGACCCGGGCGCGACCCCGTACCGGTCGAGCGTTTGTAGGAATTCCGTTTCGAAATCCCCGCGAAGAACCTGGATAACGGATACGTTTACGAATACGCGGATGTCGCTGTGTCCCTCCGCTTCCAATCGCTTGCGGAACGCGCAGGACATTTCCAGCACGGCGCGGCCCACCGGGATGATCAGCTGGTTTTCTTCCGCGATGGGTATGAAATCCAGCGGCGATACCGGGCCGAGCTTGTCGCACTGAAAACGGGCGAGCGCTTCAAACTCCTCCACCCGGTTGTTCGCAAGGTTGAGGATCGGCTGGAATTGCAGGAACAACCGCGCCTCTTTCGACCCGTCGATAAACTGCATGAGGGCCTTTTTAATCTCCGTTTCGCGCCCGGCGGCTATTTCCATATCACGGTCGAAGAAGCGGAAACCGAAGCTGACGCCTTCGCTGGCACGTTCCGCGGCTGTGGACGCCTTCAGGATCACGTTTTCGGCCTCGCAACGGTAACAGTCGAACTCCAGTATGCCGATACCGCACCCTGCGGTTCTCAGAATCTGGATCCCGTCGATCAACTGAATGACGGAACGGCTGAACTCAATCAGTTCGTTCGCGTCACGGTACCGTTTGATATAGAAGGCATATCGTTCTAAAGAAATCTGAAACAAATCGCGGTTGCGATCCGCCAGTTTGAGCAGGCTGACGGCCAGTTCCCGGATGATTTTTTCGCTGTATCCGTACCCGTAGGTCAGGCTGATGGCGTTAATCTTTCGCAGGCTGATCAGTACGATCGCCCGCGAACCGCCGGAATATCCCGATGATTCCTGAGCCAGCGTGTTTTCCAGGTATACGCGGTTGTGCAGCCCCGTAAGACTGTCGATTTCGCTGATATGCTTCAGTTTGATCTCTTGCTCTTTTCGATCCGTAATATCGATGATGATTCCTTCCAGCGCAAGAACGGTGCCGCTGACGGGGCCGAAAACGCCCTGGCCCATTTCAAGCACCCATTTCCGCTGACCGGATGCCGTAATGATCTCATACTCGCCCTTGAACGGCTGGCGGGAGGCCAATACGCGTTCCCATTCATTCCAAAGAAATTCCCTGTACTCCGGCACGACAAGGTCGATAAATGCGACGTCCCGGTTGCCCAAAAGGTTTTCGGGCCGGTACCCCGTCAACGCATAGCATCCTTCGGATACGAAGCGCATCGTCCACTCGCGGTTGTTATCACACCGGTAGGCCATGCCGGGAAGGTTGGCAAGCAGTACGGTTTTGCTGCGCTCGCTTTCGCTCAGTGCGCTTTCCACGGCTTTGCGCTTGCTGATATCCTGAACCAGACACAGATGGTTGTAGTGGATGTCGCTTCTCCGGTTGAGCGGCGCGAGGATGATCTCCGCCCAGACGACGCTTCCGTCCGGGCGAATGAAGCGTTTCTCCAGCGAATACCCTTCGATCTCGCCGGCCGTGAACTGGCGGTACAGCGCCATTTCTTTGGGCAGGTCGTCCGGGTGTGTGATCTGCGCCCAGCCAAGGGCGATCAGTTCCTCACGCGTCCGCCCGGTAATCCGCTCGTACGCGGCGTTGAACACCGTCTGCTCCTCGTTGCCGGCGTCCGGTTGCGCGCTGTGCGAAAGCGCGATGCCGATGGGCGCCTGGTCAAGCAGCGTGTTCAGCGTAAGGCTGCTTTCGTACAGCGTTTCTTCGTAAAGCCTTTGGATTCTCAGCAGTTCCAGGTGAATGCCGATTCGTACGCGGAGTGATTCCAGGTTGACCGGCTTGCGGATAAAATCCACCGCGCCTGATTTCAGACCGCGGATTTCTTTATCCAGTTCGTTGTAGTTGGTCAAAATAATGGTGCGAAGCCGTTTGCTTCTATCGGTTTCCTTCAGCTTGTCCAGCACCTCGAACCCGTTCATCACGGGCATGTTCAGGTCGAGGATCATCAGGTCGATATCCGGGTTCGCTTCGATCATCTCCAGCGCTTCACGACCGTCGCCGGCGGTCAGCACTACGAAATCGGACAGCATATTCTGAATAATCATCCGATCAGTCGAAGAATCGTCGACGATCAGCAATTTCTCAGCCATGGGAACCCTCCTTCTTTGCAACCGATGAACCTGCGCCCGGGTACGCGAACGTTTATACCGGAGAATCCAGAATCACGCATATCTCTTCCAGCACGCGGGTCAACAACGTAACGAATTCCTCGCTAAGGGGGCCGGCGGCGGCCCCGTCGCCGCCTTCCAGCGCGGCCTGCAACCGGGAAGAAACCTCGTATAGCGGCCTGGCGCCGATGCTGCCGGAACTGCTCTTGACTTTATGCGCGATACCCGCCGCGTCCGCGTATCGCTTTTCACCTATGGCGAGCTTCATGCGTTCGGCCGTGTCCAGGTTCTCTTTCCGGTATTCTATCAGGATATTACGGTAAAGTTCCGGCCCAAGCCCCAGTTCCCGGGCACCCTTTTCGGCATCCAGTATCGCCGGTTGAGTGTTGGGCTTCGGTCTGGACGACTGCAAGAGGTCCCGGACCGTACGGATAAAACGCTCCGGATCGAAGGGCTTGCTGATATAGGCGTGTATCCCGCTTTGCTCGCAGCGGGCCTGAACGCCTGCCACCACGTCCGCCGTCATGGCGACCACGGGCACATCCGGGGAGAGCTTGCGGATCGCTTCCGTCGCCTCGTATCCGTTCATCACCGGCATATGCAGGTCCATCAGGATCAGGTCGATACGGTCCCGGCTCTGCCCGAAAAGCTCCACGGCCTCCTTGCCGTCCTCCGCGATGATCACTTCCGCGCCGATTTGGTCCAGCAGCGACTTGGCGATGAGCTGATTGGTTTTATTATCCTCCGCCACAAGTACGCAGCGTGGCTCGTCCAACGGAAGAAGTTCGCTTTCCGCCGTTTGCGCCTCCGCGACCGCTTTCATGTGGAAGACGTCCAGTATCGCGTTGAGAAGGATGGAAGGCACCACCGGCTTGCCCACGCCGATATCCACGCCGTGTTCGCCGCATTGGTCGAAAAGATCCTCCCGCATCATCGGCAAAAGCATCAGCACCTTCGGTTTCCGAATAATACGCGGGTTGGCGGCCACTTCGTCCGAGTACTGGAAGCCGCCCCCCGCAGGGGTTTCATAATCGATGATGATAAAATCGAAAGGCACGGCGTACTTGACGTTCGCCGTTTCCAGCAGATTTGTCGCGCTGTGCGGGGATGTGGTCAGTTCGCAGTTGATGCCGAAGGACTCGAGGTACTTGCGGATCATGTTCATGCTGGCCCCGCGTTTATCCAGTACCAGCGCCTTCATGTTCCGGAAAAGCTCCGCGGGCACGTGATCCAGGCTCTCCTTCTCCTTTTCGGCATCCGCGGCGAGGGTGAGGCGGACGATGAAACTGGAACCTTCGCCAAGGGTGCTGAACACCTGCACGTCGCCACCCATCAGTTCCGTAAGGTTTTTAACGATCGAAAGCCCCAACCCCGTGCCGCCGAAACGACGGTTGATGCTTACATCGGCCTGCGAATAGGGGACGAAGAGCTTCTTCACCTGTTCTTCCGACATGCCGATGCCCGTATCGCGGACGGTGAAGGAGACGTGATAACGGTCGTTCTCCCTGGCCAGCAGGCGGATATCCAGCGTTACCTCGCCCTTGCTGGTAAACTTGGCGGCATTATTGAGGAGGTTAATCAGAATCTGCCCCAAACGTTTCGCGTCGCCGAAGAACCAGTTCGGCACGCCCGGGTCCTTGGTAAGCACAAACCCGATTTCCCGCTCCTCGATCTGGTAGGAAACGACGTTCACCACGTCCTGCACCGTCTGGTCGAGGCTGAAGGAGGCGATATCTAACTCCATTTTGCCGGATTCGATTTTGGAAAAATCGAGGATGTCGTTGATAATACCCAGCATGTTCGCGGACGAATGGGTGATCTTGTCCACATACATCCTCTGCGTAAGCGATAAGGAGGTTTTTTTCAGCAGGTAGGACATGCCCGTGATGCCGTTGAGCGGCGTGCGTATCTCGTGGGACATTCGGGCCAGAAACACGGACTTGGATTGGTTGGCTTCGTCCGCCTCGCGCTTGGCTTTCTCCAACTCGCTTTGCGCCTGCCTGCGCATCCTGATTTCTTTGCGCAGGCGTAGAATCCAGAAGAACGAGACGAGCAGGATGAGCAGGGTCAGCCCGCCGGCGATGCCGATGATCCGCAGGATGCCTGAAAAGTCGGCGTTCGTTTCCACGTTGATCCATTTATCGCTGATGGCAAGCCTGCTTTCCTCGTCGATGGCGTTTAGCGCCTTGTTGAGGATGCCGACCAGTTCCGGCCAGTCGTCCCGTACGGCGAAATAAAGGGACTGCGGGGCCTGCGAGTCGATCGGGATATAACGGAGATTCGTAATGCCGTTCGTCTTGGCAAGGTAGTTGGACGTAGCCAGATTGCCGATGAAGGCGACCTCCGTACCGTTGGAAACCGCCAGCAGCGCGTCTTCCACGGCTTCGTAGAGATCCAGCCGAATCTGGGGGTAATCGACCAGAAAGCTGTTGTGGGAACTGTCCTTCTGCACGGCGACGGCTTTCCCGTACAGATCCGAGAAAGACTGGATGCTCTTCTCGTCTTGATTCACGAAAATGACCCGCTGGAAGGACAGATAGGCGTTGGAGAAAAGGAAATAACGCTCCCTCTGCGCGGTCTTGGATACGCAGGGCAGCATATCCAGTTTTTTTTCGACGGCGGATTCGTAGGCCTGCGACCAGGTCAGCCCGCGCGCGATATCGAACGACAACCCTGTTTCCTGAGAGATCAGGCTCAGATAATCCGCGCAATACCTTTATATATTCCGTCCGAATCGAAGAACTCGTAGGGGATGAACTTAGGATCGACGCCGAGACGAATGGTCGGATGCGCCGCGATGAAGGCGGTTTCTTCGTCCGTAAGGCCGAGCGAAGACAGGCCGGCCGTCCGTTTCGGCTGAATTTGAGCCGTCTCGGCAGCCGCGCAGGAAAACAGCAGGAACAGCGCGAGGATCAGAGCCAGGAACCCGGATGCCTTCATAACGGCACACTCCTTCCGGCAAGGGGAGTCGTTCGGTTACCGGCTGTTCAAAATCGCATTCCCTTTTTCTTCCACGTCTTTCAGGAATTCCTCTATGGACAGTTCCCCGGTCATCAGCCGGTGCAGCCTCGGCCCGTACACCTCGTCCTTGACGAGCTGCCATGCCGGTACGGGAACGTCCACGCTGGGGTTGGAAAACCCGTCGATAAAGGTTTGGTATTCAGGATGATCTTTGAATATCTGAATGTCCGCCATATCGGTGCGTATCGGCGTGCGGAAGGGGTAATAAGCGTCGTGCTCGGGGCTGTATTCGCCTTTCAATATCTCCGCCTGCGCCTCTTTGGAGATCATGTAGCGGATGAAGCGCACCGCGGACTGTTTGCCCTTCTCGCTGATGTCGGGGGAAACGGACAGCATCAGCGGGCCGACTTCCGAGCACAACCCGAAGGTTTTCAGCGGCAGGATACCCACCTCGAAAGGCGAGCCGTTCTTTTCGATATCCGTTACGCCCCAGATGCCGAGAATTTCAAAGGCGATTTCCTGCGCGCGGAAGGCGTCGGTTACCTCGACGGCCGAGTCGTTCTCCCAGCCCGGCGGCGCGTAAGGGCCCAGCACGTCGCGGTACAGGCGCAGCGCCTCGGCGGAACGGGCGTTGTTGACGGTTACGGCTTTCCCGTCCTCGCTTACGAGGCTGGAACCGAAACCGTAAATAAACTGATTGACCATCCAGGAAACGTCGTTGCCGGAAGCGCCGACAAGGCCGAGGCCTCCGGCACCGGTTTTTTCCTTGACGGTTTTAATTGCGGAAACCAACGCGTCCATGTCGGTTAACGTTTCCGCCCGTACGCCTGCTTTCTGAAGAAGGCTTTTATTGTATAGCAGGCACATCGAATGCCCTAGCCACGGAATGCCGTACGTCCTGCCGTCCACGCCGCCCAAAGCCCAGATTTTCTCATAATAAAGACTCTTAACGTCCGAAAAGAGGTCGCTTACGTCCAGAAGAAGACCGTTGCCCCCGAAATACTTCACAAACCGGTAGGGGAGCACGAACACGGTTTCCGGCTCGCCAGCCAGCAGCGCTTCGATCGCGGCCCTGTCCTCGTCGCCGTTGACCAGCGTTACGGCGCCTTCTTGTCCGACCTGATCGTTATAGGTATCGACGATCGACTGGATCGCTTCCCCGCGTCCGGAATACCCTTTCCATGTTATCCGGAACGTAAGGGGCGTCAAGACATCCGTTTGCGACGCGGCGGTGCCCGCCAGCGCCGGGGAAGCCGTAGACAAAACGCCCGGAGACGGCCCCTGCCCGCAGGAAACCAGCACCGTGCAGAATGCCATCAGCACGACCAGGACGGCGTATTTTTGCCAGCGCATTCAGATTCGCCTCCAATGAGACTACCGTGCGACACGGGCACCGGGAACGGCAGGACGACTAATGGCTTTTTAAAGGAAGCGTTGGTCAAAGCGCCTGGCGACGTTACCTTTACGGAGAGGAAGAACTGCAGGTCAATTGGGAAAGATAATACTTTCATTTATTAGTTATTATATAAGCAATACAAGTCGCTGTCAATCAAATGAGACACTGAATTTTGAATATATAACCAAAGACCTTTACAACTTATTAAATTGGCGGGGATAACAGATACATTCATTCGCTTATAATTAACGATGCGTGTAATGACAATCGAACGGTTCAGACAAATTTAGCCGGACGAAGCGCTTAACGGGAGTCACACAACCAATTCACCAGACGGACAGGGACAGACTGAACCGGTGCGGAAAATTAAACAAACGACGACCACGGTTGCCGTGGGCAAACCCGGTTGCCTGCTCCTATTGATTTTTTGGTTTAAGTCAACGCGGCCCTTGTGCAGAGGCGGTTTTTCCGCCGTATTTCGGTTGACATTCCGAAAGACCGTGGCTATAATACACGCAATTGCATAAATATCCGTTTATCTCAAACGAAATGAGGAGGCATATCCGGTGAACGAACCGAAGAAGGAAGAAGCTTCCCTGCGAATCGGAATGAGGACGTTTTGGATCGCCTTTTCCATCCTGCTGGCGTTAATCGTAACCGTTGGGATCCTGACCAGCGTGGTTCCCACAGGAAGCTATCAGCGGCAAACGGTGGATGGCAAGGAAGCGCTGATTCAGGGCTCCTTTCAGTATACGAACGCCGAGCGTCTGCCGGTGTACAAATGGTTTACGGCGCCCTTCGAGGTGGTTTTCGGCCCGGACGGCGCGGTGATCCTTGTGATCGTATTCTTCCTGCTGGCGGTAAGCATGGCCTTCTCGCTGCTGGAACAAAGCGATATCATGTCCCTGTTCATTCTGAAAACCGTACGGAAATTCGGCGGACGGAAGTACGTATTGCTGGCTGTGGTCGTATTTTTCTTCATGCTGTTGGGGGCGGTGCTGGGCACTTTCGAGGAGAATATCGCGCTGATCCCGATGATCATCGCGCTTTCCTACTGCCTGGGGTGGGATTCGCTCGTGGGCCTGGGCATGTGCATGCTGGCTTCCTGCTTCGGGTTTACGGCGGCCATTTCCAATCCGTTTTCCATCGCCATCACGCAGGAAATTGCCGATCTGCCGCTGTACTCCGGCTCCGGGTACCGCGTCATTATCTTTATCACGTATTACGCCGTCGTGTTTTTCTTCCTGTACCGTTACGCCCGTAAGATCGAGAAGACGCCCGAGAAATCGCTGACGTACGGGGACGATGCCTTCCTGCGGGAAAAATACCGCGACATCGACAGCATACAGGCGATGCTGGACGATAAAACGCCCGAACAGTACCGGGAAGTGAAGCGCGCGGGGCTGGTGTTCGCCGTTTTTACGGGCCTGATGCTGCTGCTGATCGTTTCCGCATCTTTCGTTCCCGTTTTATCCGACCTCGCTTTACCCGTCATCGGTTTGCTGATGCTGGCGGGCGGACTGACTGCCTCCGGTATCGCGGGAATCCCGTTCGGAAAGCGGATGCGCATCGCCGGGAAGGCGGCGGGCGGCATTGCGCCGGGCATCGCGCTGATCCTGATGGCGATGAGCGTGAAGTTCATCATCAGCGAAGGCGGCATTATGGATACGATCCTTTACCATACCGCCAACGCCATCCAGAGCACGTCGCCCTACGTGGCCATCCTTCTGGTGTACGCGCTGATTCTGCTGCTGGAGCTGTTCGTGGGCTCTTCTTCGGCCAAAGCGTTTCTGGTGATGCCGCTTATCGCACCGCTTTCGGATCTGGTGGGCATCACGCGGCAGACCTCCGTACTGGCCTTCTGCTTCGGCGATGGGTTTTCCAACATCATTTACCCCACGAACCCCGTGCTGCTCATTTGCCTGGGGCTGACCGTGGTCACCTACACGAAGTGGATGAAATGGACGATCAAACTGCAGCTGGTCTCGCTGGCTATCGCCTGCGTTTTCCTGCTGATCGGCGTTGCCATCGGGTACGGGCCGTTCTGACGCGCGGCAGGGGAGAAGCGGGCGGTAAGAACCCGACCACAAGCGGGACGTTTCAGGCGGCGGAACCGGAATGCGGGTTTCGCCGCTTTCTGTTTCTGCTGCATTCCCGGCCGGTCTATGGTATGATGGAAGCGAAAAGGGCGTCCGCGCCGAACGCGGATGCGTCCGGAGGACGGGCCGCTTCGGAACGAACGGCAGACCGACGCAAGGAGAAACCGCATGGGAGATGTTCTTCAATTTACTTTTTACGGGAACACGGTGCTGAGATACCTGATCTTCCTGGTCAGCCTCCCGGCATGCGTGACCCTCCTGCGTGTTTTTACGAAGCTGATTATGAAAACGCTTCGTAGAAACGCGGAAAAATCGAAAAAGAAGCCGAACGAGGCGCTGGAGCAGAGCATACGGAAATATCTCGTGCCGGTGCTTTACTTCGTCGCGGTTCTGGCGTGCCTGAAAATACTGACGCTCACGCCCGCGGTGCAAAACGTCGTGGACGCCGCGGTGAAGGTGTTTTTCGCCTTCTACGGGGGCTATTGCCTCACGCGCGCGGCCGCTTATTTCCTTACGCGGTACTGGAAAAGGCGGAAACACGCGGCGGACGGCAAGGTGGCGTTCCAATGGATCAACGGCGCCGCGAAGTTCCTGATCTGGAGCGTCGTCACCATCCTGTTCCTGCAAAACATCGGCGTAAAGATCGACGCGCTGATCGCCGGGCTGGGCGTAGGCGGCCTCGCCGTTGCCTTCGCAGCCCAGGTGGTGCTGGAGGACGTATTCTGCTTCTTCACCATCATTTTCGACCGTCCTTTCGAAACGGGGGATTTTATCATCGCGGGCGAACAGATGGGCACGGTGGAGCATATCGGGGTGAAAACCACGCGCCTGCGCGCGCCGGACGGAGAACAGCTGATTCTTTCCAACAAGGATATGACGAGTTCCCGCATTCGCAACTTCAAGACCATGGAACAGCGCCGGGTGGTGTTCCGGCTGGGCGTCACCTACGATACGGACGCGAAGGTGCTGGCGGAAATTCCCGATATTCTGAAGGAAGCTATCGACAGCGTGGAAAACGCCTCGTTCGCGCGTGCGCACTTCGTTTCTTTCGGAGCGTCCAGCCTCGATTTCGAGATCGCCTACCACGTGCTCAGCAGCGATTTCGACCGGTACATGGAAGTTCACCATCAGATCAACCTGAAGATCAAAGACGAATTCGACCAGCGCGGGATCGCCTTCGCGTTCCCGACGCAGACGATCTACGTGGCGGGCGGTCAGTCCACCGACAAGAAACCGGGGTATGAATCCGAAGAGGAGGCAAAAGCATGAGAATCATCGTTATCGGCGCGGTCGCGGCGGGCACGTCCGCCGCCGCCAAAGCCCGGCGCAACCGCGAGGACGCCGAAATCGTGGTGTACGAGAAAGATCGTTATATCTCCTACTCCGGCTGCGGAATGCCTTACTTTCTGGGCGGAGTGGTGGAAAAAGCGGAGGAACTGACGCCGCGTGACCCGGAGTACTTCAAGAGCCGCTATAACGTGGACGTGCTGACAGGCCACGAGGTGCTTGCTGTGGACACGGTTCAAAAGCTTGTTACGGTGAAAAACCTCGACACGGAGCGTACGTTTGCCGACCGCTACGACAGGCTGGTAATCGCTACGGGCGCTGCGGTGGTAACGCCGCCCATACGCGGCGTCGAAGGTCAGCGCGTGTTCACGCTTCGCAACGTGAACGACATGCTCCGCATCGAGGCGTTTCTGGAGAAGGAACACCCGAAGACCGCCGCGGTGGTCGGCAGCGGCTTCGTGGGGCTCGAAATGTGCGAGAATCTGAAAAGACGGGGGATCGCGGTGCGCCTGTTCGAGCGGCTGCCGCAGGTGGCGCCCTGGCTGGACGAGGATATGGCAGCGCACGTGCAAAACCACATCGAGGCGCAGGGCGTACCCGTCGAGACGGGCGTATCCGTTACGGAGATCGCGGAGGACGGAATCGTACTGGCGGACGGGCGGCGGTTCGGGGCCGAAATGACGCTTGTTTCCGCGGGCGTTCGCCCCGCTACGCGGCTTGCGAAAGAGGCGGGCATCGAACTGGGCCTGAACGGAGCGATCCGGGTGGACGCCGCGATGCGCACCAGCGCGCCGGACGTATACGCCTGCGGGGACTGCGCGGAGCAGTTCCACGTCGTTACGGGCAAGCCGGTGTGGCGTCCGCTGGGCTCCACCGCCAACAAGACCGGGCGAATCGCCGGCGACAACGTGACCGGCGGAGACCTGGCGTTTCGCGGCGTGCTGGGTACCAACATTTGCAAAGTGTTCGAGTTGGCCGTGGCGCAGACGGGACTGTCCGAACGCGAAGCGCGCGCGGAGGGATACGACGTTGAGGTTTGCCACAACATCAAACCCGACAGACCGGAGTACATGCACGGACGGGAAATGATCATCAAGGCCGTGGCGGACAGGGCAGGCGGGCGGCTGCTGGGCGCGCAGATCGTCGGATACGAGGGCGTTGACAAACGCATCGACGTTTTCGCCACGGCCATTACCTTCGGGGCGAAGGCGGGCGATCTGTTCCATCTGGATCTGGCGTA
>CAZCCZ010000007.1:43838-55035 GCA_964497495.1 uncultured Oscillospiraceae bacterium
GGACGGCAAGCAAATCTTCGGGGCGCAGGTCGTCGGTACGGAGGGCGTCGACAAGCGCGTGGATACGATCGCCGTGGCCATCCGTCTGGGCGGCGGCGTCTCCGATCTGAAGATGCTCGAGCTGGCGTATGCGCCGCCTTATTCCACCACGAAAGACCCCGTGAACTACACGGGTATGATTCTGGAAAACGCCCTAACGCGGGGCAGGCCGCTGATGACGGCTGCGGAATTGGATACGCTGATCAATTCCGGCGAGCCTTATGCGCTCATCGACGCGCGCAAGCCGGAAAGCTACGGAAAAAGCCATATCGAAACGGCCGTGAACATACCGCACGAGAAGCTTCGCGAGGCGGCCGAAACGATGGACGCGAAAAAGGTGACCGTGACCTACTGTAACAAAGGCACAACGGGCAACGCGGCGCAGAACATCCTGCTGGGGAAGGGCTTTCAAAAAGTGTATAACTTGTCCGGCGGCGAAAGGCAGTTTAAAGCGCAACGCCGGAAGCCGCGTGCATAGGATACGCGAAAAAATCCGTACTGCCTTACGGCGCGGAGGGATGCGTGCCGTCCGCCACGCGCTCGATGCGCTTAAGACCTGTGAACGGCACGTTGATTACACCCTGCCCGCCCAGCGCGTGAAGATAACCGACGGATCTGGAAAGCGTGTCTGCCGCTTCCTGTACGTCGCCTACCGTCGCATAGCGAACGCGGACCGTAGCGTCGGATTGCTGACGAAAATCGGCGTATGTCAAATCGTATAGAGGCAGGTACAATTTGTCAACCAACGGAAGTTCCAATGAGAACATGTTGTCGGTAAACAGATCGTCGTTGATTTTATACGTAAAAGTAAGACCGGCTAACGGCGTCACCGCCTCCACGCCTTCCCCGGTGACGCGGAAGTACGGCGACAGCTCCACGTCGGGTACGTGTTCCCAATCGAAAACGATCTGCGTAACCCGGCTGATACGTACCTGCCTGGCATTTCCGTCCGCCGTGATGAAACTCAGGCTGGCTCTGGTATCAGTGTAGGAGTAGGGCAACGGCGTTTCAAACGAATCTGTTGCGCCGACCAGGGTAACCGTGGCGACCACGTCTTCGGAGAGCGTATGCCGTATGCCCATCATTGCCATATCGTCAAAGACGATTCTTTTTCCGTTGACGGTAATCCAGGTATAACTTTCATCGTCCGTTTGGAAGAGATTAAGCGAGTTGCCGACGGCGGCGATCATCTCTCCGTTGAGCATCGTGATGATCGCCACGCCGTGGGGTGCGTACCGCTTCGGATCAGGGTCGACGGTCCCATCGTCCACCTTCAGCGAAGGTGTCGGTTCAATCAGGTACGTGCCGGTGCGGTAGCGGGACAGCGCCTCCTGCTGATCCGATTCCAGCGTGACGCTGCAGCCATTGTCCATCAGTTGGATGATCTGATCGAAGGGAATGAAGTTTTGATACTGGTAATCGATCAGGCGCTTGAGATTTGGCAGCGACAGGAGCGCGCTGATATCCTTCAGCGGATAGTTATAAGCAATGGTCAGTTCCTGGAGCGTCGTTTGTTTGGACAGCTGCGAGATATCCGAAAGGTTGTTTTCCCCAACGGATAAGTCCACCAGGTTAGGCAGAGCCGGCAGCGAATCCAGCGTCGCCAGTTTGTTAGACCGCAGGTCGATATGCGCAAGCGCCGTCAGGCCCTCCAAAGCGCTTAAGTCCGTTATATTGCCGTTGTGTATGCTGAGATTCCGCAGGTTCGTAAGGCCGCCTATCGGGGAGAGGTCGGTAAACTCGTTGCCGCCAAGCACGAGCGCGGTCAACGACGTAAGGCCGGACAGTGGGCCGATATCCGTTATGCCGTTGCTGCTGACATCCAGAAGTTCGAGCTTCGTCAGCGTTTTCAGCGCGCTGATATCCGTAAGCGAACAATTGTACAGATTCAGATACGTCAGGTTGGTCAGGCCGCTGAGCGCTTCCAGGTTCGTGAACGGCGTGTCCTCCCCGACATAGCTCAGATCCAGTATCGTCAGGTGCGTAAGCCCGGACAACGGGGAGAGGTCGGATGCATGTCCGAGAAGACAGAGATTCACCCGTTCCAGATTGGGCATATGGACAAAGTCATCCAACGTTTGTACGTTTAAATTATCGTCATAACTCATCATCAAATCCGAGGCTTCGATGGTGGAACTGTCATCGTCCACGTATACGGTGCCGTCCCAGTCAGACGTGCCCGGCAACTGTGTGACCGTGTTCAGTTCGGCTTGCGTAACGCCGCCTTCGGGCTTTCCCAGCGCGCTTCTTACCAGGGATTCCACGTATGCGTCCTTGAAGGCGTAATTGGGCGGGGCGAAGGAGAACACCCCGAGCAGGAAAAGGGTTGCAAGCGCGGCCGCTACAAGGGCGAAAGCCAGAAGAGCGTTTCGTAAGCCGTGTTTGCCGGACGTTTTCGATTGGAGCATTTTCACCAGTTTTTCCACCGCAGCGTCGAAATACTCCTGGCTGGCGGAAACGCCGTTGTAAAGGTTGAGGGTGGAAAGGCTCGCGGGCAGGTCGTCGGGCCACTCGAAGCCGCGCATCATCACCGGAATGATGTTTTTCTTTAATTTGATCGCATGCTCGATCTCCAACCGTACCCAGTCCTTGGGGGATTGGCAGCGATCCAGCGCGTGCGGCGGCAGAATGAGCACGAAATCCTTCGATTCTCCGATCACGTCCAGCAGTTTGGTGTTGAACGTGCCGGAACGCAGCGATTCCACGTCCAGAAACACGCGCAGTCCGCGGCGCGAAAGCTGGTCGTGGAGAAGTTTGGCGAGCATTTCACCCCCGTCCCTGCGATAAGACAGGAAAACGTCGTAGACAGCCTGCCGTGTCATTGGGCGCTCCTTTCCGTCGGAAACGGCCCGGCAAGGGGCCGCGCGCGAGCTGAAACGATTGCGAAGCATTCCGTTTTATTTTTCCGGTGGTTCCGCATCCGCGATACGATGATGATTCATTATATCGGCAGTTGCGCCGGACGTCAAGAACAGAACGGGTCTACGGCGCCGTTCAATACGAAAAACCCGCCTTTCCGTAATGGAAGGCGGGTTTTGCCGTACCGGGGCGCCGGATATCGTTACCGGCGGGCGGGTATTATTCCTGTTTGGGCGCGCCTACGGGGCACGTATCCGCGCAAGCGCCGCATTCGATGCACTTATCGGCGTCGATCACGTACTTGCCGTCGCCTTCGGAAATCGCCTCCACGGGGCATTCGGAAGCGCAGGCGCCGCAGCTGATGCATTCGTCGGAAATTACGTATGCCAAGGTTTTCACCTCCATCGGACAATTCACGTCGCAGAATACAACGACGTTTCAAACATCATATCATGAGGGAATGGGTTTTGCAATACTACCGGGAGGAATCTTGCGAGCCCTTCAGCGCGTCCGCGACGGCCTTCTGCCAGTTGGAGAAAGGTTTCTCCTCCGGCAGTTCCTCGGTAAGCGGCTCGGTTTCAAAGGAAGCTGCTTCCGCGTCCGCCGCCGCTTCGACGGTTTCCGCTTCCCACGTTTCTTCTTCGTCCGTCTGCTGAATCACCACGGCGTCCTCCGCGGCTTCTTCCACCACCGCGGGCTCCGCAGGCGAGGCCGCGCGTTCCTGCGGCGTGCGCTCCGGTTTGCGCGGGGGCTTCGCAGCTTCCTGCGCAGGCTTGGCGGCCGCGGGCTGCGGAGGCCGGAACCAACGCACGTCCGCGACGGGGAAGGTTTTCATGTCGTAGTTGTCCCCCCTGCGGATACGCACGGTCACGGTTTCCTTCAGTACGTTTAGATCTACGACGGGGCCGAAACCTTCCGGCGTTTCCACGTCCTTGCCGATGCGGGGCATGTTCTTGCGCGTCTGCTCGTAATTATCCTGTTCGTATTTCAGGCAGCACATCAGGCGGCCGCAGACGCCGGATATCTTGGTGGGGTTAAGGGAAAGGTTTTGTTCCTTCGCCATTTTAATGGACACGGGCTGAAAATCGCCCAGGAAGGAGCCGCAGCAGATGGGCCGCCCGCAGGGGCCCAGGCCGCCCAGCATCTTGGCTTCGTCGCGAACCCCGATCTGCCGCAGCTCGATGCGCGTGCGAAAGACCGACGCCAGGTCTTTGACCAGCGAACGGAAATCCACGCGTCCGTTGGCGGTGAAGTAAAACAGGAGCTTCGTATTGTCGAACGTCTGCTCAACGCCCACAAGCTTCATATCCAGCTTGTGTTCCTCGATCTTGCGCAGGCAGACCTGGTGGGCTTCCTTTTCAAAAGCCTCGTTGTCAGCGGCGTGGGCCGCGTCCTGCTCGGTGGCGATGCGCAGGATGGTTTTCAGCGGCGGGGTGATCAAATCGTCGCTCACCTCGCGCACGCCCGTGATCACCTGCCCGTACTCCATGCCGCGCGCGGTTTCCACGATCACGAAATTCCCGGGCACGGGCCAGAGCGGGCCGGGATCGAAGTAGTATAGCTTGCCGGCGTTCTTGAAACGCACGCCTATAATGGTTGCCATCTGGTTTTTGCCTCCAATATCTTCATCAGCAGGCGGTCGATGCCCGCCTGCCAGTTCACCTGACTTTGCCGCCGCTTCCGGGTTTCGAAAACGGCCTGTATCAGCGACGAAAGCGTATCTGTGTCGCTTCGTTCGCCCCAAGCGCGCACGCGCGGGTCCAGCGCAGCGGATGCCGGCAGCAGCTCGGTTTGCAACAACAACGCCTGGTGCAGCGCCTGCTCCAGCGCGGTAAGCGCCTTCTCCGCGCCGCCGCGGTCGTCCCGCATGGCGGTGCTGAGAGCCACCACGTCCCTGTCGGTCGCTACGTTCAACGCCTGCCCGACGAGCGTGAGCAGCTCGCCCTGCGAGCCCTCGTCCGATAACATGGAAATTGCGGCGCCGACTACTCCGCCCGCCCGCGGCAGCACCGCGTCGATGTGCTCGGGGGAATAACCCAGCGCCAGAAGCGTCGTTCTCAGGGTTTCATCGGGCCACGGGGAGAGCTTCACGTTCAGGCAACGGGAAGCGATGGTGCCCAGCAACGCGGAAGGTTCATGGGAAAGTAAAAGAAAAATGACGTCTGCGGGAGGGTCTTCCAGTGACTTGAGCAGACAGTTCTGCGCTGGAGGCGTCAGTTTTTCGGCGGGTTCTATCAGCACGACGCGCGGGCCGGTGCCGAAGGAATGCTGCGATATCGTGACGACGGTTTCGCGGATACGGTCGATGGAGATTACTTTTCCTTCTTCGCCCAGTACCTCGATCACGTCCGGGTCGTTGCCGGACAGTACGCGGCGGCAATCGTCGCAGAGGCCGCAGGGTTTCGGGAACCGTTTACAAAACAGCGAGGCCGCGAGCACTCTTGCGAAGGTAGCCTTACCGACGCCCTTCGGACCCGCGAGCAGGTAGGCGTGCACCATGCGCCCCGTATGCGCCTGTTCCCAGAGCATCGAATAGCCCCTGCCCAGCGCGGGATAATCCGAATATGCGGGCAGGGAACCGGCACCGTTCTCCCGGTCAGCCAAAACGCCAGTCCTTTCCGAAGATCAGCGCATCAAAGCTTGATAAACTGATCGACCGTCAGCACGAATATCGTCGCGCCGCCGACTACGACTTCTATGGGATAGGGCGTATAGGAGCCCGGAACGCCGACCATGGATACGGGCGACGCGGCGATCTGCTTGCGGCTCTTGCATACGGTTTCGATCACGTCCATCGCCTGTTTGAAACGTTCGTCTTCCACACCCACCAGCAGCGTGGTGTTGCCCGCGCGAAGGAACCCTCCGGTCGTAGCCAGTTTGGTTACGCCGAAACCCGCCGTCATCAGGTCGCCGATCAGGCGGGAGGCATCCTCGTCCTGTACGATAGCGATAATCAGCTTCATACGCTTCTCCTCCTTCCTTTGGATTCATCTTAATTTTACCGCATAACGGGAAGAAAATCAAACGAAACAGTTCGGACGGCGCGTACGGTCCCGCGGAGCGAACGGGCGCGCCGACCTTGCGTATTCTACCATAGGATACATGGTAACACAATACGCCGCCGCACCGGAGCCGGGGAAGGCCCCCTCGTTTCGCACGGAAACCCATTTTTCACCGGAAACCCTTGCGTTTCGGCATCGCGACTGGTATAATACCTAATTGGCACATCCTTGCGCCGCACGAGCATGCTGCGGCGCCATAAGTCCAAGAGGAGGTGAAACGAAATGAATAGGTACGAACTGACCTACATCATCGACGCCGGGCTGGAGGAAACCGCCCGCAAGGAACTGGTGGAGAAATTCGCCGAACTGATCAAGCAGAACGGCGGAGAAATCGAAAAGATCGATGAAACGTGGGGGAAACGCCGCCTGGCCTACGCCATCAACGACATGTGGGAAGGCTGGTACGTGCAGGTAACCTTCAAGGCTCCCGGCGAACTGACCAGGGAGATCGAGCGCAACCTGCAGAACAGCGACAAGGTTCTCCGTTACCTGACCATCAAGCTGGAGGAGAAGAAGCAGAGCGTAAAGCCCCGCCCCATCCGCCCCGTGGCTGTGCCCGTAGAAGCGCAGCCCAAGCCTGAAGCGAAGGCGGAAACCGCGGAACCGACTGCCGCCGAGCCCGCTGCAGAAGCCGAGCCGGAAACGGCGGAAGCGCCCGCCAGCCAGGAGGAAACGAACGAATGAATAAACTCACCATTATCGGCAACCTGACGCGGGACCCCGAAACGCGCACGGTATCCACAGGCAATACCGTCTGTTCCTTCACCGTCGCGGTGAACCGCCGCCGTTCGTCCCAGAACAACAACCAGCCGGAAGCGGATTTCTTCCGTGTTTCCGCGTGGGACAAGTTGGGGGACAATTGCCAGCGCTATCTGGCCAAAGGCCGCAAGGTGGCCGTCGTAGGCCCCGTGTCGGTCAGCAGCTACGAAGCCAAGGACGGCAGCGGAACCCGCTTCACGCTGGAAGTACGCGCGGAGGATGTGGAATTCCTTTCGTCCCGTCAGGACGATCAGGCGCAACCCGGCGGCACGCCGTCGCCTGCCAAGAGCGACCCTTCGAAGAACGACGAGGGCTTTGCCGAAGTTGATGATGAGGATCTTCCGTTTTAAACCGCTATGAAGGAGGTTCAAACCATGTCCGAAGACCGCGGCGAAAAAAGATCCCGTCCCCGCGGACGCAAGCCGCGCCGCAAGGTGTGCAGCTTCTGCGTGGATAAGATCGAATATATCGATTATAAAGACGTCAACCGTCTGCGCCGTTTCGTGAACGAGCGCGGCAAGATCATGCCCCGCCGGATGAGCGGCAACTGCGCCAAGCACCAGCGGCAGCTCTCCGAGGCCATCAAGCGCGCCCGTGCCATCGCCCTGATGCCCTTCTCGGTGGAGTAAATCCCCAGGAAACCCGAGCGCGGGACGAGAGTCCTGCGCTTTTTCTACACCCGCAGCCTTGAACGTGCGAGGAAACGAATATGAAAATCAACACCGCGCGCCTGACGCTGCGCCCCTTTGCCAAAGAGGACGCGGAAGACCTGTACCAGTACCTTTCCGATCCGGAAACGGTGCGTTTCGAACCGTACGAACCCTTTACGCGCAAGCAGGCGCAGAAGGAAGCCGAAGCGCGGGAGAAAAACCCCGCCTTTATCGCCGTATGCCTGAAGGACACCGGAAAACTGATCGGAAACCTGTACCTTGGCAAAACGCGGGACAGGCAATACGAGCTGGGTTACGTGTTCAACCGGGCCTACTGGCACCTGGGATACGCGACCGAGGCGGCCGAGGCCCTGTTGCGGTACGCCTTTACCGAAATGAACACACACCGCGTATGCGCGGGATGCGACCCCCGGAACCGTGCGTCCGAAGCGTTGATGAAACGCCTGGGCATGCGCCGTGAAGCGCTGTTTCGGAAAAGCGTGAGTTTCCGTACCGACCCCGCGACGGGGGAACCCGTATGGCAGGATTCGCTTGCTTACGCGATCCTCGAAGAGGAATGGCGGAAGGCCGACGCTTTGCGCGACCGATAAAAACAATAGGAATACGGCAAACGGCTTCCCGGTATGGTATAATCCAAAGGAATATCCTGCCGGTTCGTTTACCGCGGCGTGCCGGGCAAACGGGCCGGTATCCGTTTATCTTGTGACCGAAGTATTTTCACGGTGATGAACGGGCCGGTTTAAAACGTAAGGAGACGCACGAATGGAAGAGAGCAAACGGATTCCGGCGGAAGCGTTCGGCGAGACGAAACCGGATGTGCGGCTGATGCTGGGCAACGAAGCGGTTGCGCGGGGCGCGTGGGAAGCGGGCGTAAGGGTGGTCAGCAGCTACCCCGGCACCCCAAGCACGGAGATCACCGAAGCGGTGGCAAAGTATCCCGAGGTGAACGCGCAGTGGGCGCCCAACGAGAAGGTTGCCGCGGGGGCCGCGACGGCCGCGGCGGCGGAAGGAGCCGCGGAGGTGGCTTTCGGCGCGGCCATGGCAGGCGCGCGAGCCATGACGTGCATGAAGCACGTGGGCGTCAACGTAGCGGCGGACCCCATTTTTACCGCCGCGTACACGGGCGTGAACGGCGGGCTGGTGATCTGCTGCGCGGACGACCCTGCCATGCACTCCAGCCAGAACGAGCAGGATAGCCGCTACTACGCGCGCGCGGCGCACATCCCCATGCTGGAACCGGCGGACAGCGCCGAATGCCGGGATTATACCAAACTGGCTTTCCAAATGAGCGAGGAGCTGGACACGCCGGTTTTTGTCCGCCTGACCACGCGCATTTCCCACGCGCGCAGCGCCGTTACGCTGGGGGAACGGGATGCGAGCGGCGTAAAACCTTACCGGAAAGACCCCATGAAGTATGTGATGATGCCCGGCATGGCCCGCAAACGCCATCTGCAGGTGGAAAAGCGGGAAGCGCTGCTGGCCGAAGCGGCCGATAAGATGCCGGTCAACGCCGTGGAACTTCGGAATCCGGAACTGGGCGTGGTCACCAGCGGAGTATGCTACCAGTACGTGCGGGATGCGCTTCCCGACGCCAGTACGCTGAAGCTCGGAATGGTCTACCCCCTGCCGATGAAGCGGATCGCCGAATTCGCCGGGAAGGTGAAGCGGCTGGTCGTGGTGGAAGAGCTGGAAGGGCTGATTGAGAAGGACATCCGGGCCGCGGGCATCGCCTGCGAAGGCAAGGCGCTTACGGGCCTTCAGGGGGAGCTGAGCGTGGAGCGCGTGAAGAGCGCCGTGCTGGGCGTTCCCGCGCCCGCGGCGGCTGCGGATGACCTGCCCGCCCGGCCGCCGGTGCTGTGCCCCGGCTGCCCGCACCGCGGCGTGTTTTACGTTTTCAACAAACTGGGCTTAAGGGTGATGGGGGACATCGGCTGCTACACGCTGGCGGCGCTGCCGCCGCTATCCGCCATGGACGCCTGCCTGTGCATGGGCGCGAGCATCGGCATGGCCGGCGGCGCGGAACGCGCGCAGGGACGGGAATTCTCCCAGAAAACCGTGGCCGTGCTGGGAGACAGCACGTTTCTGCACAGCGGAATCACCTCGCTGATCGACGCGGTGTATAACCGGGAGTCCGTCACCGTGATGATTTTGGACAACCGGATCACCGGCATGACCGGCCACCAGCAAAATCCGGCTTCCGGCAAGGATATCCACGGCGAACCGGCGCCCGCCGTAAACCTGGAAAACCTATGCGCCGCCTGCGGCGCGGAGAGCGTGCGCGTCGTCGACCCGTTCGACCTCAAAGCGACGGAACGGGCGTTGCGGGAAGAAACGGCGCGGGACGGCGTGAGCGTGATCATTGCCCGCCGCCCCTGCGCGCTGCTGATGAAGACGGTCACGCCGCCGTACGCGATCGACGGATGCAAGAACTGCGGCGCCTGCATGAAGCTTTCCTGCCCTGCCATCGAACGCCGCGAAGACCGCGTGGTCATCAACGCGGCTCTGTGCATCGGCTGCGGCATGTGCGCGCAGGTATGTCCATTCGGCGCGATCAGGGAAGGAGGCACGGGCAAATGAGCAAACCGGCTTTCGATCTGGTCATCGTGGGCGTGGGCGGGCAGGGCACGCTGCTGGCCAGCAAAATACTGGGACGTCTGGCGCTTGACGAGGGTTTGACCGTGAAGGTGAGCGAGGTGCACGGCATGAGCCAGCGCGGCGGCAGCGTGATCACCCACGTACGCGTGGGGGAAAGCGTGCACGCGCCGCTCGTGGCGCAGGGAAGTGCCGATTACCTGCTGAGCTTCGAAGCGCTGGAGGCCGCGCGCGCGGCTTCCTACCTGAAGCCGGACGGCGTGCTGATCGTAAACACCCAGCGGATATCGCCCATGCCGGTCATCACCGGCGCCGCAAAATATCCCGAAAACCCGCTGGCAAGCCCGGCGCTCGCGGGCCACGCCGAGGAAACGGCGGACGCGCTTTCGCTGGCCCTGAAGGCCGGAAGCGCGAAGGCCGTCAACCTGGTACTGCTGGGAATGCTCAGCCGTCGCCTGCCCTTCTCCGAGGATGCCTGGAAAAAGGCGATCGCCGTATCCGTGCCCCGCAGCACGATGGAAGTGAACATCCGCGCGTTCTTGTCCGGCCGCAGCGAAAAAGCGGCGTGCGAAACCTGAAATACCGTCAGGAGGGAACGACCCATGGAACACATGATCTGGAACCCGACCATGGAGCGTATGCCGCGCGAACAGCTGCGCGCGCTTCAGGACGAACGCCTGCGGGACGTAGTTCGCAGGGTATACGAGAACGTGCCCTTCTACCGCGATAAAATGCAAAAGCTCGGCGTTACGCCCGGGGATATCCGCGGCGTGCAGGACATCGAGCTTCTGCCCTTTACCGAGAAGCAGGACCTGCGCGATCATTACCCCTTCGGCCTCTTCGCCGTGCCGCAAAGCGAAATCGTCCGCATCCACGCCTCCAGCGGCACTACCGGCAAACCCACCGTGGTCGGTTACACCGGCGGGGACATCGACCGCTGGGCGGAGCTGATGGCCCGCGGCATGTACTGCGCCAACGTGGGGAAAAACGACATCGTGCAGGTAGCCTACGGCTACGGCCTCTTCACCGGCGGACTGGGCGCGCATTACGGCGCGGAGCGCCTCGGCGCGGCGACGGTGCCCATGTCGGGCGGCAACACGAAGCGGCAGATCATGCTGATGCAGGACTTCGGCACGACGATCCTCGCGTGTACGCCCTCGTACGCGCTGTATCTCGCCGAGACCATCGAGGAGATGGGCATAGAGCGCGGCTCGC
>CAZCCZ010000007.1:55045-106822 GCA_964497495.1 uncultured Oscillospiraceae bacterium
CGTAATCCCCATCAGCGGCGGCAACACGACGCGCCAGATGCTGCTGCTGAAAGACCTGGGCTCCACGGCGCTATGCTGCACGCCCTCCTACGCGCTCAACCTTGCCGAAGCGCTGCACGCCGAAGGCACGTACCGCACGAAACTGAAAAGCGGCATCTTCGGTGCGGAACCGTGGACAGAGGCCATGCGCCTGAAAATTGAGGAAATGCTGGGCATCGACGCCATCAACATTTACGGATTGAGCGAAGTCATGGGGCCGGGCGTAGCGGTGGAATGCATGTGTAAGAACGGCATGCACATCTGGGAGGATCACTTCCTGCCGGAAATCATCGGCGAAAACGGCCGCGGCCTGCCCTACGGCGAACGCGGAGACCTGACCTTCACCACGCTTACCAAGCACGGCATGCCGCTGCTGCGTTACCGCACGCACGACCTGTGCACGCTCACGGACGAACCTTGCGCGTGCGGACGCACCCACGTGCGCATGGGCCGCGTAATGGGCCGTACGGACGACATGCTGATCATTCGCGGGGTGAACGTGTTCCCCTCGCAGGTGGAGCACGCGCTGCTGCAGGTGGAGGGCATCGTGCCGCAGTACCTGATTGTGGTGGACCGGCAGGGCACACTGGACACCATGGAGGTACAGGTGGAGCTTTCCCCGGAGTTCATGAGCGACACCGTGAAGGATATGGAACGTCTGGAGAAGCGCATCGTCGATTCCATCGCCGCGCACGCGCTGGTACACGCCACCGTGAAGCTCTGCCAGCCGGGGTCGCTGCCGCGCAGCGAAGGCAAGGCCAAGCGCGTGGTGGACAAACGGCAGCTGTAAACGCCGCCCTGTCGGAAACGGCCGCGTTGTGCTATAATGGAACAAAGTTTTGGAGGTGAGACCCGGATGTACGTTAAGCAGATCTCGGTCTTTCTTGAGAACACGCCCGGACGGCTGGCGGATTTCACCAAAGTGATCGCGGACAGCGGCATCGACCTGGTTTCCCTGTCCATCGCGGATACCACGAATTTCGGCATCCTGCGCGGCATCGTGGCCGACCCCGACGAGGCGCGCAGGGTGTTGGCGGACAAGGGGTACACCGTTAAGGTCACGGACGTGCTTGCCGTCTGCGTTCCGGACCAGCCCGGCGGGCTGGCGGGTATTCTGCAAAAGCTTGCGGAGAAGGACATCGCACTGGAATACCTGTACAGCTTCGTGCGCAAATCGGGCGACCACGCGCTGATCATCATCCGGGTGGACAAACCGGAGGAGGCCGTGCGGGTGCTGACGGACGCGGGGGTGAAACTGCTCTCGCAGGAAGAGGTCAAGGCGCTGTAACGCCGCGAACCCTTTGAAAAACGGCACGGAGGGCCGTGCGGGCAAGCGCTCGCCCTGTCTCTCCGTGTTTCTGTTTGAAGCGGCGGGAAAGGATATTGCGTATGTTAAGACAAAATCGGATCGTCATCGATCTGGACGCGATTCGGCATAACTACCTGCTGATGGTGGGTCAGGTGCCGCCGGAGGTCCGCGTGATGGCCGTGGTGAAGGCCAACGCCTACGGGCACGGTATTCTGGAAGTTGCGCGCACGGTGGTCGCGGCGGGCTGCAACGACCTTGCGGTCGCCATTCCCGAGGAGGGCGTGCAACTCCGGGACGCGGGGATTACCGCCAACATCCTCGTGCTGGGCGCGGCCACGGAGATCGCCGCGGAGACGGCCGTAAGCCGGGGTCTGACGCAGACCGTGTTCGAGCCGGAAACGGTGGCGTTTCTGGAGGAAACGGCGACGCGCGTTGGCAAGCCCGCGCTGGTGCACGTGAAGCTGGACACCGGCATGGGACGCATCGGCCTGCGCACGGAGGGTGAGGCGGACGCGTTGAATCTGGCGCTTTCCGAGGCGAAGCACGTAAAGGTCACGGGTATCTACACCCATTTCGCGGACGCCGACAACGTGACCGAGGAAGGCGTAATGAGTGATTATACGCGCAAGCAGCTTGCGGTTTTTCAAACACTGCGCGCGCATTTCGACCCTTCCGTTCCCACGCACGCCTCCAACAGCGCCATGAGCCTGGTTGCGCCCGAAGCGAACTTTTCCATGATCCGCGAGGGCATCTCGCTGTACGGATACCCGCCCGTCCGAAACGGCCTCGATTTCCGGCCCGCGCTGCGCTGGGAAACGGAAGTGGTGTACGTTAAAGAAATCGCCGCGGGAGAAAGCGTAAGCTACGGCTGCACCTTCACGGCGGATAAACCCATACGCGTGGCTACCGTGGCCGTAGGGTACGGAGACGGTTACCACCGACTGATGAGCAACCACGGCCAGATGCTGGTATGCGGGAAACGTGCCAACATTATCGGCCGAATCTGCATGGATCAGACGATGATCGACGTAACGGAAATCCCCGAAGCGAAGGCCGGCTCGCAGGCCGTGCTGATCGGCGCGCAGGGCGGCGGGTTCATCGGCGCGGACGAGCTTGCCGGCTGGGCGGAAACCATCAGCTACGAGGTGCTGCTGGCCATTACCGCCCGCGTGCCGAGGGAATACCTGCCCGCCGGCAACGCGTAAAACACGCGTTTGCGTAAACTCTTAATTTTTGATACAATTGCGGTGCGAATCTTCCATTTGAAGAGAGGAAGGAAGCCATGCAAAATCGTAAAAAGCCGGTTCAGGAAGTCGTGAAGCCTGTGCTGTACGGCTCTTGGCACGGAAAAGACGCATGGAAAAAGGGCGCCAAGGCGGCCCTTAACATTCTGTTCGTTTCCCTGGTTTATCTGCTCTTAAGTCTTCTGCTGTCTTTCGATTCGCTGGCTCTGCGAATCGTCACGGCGGTCGTTCTGGTCGCGGCCGCCGGCGGCTACCTGTACAGCACAGGCGTCGCCGCGGGGCAAACCGACGCGGCGTACGGCGAAATCCTCTATACGCGGGATCGAGAAGGCAAGGTCATCCCGCCGGAGGAACGGGAACGCAGCTTTCATCCGGCTAAGGGTTTCTTCGCCGTGCTGGTGGGCGCGGCGCCCTTCGTGCTGATCGCGCTGATATTCGCGTTCATGGCTTCCGAAACCACGTATTCGCTGGGCGTGCTGCCGAACTGGATGACCCGCTATACCCGCCAAAGCGGCATCGGGGACGCGCTGGCCTATTACCAGAACCGGGAGGGGATGCAGCTGGTTTCGATCCTCCGCGTGATCGTGCGCTGCTTCACGCTGCCTTTTATCAACGTGGCCGTGAAGCTTGGAAGCGAAGCCACGCTGTGGGCGGAACGCCTGTCTCCCATATGGGTGCTCGTTGCGCCGCTGGGCTACGGCTTCGGCTACACGCAGGGCGTAAAAATCCGTACGAAGATCAATACCGGCATCGCCATCGGCGATCGCAGGAAGAAGCGCCGCGCGAACAAGGAACGCCGCGCGCGCGCGCAGAAACACGCGCCGGAGCGGCTGATTTAAGCATGCGCATCATCGCGGGAAACGCCCGCGGCCGCGCGCTGCGCGCGCCCAGAGGCAACGATACGCGGCCCACGCAGGATTACGTGCGAGAATCGCTTTTTAACATCCTCGTGCGGGACGTGCCGGACGCGGAAGTGCTGGATCTTTTCGCGGGCAGCGGCGCGCTGGCGCTGGAAGCGCTCAGCCGCGGCGCGGCCAGCGCCGTGCTGGCGGACGTTTCGCCGGATGCCGTAACCTGTATCCGCGCAAACGTGGAAGCCCTTCGTTTTTCGGATCAAGCCGAGATCCTGCGCGCGGACTGGGCGGACGCGCTTGCCCGGCTGGCGAAGGCGAAGCGAGCCTTCACCCTCGTGTTTCTCGATCCGCCCTACCGCATGGCGGACACCGCCGCGCAGTGTGCGCGCATGGCCGACCTTGGCCTGTTGCGGGAAAGCGCGCTGATCGTGATCGAACACGACCGCAACGGCGTACCGGAACCGGACGCACGGTTCGCCCTTCGGGATAACCGGCGGTATGGCGATACGGAAATCCACTTTTTTACGTACGAAGGAGGCGAAAATGATCATGCGTAACGGCGTTTGCGTTTACCCGGGCAGCTTCGATCCCGTGACGCTTGGGCATATCGACCTGATCCGGCGCGCCTCCAAGCTGTTTCCGCAGGTCGTGGTAGCGGTGCTAAACAACCCGGAGAAGCACAGCCTGTTTACGGTGGAGCAGCGCATGGAAATGCTTGAAAAAGCGTGCGCGGGCCTCGACAACGTGAAGATTGACAGTTTTGGCGGTTTGCTGGTAGACTACATGCGGAAAACGGGCGCGGAAATCGTGCTGCGCGGTCTGCGCGCGGTAACGGATTTTGAAAGCGAGTTTCAGATGGCGCAGGTCAACCGGCAGATCGCGCCCGGAATTGAGACCCTCTTTTTAATGACCTCGCCGGACTACGCTTATATCAGTTCCAGTGCCGTTAGACAGATCGCTTCGTTCGGCGGGGACGTATCCACGCTGGTGCCGGAATGCATCCTGCAGGACGTGGTTCGGGCGTTCCGGTAACGGCGCCCGTGCAAGGAGGAGAAACGTATGTCGCAATCGTCCACAAAAATGTTTTTGGAAGAACTGGATAATCATATCGCGAACGGCCGGAAAGTGCCGTTGAGCAGCCTGGTGATGGTGGACAGGGAACAGTGCCTGCAGCTGGTGCAGGAAATCCGTAACCAGCTTCCCGCGGACATCACCGCCGCCGAAAGCGTGATCGAAAACCAGAAGAACATCATCACCGAAGCCCGCACGATGGCGGAGCAGACGCGCACCGAGGCCAGCCAGCGCGCCGCGCGGGCGGTGAACGAAGCCAACGCTCAGGCGCAGAGCACGGTGGCCGGGGCCAACAAGCAGGCGCAGGAAATGTTGATCAAGGCGCAGGATCAGGCCCGCAAATTGGTAGCCGACGCCAAGGAAAAGGCCATGCAGATGGTGGCGGACGCGGACGCGAGGGCCAAGATGCTGGTAAGCGAAGAGGAGATCGTGGCCCGCGCGCGCATGGAAGTACAGGAGATACGCCAGAACACACAGGACGAGGTGGAGAAGCTCTACCACGACGTGTACAAGCATATCGACGAGGTGCTGGCCCAGCTGGACCGTTCCATCAGCGAAAAGCTCACGGACATCCGCATGACGCGTCAGCAGATCGACCAGAGCATGCCGCAGCGGTAAGCCGGCGATGGAGAATGTCATTTTAATACGAAATCATACTTCTGTAAAAACGTCAATTTCATAACCGCTACACATCGGTTCGCTATCCTGTCGGTGAGGTGGTATGCTTGAGGCTACTGGTCGTCGAGGACGACAGAGACACCAGCGACGGGGTCTGCGAGTATTTTCGGGAAGCGGGGTACGAAGCGGTTCCGGCCTACGACGGCGCGGAAGCGCTTAAGCTGGCGTCGGAAACGCCCTTCGACCTCGTGCTGCTGGACGTGATGCTGCCGAAGCTTACGGGGCTCGCCGTACTGCACGAATTACGCAGAACCAGCGCCGTGCCCGTAGTTATGCTCACCGCCGTGGGGGACGAGTATACCCAGATCGCCAGCTTCGACGGCCTCGCGGACGATTACGTGACAAAACCCTTTTCCATCGTACTGCTGGCCAAGCGCGCGGAAGCGCTGCTCCGCCGCGGCAAAACCGGCGAAACGCCGGACGTGTGGCGGCGCGGCGATCTTTGCGTGGACTTTAACGGGTTTACGGCGGAAAACGCGGACGGCCCGGTGGAAGTGACCCCGCGGGAAATTCGGTTGCTGAAACTGCTGGTGGACCACAGGGGCAAAGTGCTTACCCGGGAACGGATTCTTGACGAGCTTTGGGGAACGGACAAGCCCGTTTTCGACCGTACGGTGGATTCCCATATCAAAAACCTGCGAAAAAAGCTGGCGCTCGACTGTATCGCAACCGTGACCGGGATAGGGTACAGACTGGACGACCGGTTATGAAGATATTCACCCGAACGTTCCTGTATACGCTTGCGCTGCTGGTGTTGGTCGCGCTGCTGGCCAACGGGCTGATCTATACCCTGATGCCGCGCATCTATACCGAACGGAAGCGGGAGGAACTGACGAAGAAAACGGACCTCTTCGTTCAACAGCTGGAGGCCGCCGGAAAGGACGATATCGTAGCGCTGATGTCCCGGTCCGCGGACTCCCTGCAGGCAAACCTGAACATCAGCGTCGGCGGCGACTCGTATTCCCTGCTGATCTGGAACGGGGGCGTGATCACGGAAGCCCGCGGGCCCTTCACGCAGGAAGACGTATACGCCGGGAACGCAAGCGACGCGGCCGGTTCGGTGGAAACGGTGACCACCGTATCCGCCGTGGAGGTGAAACCGACCGACGGAGCCGGTAACGGCGCCTACCGCGTGGGCTCGGTCGTGATCACAAGTATATCTTCGTCCAGCACCATCGAAATCCGGCGAAGCTTCCGGATGGAAGGGTTACCGGGCACCATGACGGCAAGCGTCACGCTTGCGCCCGTGGACGAAGCCGTGAACGTGATCATTTCCCTGCTGCCCGCGTCGATTCTGTTATGCGTCGTCGTGGCCGTCGCCTTTTCGCTGCTGTACGCGCGCGCCATTACCGGGCCGATCAAGGCCATTTCCCGCGAAACGCGGCGCATGACCGCGCTGGAACGGGACGCCCGCTGCAGGGTGCGCCCGGGGGACGAGATCGGCGACCTGTCCGCCAACGTAAACGGATTATACGAGAACCTGCTGCGAACCATCGAATCCCTTGAAAACGAAGTGCAGAAAACCGGCGCGGCGGAACAGGCGAAGGCCGACTTCCTGCGCGCCGCCTCCCACGAACTGAAAACGCCCGTAACTGCCGTGAGCGTGATATTGGACAATATGATCCTCGGCGTGGGGAAATATAAAAACCGCGAAGAATGGCTGCCGAAATGCAAAGAACTGGTGGACAGGCTTGCGGAAATGCTGCGCGATATTCTGGACGCCTCGCGCATCGGGGATTCCGCGGAAGAAAGCGTTACGGAAAGCATCGCCGATATCGCTGGAGGCGTGCTGGAGCCCTACGCCATCATCGCCCGCGCGAAAGGGTTGGAACTGTACGCGGACTGGAGCGCGGCGTTTACCGTCACCGCGCCGCCGAAGCTTCTGGGCAAGGCGCTTTCCAACGTGTTTTCCAATGCCGTGCAGTACGCGCGGCCGAAGGGGAAGCTGTCCGTCTATTGCCGGAGAAGAAGCCTTTACGTGGAGAACGAATGCGAGCAGATACCAGCGAAACTGCTGCCGAGGCTGTTCGAGCCGTTTTTCAGGCCGGACGAGGCCCGCGGCCGGGGCAGCGGAGGAAACGGGCTGGGGCTGTACATTACGGATACGATCCTTAAAATGCTGCAGCTGGAATACGAATTCGAGCCGACGGCTTCCCCGGACGGGATGCGGTTCGTCATTCATTTCTGACGCATGTAAAGCAGAATCATATCGTAGCACCGACAAATCCGTAGCGGACCCGCCCGTGGGTTCAGGCGCGGATTCGTTCTCGTATCGCGGTGAAAGTGGCGTTCCCATCGCTTACATTATAAAGCATCCTTGAAACCGAACTGTTTGTGCTGAAAGCGCAAATTCCATATCCGCTACACAGCCGTTTCATCATCGCTCCATTCGCCGGTGTTACGCTTTCGACGAATACCGAGGAATGGAGCTGGTTTTTTGAAAATCGAACTGAAGAACCTCAACAAAACGTATCATGGTGGAAAAAGTGCGTTGCGGGGCGTGAACCTCGCGTTGGCGAGCCCGAGTCTCGTCGGTCTGGTGGGTCCCAACGGAGCCGGGAAAACCACGCTGATGAAGCTGCTGACCGCCAACCTGCTGCCGAGCGGCGGAGAGATCCTGATCGACGGCGCGCCGCTGGCCCGCAAGGAAAAGGCGCTTAAGGCAGGCCTTGGATATCTGCCGCAGGAATTCGGTCTGTTCGAAGACCTTACGACGGCGCAGTTTCTGGATTACATGGCGGCTCTCAAGGGAATCGGCGCGAAGGACGCGAAGCGGGAGATCGACCGGGTGATCGCGCTTACGCACCTTCAGGAGAAACACAGGGCGAAAATCCGCACGCTCTCGGGCGGGCAGAAACAGCGCGTCGGCATCGCGCAGGCGTTGCTGGGGGACCCGAAACTGCTGATCTTCGACGAGCCTACCGTGGGGCTGGACCCCGCGGAGCGCGTAGCCTTCCGAAACCTGTTTACCGACGCGGCGAAAAACCGGCTGGTTATCCTGTCCACGCACATCATCGAGGACGTGCAGTCCGCCTGCGACCGGCTCGTCGTGCTCGACGGCGGCGAAATCCTCTATACCGGCACGCCGGAAAGCCTGATGGCCGAGAAGGGCGCGGCTTCCCTGGAAAGCGCCTATATGGCGCTGATGAACGGGGTGAAACGCGCATGAAGCCTCTTGCGAGTTTTCTCAGGGAAGCGGGCCGAATGCAGCGGGACCGGGCGACAATGCTACTTTCTGCGCTCGCCGTGACGGGCGTGGTATGGTTCTGTCTGAATTCCGGCGGTAAAACCGCTACGGATGCCTACGTGCTGAACGCGGCCAGGAGCAGTGCGGCGCTGGGCGCGTTACTGTTTACGTTGCTGACGCTTACGCAGTTTTACAGGGATGACCGTTACCATACGGACGTGATCGTGCTCACGTGTACGGACCCAGTTATTCATCAGGTCCGGCGGACGCTGGCGCTGGTCTGCGCGGCCGCGGTCAATACGCTGGCCGTAACGCTTTTCGCGCTTCCGTACGCGCTGATCCGCACCGGGTCGTACTTTCAGGCTTCCGCGTTCGCCGCGTCCTGGCTGATGATCTATCTGGGTGCACTCGTATTCTCCGTCCTCCTGTCGTCGGGCCTGTACATGCTGTTTCGCCGGGTAGAGCCGGCTTTCGTCGCCATGGTCGGCCTGATAACGCTGTCCCTGTTATTGGATAGGATGAGCACGCTGAGACCCGGCTACCTGCTGTACTGGGTGCAGACGAACGCGGTCAACTTTTCCGATCTGGTCAGCAACCAATTCCAGATCGACGTAATTCTCTGGAACCGTCTTTTCTGGACATGCACGGCGCTTGGCGTATGGTCGCTCGGGCTGCTCTGCCTGCGCAGGTACGGACGGGGGCTGGCGGGGTCTGCGGCAGGTAACGCGAAACGCGTATGGATGCCCGCGCTGCTGGCCGCGATGGTCGTCTGTTCTGTGACGAGTTATATGCTGGAACCGCTTTTCGACCACAGCGTGCCCGTCGATTACGGTTCGGGTTCAGGTTACGAGTCCGGAACGGGTATCGTATCCTATTCCTTCGGCGCGGATGAGAAGGAAAGCAGCCCGTTGTTGCTTTTGTCCAAGCGGGCGGATGCGGACGTGGATACGGCGGAAAGAAAAATTTCCGGCGAAGCGGAGTTCACGCTCCGGAATCTTACGCAGTCCGAACAGGACCTTTCTCTGACTTTAAACCCCGGCTACCGGATGGACGAAGTTACCGTGAACGGCAATCCCGCGAAGGCGGTCAGAGATCGGAAGGAAGAAGACGGTTGCGCGACGTGGCACATCGCCGTTCCCGTTTGCGAAAAGGCCGTGGTTAACGTGCGATACGGAGGCGGCGTTCAAAACTGGGGTTCGCTGACGCAAACCCCGATGTCCGGGATCTGCGACGAATACGTCAGCCTTCCGCCCACGGGCATTTACCCGGCATCGGATACGGACGTGGCGGATGACTGCGAGTTCGCGTGGACGCTGAAGCTGGATCAAAATCTGAAGCCCGAGTTCACGGGCGTTTACGCGGAAAATCTGGGCGTTTCGAACGATAAATACATATGGGGCGCCACCAGCGAGGATTACGTCGGCGTCAGCCTGACGGCGGCGGATTACCACCGGAAAACGTTCGAAGCGGGCGGCCTTACGATCGACTTTCTGTACTTCGCCAAACAGGAAAGCGTGATCGATGAAATGAACGTGATCGACGTGATGAAGGCCGCCATCGACTATTTCACCGAGGCTTACGGCCCGCTGGTCTACCGGGATCGTCTGACGATGCTGGAATTGCCGGCTTCATTCAGCGGCGGATACGCTGCGGGCAACACCAGCGCCATGGACGAAACCAACTTCGCCGCCGCGGGATACCTGCCAGGTAAAAGCGATACGCCAGACGAAGGCGGCGGCGGAATCGATACGCTGATTCACGAAATCGCCCACCAGTGGTGGGGGCTGGCGACCTATCCCATCGCCGACGGCATGTCCGATTGGTCCGCGGAAGGGCTTACCTGCTACAGCGCGTACCGGTTCATAGAATCCTATTACGGGAGCGAGTATGCGCGGGAACACTATGCGGACGTATGGAAACGGGGCTGGCAGCCCTACCGGAACGCATTCTACCTGGAACATCCGGAATTTCTCGCGAAGCTGGCGGCCGCGGACGCGTCCAACGTAATGCTCAACCTGCGGTCACTCTCCCTGTACTACGTGATGCCGCTTAAACTGCTGCGCGCCGAACAGGCACTGGGCGGACGGGAGGCGTTCATGGAAAAGCTTTCGGAGCTTTATAAGAATTACCTGTTCAAACCGATCGCTTACGACGATTTCCTTTCGGAAACGGGGCTGGACGAGGAGGCGTTGAACCTTGCGTAAGAGAACGATCTTCCGTTATGAATTCCGTCGGCTGATGCTGTCGCGCGAATACCTGCTGCTGCTGGCGGCGGTGGCCGCCTATTGCGCGTCGCTGCTGAGAGGAAACGTGATCGCAGGAACGCAGTTTACGGCTCCTTTTTCACCATGGACGTTTTGCGATTATCTGGCTTCAATGACGATGCTGTTGCTGGTCCTTCTGCTGGCGCTGTGCGCAAGACAGTTTTCAGCCTCCGAGCGCGGCGCCGCGGTGCTGATTGCCGCGACGCCCATGCCAGACGTCACGTTCCGAACGCTCCGTTATGCGGCGATCGCCTGCGCGTACGGGATCGCGGCGGTTATCCCGGTGGCGGCCTGCCTGATCTTCTATTGGGCGGTATTCGGCTATACGGCCTTCGGAAACCTGATCGGCCCGGTTCTGACGATGCTGTTTCCGCCGACCGTGCTGGTGTTCGGAGCCGCCATGCTGCTGGGTAAACGGAAGGCCGCGCTGGTCTACGCCCTGATGGCCGCCGTGCTGATTCTGGGGGTATTCCGAATTTCACTTCCCGCTTTTCTGGACGTTTTCGGCACGTCTGTAACGCAAACGCTGTACGTGGAAACGCAGGAATTCGCGTTTACGCCCGCCTTCATCGCCGGCAGAATCGCGTTCGTCGCGGCGGGCGCCGCGCTGAGCGCGGCGTCGGTTCGCAAACCGCGCGCGGCATAAGGAGAACGCCCGCCGACGTTCAGCCAACGTCGGCGGGCGTTTCGTATCATCGGTTGCGTACCGGCCTCCGGAAGCGGTTCGCGGCGGTTTCAAGGAAAGCGGGGCGGTCGGATTCTCCCGGACGGCGGTTGGCTATTCGTCGCAGGAAAGCAGAGCCTTGCCCATGCACAGGGTATCCATGCCCCTGTACGGCCCGTAGTTTTCCACGGGTTCGAAGCCGAGCCGACGGTAGAGGGCTTTGGCGTCCTCGAAGGACGGGTTGGTTTCCAGCAGCAGCTTCGTGCAGCCATGCGCGGACGCTTTGTTTTCCAACGCGGCCACCAACCGCCGCGCCAGCCCTTCCCGGCGGTACTCCGGCAGAACGAACACGCGTTTTAACTCCGCCGTGCGGTCCGGGTGGAGTTTCAGGGCCGCGCAGGCAACGGCCCGGTTCCCGTCCAGGATCAACGCGACGTCGCTTAGCGCGTCCGTACGGTTGTAAGCGTCGAAGCCGTTCTGTACGTCGCCGATCCGCTCGCGAAAACAGGCGTCCAGCGCGCGTGTGAGCGCGAGGAAGTCCTCGTCCGTCGCGTTACGCCATTCCAGCGTCACAGCCATCCCTCCTTGCGCCGTATCAAACCCCGTCCTTGATCACCAGACCCAGCAGCGAGCAAAACAGCAGCCCCTGGGAAGGCGTTACCTTTAACCCGCGAAGATCGCGCGGGTCGATATGCAACGCGGAAAGCTCGCAGGTGGTCATATCAAGCCCGTCCAGCGGGGTGTCGATAAACTGGGACGAAGTCAAATCGCACTCGGAGAAGGCCGCGTCGCCAAGCTTCACGCTCCGCCAGAGGCTCTCCCGGAAGCGGCAGGCCTGAAAGAGCACGTGCGCGCACTTGCCTTCCGAAAGCGCGAAGTAATCGGCGGAAACGTCCTCGAAGGCCGCGTTAGTGAGCACCGTGCGAAGGAATTCCGCACCCGTGAAACGGCAGGAGGCGAAGCGCACGCGCTGGAACGTGGCGTTGTCCAAACGCAGGGCGCTGAAATCGCAGCGGTCGAACACGCAATCCACAAAGGCGACGCGTTTCAAATCCCAATCGGCGAAGGAACAGCGCTCGAACAGGCACCCGGAGAACTCCAGGTTTCCGCCGGAAAGCCCCACTGCCTCACCGCCGGAAAAACGCGCGCCCTCGATATCCTCGCACTGCCGAAGCGCGGAGCGCGCGGCTTGAGACAGGTCCAGATCGGCAGGCATTTCCGGGAGGACGGGAGGGCGGATAACCGGTTTGACGGTTTCGGAACCGGAATGGTCGTTCATGGTTCCCTCTCCTTGACAAACTTGACAAATGGCGCGCCGTTGGATATAATGACTCCAGTTCATGGGGGAGTAGTTGGCGTTTACCGTTGCAGGTCAACATACTGGCCGTTCTGCGGCCTGGCCTGCATTGAATAACGAGACTCATGCGCGGTGGAAACCGTGTGTGCGTCCGTCGGAAAGAGCGTATCGGATGCCGCATACGGCGTCCGATATTTCTTTTGGGGGGATTGGCTTGGAACTCGTGCTGATCGCGGTGGGCCTTTCAATGGATGCTTTCGCCGTTTCGCTGTGCAAGGGCCTTTGCATGAAAAAGCTCCGGTACGGGCAGGCGGCGGTGACGGCGCTGTTCTTCGGCGGCTTTCAGGCGCTGATGCCGCTGGCGGGCTGGGCGCTTGGAAAACAGTTTGAACGTTACGTTATGCCGGTGGATCATTGGGTGGCGTTCGCGCTGCTTCTTTACATCGGCGGGAAAATGATCTGGGAGGCTGTCCGAAAAAAACAGGACGAAGCCTGCGCGCTGGATACGAAGATCGACTTTAAGGAACTGCTGATCCTCTCCGTCGCCACCAGCATCGACGCGCTGGCCGTGGGCATCACGTTCGCTTTCCTGAAAACGCCTATTCTGCCCGCCGTGGCGGAAATCGGCGCGATCACGTTCGCGTTGTCCTTCCTCGGCGTACTGATCGGACACCGGTTCGGCACGCACTTCCGGCGCGGCGCGGAGATCGCGGGCGGAGCGGTGCTGATTTTCATCGGACTCAAGATTCTTCTGGAGCATCTGGGCGTTCTGTAATAGTATACGCTCCGTCCGGTTCGTTTTCCTCCGTACCGCCGGTAAAAGACGGAGTAAACCACTGGGTATCGCGCAGGGAAAGCAATTCTTCCCGGCTTAACGCCGTTCCCGTGCCCAGGCAGGCGTCGCACCGGTAACCGCAATCCGGACAAACGCAGACCGCTTCTTCCGCCTGCACCATGAAGGCTCCGCAGTTCGGGCAGCCGCATCGCACGCGCCTCGCCCCCTTTCCTTACTTACTTCTTTTTCCGCTTGCCGCCGTTATCCAACAGGCGCGCAAGCTTTTCTTTCGCGGCGTTCAGCGCTTCCGCGTGGCGGATGGAACGCAACGCGGGGAAGGCCGTAAAGAAACGCTTTTGTTCCAGGCCCAAACGCTCCACCAGTTCGGCGTAGCGGGCCTGCAGTTCCGCGCGGGCCTTGCCGTCCGCCTCCAACAGCACGGCGCGTGCGCGTTCTTTGGCAGCCTGCAATTCGTCCGTTGCGTACGCGTCCGCTGATTTTAGCAGTAGCGCGCCGTCCGCCACGGCCGCGCCCAACCGGTCGGACACAGCGCGCAGGACTGTGGACGCCTCGTCGATCTGTGAAAGGCGCTTGTCCAGCCGTACCGCCTTCGCCGCGGCCAGAGCGGCGTCTAAAAGGAACACGGCGCCGAAAACGCACGGTAACACCGTACTCCACGGTCTCGGAATCAGCGAAACGAGCGCCGCCACGCGCGGGTGAAGCCCGTCCACGATCAGCACGCAGGCGACACCCCAGAGCAGCGAAAACAGCGGGCACACGTACCCTCCGATGTTCAGCGGCATTTTGGAATAATCCCACCAGCGCTGGTGAAACAGCTTTTCCATCAGAAAGCCGGTCACCAGTTCCAGCAGCGTCGTTACGACGACGGAACCCAGATACAGCGCCGGCAGGTTGCCCCGGAACGGCGAAAGGCAGAACAGAACGCCTACGATGCCGAACCCGTAGATGGGGCAGACGGGGCCGCTGAGAAAACCGCGGTTCACGAAACGGCCGCTCTTGAAGGCCGCGAAAACGACCTCGGCGCACCAGCCCAGAAAGGCGTAAGCGAAGAAATACCAAAGGTACGCTTGCAAGCGCGGCCCTCCCCGTTCCGGGTTTCGTCAACCCTTCAGTTTCGCCATCAGCTCGGCTTCCGTAAGCACGGGGATGCCAAGCTCCGCCGCCTTAGCCAGCTTGCTTCCGGCCTTTTCGCCCGCCAGCACGAAGCTTGTCTTTTTACTCACGCTTCCCGCCGCGCGTCCGCCGTGCGCGGCGATCAGCGCTTCCGCCTCCTCGCGGCTCAACGTCGGCAGCGTGCCGGTGACCACCACCGTCTGCCCGGCCAGAAGGTCGGATACGGCTTTGCTCTGCCACTGCGGTTCCACCTCGGCAGCCAACAGCCGGTCGATCATCTCCACGTTTTCCGGAAAGCTAAAAAATTCCGAGATGCTTGCCGCGACCACCGCCCCGATTTCCGGGATGGCCGTCAAACGTTCTTCAGAAGCGGCTTTCAACGCGGACAGGGAGCCGAAATCATTCGCCAGATCGCGCGCGGTCTTGCGGCCTACGTTGGGGATGCCGATGCCGAACAGGAACGCGTCCAACGCGCAGCTGCGGCTTGCCTGCAACGCCGAAACAAGGTTCTCCGCGCGCTTCTGTTGAAAGCCTTCCAGCGGCAGCAGGTTTTCCACCGTCAGACGGTAGAGGTCGGCGGGATCGCGCACGTCCAGCCGGTCGTACAGCAATTCCGCCGTCTTCTCCGAGAAGCCGTCGATATCCATGGCGTTGCGGCCCGCGAAGTGGGCCAGCCTGGCCACCGCCTGCGGCTTGCAGCTCCTGCGGTTCATGCAGAACAGGTTGGCTCCGCGTTCGGTCAGCGGTTCCCCGCAGGCGGGGCAGCGGGACGGCGGGGTGATCTCCGTTTCCGCGTCCGAAGGCTCGCCCACGCGGCCCGTAATTTCCGGGATCACGTCGTTACTGCGGCGTATCCACACCTTGCAACCCACGGCGACCTTCTTGCGTAGGATATCGCCGTAGTTGTTGAGCGTGGCGCGTTGCACGGTCACGCCGCCGATATCCGTGGGCGTGAGGTGCGCCAGCGGCGTCAGCTTGCCCGTGCGCCCCAGTTGCCAGGTCACGTCCAGAAGCGTGGCCACGTTTTCTTCGGCGGCGAATTTATAGGCCACCGCCCAGCGCGGAAACTTGTCCGTATTGCCCATCGCCTCGCGGGTTTCCAGCGCGGACACCTTGACGACCGCCCCGTCGATCAGGTAATCCAGGCTTTCGCGGCGGGCTTCCACCTCATCCACGGCGCGCTCGATCTCCGAAGCGTTCGCCGCGCCTTGCAGGTAGGGGCTCACGGGAAAGCCGTTTTCCTTCAGAAAGCCGATCATGCCAAACTGATCCCGATAGGGAGGCGAGTCGATGGTGCCGATCTGGTAAAAAAACACGTCCAGCCTGCGGGCGCGCGTAACCTCAGGGTCGAGGTTGCGAAGCGCACCCGCGGCGGCGTTGCGGGCGTTTTTCAGCGGTTCGTCCGCCGTACGATTGTAGGCTTCCAGCGTGCTCAGCCGCATGATGCACTCGCCCTGCACTTCCAGCAGACCCTTCCACGGAATGGTGAGCGGCACGCTACGGATGGTGCGCGCCTGTGGCAATATACCTTCGCCGACCTCCCCGTTACCGCGTGTGGCAGCTTGGACGAGGCGGCCGTTCTCATACGTTAAATTAATGGTCAGGCCGTCCAGTTTGTACTCCACGGCGTAGGCAAGCGGGGGCAGGGGTTCGGAACGGCCGTCGCCCAGCTGGCCGTGCAGCTTCTCGCACCGTTGCAGCCACAGCTGAAGGTCGGCCTTGCTCTGCACTTTGTCCATGCTCCAAAGCCGGTTCAGATGCCTGTGCGACTCGAACGCTTTCATCGGCTCTGCGCCCACGCGGAGGGTGGGGGAGTCCGGCAGGCGGAAACCCAGCGTTTTTTCCAGCGCCGTCAGCTCGTCGTAAAGATTGTCCCACTGCGCGTCGCTCAGCGGGCTTTCACCAACGCTATAATAGGCTCGGCTGGCGGCGTTCAACGCGTCCGCCAGTTCCCGCATCCGGTTCTCGTCCTGTGCCATGCGGCGTTTCCTCCGTTTCAAAAAGGGGACGCAAAGAGCTGCGTCCCTTTCCGCCGGACGGCGGATGTTTACGGGTTCACTTTCACGATGGGAGCGATGTTCAAGGCGAATTCCTTCTGGCCGTATGCCGCGAAGGAAATGACGATGCGCGCGTCCGCGCCGTTTCCGCGAATCTCCACCACGTCGCCTTCTCCGAACTTGCGGTGCATCACGCGGTCGCCCACGGCGAACAGCGAGGCAAGCGCGCCGGAAGGTACGGTTGCCGCGACGGAAGGCGTGAACCCTTTTTGCACGCCGGGCACGCCCAGCGCCGCGCTGCGGCTGCCGAGCCCCGTTCCGCTGGTGACGATCTTGGGCACGCCGAAGGTCATCGGTCCGTCGCCCTCCGTGCGGGCGGCGCGCTTGGAAGAGGGGCGGGCGCGCTTCTCCGAGATGCCGGGGAAGCTGCGCTGGCGTTTGCTGATCCACTCGTCGTCCAGCAGGCGTCTGGGAATCTCGTCGATGAAGCGGCTGGCCGCGTTGTAGTTTAGCTGGTTGTAAATCAGGCGTTGGGAGGCGTAGCTCATGTACAGGTGTTTCATGGCGCGCGTGATGGCCACGTAGCAGAGCCTGCGCTCCTCCTCCAGCCGTCCGTCCTCCTGGGCGCTGCGGGCGCTGGGGAATATGCCTTCCTCCAGCCCGGCGATGAACACCGTGGGGAACTCCAGCCCTTTGGCGCTGTGCACGGTCATGAGCGTGACGTATTCGGAACTGGACACGGCTGCGTCCAGATCGGTGATGAGCGCCACGTTTTCCAGATAGCTTTCCAGCGTGGGCTCCTCCGCGGCGGCCTCGAATTCGGCGACCGCACCTAAAAACTCGTCCATGTTTTCCAGCCGGTTTTTAGTTTCGTCGGACAGGTCCCTTTCGTACTGCGCGCGCAGGCCGGTCTTTTCGATCAAAAGGGTCACGAACTCGGTCAGCTTCATGTCCTCGTATTGAAGCGCGAGCTCGTTCATCAATTCGCCGAATTCCCGCACGCATTTGCGCGGACGCGCGGAGAGGGATTCGGGCACGTCCACCAGCGCGCTGTACAGGGGAATTTCCTTTTCGGCCGCGTAGCGCACCAGTTCCTGAATGGTGCTTTCGCCGATAGCCCGTTTGGGCTGGTTGATGATGCGCCGAAGGCTCACGTCGTCGCTGGGGTTGACGATGCAGCGCAGGTAGGCGATGATATCCTTGACTTCCCGGCGGTCGTAGAAGCGCAGGCCCCCGTAAATCCGGTAGGGAATACCCGCGCGCAGGAACATTTCTTCCAGCACGCGGCTTTGCGCATTGGTGCGGTAAAGCACGGCGATGCTGCCGTACGTCTCGCCCGCGAGCTTTAACTGTTGCATCCTGTCGCAGATCCAGGCGGCTTCCTCCCGCTCGTCCCCGGCGCAGAAAAGCTTGATCAGCTCGCCGGCGGGCGCGTCCGTCCACAGGGATTTCTCCTTGCGTTCGGCGTTATGCGCGATCACCTGGTTTGCCGCGTCCAGAATGTTGGAGGTGCTGCGGTAGTTCTGCTCCAGCTTGATCACGGTCGCGTCCGGGAAATCCTTTTCAAAATCAAGGATATTCCGGATGTCCGCGCCGCGCCAGCCGTAGATGGACTGGTCGTCGTCGCCCACCACGCACAGGTTGCGGCTCTTTTGCGTCAACAGCTTCACCAGCGAGTATTGCGCGAAGTTCGTATCCTGATATTCGTCCACCAGCACGTGGGAAAAACGCTGGCGGTAGCTTTCCAGTACCGGCGGATGGTCGGCGAACAACTCCAGCGTGCGCAAAAGAAGGTCGTCGAAGTCCAGCGCGTTGGCGTTTTTTAGGTGCTGTTCGTAAGATACGTACACGTCATGGATCTGCTGGCTGTGAAAGTCTTTCGGCGACTGGGCGAACCACTCGTCCGGAGAGAGCAGGCGGTTCTTGGCGTCGCCGATTTTCCAGCGGAGTTCGCGCACGGGCAGCAATTTATCGTCGAGATCCAGTTGCTTAACCGTTTCCCGGAGCACGCTCGTCTGGTCGTCGTCGTCGTAAATGGTGAAGGAACGCTTATAACCGAGCTTTTCGATGTCCCTGCGAAGGATTTTAGCGCACATGGCGTGAAACGTGCTCACCCACACCTCGTCCGTGCGCTCGCCCACGAGCGCGGCGATACGTTCCTTCATTTCTTTGGCGGCCTTGTTGGTGAAAGTGATCGCCAAAATCCGCCACGGTTCCACGCCGCCGTCGATCAGGTTGGCGACGCGGTACGTAAGCGCGCGGGTCTTGCCGCTGCCGGCTCCCGCCAATATCAAAACGGGGCCGTTCAGCGTTTCCGCCGCCAGCCGCTGTTGCGCGTTGAGCATATCCAGATTCATCGTTACAAACCTCATCCCTGTCGTGCGTGCGCGGTAAGCGAAATATCAGCGGGGCTAGTCGGGGTCGATATCCTTAAGAACCTTGCGGTACCCGTCCGCGCCGTGGAGCAGGCAACGGTTGACGCGGCTGATGGTGGCGGTGCTGGCCCCGGTTTCCTTGGCGATTTCCTGATACGTAACCCCGTGCTTGAGCATCAAGGCTACGGAAAGCCGCTGGGCGATGCTTTCCAGTTCCCGGATGGTCAGCACGTCTTCGCAGAAGCGGTAGGCTTCGTCGGTGCTCCGCAACGAAAGAAGCGCCTTCATCAGAAGGTCGGTATGCTCGTTTTTGACTTTCGGCGTGAACATCGTCCATCCTCCGATCCCTGGTAAAATAACTTCCGCGTTGGCTACCGACGCGGAACGCTCGCTTATCGCAACCCGGGCCGCTTTGCGGCCACAGCCTTATCCTAAAACGATTATACCACAGAAAGGCCGAGAAAGGAAGGGCGGAAAGCGCGGGCCGACCGCGAAACGGAAAACGTTCGGCGAAAAACAACGGAGGATCGCGTAAAAAATACACGGTTCCGGCGGACGCGAACCGTACGCAAATGTTGACAAACACGGGGATAGATGCTAGAATAACCTTCGTTGTCCGGCGCGGAGACGCGGCATCCGGCAAGACCCATTAGCTCAGTTGGCAGAGCACCTGACTTTTAATCAGGGTGTCCGGAGTTCGAGTCTCCGATGGGTCACCATATATAATCTCTTGAAACGTAAAGGTTTCAGGAGTTTTCATTTATATAATGCTTGAATCCTTCGGACATTTGAGCACCGGTTTGAACCTTATCGTTCACTTTATCGCGAAGTTGCCGGGCAGCGGCGACTTCCCGTTAGGCAGTCAGGCGAGTGTAAACGCTCAGTGAAATCGTCTGGTCTGCGTGCACATTCACTTCCGGGCCGCCCTTTACATCAAACTCGGGATCATACGGCACGTACAATACGAATGCCCTGGCCGAGCGGATAATTGCCGCCGCTTTCCATACAGGCACATCCGCCGCGGTTTAATCGTTTCTCCGAACATGGCGGTATATTAACCGACATGTGATAAAGACAATCCAGGCTCGCATGAAAGAGGCTTCGACAGGCGCCTGCAGGATAAGTCGGGCGTACGAGTCCACGTATATCATTTTTCCATCCATATATAGGACTTTCTCTTGCCAATATGAGAAGAAAACGGCTTCTGGATATTGCGGCAAATCCAGTTTACACTTTCGGGCAAGATCGACGGATCATTGGTTTTTAAAGTGTCTGTAAAAAACCTTCTTCACGACCTCAACCGCAACAATATAAAGGATCGTTATCCCGACTAGGGATGCCATCAACCAGGCGGGCAAGGGGGTAAAGCCCAAAACATCGCCAAACGGAAGGTATGGGATTGTCAGCGTAACAAGACCGACGATGAGCGTGATCATCCACAGCACTTTGCCGGGTTTGCTGCGGAAGAAGGGGCGGCGGGTACGGATGACCAGAGCAATCACCAGCTCAGATAGTAAGGATTCGATAAACCAGCTCGTCTGAAACTGCCCTTCCGCGGTATGCGCCACGAACAGCAGTAACCCGAACGTCGCGTAGTCGAACAGGGAACTGACCAGGCCAAAGATGATCATGAAACTGCGGATGTATTTAATATTCCATCTGTGGGGCCTCGCCAGCATCTCCTCGTCCACGTTGTCGCCGGGAATCCCAATGGCGGGAAAGTCGGACAGGAAATTGTTGAGCAAGATCTGCTTTGCCAACAACGGCAAATACGGGAGGAACAACGAGACGCCCGCCATGCTGAGCATATTACCGAAATTTGCGCTTGTGGTAGTGAAGATGTACTTAAGTGTATTTGCGAAAGTTTGACGACCCTGTTTGATGCCGGCCAGTAACACGCTGAGATCATGTTTTAACAAAACAAAATCCGCCGCTTCTTTGGCCACGTCCACAGCCTGGTCGACAGAGATGCCGATATCCGCGGTATGCAGGGCAGGCGCGTCATTGATACCGTCGCCCATATACCCGACCACATGGCCCGTCTTCTTAAGCGCCAGGATGATCCGCTCTTTCTGGTTTGGATCCACCTCGGCAAAAATAGACGTTTTTTCGGCAATGTGCCATAATGCCTCGTCCTGCATATCCTTTATTTGGTCGGCAGGCAGGATGCTGTCTGCCGGCAGCCCTACGATTTCCGCAACGTGCCGCGCCACCAGGCGGTTATCGCCGGTGATCACTTTCACGTGAATACCCAATTTTGCCAGAGCTTCAAGAGTCTGGCGCGCATCCTCCTTTGGCGGGTCAAAGAACAGCAGGAAGCCGGCGAAGATCATTGCGCGCTCGTCTTCCTCAATGGTATAAGCACTCTTGCGCAGAACGTCTTTCACGGCGATGCCGAGGACACGGTAACCCTGAGCACTCCAGGCAGTAAAGCGTTCGTCGATCGCCGCCCGCTGGTCCGGGCTGAGCGGCACATCATTACCGCCGGAACGAACCATCCCGCAAATTTCAAGAACGTTGTTCAGCGCACCTTTCGTGATGAGCAGCGGCCTGACCGCGGACCCGGGATCCGCGTCCACGACAACGCTCATGCGCTTTCGGTGGAAGTCATAGGGGATCTCCTCCAGCTTGTCCATCCCCGTGGTGTCCGCATGCGGTTGGGCAAGGATCGCCTCATCGAGGGGATTGGCGATGCCGGTTTGGAAAGCAGCGTTGAGATAGGCCCACCTCATGACGTCGTCCGACGGCTGTCCCAATACGTCCAGCGCGCCATCCAGACGAACGATACCAAGGGTCAACGTGCCCGTTTTATCCGTGCACAGCACATCCATGCTGCCCAGATTCTCAATGGCGTTCAGCCGACGTACGATGACCCCGTCCTTTGCCATGGCCTGAGCGCCTTTTGCCATACTGATGCTTATGATCGCCGGAAGCAGCTCTGGCGCGATACCCACTGCGAGCGCGATGGCAAACAGCAGCGAATCGATCACTGGCTTGGAAAGAAACGTGTTGATGACGAAAATGACGGTTACCAGCACAAACATGATCCGTGTCAGCAGGTATCCGAATTTACGAACGCCGCGTTCAAACTCCGTTTCCGGCGGCCGCAGGGTCAGGCGCTCCGCGATTTGGCCGAACGCTGTGTTGGTTCCGGTTTGGGTGATCAGTACGCGGGCCGTGCCGCTGCGGACATTGGTGCCCATGAACACCATGTTGACGCGTGCGGACAGGCCGGCCTCTTCATCTACCGGCCCCGGCACCTTTTCGACCGGATAAGTCTCGCCGGTTAAAACAGCCTGGTTCACGAAAAAGTCATTGGTTTCCAGCACGATTCCATCGGCCGGAACTAGGCTACCCGCCGAGAGCAATACAATATCGCCCGGCACGATCGCTTCCGCCGGAATGGTTTGTTTTTTCCCATTTCTCAGAACAGTCGTTTTCAGGGTCACCTGCGAACGCAGTTTCTCCACCGCGTTGCTTGCGGCGTATTCCTGCGTGAAACTCAACAAGGCGCTTGCGATCACAATGATCAGCACGATGGCCGTATCCACCCACGCGCGCACGACCGCGGATACGACCGCAGCAAATATGAGGATCAGTACCAGGGGGTTGGTTAATTGGGAGAGGAACATCCTCAGCGCGGTATCGTGACGATGAGGTTTGAGAACATTGGCGCCATACTTCTCCAGGCGTTCACGCGCCGCTGAAGAACCCAACCCGTCCTTTGTACTGCCGGTTTCCTTAAGCAGAATGTCCTGCGTATGGCTCCAGTACGGGGTTGATATAAACGCCGGGTTTGTCGCAGGCTTTTTCATCATGTTGTTCTCTCCCTGAAAACTATACTTTCGCGATACAGCCCGAGCCGGGCCTTATGCGGAACCGATTCATCGGATGGCATATCCGCCGTTCACGGATGCATGTCATTTTGGTTGGCCATCAATGGCGGTCAAACAAATATCTGCTGATCAGATTATACTCTTGTAAAACAGCCTTTTCAACGCTTCACAACCTTGTTCCACAAGGGAGGCCAACCTATATTTTGGGAGAGTATACTTATAATCTTCACTGAATCCACTTTCATACAGAAACACCTGAACTTTACGCAAGCTGCCGCCGAAGAATATCACAATTCGGGTACGCTTATTGACGCATCAGGGGTATCCCGCTCTCCAGGAAAGGCAGTCCCGATTATGAAAGAAAGAAACGGATTGCCCAAAGAAGTATTGGACGGGTGAATAATGAAAAGATTCGCAGTTTACCGTTCCGCTTCCGCGGGTTTTCGTCCACCTTTCAGAAAGAACAACAGCAGGCATGCCGCGACGCAGGCCGTGAAAGAGCCGAAAAGGAACGGAGCCGAAGCGCCGAAAGCGTTCCACAGGAGGCCGGCGATGGTGCTGGCGGGCAGCAAGGCGATGCCGACGAGCGTGGACTGCATGCCGAGCATCGTGCCTTTCAGTTCAGGCGGAGCGATTTCCGCGATGAACGCCCGTTCGACGCCCGCGATCATGGCGGTGTAGAGGCCGTAGAGCGCGAACAGCGCGATCATCGCGGCCCGGCTTGCGGCGAAGGCAAAACCGGCGTAGACGAGGGAAAACACGAAATACCCGGCGACCAGCAGGCTTTTCCGACCCACCTTATCCGAACGTTTCCCGGCAGGGATCGCCAGCGCCGCGGCGGTCACATTGTACAGAAAGTACAGCAGCACGACGGACGAATCGGAAAACCCGACGCTTTTAGCGCGCAGAAGCAGAAACGCGTTGGACGAATTACCGAGCGTAAATAAGAACGAAACCAACAGGTACAGCTTCAATTGCCCGTTCAGTTTGCGGACGTTCTTCCAGAAACGTTCGCGCGGCCCGGCGGCCCGCTCGGTTTTCTTCTCCCTGATCCAGAAGAACATCAGCAGGCCCAGCACGGCGGGAATCATGGAAAGCCAGAAGATATTGCGGTAATCGTAACCGCCCGTTCCCCGGCGGAGCAGCAGATACGCAAGCAGGATGCCGATCGCGGAGCCCGCCATATCCAGCGCTTTGTGGATGCCGAACGCGCGGCCGGCGCCGCCCGCTTCCGCGCTTTCGCTGACCATCACGTCGCGGGGCGCGGTACGGATACCCTTGCCGATCCGGTCGATCACGCGGGCGGCCAGAACGCCCACCCAGGAACCCGCCAACAGCAACGCAAACTTGTAAAGGATTCCGGTAACGTAGCCGGAAAAGGCTACGGACTTCTTGTGCTGGTAACGGTCGGTCAGGTAACCGCTGAACACCTTCAGCAGGCTCGCAAGGCTTTCGGCGATCCCTTCGATCACGCCTACCAGCGCGGGCGTAGCGCCGAAAACGGCGGTCAGGTACAGCGGGATAAGCGGGTAGACCATTTCCGAACTGATATCCGAAAAGAAACTGACGAAACCGAGCAATACGACGTTCAGCATCCCGCGCATCTCCGCTTTCCGGCGCGCTCTCGCGCGTTCGTTCCCCGGCCTTCATTATAAGGCCTCGCGCGGGCGGCTGACAAGCGCCGTACCGGCAAGCAGACGCGAAACTTTCACATAAACAGCGTACGCACATCACGCGCCCGTCGCTTTGGGGGCGTATGCTGAATCCGTCCTTGAGGAACCGGAACGAATATCAAAGGAGATGGATCTTGTGAATGATGTGAAAACGGTACGACGGGCCCGTAAAGGCGCGGCTTTGATCGCGTTTGTGTTGGCCGCCGCGCTCCCGCTGGCCGCGTTCGCGGAAACGGCGACAGGCGGCGCGGCGGATGCCAGCGCCGCCGCGACCATGCCCGTTCAGCGTGGCGGGGCGGGCACGTTCGGCAACGGCAACGCCGAAAGGAATGCGGATACCAGCGCCATGACGGACGAGCAAAAGACGATTTACGAGCAGGCGGTTTCCCTCTACGAAGGCGTGGAGGACGCGGTGCTTGGCGATCTGGTGGCCGGCAACATCGTTACCCAGGCGGACGCGGACGCTTATAAAGCGCTGCGCGAAGCGGAAAAATCCCTGAACGATCTGGACCAAAGCGCATGGACGGCGGAACAGTACAAGGCCTATTACGAGGCCAACGCCAAAACGGGCGACGAGCGCAAAGAAGCCATGCGGGCGCTTGCGGATTCCGGCCTGATCACCCAGGCGCAGGCGGACGCCCTTGCCGCGCAGGGTCAGGACGATCTGTGGGCTACGGTATCCCGGAACGCGGACACCAACACCGCCATTCAGACGGCGCTAAACACCTTGCAACAGGCCCGGCGGACGATGCAGGAAACGCTTCGAAGCGCGGGTATTACCACGGGAACGGGCAACGGTAACGGCCTGGGAGGGGCAAACCCCGGCATGGGCGGGCGGCCCGGCGTGAGCAACGGGAACGGCGGCGATAACGGCAACCGTACGCCCGGCGGCGCGAAAAATAATCCTGGCGTGCAACCTGGGAACTGAGACGGAATACCATCAACCGGCGGGGGAGGCGAAGCGGTTCGCTTCCCCCTTTTTATGTTTGCCGCCGCGCCTTGCCAAACGGGATATCTTCGCAGGATAATTGGAGTATCCGGACAAAACGCCGCTGAAATTCGGAAAGCGCGTCGAACCGATCCCGTCTCCCGTTCGTCTGATGATCGGAACCCGAACAGGGAAACCCTGCGAAGGATCGGCCGCGTGGAACAGGCCTTACCTGCGCGGTTACGAAAGGAGAGAATCGCTTGGACTCCGTAACGTTTCAGGCGGAAGCCATGCGGCTGGAAAAGCTGATGTATCACGTAAGCTTCTCCATGCTACGGAATAACGAAGACTGCGCCGACGCGGTGCAGGAAGCGTTGACCCGCGCATGGCAGAAGAGGGGGTCGCTTCGCAGCATGGACCGGTTTCGCCCCTGGCTGATGCGCATACTCGTCAACCAGTGCAACGACATGCTTCGCAGGCATCAGAAACACAGCTTCTTCCCTCTGGAAGAAGACACAGCGACCATAGCGCCGCCGGTTCCCCCCGTTCCGCTTCAGGAAGCGATCGATCTGCTCAAGCCCGAATGGCGGGTAATCGTTACGATGTTTTATCTGGAAGGATACTCGGTACGGGAAACCGCGGTTATGCTCGGCCTGCCGTCCGGGACGGTGAAAACGCGGCTGAAAGCCGCGCGCGAACGTCTGGGTATCCTGCTTCGTGATGAATGGGAGGACGAAACATGAACGGGAAACTACTCCGCCGGTATTTGACGGATACCGCCCCCGAAGTTCCGGAGGTATTTCACCTGGCGATGCGCGACACCCTGAACGGGTTCGTGACCGGTGAGCGGAATAGCCTTGGAAACGGGCAGGCCGCCGCCCGGGGCCCGCGGCACAGGAGCCGCGCGCTGGCGCTGGCGCTGATCGCGGCCCTGCTGCTGGCCACCGCCGCACTGGCCGCGTACCACTGGAAACTGTTCGATACGCTAAGCTTTCTGACCGGCCCCGCGCCCACCGGCGCGGACGAGGTGATGCACAGCGATCTGGCGCAGACGACCGTCAACGGCGTAACGATCACCGTTGAGGAAGCCGGTTACGACGGCAGGACCCTCTTCCTGCGTTACTCCTACCGTATTCCCGACGTGGATACTCCGCTGGGAGCCTACCGCGACGGCGAAACCGGCGAGGGCGTAAGCCAGGAGGATATGCAGCTTCTTTACGACCGGAATGTGGGTTGGTGGATCGACAACTTCTGGATAGACGGACAGTGCGTGGACATGGCCGGCAACTCCGGAGCCGTCACCAGCGGCAGCGCCACCCCCGGAGAGATCGTGCAAACCGAATACTGGCGGCTGGACAACGTGAACGTGCGCCTGTCCGGGAAAGTGGAAATCGCCCTGCCCATCGGCGAGCGGCAGTCCACGGACGATTACAGCCTTCTCAAGCATCCCGAAGCGTACGACGAGAACGGCATGCTGAAACTGCCGTCAAAAGGCATGGTCACCTTCACGCTGGATACGACGGGCATGCTCGAAAAGGTGACTACCGTGAACCCCGGCGTTCCCGTTAAGACGCCGTACGGAACCGCCGAGGCAACGGAGACCAGCTTTACGCCGCTGATGACCTACATTACGCTGAAACTGGCCGCCGACCCGGAAGCTGTGGCCGCTTATCAGGCGGAAAACGGCCTCGGCTTCTACGGCGAGGACGGTACCCTGCTGTGGGAATACGGCGGCGCGGACGTGTTCGACGACTGGATTTATGCCTTGAACCTGGTAGACGGCGACGGTAACCTCCTTTTCCCGGATACGGACATCTGCGGGCTAAACGGCCACGGAGGCGAGTGGGCGGAGTTCGTGTACCCGCACATCGAAACCCTGCCGGAAGAACTGTATCTGACGCCCGTTTCGGACGGGAAAGCGGATATGGAGTACGCGGTCAGGGTAAAGTAACGGAATACGGCGGGCGGGGCAACCCGCCCGCCGACGTCCCCGCGTACGGAAAGGAAAAGAATGAAGAAACTTACGATCCTGGGGCTGGCGGTCCTGATGATGGTTTCGCCCGCCGCGTCCTTTGCGGAAAAATCGTATCTCACGGTTTCCGAACTGCGCGATCAGGCGCAGGGCAGGTGGACGCAGACGGTTGAGACCCAATGGCGAGACGTGGATATCGACGCGGAGATCGTTTTACCGGATGTGGACGCCGTACCAGTGGTCACGGTAGGGTTCGATACCGGCCGCGCGTGGCCGGAGGCGGAAGGAAGCGGCTGGGACAACGCGGAATTGCGCGAGGACGGAAGCCTGGTTTTATACAACGACGAAAAGACTGTTCCGAAAAAAGTTGACGGCAAGCGAATCAACAACATGCAGGAAGCCAAAGGAGCGTGGTACGCGGGCTTTGCGCCGGAAAACACCTACGTGCCGCTGTGCGCCGTGTCCTTCGGGGAAATCTGCGCCCGGATCAACGGGGAGCTTGCCCGCTTCGGTTACGACCCGGACGATTTTGCGGTGGGCAGGCCCAGCCGCCTGTGGGCGCAGCACTGGTATTACTACGGGAAAAAGAAGGATGCCCTGCCCGGTCAGATCTTTTTACAGGCCTGCCAAAATGTTGAAGGCATCCCCCTGTTGTGCCATATCTGGAGCGCGGTTTGCGACCATGCGGGCGGCGAGTCCCGCCGGGACGAATACTTCGAGATCCCGTACGGCAATCTCACCGCCTGCTACGACGGGTACGCGGGGGGCCTTACCAGCTTATTCATCAGCGCCGAAAAGGTTGTTGAAACGCTGGCGCGGGACGTTCCGCTGTGCCCGCTGGACGCCGTGAAGGCCGCCGTTACGGAGGGTATCAGGGCCGGACATATCCGCAAGGTGTACGAGCTGCAATTCGGCTACGCGATGTACAACGAGCCGGGCGTTTACCGGGAGAAAAACGACGAAACCGTACCGTACGATACCCTGCGCTACTATCTGAAGCCCGTGTGGATGGTCAACTGCCTGTACGTGAACAGCGCTACTGGCAAGCTGCGCACATATTCCGTCAACGAGAACGACGGGGACGAACGCAACAGCCTGGACTACCGCCAGTTGCTGGTGGACGCGCAGACGGGGGAATTGGTGAATGAAAGCAGTGCGAAAGACCGTTGCGAGTATAGGGGCTTCCTCGGCTGGGAAGCCGTGAACGGGCGATGAAGAACAGCGAATGAATATTAAAAATGAATTATCCGAGCGGCAGTTTTTACAAACGGGAGACGAAGCGATTCGCCTCCCGCGCCGTGCATTTAAAGGATAACGGGTTCTCCGGCCCGGAAAGCAAACCGGGTTTTACGTTGCGGAAACGCGCGCAAACATGCTATAATATTTTATAGCGACCCGCGGCGCGGCGAAGGAGGAACGACCATGAATCTGCTGAAAACCCTGTTGGTCTATATGACGATGGTCTTCGTTTCGTCCGTACAAATGGCGCCGGCGCCCACGCTCGCGCCGGCTACGGTGACCCCGCCGCCTTCCGCCACGGTCGCGGCCGTAATCGCTACGGTTTCCGCGCCGCCAACCGCTTCGCCCACGCCGGTGCCCACGCCGGATATTACGCCCAACAGCCAGTACCGCACCCTTCAGGTGGGGGATACGGGCGATAACGTAACGCTGATGCAGCGCAGGCTCGCGGAGTTGGGTTATTATTCCGGTACCGTCGACGGCGTGTACGGCAACCAGACGCGCCGCGCCGTGGAACGGTTCCAATATAACAACGGCCTCTCGGCGGACGGGATCGCGGGCAAGCGCACGCTGACGGTGCTGTATGAAAGCACGAAAGTCGTCTACGCGCCCGTGGAAGTGACCACCACGCCCGCGCCGACCGATACGCCGACCCCGGCCTCCACCGATACCCCAGCGCCGACCTTCGCGCCCACGCCGTCTCCCACGCCTGCGCCCACGCCGGAGCCTCCGGCGACGGAAACGCCCGCGACGGCTACGGAAACCCCAGCTGCGGACACGTCCGCTGCGCCGGAAACCGTTACCCCTTCCGACGCGCCTTCGGGCGCGGAACCGGAGAATGCGACAACCGCTCAAACTCCAACGCTTCTGGAACAGGCGGATTTCGTGCTGGCCGGGGAAACGGAGCCGCTGACGCTTCAAAACGACGCGGCGTCGGCGCTTCCGGAGCCTGTGACGCTTCACCCACTGCAATACGGCGATACGGTCATGGCGCCGATTCTGGAGATTTTGCGCGACGCGGGCAGCGTGATCCTTCCGGGTACGGACACCGTGGTTTGGGAAGCCGCTTTTACGCTTAACGAAAACCTGTACCAATTCTCCTACCAGGTGGACGAAGCGGGCAACGTAACGGAGCTGACGGTAACGAAAAACCAGGAGACTCAAGCCGTTACCGATTCTACGGGATGCGTGCTGGACGATCTGCTTTACCTTCCGATTCAGACGGTAACGGAAGTGCTGGGCGTGACAATCGTCACGGACGACGCGGCCCTTCGCTACACGGTGACGCTTCAACCCGCGCAAAACGGTGAAAATAACGGCGCCGCAACCTGATCGGCCTTGACAGACGCTTTCGAGCGTTTATAATAACACTAACCGTTTACGCCGCCTGGCAGCGCTTCGGGAATATATTGGATGGGTGGAGAGAGAGCATGTACGAGATCAATGTGACCAGAACGAACGCCTTCAAGCCCAAACCGGAGGACGAAAGCAAGTTGGGTTTCGGCAAGATTTTCAGCGACCACATGCTGCTGATTAACTTCGAAGAGGGCAAGGGCTGGCACGACGCGCGTGTCGTACCGTACGGCGATCTTTCGCTGGACCCCGCATCCTGCGTGCTGCATTACGGGCAGGAGATTTTCGAAGGTGCGAAATGCTACCGGACGGATAAAGGTTTCAACCTCTTCCGTATCCGCGATAATTTCGAGCGTATGAATCGTTCCGCCGAGCGGCTGGGCATGGCGCAGATCCCCGTGGAGTTATGTCTGGAGAGCCTGCTGAAGTTGCTGGAGATCGACAAGGAATGGACGCCTCATAAGGAAGGCACCTCCCTGTACATCCGTCCCACGATGATCGCCACCGACCCCGCGTTGGGCGTGTCCGCATCCAAGAGCTACCTGTACTACGTTCTCCTTTCGCCCAGCGGCGCGTACTATGCCAGCGGCCTCGCGCCGGTCGGCATCTACGTGGAAGATCAGCTGGTGCGCGCGGTGCGCGGAGGCGTGGGCTTCGCCAAAACCGGCGGCAACTACGCGGCCAGCATCCTGGCGGGCATGAAGGCCAAGCACGAAGGATACGCGCAGGTGCTCTGGCTGGACGGCGTGGAGCAGCGCTATATTGAGGAAGTCGGCTCCATGAACATGATGTTCGTCTACGACAACAAGACGGTCGTCACGCCGATGCTCAACGGCAGCATCCTCTCCGGCATCACGAGAGACAGCGTGTTGAAACTTGCCAGGCACATGGGCTATGAAACGGAAGAGAAACGCATCTCCATCGAGGAAGTCATCTCCTACGCCAAGAGCGGCAAGATGACCGAAGCGTTCGGCACGGGCACCGCCGCGGTGGTGTCGCCGGTCAACAAGATTGCCTACAAGGACGAAGAAGTCGGCATCGGGGACGGGAACATCGGGCCGATCACCCAGAAGCTGTACGATACGCTCACGGGGATTCAGTTCGGCAAGCTCGCGGATCCGTTCGGCTGGATCACGAAACTATAAAACGAGGAAAGCGGACCGGAAGGAGGGGAACGGAAGATGCTGAGAGAAGCCAGCGCGGCCCACGATACGGATTGGGCAGAGAAAACGATGAGCATGCTGCGCGAGAAACAGTTCGAGGCGTGCGAACGCCGTCTTTCCGCTTACCCGCCGGTCAACCTCTTTTCGCCCGACGCGACGGACGAGCAGGCGCAGACCCTGCTGGAACACTCCTTCTACCAGTTTGAGCCCGGCAACGAAGGGCTAGCGACAGTCGAATCCCTTCGCGGCAGCGTGCTCGCGCAGCTTCAGCTGGAAGCACTGTACCTTTCCCACGGGGAGCGCGAGATGCTGGAAAGGCTTCTGGCGGCGGACGGCCGGTATACCTCCGACAACTGGGACGCCATCGACGCCGCGGAAGCGCTGGCGCGGCGTTTGTGGTGCTCCTTCGTGGACGAGGACGAGGAATGGACGCTCGTGCTCGCCCCTCAGCTGATGGATCCGCTGCTGCTGGCGTTCAACGACCCCGCGTACGCCGAGGTAAAGACGCGGCTTTTCCGTTTCGACGCCACCATACACGGCCTGCTCTACATCACCGGGTTCCTGCATTCCGACCAGCCGCTGATCTTCTTCCTGAAGGACGTTATTCAGCGTTCGGATGTTACGGCCCGCAACCTTGCCTACCGGTATATGATGGCCTCGTTCGAATACCTGGCCGACGGCGGGCGGGACGTGCTGCTGATGCACCCCGGTCTGGCCGACGCCAAGCACCTGATCGCCAACACGGATTTGGGCGACGACGTGACGCTTACGCTTTCGGAGGAATCCCTCGCGGGCGGCATGAGCGGCATCCTGCCAGAGGAAGAACCGCTGCACGAGCGCATGCGCGCGGCGCTGGAAGGCGCGATGCGTCCCGAATGGGACGCGGATGAAGCAGCCGAAGACCTGCGCCTGCTGGCCAAGCAGGGCGTGGCGCTTACGGAAATGGAAGCGGTCATGGCTTCGATGGTTTGCGTTCTGCCAACGCAGGAAATGAAGCGAGCGCTTAAGCAACTGTACGACTGTACGCCGCACTGGATCGGCATGACCGCCAACCTGCGGCATTAAATCCGTGAAGCTGTATACGCTCACCCTGCCCGATACGATTCCGGCGGGGAAACTGTACCCGGCGCTGTGCAGGCTGCTGCCACAGGTGCCCGAAGCCCGCATCCGCGAGGCGCTGGACAGGCGGGACGTTAAGGTGAACGGCGTTCGTGCCGGCCGTAACGCGGAAACCGTACCCGGCGCGGAAATTAAACTCTATCTTTCGGACGGGTGCCCCGTGCGCTCGCCCGAAATTCTATATGAGGACGAAAATCTGATGATCGTCCACAAACCCGCGGGTGTCTCCTGCGAGCCGGACGAGAAGGGCGGCGCGACGATCGGGGAATGGCTGTACCGCGCGCACGCGGACAGGCTTGCTTCCGTACCCGTGCCCTGCCACCGGCTGGACAACCCCACCGAAGGCCTGCTGATTCTCGCCAGGAACGAGGATACGCTCCGCCTTATGGAAAAGGCGTTCGAGGAGCGCCGCGTGAACAAGACATACCAGTGCCTTGTGAAAGGCACGCCGGAACCCCCGGCGGCGGAGTTGCGAGCCTATCTGCTGAAGGACGCGCGGGCAGCCTGCGTGCGCGTTCTGGACCATCCGGCGGACGGCGCGCTGACCATCCTTACAGACTACCGCGTGCTGGAAGCTGGGGAAGTGAGCCGACTGGAAGTGACGCTGCACACGGGACGCACGCACCAGATACGCGCGCAGATGGCGCACATCGGCCACCCGGTGCTGGGGGACGATAAGTACGGCGACCGGGCGTTTAACCGCGCCCGCCGCGCCAAACGGCTGATGCTCGCGGCCACGGAACTTTCCTTCGATCTGGAGGGGCCGCTGGCCTATCTGAACGAACGGCGCTTTTCGATATCGCCGGGTTTTTAGGAGCGTAGATCATGCGGAAATTTCCGGTCGGGCTGATCGGCATGGATATGGACGGAACGTTGCTCAACAAAGCGCAGCGGATACCCACGGAAAACGCGGCGGCCCTCCGGGAGGCCGTCGCCGTAGGCGTGCGTATCGCCGTGTGCAGCGGGCGGACGGCGGACGACATCAGCTTTTTTCTTAGCGACGCGGGAATCGAAGACTGTGCGGTGCTTGCGCTCAACGGCGGCTGCTGCCTGGCCAAGCCGCACGGCAGGCCCTACGCGATGCATACGCTTGCGGCGGATACGCTGAACGGCGTGCTGGCAGTTCTGCTTGCGCGGCGGGTTACGTTCGCCTGCTTTCAGGCAAGGCGCGTCATCGTGTTCAACAACGATCCGCGGGTTACGCGCACCAACTGGGGCACGTACGTGGCGCGAGCGGACGAAAACGCTTACGCCTTCGGGGATGAGGCGCTCGCCCGTTTCGGAGGCGAAGGCGTATGTAAGGTCGTCTATATCGACCGCGCGCCGGGGGAACCGCGAATCGAGGAAATCCGGCGGGATCTGTTGACGGTCTCCGGGCTCACGGTCACCAGTTCCTGGGCGGATAATCTGGAACTGATGCCGGAAGGCGTGGGCAAGGGCGCGGCGCTTCTGGAACTGGCCGGAAGGCTGGGCGTGCCGCGCGAAGGCGTGATGGCCGTCGGCGATTACGACAACGATCTGGACATGGTTCAAGCCGCTGGTATCGGCGTGGCGATGGGCAACGCCTCGGAAAGGGTAAAGAATGCGGCCGACTACGTCACACTGACCAACGATGAAAACGGCGTGGCCGCGGCCATACGGCGCTTCGTGCTGACGGAAGCGTAACGGCGTTTCACGGAAACACCAACAACCGCCCGCCGAACCGGCAAAAGCCGGTCAAACGGGCGGTTGTTTCATTTTCGCAGGCTGTTACGGTTCCCGTGTGTAGCCAAGCGTTTTCAGGTCGCTGCCGTGGTTGCGCCAATCCTCCCGTACCTTTACCCAAAGCTTGAGGTTCACGTGCGTGCCCAGCAGCGCTTCGATGTCCGCGCGGGCGTCCGAGCCGATGCGCCGGAGCATCGCACCCTGTTTGCCGATGATGATACCCTTATGCGCGGCGCGCTCGCAATAAAGGGTGGCGTCGATCTCCGTTAGCCCGTCCCGGATTCTCTGCATCGCCATCATTTCAACGCCGATGCCGTGGGGCACTTCCTCCTTCAGATACAGGAGCGTCTTTTCTCGGATGATCTCCGCGCACAGAAAGCGTTCCGGCTGGTCGGTCAGCGTGTCCTCGGGGAAATAGCGGGGGCCCTCCGGAAGCATGGCGATCAGCGTGCGGCGAAGCTCTTCCACGCCGTCCCCGGTCAGCGCGCTGACCGGCACCAGCTCGTCGTAACCGGCGTCGGAGAAGCTTTGAAGCAGCGCAAACAGGTTTTCCTTGGGCATCAGGTCTATTTTGTTGAGCACGAGGGTCTTTTTCACCTTATGCCCGGCCATATCCGCCACTAACTCGCGATCCTGACGGCTTACCTGCGTGGCGTCCACCACAACCATCAGCCCGTCGATTCCCTGCAGGGAGTCCCGGACAGTCTGCATCATGTATTCGCCCAGCCGGTTGTGCGGCGTGTGCACGCCGGGGGTATCCAGGAACACGAGCTGGCTGTTTTCCTGCGTGGAAACTCCCAGAATGCGGTTGCGCGTGGTTTGCGGGCGGGGGCTGACGATAGCGATCTTCTCCCCGAGCAGGGCGTTGAGCAACGTGCTCTTTCCCACGTTCGGGCGGCCCACGATGGCGATGAAGCCGGAATGAAATGGCTGGCTCATAAAAGCGACCTCGTTTCAAAACGCGCGCTTTCGGCGCGCGGCGTTGGGGCTGTGGCGGTAAACAGCGTTTACGGAAGTTCCTTCGGCCCGAAGGAATGGGGGATAAGTGCGGAAAGCGTGGATTCCTCCACCTTGTCTTTCTCCCAGGCGACCAGCACGCGGATATCGGGCGCAAACTCGTTGAGCGCTTGCCTGCATGCGCCGCAGGGCCAGGGGGCGGCGTGCTCCGCCGCGATGGCGATGGTTGTGAACGCCGTGGCGCCTTCGCTGACGGCTTTGAAAAGCGCCGTGCGCTCCGCGCAGTTGGTAAGCCCGAAAGAGGCGTTTTCCACGTTGCAGCCCGTGAACGCGCGGCCGTCCGCACTTAGCAGGCACGCGCCGACCTTGAAACGGCTGTACGGGCTGTAGGAACGCGCCATGGCTTCCCGGGCCAGCGCGATCAACTGCGCGTCCGAGGGCCCTGCCGGGCCCGGATGTTCTTCCCGGGTCACGCCAGCCAGTACCAGCGCCTTTTCTTCCATCGTTCGCATCTCCTTTTGTTCCGTAGGGGTTTGATGGTCGTAACCGCACAGGTGGAAAATCCCGTGTGCGAGTAAATAGCACAGCTCCCGTTTCACGCCGTGGCCGTAGGCTTCCGCCTGCGCGGCGGCGTGTTCCAGCGAGATCAGGATATCGCCCAGAAAGCAGGCGTTTAACTCCGGGTCATACTCCCGGCGGACGGCGCGCGGGGCGTTGCGTGCGGTACGGCCGCGCGGGTAAGATACGGTCGGGAAGGAAAGCACGTCCGTCGCGGCGTCCACGTCGCGTTGCGCGCGGTTGACCTCTCGGATGCACGCGTCGTCCGTAACCAGCAGGTGAACGGCGCACGGGAAAGGCAGCCCCTCCGTTACGGCGCAGCAGTCCGCGACCAGCGCGAGCAGGGACGCGCCCGCGCCCTCCGGCGGCAGGGATACGCCCGGAGCCAGTTCCCAGTCAAGCTTCATGATCTTTCGTTTCTCCGTCCGGTACCGAGGCGGGTTCGGCGGTCCGGTTTTCGCCTGGTTTCTTTTTTACGGGGCGGCCGGTCTTTCTTTTAGCCGTCGTGTCCGTTTCCCGTGCGGTTTCCGGTTCGGAAACGACGGTTTCCGCCGGCGCGGTTTCGCCGCTGTCTTCGGCCGTCTGCGGCGGTTCCGTTTGCGCTTCTTCCTGCGCGCCGATGGCTTCGTCCGCGGCGTGTTCCGCCTCCTGCGGGTCCATCTCCGGTTTTTTCACAAGTTCTTCGGCTTCCACGGAGCTTTCTTCCGAAACGGGCGGCGCGGGCGTCCCGGCGAGCGCGGGCAGGTTGACGTTTTGCCGCCTTAGCTGCTCGGCGGAAAGCGCGGGGTACTCGATGCGTTCGTGGAACACGCCGTTAAGCACCGTGGAGAAGGCGTCGCAGATTTTATCGATATCTGAAAGCGTAACCGGCGCCTGGCTCAGCTGGCCGTCCTCCAGCTTGCCGCGCACCAGCCGCTCGATGAAATCCTCGATGGCCTTGGGCGTGGGGTCGGGCAGCGAGCGCACGGCGGCTTCCACCGTATCCGCCAGCATGATGATGGCGCTTTCCTTGCGGTGGGGGCGGCGGCCGTCGTACCGGAAATCATTAATATCCACCGGTTGGCCGTTGGCCTGCTGCAGCGCCTTATGGTAGAAATACATCACAGGCGAATCGCCGTGGTGTTCGATGATGATATCCTGTATTTCCACCGGCAGGTGGTTTTGTTGCGCCATCATCAGGCCGTCCCGTGTGTGCGCGGTCAGGATCGCGGCGGAAACGTAGGGGTTTGTATGCTCGTGCGGGTTTTCTCCGATCTGGTTTTCCTTAAAATACATGGGCCGTTTCAGCTTGCCGATGTCGTGAAAATACGCGCCCGCACGCGCCAGCAGCGGGTTGCCGCCGATGGCTTCCGCGGCGGCCTCCGCAAGGTTGGCCACGATGATGCTGTGGTGGTAGGTGCCCGGCGCCTCCATCAGCAGCCTGCGCAGAAGCGGATGGTTGGGGTTGCTCAGTTCCAGCAGCTTACTGGGCGTCGCCAGATGGAAAAGGGACTCCATGATGGGCACGAAGCCTACGCAAAGCAGCGACCCGGCCAGCGCCCCGGCGGCGCTCCACAGGGAGTTATTGAACACGTCCTGCAGGGAAGTGTTGGTCATGAAGCCGATGGTCAGGATGATGCCAATATTTGTAATGGCCGTAGCCACGCCGGCCAGCAATACCTGTTGGCGGTAGGGCTTGCGGTGGATAATGACGATAGCCAGATAACCGCTGACGATGGACGTGAGCAGCGTATTGACCATTTCCGTGCCGTAGGTGCTGTTGCCGCCCGCGATCAATGAACTGACCACGATGGCGAGGGTCACGGTCGCCGCCGCGCCGCAGGCGACGCTTAACAGGCAGGTCATCATCATCGCGCCCAGCATGACCGGCGGCAGGTACAGGTCGATCAGTTTTGCGCTGATGCAAACGGCCAGCGTAAGGTTCAGAACGATCATCTGAATGCCCAGCTTTTTGGGGTTTTGCAGGTATTTCGTTCCGAAGAGAAGCAGAATGATGCAGTAGGTAATCATCGCGAGCAGCACCAGCAACGCGCCGCCCAGATACATGGTCAGGTCGAGGCTGTTGTCGTCCAGCAAGCCCAGGCTGCGGAGCATTTCCAACTCGTTGGCCGTCACGCGTTCGCGCGAAACGACGATGTTCTGCCCCTGCTTGTAAATCACGGGTTCCACCGTGTCCCGCGCTTCCTGCTGCAGGCTTGAGGTGGCGTCTTGGTCAATGACCATATTGGGCTGAACGACCTTGCGCAGAATGGGCGTAACTACGTTTTGCAACAGATCCAGATCGGTCTTGTAGCCGATGATCTGTTGCAGATACTGGATGGATTCGTTCACGTATCCTTCGCGGATGGTGGTGTTCATGGTGTTTTCCACCGCAGAGGTAATATTGTCGTTCAAGTCCAGCATTTCCTGGTCGGTAGCCCTCATCAGGGTGTCGATCTGATAATCGGCCAGAGACAGCAGCGGGAAAAGCGATTCGGCGTATTCCATCTCCGCGGTGGTGAATATGTAGGAACGCTGGGCCACGGCGTCGCCGGGCTCGTGCTGTTCCAGCGTCTGGCGGCCGTACTGCTGCACGGTGTTGGCCTGCGTAAGCACGGCTTTCAGGTTCTGCAGCACTTCCGAGGAAACGCCGTCTTTATACAGGTAGGTCGGCTCCACCTGCGCGGCGGCGGCATCCCGGTTACGTTCGGTGGCGATCTCGTCCACGACGTCCTTGGAAGCGGTGATGGTGGTGTAGGCGATGTCGCCCACCTGCAAGTCGTACCGTTCGGGCGTAATGGCAACGCTGAACAGGACCATCATCATTAACGTGCCCGAAAGCAGAATGTACCAGCATTTCGCCTGCACGGTGCGCAATTTCTGAAAAACGGTCTGTACGGACAGACGCGCCTTTTTCGGGCGGGCCGGCGAGGCCTGCTTCTTAAGCGTCATGTTCCGTCTTCCTCCCAGAGCGGTTCCTGTCGTACGCTTCGTACGCCCTTACGACCGTCTGAACCAGGTCGTGGCGCACCACATCGGAGTGCGTAAGCCGCACAACGGCGATTTCCGGAATATCTTTAAGCACCTCCACCGCCTGCAGCAAACCGGACTGTTTGCCGGGGGGAAGGTCCGTCTGCGTATCGTCGCCCGTGACCACCACGCGGGAACCGGTGCCGAAGCGCGTGAGGAACATTTTCATCTGCTCGGGCGTGGTGTTCTGCGCTTCATCCAGAATGATAAAGCTGTCGGAGAGCGTTCGCCCGCGCATATAGGCCAGCGGAGCTACTTCCAGCGTGCCGCGTTCCTGCAGGCGCTGGTAGGCCTCGGGCCCCATCATGTCGTACAGCGCGTCGTACAGGGGGCGCAGGTAAGGGTCCACCTTCTGGTTCAGGTCGCCGGGCAGGAAGCCCAGCTTTTCGCCCGCTTCCACGGCGGGGCGCGTAAGCACGATGCGTTCGATTTCCTTGTTGCGAAGCGCCACCACGGCCAGCGCCATGGCGAGGTAGGTTTTGCCCGTTCCGGCGGGGCCGAGGGCGAAGGTGAGCTCGTGGGAACGGATGGCGTTCACGTACTGGTACTGGCCCAGCGTCTTGCAGCGGATGGGGCGGCCCCGGTGGGTTACGGCGACGACCTCGAAGGCGATGTCGTCCAGCCGGTCCAGTTCGCCTTCCTTGACCAACGCGACGGCGTACCGCAGCGTGGTTCGGTCGATCTGCGCGTGGCGGAGCACCAGAGACTTGAGCTTCTCCACCACGTCCCGCGCCATGGAAACGTTGCTGTCGCAGCCGGTGATCCTCAAATCGGCGCCGCGCACGGAGAGGGAGACGCAAAGTTCGCTTTCCAGCAACGGCACGTTCCGATCGTTCGCGCCGAAGAGGGACAGATAATTATCCAGGCTTTCCAGCGACAAAATTGCCGTCGTATCTTCCGACAAAAAGAATGCCTCCGTTCGCGGTGGCGCCGTCCGCGCCGCCCTGGGATAACCGCCTGCCCGGCGATGCCGGAAAACAGCGAATATCATCCTCTATCATACAATAAACTGGCCGTTTGTCAATCGTTACCCATCCGAACGCCTGCCGCGCGGGCAGCGCGCGGCAAGGCCGCGCCGGTTCATCATGCCTGTATTTTTCTATTGCTTTTTCAACCGGAATCTGTATAATCTTTCATGTAGCGTCTCCGCAAGCGGAGGCAAGTAGTACGGAAGGCGGTATTTCCCATGAAAATACTCGTATTGGTAGCCTATGCAGTCATGATGGTCGTGGTGATCGTCTTCACCGCGAAGAAAAACCTGTCCCTGAACGGCTTCCTGCTGGGAGGCCGGAGCGTTGGCCCGTGGATGAGCGCATTCAGCTACGGAGCCAGTTATTTTTCCGCCGTCATCATCGTGGGGTACGCGGGTTCGGTGGGCTGGAACGCCGGGCTTTCGGCCATCTGGTGCGGCATCGGCAATGCGTTGATCGGCAGCCTGCTGGCCTGGTCGCTGTTGGCCAAGCCTACGCGCAGAATGGGCGAGCGACTGCAGGTAGCCACGTTGCCCGGTTTCTTTGAGAAACGGTACAACAGCCGGACGCTTAAGGTGCTGGCGAGCCTCATGATCTTCGTTTTCCTGCTTCCCTACAGCGCGAGCGTTTACAAGGGCCTGGGCAACATGTTCACCAAGGCCTTCGGCATCGACTATACCTGGTGCGTCATCGGTATCGCCATGCTGGCGTCCCTGTACCTGTTCGCGGGCGGCTACAAGGCTACGGCCATCACGGACTTCATCCAGGGGTCGATCATGCTGGTCGGCATCGCGGCCATCGTGATCTACGTCGTGCGTGCCGCGGGCGGCCTTTCCACGGGCCTCGCGGAACTGGGGAAAGCCGAGGTCAGCGCGCCGTACGCAAGCCTCAATTCCCTCTGGCCGCCGCACGGCAAGGAGGTCTGGCTGTTCAGCAACGTCATCCTTACCTCGCTGGGCACGCTGGGCATGCCGCAAATGATCCACAAGTTCTTCGCCATCCGGGACGAAAAGAGCGTTACGCGCGCCACCGTGATCTCCACCATATTCGCGCTGATCGTGGCGGGAGGCGCGTACTTCGCCGGCACGTTCGGCCGCGTGGTATTAAGCAAAATCATGTCTTCGGACGGCACCACGTCGCTCGCGGTGCTGGTGAACAGCGGTAAAATGGCGCTGGATCAGGTGATGCCCACGATGCTGACGGACACGACCGTGGTCGGCATCCCGGACGCGATGCTGGGGTTGTTCATCGTCCTGCTGCTGTCCGCGAGCATCTCCACGCTGACTTCGCTGGTGCTTTCCTCCGCCTCCGTGATCTCCATCGACCTGTTCGGAGTGATCGCTCCGAAAATGAAGCAGGAAACCACCACGTTGCTCATGCGCATCCTGTGCGTAGCGTTCGTGATATTCTCGCTTATCGTCAACTTCCTGATGCAGAAAACTCCGATCGTCTCCCTGATGAGCCTCTCCTGGGGCACCATCGCGGGCGCGTTCCTGGCGCCTTTCCTGTACGGGCTGCTGTGGCGCGGCGTGACGAAGGCGGGCGCGTACGCGGGCGTGATCTGCGGTGCGCTGATCTCCCTGCTGCCGCCGCTGGTTTCCGGCGACATGTCGCTTGCGCCCGTCAGCGGCGCCTCCGCGATGATCGCCGGGCTGGTGATCGTTCCCGTAGTGAGCGTGCTGACCAGGAAGACCGGATTCTCCAAGGAACATCTGGACGGAATTTTCGGGGCTCCGCAGAAGGCGTAACCGAAGGAAACATGCGAAAAGCGCCGAACGGCATGAGGCCGCGCGGCGCTTTTCATGTTATCGCCTTACTTCTTCAAGGCTTTCATCAATTTTGGCAACACCCGTTCGAACTGCACGCCGTAACGAAGCGGTTCGCCGCCCTCCAACGTCAGGCGGATGCTCTCGTGCGTGCAGTCCAGCGCGAGGGGCGCGGCATCGGCAAGCGGCAGGCCCCCCAGCAGCGCGGAAAGCAGGAAGCTGGCGAATACGTCGCCGGTACCGTGGAATACGCCGTCGAACCGGGATTTGAAGTACGTGCGGAAAGAATCCGATTTTCGTTCGTACACCGCCACCCCCGTCTGCGTTTGGCAAAGCGACACGTCGGTGATCACGACGCTTTCCGGGCCGAGTTCCGTAAGCCCTTTCGCCAGAGAACGCACATAGGCTTCGTCGTAGCCGAAGGCATGGTAAGGAACGCCCAGCAGGAAGGCGGCTTCGGTCAGGTTGGGCACAATGGTGTGTGCCCGCGCGCACAACGCGCGCATCTTCACCGGCATATCCGCGTCCATGAGGGAATACAGCTTCCCGTGGTCGGCGAAAGCGGGATCCACGAACACGTGCGTCTGCGGATCGCACAGAAGGTCGATCATCCGGAGCACGAGCTCAATCTGGCTTGCGGAATCCAGATAGCCGCTGTAAAATGCGTCGAAATGCAACCCCAGCGTGGCGATGTGGCGTGCGATGGGTAAAAGCTGGTCCGTCAGGTCGAGATGCGTGTAGCCGGTGAACTCGCCCGTATGCGTGCTTAAAAGCGCCGTGGGAATCACGGACGTGTTCACCCCCGCGGCGGAAAGCACGGGCAGAGCCACCGTCAGGGAACAGCGACCCACGCAGGAAATATCGTGTACTGCCAAGGCGCGTTTTTGCATCGCAGTTGCCTCCGTTTTCGGTTTCCCCAATCATACACGAAAACCGAAAAAAAGCAAGCGGGCATTGACAGCCGCACAGGAGTAGGGTATCGTAAACGAAGTTCCAGACGGGGAGGTTTACGCGATGCAGAAGGCGCTGATTTCCGTAACGGGGCAGGATAAGGTGGGTATTATCGCCCGGGTGAGCACGACCCTGTGCGAGCAGAACATCAACATCCTTGAAATTTCACAGACCATACTGGACGGTTGCTTCACCATGCTCATGATCGTGGATCTGGAGGGCGCCCGGGGCAGCTTCCGGGAGATCGCCGAGCTTCTGGCGGCCGTAGGCACGCAGACGGGCGTGACCGTGACCATCCAGCGCATGGAGCTCTTCACCGCCATGCACCGCATATAACGGAGGGGAAACAGATTGGAAGCCAACGAACTCCTGCAGACCATCCATATGATCCAGGAGCAGCATTTCGATATCCGCACCATTACCATGGGCATCAACCTGCTGGATTGCCGCGGCAACACCGACGCGGAGACGGCGGAGCGCGTATACGCTAAGATCCTGCGTATGGCGGGCAACCTGGTTCGGGTGGGCTGCGATCTGGAAAGCGAGTTGGGCGTACCGATCGTCAACAAGCGCATCAGCGTGACGCCGGTCAGCATGATCTCCGGCAGCGATCCGTTGCGGATTGCCGTGGCGTTGGATAAAGCCGCCGGCGACGTAGGCGTGAACCTCATCGGAGGTTACGGCGCGCTGATGCACAAGGGCGGCACCAACGCGGAGAACGTGCTGCTGGACAGCATGCCGGAGGCGTTTTCCAAAACAGAGCGCCTGTGCGGTAGCGTGAACGTAGGCGGCACGCGCAGCGGCATCAACATGGACGCGGTGCGCAAGATGGGCGCCGTCATCAAGCGCACGGCGGAGTTGACCGCGGGCAACGAAAGCTTCGGCTGCGCCAAGATCGTTGTATTTTCCAATGCCGTGGAGGACAATCCCTTCATGGCGGGCGCATTCCACGGCACGGGCGAGCCGGAGTGCGTGGTGAACGTAGGCGTAAGCGGCCCCGGCGTGGTGCAGCGCGCGCTGGAAGCGGTACGCGGAGAGCCGTTCGACGTGGTGGCCGAAACCATCAAGCGCACGGCGTTCAAGATCACGCGCGCGGGGGAACTGGTGGCGCAGGAAGCGGGAAAACGGCTGGGCGTTCCGTTCGGTATCGTGGATCTGTCGCTGGCGCCCACGCCTGCGCGCGGGGACAGCGTAGCGTATATTTTAAAAGAAATGGGCCTGGAAATGGCGGGCGCGCCCGGCACCACCGCGGCGCTGGCCATGCTCAACGACATGGTGAAAAAGGGCGGCGTGATGGCCTCCAGCCACGTGGGAGGCTTAAGCGGCGCATTTATCCCGGTCAGTGAGGATATCGGCATGATCGAAGCCGCCACCGCGGGTTGCCTGACCATTGAGAAGCTGGAGGCCATGACCTGCGTGTGTTCCGTCGGGCTGGACATGATCGCCATCCCGGGGGACACCAGCGCCAATACCATATCGGGCATCATCGCCGACGAGATGGCCATCGGCATGGTCAACAACAAAACGACCGCCGTGCGCGTGATTCCGGCGGTGGGTAAAAAAGCGGGGGACACCGTGCAGTTCGGCGGCCTGTTCGGCTACGCGCCGGTGATGAAGGTGAACACTTTCCGAAACGACGCCTTTATCGAGCGCGGCGGCCGTATCCCCGCGCCGCTTCACAGCCTCCGGAACTAGCCGTCCCGTTCGGGCGTTCCCCGCCGGTACGGCGCTCCGCATCGCAAACAATGATCCCGGTGCACGCAGACAAGCGCGCCGCAGGCCGCGCACGTCCAGCGCTCCCTTTCGCGTTCTAAAAAGGCGGCCATGCCGTTCTCCCGGATATAACCGAGGTTTCCGATCATGCTCATGCCGTAGTTCCTGCGGTATCGGGCATCCAGTTGTCGCATCCTCGCGCAGGGGAAACGGCCGCATTCGTAACAAAAGCCAGATGAGTTCGTTCGGAGAACCGCGCAATTCCGGACGACGCAACGGCTGCGCGCGGACGTCAGGGTAGCGTTATGATTCCGGCATCCGTCGCATTCATCCCGTTTGCGCTGGAAAGCCGCACATAGAGCGCAATCCATACCGCAGGGGGCGATCAGGCTTTGTTCCGGGGCCATGGAATTTTTCCTTTCTGGAGATCGAATGTCAGGAATGTCCGCCGCCGTCCTCGGTAAAGTACCGGATAAAATTCTTCTGTTCCTTACGCACGCGGTACCCGCACCGCCGGTAGAAGGCGTGCGCGCCCTCACGGTTCAGGCTGGAAACCAGCCGCACGGCTTCGCAGCCGCACGCGAGGGCCCAGTCCTCCGCGGCGGAAAGAAGCATCCGTCCGAGGCCCTTTCCCTGAAAATCCCCGTCCACGGCGAGCGCCATAACGTTCTTCATGCCGCCGTTGTACAGCGTTTCGTAATCCGCCGCGTGGATGAACCCCGCCACAAGGCCGTCCTCCTCGCGGAAGGCGACGAACACGCGGTCGGTCGGTCGCGCGAGAACCAGCGTCAGGCGTTCCCGTACGCGCTCCGGCAAACAGTCGTACCCCAGCGAGCCACGGATGATCCGCGCGATGCGGTCGGCGTCCTCCGGGGCTGCGGGGCGAACGTTCCAGGTCAAGCGCGCACCCCCGTGACGGCGCTGATGTACTCGGCCGGATGCTCGGTGATCCGCGCTGTCTCGTCCAGCGAATGACCTTGCGCCAACAGACGCTTGAACACCATGGTCATGCTCTCCCCGATTTCGATAATATGCCTGTCCGGGTCGTAGATGCGCAACACGCGCTGTTTCCACGGGTATTCCTTCACGGGGTGCACGTATTCGATGCCCGGATCGGCCGCAAGCCTGCGGGAAAACTCGTCCAGGTCTTCGCACTCGAAATAGAGCTCCATATTATGGGATTTCTGCACCACACTGTCTTCCGGCAGACCCACCAGTTCCGCGAAATGCTCCTGCAACGCCAGCCCGCACGTGAGGCCGACGTTCCAGCCCAAATCGACCCCTACCTCCACGTCGAACCATTTTTGGTAGAAGGCTAGGCTTTTCTTAACATCCTTCACCGCGATCAGCGCGCACTGGTACTTCATGGTTTCTCCTCCTCAATAATCCTTCACATCGTTCCCCGGAAGCCTTTGCCGATAATTTCTCCGGTGTTGGTGATCAAAATGAAGCAACACGGGTCCGTTTCCCGCGCAAAGTTGCGCAGACGCACCGCCTGCGCGCGGTTGACCACGGTAAGGATGATCGTCTTGTTTTCGTGCGTATACGCGCCTTCGCCGTGCATTTCCGTGGCGCCGCGATGAAGTTCGCCGACGATAAACTTCACGATTGGTTCCGGCGAGGAGGTAATGATCTGGAAGCATTTGTGAATCTTGATGTTTTCCAGCACCATATCCACCACGACCGCCTTGATCATCAGGCCCAGAACGCTGAACAGCCCCGTTTCCATCCCGAAGGCGACGCAGGCCGTCAGCGTGATGATAAGATCGGCGCACAGCAGGCTTGTGCCGATGTTCCAGGAGGTATACTTGCGCAGGATCATCGCCACGACGTCCGTACCGCCGCTGGACGATTCCAGGTTAAAGAGGATAGCGCTGCCCACGGCGGGAAGCGTGACGGCGAAAATGAGCTCCATCAGTGGCTGGGAGGTCAGCGGCGCTTTCATCGGGAGCACGGCTTCCAACACCCACGCCGCGCCGGACATGATCAGGCTGCAATAGGCCGTGCGCGCGCCGAAGCTTCGGCCGAAAATTACGAAGCCCACCACCAGCAGCAGCTGGTTGATGACGAACATATAAGTAGCCTGGCTGATGATCGGGTAATACCGGTTGAGGATAATGGACAGGCCGCTGACGCCGCCCGTGGAAAAATGGTTGGGGAACTTGAAGAAGTACACGCCAACGGCGATCAGCAGCGAGCCCAGCGTTAAGTAGACGTATTCCTTCAGTGTCGAACGTCCGCTCGGCTTCTTTACGGGAACGGCCGCGGGCCGGGCGGCCGCTGCGCGGTTATCCATGGCGATCTCCTTCCGGCGCGCGTCAATTTTCGTTGGGTATTTCATTCGCGCCAAAGCACGGTGATTCCTGCTGTTACAGCGTGCCCGTACGGAAGCGTTCGATCATCTCGAAGGCGATGCTCGCCGTGTTGTCCGTCGGTTCCAGTTCCGAACGGGCGAACCACCGCGCCTCCGCAAGCTCCACGGGATCCATCGTGACGGCGTCGGAACCATCCAGTTCCGCCTGAAAGCCGATCATCAGGCTCTGGGAAAGCCCCCATGGCTGGGTGGCGAAGAAACGAAGGTTCTTCACCCGCAGACCCACTTCCTCCATGATCTCCCGCTCCGCCGCCTGTTCTGCCGTTTCGCCGACCTCCACGAAACCCGCGATAAGGGAAAAATGACGGAACGTGCCGCGCGCGTTTCGCGCAAGCAGGATACGGTCCCCGTCCGTAATGGCCACGATGACCGCCGGGGAAATGACGGGATAGGTGGTCAGCCCGCATGCTTCGCAGACCAGCGCGCGTTCGTGCTCCGCGGGTTTTACGCCGCCGCCGCACGCGCCGCAGAACCGGTGGGTGCGGTACCAGACGACCAGGTGGTAAACGGCGTTGAGCAGCAGGCCGTCCTGCGAGGGTCGAAGCGTTCGAAACGCGCGGACGGATTCAAACGAAAGGCCCGCCGGCGCGGCGTCCTCCGCCCCGGCCTCGCCGATAAACACGCGCCGGGCGCCCTGGGAAAGCGCGTGCAGCAATCCGCTGTCAGAAAAGGATGCGGAAAGGTCTTCCCACAGCGGCAGTTTACTTTCGCCTTCTTCGCGCAGCAGCACCTGATCGCCGCGGAACAGTAAAACCGTATCGCCCATCGCAACGGGGTTCGGATCGAAAAAAAGGGAGAACCAGTCGGGCCGGGAACCGATCAGCATGGGGGAACACCTCGAAGCTTCAAAGTCCAGACTATCATAGCAAAACGCGGGCAAATGTCAAATGCCGAAGAACAAAAAGAAAAGGCGCGCCGCCGAAGGTACGCCCTTTCTTTTCCGTTGTCGATTATCAATGTACGAAGAAGCGCCTTTCTGTGTGAACCGCGGATTCCGCGGCTCCCGCGGGCGGTTGGCGCGGATCAGTCTTCGAGGCTCGCTTCCTGAATAAGCGTGCTCGTCTTATCCGCGTTGAACTGATACAAGCTCACCGATTTGTCCGTTCCGCCCTGTGAGGACGTTACGACCACATACGTGCACGAAGGGCCGCCGGAGGGGTGGTCGATCCACGTGCCGGAATTGGCATAGATCACACTCTTTCCGTCCGGATTTTGGGAAGCGGTTAGCGCGGCGATGTGACTGTGCCCGAATATTACCACCCGTACAGACACATCCCGATCGAAATACTGCGTTTGCGCCTGTTGACCGGTAAAACCTGCGGTCGAAGCGCCGATGATCGCGTCGCCTGTGGCGATCGGAACCGCCACCCGGTTGAGCTTCTCCCGTTCGGGCCAGTTCTCCACCACGTCGCCGTACAGCGCGGAGTGGAAAGCGCCGTCCTCCCCCTGCACAGGCACGACGTCTAGCACGGAACAGGGAGCCTCATAACCGTCTATGCCCATCATAATCGCCGGGTCGTTGAAACTCTCCGTAACGGGAAGGGCCGTAAGGAGCATCTTCCAGCCTATATAATAGGAAAAGTAATTCGTCTGCGTTTCGTCAAGCCCTGCGGGGGAAGCGTCCGGCAGGACGTTGGAGGATTGGGGCATGCGTTCCGATATGGAAGAAGCCGCGATCCTCGTGAAGAAATAGCCGCCTGGAAGGATGGAGTTACCGCCCGTGACGTCCGTATTGGAAAGCGGGTCCGGGGCGCAGGTAAAACTGTACCGGTGTCCGTGCTCCACCAATCCGTCTCCGCTGCGGTAGATACCTAACCCCGCGGCGTCCCTCGCCTGGTTGATGCTGGGGAAGATGCGTTCCGCCTCGTCCTGGCTAAACAGCATATCGTGGTTACCGGGAACGTAGGTCACCCGGATGTGCCCCGCCGAGATGATCCGGTTGATCGCGTCCACGATAGCGCGGTTATTGGCGACGATATCGTCGTAAAATTCCGACAGCGTACCGGGCATAACGTAATCCATGGGTAAAAACCATTCGTCCATCAGGTCGCCCGCGATCACGAGATCGGTCGTATCCTTCGAATTTCCGATTTGATTCAGAAAGTCCGTCAGCGCCGCCTTATTGGCGTTGATCTCCGCAAAGCGGTCGTCCGCGCCCATATGGATATCGCTGATCACCACGATACGGCCGCCCGACGGGGTCGTCTCCGCACGGGCGCAGGGAAAAACCGCGCCGGTGGAAAACAGCAGGAGTATGGACAGCGCGAGGCACAGAGACCGCCGGCGGGTTTACAGGGAGGGTATGGGGGATACGCGCCGCGCGCGACGGGAGACAGGCGATCCGGCCGGTCAGGCGGTTTGCCATACAAGGCGCCTTCTTTCTGGATGATATAAAATTATGAATAATCCCAGTATACAGGCCGTTCGCTGCGATGTCAATAACGATGGATTATCACTATCGTTTGCCAGATTTCACGAGGGGCTGCGAGGATCGGACGCGGAAAGACTGCCGATTTTTCGAGAAACATGGCGGTAAATTCGTCGTAACATATTGACGGCCCCGTCCTTTTATGCTATGATCGTAAAGCCGCTTAACGACCGGCAAACATGTGGTCTGTTGGCTCAGTTGGTAGAGCACATCGTTCACATCGATGGGGTCACTGGTTCGAGTCCAGTACAGACCACCAACCCGCCTTTTCGGCGGGTATTTTCTTATCAAGTCCGACATATCGGCAGGAAAGGTTGCAATCTCATGGAAAAATTCATACCCTATGAAAAACTGCCTAAGAAAAAGCAACGAGAATTGGACCGTCGGAAGCGCGGCACATGGAACGGCGTCAACCCCGTGACCCGCAGACCGGGAGACTTAAAAGCATACGACCGCAGGAAAGCGCAAAGCTGGAGGAAAGAGAACAGCGATGCGCTTTTATTATGCGCTTCTGTATAGAAACCGATAAAAACGGTTTAGTTCCCCTCCCATTCGCAAGGCCTATACGGAAGGTAAGGAATTCGCATCAATCGTCCGGCAAGGACGAGGGTCTGTAATATGCCTGCATTCACTAAAATCGGTTTTCACAGGGCCCGTTTCCCAGATATTATATATTTTTTGCAAACATGTAGCATATGGTTGTTGACAAACCATATATTCATGCTATAATCAACTTAAACGTTTAAGGAACTGCATTATCGAATACGTAAACGATTTAGGCGATCTTTTCTAGTCAACGTAAACGTTTAAGTCGCGGTAAGAGGTGTACGTCATCCATGCTAACGATACGCGACGTTGCGAAGTACTGCAACGTTTCCACGGCTACGGTCAGCAAAGCGTTCAACCAGGACAGCGATATCAGTTACGAAACCGTAGAGCGCGTACGCGCCGCGGCGCGGTACCTTGGGTATTACCCCAACGCCGCCGCGAGGTCGCTGAAGACGCGGCACGCCTACAACCTGGGCCTGCTCGCCCAGTTGCAGCACCGCAAGGGAATCTACACCGAGTTCGTCACCGGCGTCATCACCGCCTTTCAGGCTGGGGCGGAGCGCAGCGGTTATGACGTGACGTTCGTAAGCAAGAACATTTCCGGCCGGACCATGAGCTACGAGGAGCATTACCTGTACCGCGATTTCGAGGGCGTCGCCATGATTTGCGTGGATTTCTTCTCCCCGCAGGTGCGCGCGCTTCTGGAGAAAGATATCCCCTGCGTGACTATCGACTATCTGAACGATAAACACGCCTCCGTGATGACCGACAACCAGCTTGCCTACGACCAGATCGTCGAGTACGCGTACCGAAAGGGCCACCGAAACATCGCCGTGATCCGGGACAGCGAAACGGTGATCGCGGATATCCGGTACGATTGCCTTCGCAGGGCCTGCGACGCGCGGGGCCTGGAAATTCCGGCCGGAAACACGTTTTATTCGGTTTATAACGACATCGAGCGCGCGAAGGAAGCGACCCGGAACGTGCTGAAGTTGCCGAAACAGCCGTCTTTGATCATCTATCCGGACGATATCTCCTGCGTGGGGGGGATCGACGAACTGAAGGCGCACGGCCTGTCCGTGCCGCGCGACGTCAGCGTTATCGGTTTTGATGGCATCCAGCTGTCCCAGCTGATCCACCCGACGGTCACTACTTACCGGCAGGACGTGGATGCTATCGGCAACCACGCCGTGCGCATGCTTCTGGAAATGGTGGGGAACAAGGACGCCGCGCCGCCCAAACGCCAGTACGTGCCGGGGGAGTTTCTGCCCGGCGAAACGGTGCGCGCCCTGTGATGGCGATTCTCATGGCCGACGAGGGCCATAACGATAAATAATGGAGGGATCGGTATGAAAAACACTCGGAAACTTCTGTGCCTGTTGCTTGCGCTCACACTGGCCTGCAGCCTGACCATCGTTTCCGCTACGGCGGAAACCGTGGAACTGCCGCGCAACGAGACGTTGTACTTCGCCGGGCAGCAATGGGGCTCCGTCAACGGATGGAACCCGCTGAGCGACGATATGAACAACGCCATGGGGGTTACCCAGGCCGCGGGCGGCTCCCGTACCATCATGTTTGAGACGCTGTACATGTACAACATGCTGGACGGCTCGTTAAAGCCGTTGATCGCCGACGGCGATTACGTCTGGAACGACGCGCACACCGAAATTACCGTGAAGATCAAGACTGCCGCCAAGTGGAGCGACGGCACCCCCATTACCGCCGAAGACGTGGCCTACACCTACGAGACCAACGTGAAGCTCGGCAACGCCAAGGGCAACGGCTACAAGCCCTACGTGGACAGCGTAACCGCCGTGAACGACAAGACCGTGCTGGTTAAGGCCAAACTGACGGACGAAGGCGTGGCCGTCAACCCGCTGCAGCTCGTGTGCTTCCTGGAGGAGTGCTACGTGGTGCAGAAGGCCTGGATCCAGACCCTCGAAACCCGCTGCGCGAACGACCCCGCCGCGATGAAGAAAGACCCGGCGGACGACGTCGTATGGTCCGGCCCCTACACCAAGTATTATGCCGACGACCAGAAGGTCGTGTTCGTCCGTGACGACAACTATTGGGGCCAGGACGCCTCCATGTGGGGCAAGCTGCCCGTGCCCAAGTACATCGCCCACGCCATCTACGCCGACAACCCCGCCGGCGAAACCGCGCTCAAGGCCGGCGAAGTGGACGTTTGCCAGCAGTTCATCGCCAATATTCAGGACCTGTGGCTTAAGGACGGGCTGCCCATCAGCACCTATCTGAGCGAAGCGCCCTACGGCATCTGCGTCAATATGCCGACCGCGTGGTTCAACCTGGATATCCCCGTGCTGCAAAACGTCGCGCTGCGCAAAGCGATCGCCATGACCGTGGATTACGACTCCATCAACCAGAACGCCATGACCGGCCAGAGCCCGACCTTCGCAGCCGTACCGCGCTCCTGCATGAACCCCACCGCGGGCGAGCAGGCCCTGTATGACCACGACGCCGTGAAAGATCTCCAGTGGGTCGGCAACGATGCCGAAGGCGCCAAGGCGCTGCTGGACGAAGCCGGAATCGTGGATACCGACGGAGACGGCTGGCGCGATTTCAACGGAGAAAAGATCTCCCTGAACGCCTGCTGCCCCAACGGCTG
>CAZCCZ010000008.1:0-71372 GCA_964497495.1 uncultured Oscillospiraceae bacterium
CGTAATCGTGGTAGAGCTTTACGCCGTCGATGACGCCGGTGAGTTCGAACCGGCGGTGCGCGCCCGCGTATTCGCAGAGCGCTTTGCAGACCTTCGCGGGGTCGGCCCCCGCTTCCCGCGCGCAGGCCGCGGCCGCCAGCGCGTTGTACACGTGGAAGAACCCCGCCACGCGCAGGGATACGCGCCCCGCGGATTCGCCGCGGTAGGCGGCGTCGAAACTGCCGCGCCCCTCCGCGTCGTAGGTCAGGTTCAGGGGCCGCCAGTCGCAGCCTTCGCCCATGCCGAAGGTGACGGTGCGGCAGGAAAGCCCGTCCAGCAGCCGCGCCACGCGCGGGTCGTCCCCGTTGCCCACGGCGCAGCCGTCCGGGGGCAGCAGCGCCAGAAACCGGCCGAACGCCCGCTGGATATCGTCGATATCCTTATAATAGTCGAGGTGATCCTCCTCGATGTTGGTCACCACGGCCATCGTGGGCCGCAGGTGCAGAAAACTGCCGTTGAATTCGCAGGCTTCGGTGAGGAACACGCCGCCTTTGCCCGCGCGCGTGCTGCCGCCGATAAAATCCAGCGTGCCGCCGATATGCACGGACGGGTCCAGCCCCGCTTCCACCAGCGCCTGCGCGAGCATCCCGGTGGTGGAGGTCTTGCCGTGGGTGCCGCACACGCCGATGGCTGCGCGGCAGCCCTCCATCATCTGCCCCAGCAGCACGGCGCGTTCCAACGTGGGCAGGCGCAGGCGTTCCGCTTCCACACGCTCGGGGTTGTCCGGCAGGACGGCGACGGTATACACCACCAGCGCCGCGCCACGCACATTTTCCGCTTTCTGCCCGATCGTCACCGGAATGCCCAGTTCGCGCAGCTCTTTCGTGGCGTAGGTTTCCAGGTTGTCGCTCCCCGTCAGCTCGTATCCCCTGGCTAGCAGCATCCGCGCCAGACCGCTCATGCTGCTGCCACCGATGCCGACCATGTGGACCCGTTTGCCCAGATAATCCCGGATATGAGGGCCGGCCATTGCGCATCACGCCTTCGCTCTCGTTTCTTCGGCCTATTATACCCCCATACGGAAAGAATAATCAATAGTCGGCCCGCCTCGTGAACAAAGCGTGAATCCTCAGAATAAACCTTGCCGACCGTTCGTAAATCAGGTATAATGGTGCAAGCTCAGGTAATAAACGGAACGATAAGGGGAGACCGACCATGCGCAAGCGTATTTTTCTGGCGGTACTGATGATCGCGGCGCTCGTGTTGAGCACGGGCTGCAGCCTCATCGTGAAGGATGCCAAGGTGGACGCGCAAACGCCCATCATCGAGGTCGTGGGGAAGACGATCACCAAGGCGGAGGTTCAGACCGCCGTTGAAAACACGCTCAGCTACCAGTCCTATATCTACAGCATGTACGGCATGAGTTTCGACGCGACCGACGAGAAAAACATCTCCGACGCGCGGGATTCGGCCATCAATGCGCTCGTTCGGCAGGCCGTGATCGACCAGAAGGTGAAAGACCTCGGTTTCGACGCCTTCACCGACGACGAGATCGCCGATATGCAGAAAACGGTGGATTCCACCTTCGACAGCTACGTAAGCAGCGTGAAGACGAATTATTTCTCCAACGTCGTGGTAACCGACGCGGAAGCCACCGCGACGCCGGAAGTAACCGCGGCGCCGGAAGCCACCGCGTCCCCCGCCGCGGACGCGACCGCCACGCCCTCGCCCACCCAGGCCGTGTATATGACCACCGCCGAGCTGGACGCCGCCGTAACGGCGAAAATGGCGGAGCTCGGATATCCGGACAAGGACGCCCTGCTGACCAACCAAAAGGCTTCCAAGGGCGAGGAAAAGCTGAAAGCGTCCATCGTGAAGGACGTCGCCGTAACGGACGACGATATCCAGACCGAGTACGATTCCAAGGTCGAAGCGGCCAAGAGTAGCTACGCCGACAACGTTTCCCAGTACGGCACCGACGTAAGCAACGGCACGACGATCTACTACCGTCCCGCCGGATACCGGCACGTGAAAAACATCCTTCGCAAGCTCAGCGACGCGGACAGTAAGGCGATCGACGACCTGAACACCCAGATCACCAATGCGCAGGGCGATCTGGATACCAACACATCCTCGCTGGCCGCCCTGCCGGCAGACGCGACCGCCGATACCGCGGACCAGGCCAAGAGCCGCGAAGAACTGAACGCCCAGAAAGCGGAACTGGAAGCCACGCTGAGCGACCTTAACGCCAAGCTGGACGCCGCCAAGGAAAGCGCGTACGCGGCCCTGCAGCCCACGGTGGACGAAATCGTCGCCAAGCTGAACGCGGGCGAGGACTTCGACGCGCTGATGGCACAATACGGCGAGGACACCGGCATGCAGAGCGACCCGGGCAAGACCGACGGTTACCTCGTCTGCGCGGGGGACTCCAACTGGGTGAGCGAGTTTACCGAAGCGGCCATGACGCTGGTGAAGGCGGGCGACGTATCCGCGCCGTTCCGCACGAAATTCGGCATTCATATCGTGAAGTACGTAAACGACGTAACGGAAGGCGCGGTGCCGCTGGCGGACGTGAAGGACACCATCAGCGCCGACCTGCTCACCACCAAGCAGGACGACCTGTACAACAACACCGTGAGCGGTTGGGTGACCGACGCCAATCCCAAGATTTACAAAGATCGTCTGACGGACTGACGTTTCGGCTCCCGATATCCTCCAATTATATAACCCATAAACGAGCGCCCGGGGCAATGCCCCGGGCGCGTTCTTTCCCTTCAGAAATAAAGCGTTATATCCCGGCCTTCCGGCGCATCGCCGCCGCGCTGTCCGGGGAGAGGGGATGTGCGCTGTACCTGGCTTCGTCGTAGAGCGACGCCAGTTCGGCAGCGGTCGGCCCGTCCAGCCCGAGACCTCCGTCCGCCAGCGTTTCGCGCGCGGTGCGCGCGGGGTCTTTGCCTCCTGCGCGCGCCAGCAGCCTGGCGTAGACCCGGCGGATCGTTTCCCTCGCGCTTAACTGCTCCCAGGGCTTCTCGCGGGCCTGCCGCCCGCGAGAAGCCAGGCTTTTCCGCACGGCGCGGCCTACGTCCTTCCAGCGCAGGAGGGTCTCGGAGGTATCCACGTAATCTTCGCCGATCTTCCGCGAATAGGCGCGCAGGCGCTGCCACAGCTTTCGCAGCAGCACGCCCAGCGCGCGGCCCGCCTTGTACAGAGCGAAAAGCACGAGAGCGGCCACCAGCGCGATCGCCAGGACGATCATGATCTTGTTGAGTATCTCCGCAAACGCGCTCGGCCGGGCGGCGTCCCCGCCCAGGCCCAACTCGCCCCCGGACGTACCCGCGTCTTCCTGCAAGGTGCTGATGGGAAACAGGGACGAAAGGAACAGCGCGACGTCGAACACGGCCCGAACCAGCCACAGCGCAGCGGCCCTGACCGCCGCCCCCACCGCGCGCAGGTTGGCCACGGGTACGGCTACGAGGCAGCACAGCGCGAGCAGGCGGCGGTTGCGCGCAAGCAGCCCGGCGGCCCCGCGCGCGCCCGAGGCGTTCACCAGCGTCCTTCGGTTCAGGAAAAAGACGCACAGGAGAAGATACGCGCTGAACAGCCAGCGCAGCGCGGCGTCCGCGCCCGCGAAAACGTCCGTGCGCGCCAGCGCCAGCGCCCCCAGATACAGCCCGATTCCTACGGCGGCGTGGGCGGGGGTCCATTCCTCGCGCGGGGGACGGGCCACGGCGGGCATGAACAGCAGCATCGACAGCAGCGCCGGGGCCGCGAGTAGAAGCTTTACCGGCGCGAAGGGCCGGAAAAGCAGGCCGCACGCCGCCGTAAGCGCCAACGCCCCTGCGAACAACGGCCTGCGGAGCTTCGCGGGTGCGCGCGCCGCGCCGAGCGTCAGCGCCAGCGCCGCAAACGGCAGAAACGCCGCCAGCGCCCCCTGGGACGGCGCCAGCGCCGCTGCGGACAGCGCGTACAGCGGCGCAAGCCCCAGGTACAGCCCCGCGGCGGCGGCGGCTTTTGCTAACAGGAAATCCCGCGTCACCGTGCGTTTCACGCCGCGCCACCCCGCTCCCCCGCAAAATCGACCAACTGGAGCGTCACCGTGTTGCCGCGCAGGCGCAGCGCGCGGATGCGCCGCCAGATCAAATCGCTTTCATACGTCGACAGTATCAGCATGTCCACGCCCGTGAAGGCGCACAGGGCGTCCAGAAGCGCCAGAACGGTGCGCGTGCGCCCCACGGTAAGGTGTGCCATTGCGGACAGGAGTTCCGTTTCCCGCGCGCCCGCGCGCGAGGGCGGAAACACCGCGTACCCGTCGCCGCCGTCCAGCGGAACGTTGACGGCGAAGCCCGCGTCCAGCCCGTGCCGCAGCGCGTCCACGCAAAGGGTGGCGGCAACGGAGATCATGCGTTCCACCGTTCCCTGTTCGTACTCCATCAGGTCGCCCCACTGGTGCTCGGACATCTGCGCGTTGACGACCACCATCATCTTGGGGTCAGCGGTCTGCTCGTGCACCTTCACCTGCAACGCCCCCGTGCGCGCGGTGGCGTGCCAGTGGATATCGCCGGGGTCGTCGCCCGGCGCGTAGGGGCGGATGCCACCCACCCACACCGGGTCGGGCGCGATCCAGCGCTTCACCAGCAGGTCTCCCTGCCAGCGGGAGCACGCCACCGGAAGCCCGGCAATATCGAGCAGCCGCGGATACACCTCTATGGCCGCGCCCGTATCCACCTGCCGGGTCGGCACGCACAAGCCCACCAGATCGCCCGCGGACAGGGAAACCGACCCCGCGCGGTAATAACCGCGCCTCCTCAGGTATACGGTTCGGCTCCGCGTGATCTGGTGGTACGGTTTCAGATAGAAAACGCTTTTGTGGTACCGGTCGCCCGTAATCTCGTTTTCCCTGTCGGCGTCGAACCGCAGCTCGGGGGAAATGCGGGATTCGGCCCTGACCCAGGGCACCGGCAGGAGCTTACGGTTCCGGATCACCTCGATCAGTTGCACCGTTTCCCCCTCGAAGGCGGAAAGCCGGGAGAAGCGGCGCGCGTAATCGAGCCTGCGAAAGGCGAACAGCGCCGCCAGCCCGCCCTGAGCAAGCAGGATCGCGGCCAGCACGAGCATCAGCATCAGGCCGTTCATCCGTGGGTCTCCTCCGTAGGTACGGGCACGCTCCGGAGGGCTTCCCGCACCAGCTCCTGCGCGGCGCCGCTTTTGCCGTACGCACCCCGCACGATCAGCCGGTGGGCGAGCACCGGCACCGCCAGCGTTTTCACGTCGTCCGGGGTAACGAAATCGCGGCCGTCCGTCAGCGCCAGCGCCTGCGCGGCGCGCATCAGCGCCAGCATCCCGCGCGGGCTCACGCCCAGCTGCACCGCCTCCGACGTCCGCGTTTTTTCGCACAGCGCGGCGATATAGGCAAGCACGGGCCCGGACACGTCCGTTCCGGGGCACGCCGCCTGTACGGCCAGCAGTTCCTCCCGCGTCGCCACGGGCTGAAGGCCGGCGAACGGGTCGGCCGCGCGGAAGCGGCTCAGCAGGGAAACGGCTTCGTCCCCGGCGGGGCAGTCCATGGCGAGCCGGACCAGAAAACGGTCCAGCTGCGCCTCCGGCAGGGGAAAAGTGCCCTGAAGCTCCACGGGATTCTGCGTGGCGATGACCAGAAACGGCGCTTCCAGCGGCCTCGTCACGCCGTTTTCGGTTACCTGCCGCTCCTGCATGCACTCCAGCAGTGCCGACTGGGTGCGCGGCGTGGCGCGGTTCAGCTCGTCCGTCAGGAGGATGTGGGTGAACACCGGGCCGGGCCGGAACTCGAACGTACCCGTGGCGGGCTGGTAAACGCTCACGCCCGTAACGTCCGTCGGCATCAGGTCCGGCGTGCACTGGATGCGCGCGAAGCCGCAGCCCAGCGAACGGGCCAGGCTGCGCGCGAGCATCGTCTTGCCGGTCCCGGGCACGTCCTCCAGCAAAACATGCCCCCCGGCTACGAGCGCCGTCAGCAGGAGCCGGATCGTCTCCCGGTTTCCCACGATGACCTTCTCGATATTCTGCCGTACCTTTTCGGCAAAACGCGCCGCGTCGATGGGTTGCATACGATCACGCTTCCTTTTTCTTTCTTTACCGTGTATCATACCACAAAATGCGGGAACCGCGGCGAATATCGGACAAACGGAGCTTTCGGGGATTTGTCAACCGCCCTCCGGTATGGTACAATGCCCGAAGGAAACCGACGGAGGGATGTGCTTTGCGAAAGCAGACCGTTTATCCATGGCATACCGGAAAACTGAACGAACCCGTGCGCCTGCTGGTAATCAGCGACCTGCACAACGCGCCGTACGAGGATCTGCTGCCCCTCCTTCCGGATGCGGACGCGCTGCTGATGCCCGGGGACGCGGCCGACCGCTACTGGCAGGGGTACAACCGCGCGCTGGCGTTTATTAACGAAGCCTCCCGTACGCTGCCCACCTTCGTGGGCGTGGGGAACCACGAGATGCGGCTTCGCCATTTCGACGATTACCGCACCGCGCTGGGCAAAACCCGCGCCATCTTTCTTTTCAACGATTACGCGCGCTTCGGCGACCTGGTGATCGGCTGCTGGTACCGGCCCGAAAACTACGGCAACCGGGATATGCTGCCCGCCATGGAAGCCGAGGAGGGCGTAAAAATCCTGATGTGCCACCGCCCGGAGGACTATGCGCACCGCCTTCGCGAAAACGACGTGGATCTGGTGCTGGCGGGCCACGCGCACGGCGGGCAGGTCCGCCTGTTCGGGCGCGGGCTGTACGCGCCGGGGCAGGGCCTGTTTCCCAAATATACGCGCGGCGTCGTGGACGGCCGTATGGTCGTCAGCGCCGGGGCGAGCAACAACGTGCTGATCCCCCGCCTTTTCAACCCCCGCGAGGTGCTTTGGATCGATCTGGACTGATCCTGCGCCGTACGGCAAGGAGGAACTGCCGAATGGAAACCGTTCGCACCCTGAACACCGAAACGATCTCCGCCTGCGTGGCGCGCCTTTGCGTGGCCGCCTGCACGCGGCTGCCCGCGCCGGTGCGCGCCCTGCTGAAGAACGCGCGCGCGGACGAGCCGTTTTTACCCGCGCGGGAAACGCTCGACCTGATGGTAAAAAACGCGGAGATCGCCGAGACGGCGCCCCTGCCGATCTGTCAGGACACGGGCATGACGGTGGTGTTCGCGGACGTGGGGCAGGACGTGCACATCACCGGCGGCACACTGGAAGAAGCCGTGAACGAGGGCGTCCGGCGCGGCTATACGGAAGGATACCTGCGCAAGTCCGTGGTGGCCGACCCCATCCGCCGCGGCAACACGGGGGATAACACGCCCGCCGTACTGCACGTGCGGCTGGTCGCGGGCGACCGGCTGAAGCTGACCGTGTCCCCCAAAGGTTTCGGCAGCGAGAACATGAGCCGCCTCGCCATGCTTACCCCCGCGGACGGCCTTGAAGGGGTCAAGCGCTTCGTGGTGGATACCGTGCGGCAGGCGGGCGCGAACCCCTGCCCGCCCGTAATGCTAGGCGTGGGGCTGGGCGGCACGTTCGAGCAGGCGGCGTTGCTAGCCAAGGAAGCGCTGGTGGAACTGCGGGAAGGCCCGCACCCCGACCCGTTCTACGCCGCGCTGGAAGCCGATCTGCTGGCCCGGATCAACAGCCTCGGCATCGGGCCGCAGGGCTTCGGCGGGCGCGCGACCGCGCTTTCCGTGCGGGTCAAAACCGCGCCCACACACATCGCGGGGTTGCCGGTGGCCGTCAACATGGGCTGTCACGTCACGAGGCACGCCGAAGAGACCCTGTAAAGCTCCGGTTGCGTTCCGCGTGATCGCAGCTGTTTTCCAGTTTCCCCCCGGAAAGGATGCGTTTCCATGGCCGTATCGCTGACTTCCCCGTTTACCGATCAGGCGCTCCGCTCGCTGCGCGCGGGCGACGCCGTGCTGCTTTCGGGCGTGGTGTACACCGCGCGGGACGCGGCCCATGCCCGCCTCTGCGCGGCGCTGGCCGAAGGCGAACCCCTGCCCGTGGATCTGCGCGGGCAGATGGTTTTCTACGCGGGCCCCACCCCCACCCCGCCGGGCAAAGCTTCCGGCGCCATCGGCCCCACGACCAGCGTGCGCATGGACCCCTATACGCCGCAGCTGCTCCGGTACGGCGTGAAGGCGGTCGTCGGCAAGGGTGCGCGCGGGGACGCGGTCAACGCCGCGTTCGCGGACGCGGGCGCGGTGTATTTCGCAGCCGCGGGCGGCTGCGCTGCATACCTGGCTTCCTGCGTCGTCAGCGTGGAGCCCGTGGCCTACGAGGACCTGGGCACGGAGTCCGTGAAGCGCCTGGTGGTGAAGAACCTTCCGTTGACCGTCGCGCTGGATACGCTGGGGAACGATTTTTACCGGGAAGGGCCGAAACGCTACCGCAAGGGCGGCTGAACCGGCGGATAATGCCTTAAACGGCGTTCCCATGAGCGCCGGTTCGTGGTAGAATAGCCGAGGCGGTTTTTCGCCGCTTTGGAGGTTTGGATGAACGATCGGGAGAGGCTCGCGCGGGTAAAGGGTTTCCTGCTGGACATGGACGGAACATTCTACCTGGGCGAAAGGATTCTGGAAGGCTCGCTGGATTTTCTGGAGAAAGTCCGGCAAACCGGACGAAGCGCGTTGTTTTTAACCAACAATTCCAGCAAATCCGCGGAAATGTACGTGCGGAAGCTGCAACGGCTGGGCGTGACCGAGCCGTTTTTAAACGTGCTCACCTCCGGCCAGGCGGCGGGGCGCTACGTGCTGGCCCGTTTCCCGGGCAAACGCGCCTTTCTGCTGGGCAACGACCTGTTGCGCGGGGAACTGGAGCGCATGGGCGTGGCCTTTTCCGACGAGCGCCCGGATTACGTGCTGGTGGGCTACGACACTACGCTGACTTACGCGAAAATGACGCGGCTGTGCGATCTGGTGCGCGAAGGCCTGCCCTTCGTCGCCACCCACCCGGACTTCAACTGTCCCACGGAAACGGGCTTCGCGCCGGACATCGGCGCGATCCTCGCGTTCGTGGAGGCCAGCGCGGGGCGCAGGCCGGACGTGATCATCGGCAAGCCGTACGAAGGCATCGTTACGGAAGCCCTGCGCGTAACCGGCCTGAAGCGGGAGGAACTGGCCATGGTCGGCGACCGGCTGTACACCGATATCGCCACGGGCGTACGCTTCGGGATGCTGAGCATCCTCGTGCTCACCGGCGAGGCGACCCCCGCGGACGTGGAAACCTCTTCCGTAAAGCCCGACCTGACCTACAACCGCCTGTCCTCCATGATCGAATACCTGTAAAACTTTCCCCGTCATGCGGGAAACGGGCAGGGAACGCCCGCCTTCCGCACGAAATCCGCAGGGAAAAAGTGTTGAGGAGTGCGCTATGAAACGGTATCTTGCTTTTCTACTGACCCTTGCGCTCATCGTCACCGCGCTGCCCCAGGCGTTCCTGCCGCGGGCCGCAGCGGAGGAGGAAGGCTACGCGCCCATGCAGTACGGCGACAGCGGCGAGGACGTGGCGGCAATCCAGGAGCGGCTCAAGGCGCTCGGCTATTATACCGGCAAAGTAAGCGGCAACTTTCTGGACGGCACGCGCGCGGCGGTGAAACGGTTCCAGGCGGATTACGAAATCAAAGAAACCGGCGCGGTGGACGGTGAAACTGAAGCCTTGCTGATGAGCGCGGAATACCGCACGCTCACCACCGGAGACACCGGCGACGACGTGGAGCGCATTCAGGAAACGCTGCAAAAGCTGGGGTATTACAACGGCAAGCTCAGCGGCAACTATCTGGAAGGCACCACCGCCGGAATCGAGAGCTTTCAGAAGAAGAACGGGCTGACGGCCACCGGCACGGCGGACGTGGCGACGCAGCGCCTGCTGTTCAGCGCCTCCGCGCTGGCGCAGAACGCGCCGGAAGCGACCGTCTCCCCCAACCCGGACAGCGATCTGGGCGACACCAACGACGTGGTCATCGCCTCCGACGGCGACAAGGACACGGCGCCGGAAGCCTACGTAAGGAAGCTTTCGCGCGGGGCCACCGGCGAGCTGGTCAAAATGGTGCAGAAGCGTTTGACCGGGCTCGGATATTTCACCGGGCCCGTAAGCGGCAACTACATGAACCAGACGGTCGCCGCCGTGAAGCTGTTTCAGCAGAACAACGGGCTTACGGCGGACGGCGTGACCGGCGAGGATACCTGGACCGTGATGTTCGACGACGCGCAGGCGCTGGATGCCAGCGCAACGCCGCGCCCCACGCCCGAACCCACGCCCATTCCCTACGCCGTCACCGTGGACGTGAACAACCAGGCCGTGACCGTATACGGGCTGGACGACAGCGGGCAATACACGAAGATCGTACGGCGGATGGTTTGCTCCACGGGCATGGTGGGTACTCCCAGCGACGTGGGCGACTGGGTCACCGACGGCCGCAAGGCCCGCTGGTGCTTCTTCAGCCTCTACGGCAGCTACGCCCAGTACTGGACGCGTATTAACAAGTACATCGCTTTCCATTCCGTCATCTACAACGCCGTGGATTACGACGCGATGAACCGGAAGAGTTACAACCTGCTGGGTTCGCGCGCCTCGCACGGGTGCATCCGGCTGCTCAATCGGGACGCGAAGTGGATCTACGACAATATCGGCGCGGGTGTAACCGTGACCGTCACCGAGGACCTGCCGGACGATCCGGAGCTTCGCGCGGCGTTGAAACCAGCGCCGCTCATCAAGGGCTCCATCACGCCCGTTTCCACCCCGGAGCCTACGGCGACGCCCGCCTACTCCAGCACCGGCACGCCGCCGCAGCCGTTTCGAACCCTCGAAAAAAACAAACAGGGCGAGGACGTGTTCTGGCTGCAGATGAAGCTGCAGGAGCTTGGTTATTACAAGGGCGCGGTTACGGGCACGTTCCTGGGCGGCACGCAGAAGGCCGTGAAGGCTTACCAGAAAGACCACGGCATCTACCCTACCGGCAAGGCGGACGAGAAGACGTTGAACGCCGTCTACGCGGACGTGCTGAACGCGCCCGAACCCACGCCCGCGTCGACGCCGACGTTCACGCCCGAGCCCGCGGCGACGCCGTCCCCCGCGCCCGCGCCGACCGTAACGGCAACCCCTGCGCCGACCGCCACCGAGGCCCCCGCGCCGGCCGCCACGACCGCGGGATAACGTTCGGCGATACGCTTATACTTCATCAGTTGTTACAGTCGTGCGATTGACACCCCTTTTCAGGCGATGGTATAATCAGGCGAAATACGAGATAACGTTTTCGTATGTCGGATCCGGAAAAACAACAAGGGGAGGGTTTCTACGTGAAGAAAACAATCGGCGCCCTGATGGTGCTCGTATTGCTTCTGACGGCCATGGTTCCCGCCGTGGCCGCAACCAAGGGCAACAGTTACTCGATTCCGCAGGAAGGCACAGTGTTGCAGAACATCGCGGACCGTAACATCCAAACCGTCACGTCCGCCGAACGCAACCCCATCATCCCGGGCGAAAGCCCCACTACCGGCCTGGAGTGGAGCGGCGTATACCTGCCGATGCTGGTGCAGATCAGCAACCCGCAGGGCAGCGTAAGCTATAACGGCAAGAAGGTCAAGTCCGCGGGCGTGGGCAATCGCGCGCCTTGGGGCGGGCAGTACGCCGACGTCGTGTACGAAGGCATCCTCTACCGTACGGGCGAAACGCGTATCTCCTTCCTCTTCAGCGATCATCTGGACGAGGGCTTCCCCACGTCGGTCGGGCCGGTACGCTCGGCGCGTATCGGGCACGTGCTGCTACGCGAAGAGTGGCAGAGCGGCTTCATCTACGCGGGCGGCCCGCGCAGGGAAGAAAACAACATCGCGGAAATGTTCAACGAACTTGGCGCCAGCGACAAGGGCGTGCTGTTCGACCTGCTGACCAACAAGTGGGATAACTACCGTCAGCGCGTGAAGGGCCTTAAAAACCCCGATAACCTGGACGTGAACGTAGTGGGCCTGCGCGACCAGATCCCCACTAATTATTCCGCCAGCGCCCACGCATTCCTCTTCGCCAATTCCAACCCTTACGTGGACGGGTACGAGCTGGCCTACAATATCAACCTGGACTGGGGCCACAAGGATTATATCTCCCATTTCGTGTACGACGAGAACGATAACCTGTACTACCGCTATTCCGGCGACGCCCCCTATATGAGCTATCCGAGCTCCGTGGAAGCCGGCAAGGTGGACGCCACGAGCTCGGTGTGGATGAGCTTCTCCAACGTGATCATCCAGCGCGTGGGGTATGATTATACCAACAACAGCAAGATCATGCCCGTGATGCAAAGCGTTGGCAAGGGCAACGCGGATATCTTCATCGGCGGCCGCTACATTCCGGGCTACTGGGTACGCAAGGACACGGCGGGGCCGACCGTTTTCTACGACGATAAGGGCAACGAGCTGCAGTTCACCCGCGGCAAAACCTTCATCGCCGATTTCCCGCCGGAAAGCCTTTGCACCTTCACCGGCATGGAATAACGTCTGACAAACCGGCGCGCAAGCGCGGCGAAACGGGGCGGCCTTATGGCCGCCCCGTTTCGCTGTCCAAGCCGAAAGCCTGCGTCCGCGGCTTAACCCGGCGCGGTCCGTTTCGCGCGTCCGTGCGGAGCCGTTACGCTTCTTTCATTTCGATGGCGCCCATGGGGCAATAGCGCACGCATTTGCCGCACGCGATACATTTTTCTTCGTCTACGACGGGCAGCGAGAAAATATGCTTCTGCGTGATCGCCTGCTTGGGGCAGACGGAGATAGCCGGGCACCGATGGTTCTGCGGACACCGCCGTGCGTTGATCGTCAATTTCACGTTTCCGTTCCTCCCGTGTTCTTTCTGAATCACTCAGTCGTCCGTGTTCCGTTGCGTCGGGCGGCGGCAGTAGTTCCGCTTCAGCATGGCGATCAGCTCTCCGATGTGGCCGTCCGCGACGGAGTAGGTGACGCGCTGGCCGGCCTTCCGGTCCTCCACCATACCGTGCGCCCTGAGCAGCGCCAGGTGCTGCGACAGGGCGGACTGCGTAATGGCGTTGATTCTCTCCCCCAGTTCGCCTACGGTCTTGGGACCGTCGATCAGCTCGCAGAGAATCTGCAGCCGGTTCTCGTTGGCCAGCACCTTCAGCATTCCTGCAATCTGTTTGGCCTCGCCGTTCATCGGGTTTCCCCCTTCCGGGCAATCGGGCCCGATCCCTGCGGGCAGCGAACCTGCCGCCCGCCATGCGCCGCTTCGGTCGTGAAACGCTTTTTACGCGCCCGGTCGCTTCTCCGCACGGGCTCGTGCCCTTAAAGCGCTCCGCTTCGGCATCCGCAAAGCGATCGTTTCCGCGGCTGCCTCCCGAATCAGGAGTCCCGACACGCTTATATAAGCATATACTAATATACTCATATTTTGCCGGATGTCAACCCCCCTGCGGCGCAAATGTATGCGCGGCTCCGTTTTTTCGCGCTTTTCCCGCACCGCGCAAAGGAGGTTGGCCTTCCGTGAAGAATATTGGAATATCACCATCGTCTTTCCAAAAGGAGGCACCGGTTTGAGCACGCTCAGAGAAGACGCCCAAAGCGTAATCGATGTGGCGCTGGCGGCGGCGCAACCGAAAAGAGCCGTTTTGCGCGCTTTGGCGGATTTGCAGCTTGGCGAGGGCCGGTTGCGGGTCGTCTCCATCGGCAAGGCGGCCTGGACGATGGCCGAGGCCGCGGTGGAGGGGCTGGGCGCCCGAATCGAGCAGGGGCTTGCCGTGGTGCCCTACGGTTACTCCCGGAGATCGCTTCCGCGCTTCACCGTAATGGAGGCCGGCTACCCCATGCCGGACGAGAACAGCGTGCTGGCTGCGGATACGGCCATCGCCATGACGCAGGGGCTTGACGTGGAAGATACGGTGCTGGTGCTGATTTCCGGCGGCGGTTCCTCCCTGTTCGAGAGGCCGCTGATCCCCCTGCCGCTATACGCCACCACCATCGACGCGCTTTATCGCGCCGGAGCGGGCATTACGGAAATGAACGTGATTCGCCGTCGCCTGTCCGCCGTCAAGGGAGGCCGCTTCGCCAGGCTGTGCGCGCCCGCGGGCGTGGTGGGTCTCGTGCTTTCGGACGTGCTGGGCGACGCGCCCGAAACCGTCGCCTCCGGCCCCGTTTCGCCCGACCCCGTCACTTCCACGGAAGCGGAGCATACGTTGCTCCGGCTCCTTCCGGACGCGCCGGAGCTGATCCGCTCGCTGATGCGCCGCGAAACACCCAAGGAACTGCCCAACGCCGAAACGCGCCTGGTCGGCAACGTCGGCCTGCTGGTGCGTTCCGCCGCCCGCGCCCTGCGCAAGCTGGGGTACGAAACCGTGATCCTCACCGACCGGCTGAACTGCGAAGCGCGGGAAGCAGGCCGTTTTTTAGCTTCCGTAGCGCTTTCCCATCAGGGGGAAACGCACTCCGTCGCCTACCTGGTGGGCGGCGAAACGACGGTGCGCGTAAACGGAAGCGGCTTGGGCGGCCGCAATCAGGAAATGGCGCTGGCCGCCGCCAAAACGCTGGAAGGGCTGGGTAACACGGCCTTCTTCGCCGTCGACAGCGACGGCCAGGACGGCCCCACCGACGCCGCGGGAGCCTTTGTGGATCATCGCACGGCGGGCCGTCTGCGCAACGCGGGGATCGACCTGTCGACCGCCCTTCAAAATAACGACAGTTACACCGCCCTTCGCGCCGTGGGCGGGCTGATCAGGACCGGGCCCACGGGCACAAGCGTGAACGACGTTGCGGCCATGCTGCTTCGCAGGTAAGGGGCGTTTCGGCGCCCTGTAATACCCCTACCGGGCACTGCGGCGCGGAGAAGCTTCTTCTGAATGGGAGGAGGCCTTCTCATAATATTTGTGAGATAAATTCATAAGCACAGCGGCTGCGTCCGCATCCTTCGGGCGGCTTTGGTTTGCATGCGCCGTTTGTTTGGCTTCGCGCCTGCGGGCGCGGCCAAAAGGTCCCGGGAGGAAGCGTGCGCCCCATGGAGGCGCCGTTGCAAAGCAACGGGCAACCCGCAGGTATTCCTGCTGCACCCACGGACGTATCCCTGCCAAATATAGATACCGACCTGCCCGAAGGGCGATCGCAAAGCCCTTTAGTCACGCCCACACGCATCCCCGTTGCGGCGCCCCTATTCGATTTTGGCGGTATACGACAGTATGCTTACCGAGGGAGTGTTGAAAAACCGCCCCGGCATGGGATAGAAACCGCTTGCGGCCAGGCCGCCGCTGACATACTGGTCGATGCTGTTGATGCGCTGCATTCCCACGACGCCCGTATCGCCGGGGAACCAGCCCTTTCCCGGCACGTAGAGCGGCCCCAGCGCGCCCAGGCGCCACTGGCCGCCGCAGTAGTGCCCCGCCAGCACCAGCGAGAGACGGCGGAAGCTGAAGGCGGCGGTTTCGTCTGACCACTCGATCATCTCCCGCACGTAATCCATGGTCAGCGGCACGTGCGTAAGCCCGATCTGCAGGTCGTCCTTCGTCATGGTTTTCAGCGCTTCCGCGCTCGCGTCGATCGCTTCCAGACGGTAGCACAGCGCGCGGTAGGCGGCCCCGCCTTCGGCCTCGTACTGCTGGCCGGAGGTCTCCATATCCTGTTTCTGGCGGGTCAGGCTTCCCTGCATTCCCGCGATGTCCACGCCGTACAGGTATTCCGGGGTAAACCACGCGGTCAGCTTCCCGACGCTCTGGCTTACGGGTCTGTCCAGGTAGGTTCCGCCCGCCTCCACGGCGGCCTGCACCCAGCCGGCCAGCACGTCCGGGTTGCCATGCAGCGCGGACAGCACGGGGTCTGGGTCGTCGTCCCCGGCGATGAAGTACACGGGCACGTCCGCCTTGATCTGCTTGAGCGTTTTAATCAGCGCCACCAGCGGCGTATAATCCCCCGACGCACCCACCATGTCGCCCGTCATCGCCACGGCGGAAAAACCCTTGCCGTACAGCAGCGTGCGCCACATGTCCGCGTCCAGGCCGCGCGGGTCTCCGTGAAGGTCGGAAATGTGCAGGATCGTGAAATTCTCCAGTTTTTTGTCCAGAGACATGACCCGTACCTTTTCCGTCGTCAATTCTGTTTTCCGGTTCATCGCCGAATTGGCCAGCAGGCTCAGCACCGCGACTGCGAACAGAACGGACAGAAGAAGCACCAGGCACCCCGGCCCCCGGCGCTTCTTCTGTTCCGGTACGAAAATATAGGTGTTTTTCTTACGCCGCATACCTTAACCCCCAACCTGTCGTACGACCATTATAACGTTCCGGCGCCCGCCGACCGTTACGCCTTTCTTATCTTTGTGTTACATTTCCGCGCTATTCCGCGTTCGCGGCCGGTTCGGCCGTTTTTCCGCCGCGGGAAACCGCCGCGCCGGGAGGCTCCGCGGCGCGCTTCCGTCTGGACAGGCGCGGCCGGATATGTTATAAAGATACGGCAAACATGCGGGTTTCTCCGCCGGCCTTTACGCAAATCCCCGCCGGACGGCTTTCCCTGCGGCGCGCCGTTCGGGCGGCGCTTCATCCAAACGCCACCGGAAACGAGGGGAAGGCATGCGGTTGAAAAAATCGTACCGTTTTCTGCGCGGGCTGGTGCGCCTCTGCGCGCGCCCCATGCGTATCCAGTGGGCCCGCCCCTTTACCGGCGAGCCCTCCGTGTTCGTGTGCAACCACGCGGGCGCATTGGGGCCGCTGTATATGTGCGCCCGGTTCCCCCTGGCGGACGAACTGCATCCCTGGATGAACGCGCAGGTGCTCCGCGCCCGCGAGATTCCCGCCTACGTGCGGCAGGATTTCTGGTGGAAGCCGGATTCCCGCTGGGCGCCGGTGCTGACGCGCACGCTGCCCTACGCGGCGGCGGCGATCCTGCCGCCCATCCTGCGCACAGCGCCGACCGTGCCCGTATACCACGATATGCGCGTGGTCGGCACGCTGCGGGAAAGTCTGCGTGTGCTCAGGGCGGGCGAACATCTGGTTATTTTCCCGGAGCAGCCTTCCGGGTACCGCTCGCATCATTACGCGCTCAACAGTGGCTTTCTGCGCGTGGCGCAGGCTTATGCGCGGGTGGAGGGCAAGCCGCTGGCCTTCTGGCCCGTTCGCATCGATACCCGCAGGCACGTTTTCCAGGTCGACGAGCCGCTATATTACGACGTCGTTCGAACGCTGGAGGAGCAAACCGGGTCTCTGTTGGACGGTCTGCGAGCGGGTATCCGCCCGCCTGGGCCGGATAGCTGACGCCGACGCGAAAAACGGGCATACCGACGCGGGCCGTATGGATTCCGCGCGTTTTTTGCGTTTGTTCGCGCGCGCGGTTGCTTCTTTTCCCTGCGTCGTGGTAGAATAAGGCGTTTTATTGGCATTCATCCGTTGATCGGCGGGAAGGAGCGAACGGTCCTTGAAACGGCAGAAAAGCGAGCTGGCATGGGCCAGTTCGCGGCGCGTGATGCTGGTGATGATGTCGCTGAGCACCCTGTACAACTACTTATATTCCATGTCGGTCAGCAGCGCGTACGGCCTGCTGCCCGTTTTGGGCGGCGCGCTTTTCATGAACGGCGCGGTCGCTTCCGCCTACGCGCAGACCTTTCTGGGCAAGAGCCGGAAGTCCCTGCCCCGCCGGATGCGCGTGGCGGGCACGCTGTTGCTGGCGCTGATGCTGCTGTTTTCCCTGGTGATGTTCGCACTGTATCCCGTGTTCATCGTTACGCCGTCCGTGTGGGCGTTGTTTGCCGTAGTGCTCGCGCTTACGATGCGCGCCATCCTCGGGCGGCGGCTGGTAGGCGACGTGATGCGCGGGCGCATCGGCCGCGCGGCGTTCCTTTGGCTGTACGCCTTCATGCAATCCGCCGCCGCGGGCGTCGTGGCGCTGCTTCTGTTCCGCTCACTGCCCGAGACCGTCGCATGGCAGACGCTGGGCGGCTACGGCCTGAGCGTCGCGCTGGAGATTTACACGCACTGGCGCGAGCGCGGCTCGATCGCCACGGAACGCGACACCGGCGACGCGGACCCCGAAACGGTGGAACGCATGGCCGCCGAGCTTCGCTCCGTGCACGCTTATGGCGCGTACCGGCGGATGTCCACGCTCATTCTGATGGCGTTACAGGTTACGCTGGTGATGGTGTACACGTTCATCGGCATCACGACCGGGGAGATCGTCGCCTGCCTGGCGCTGTCGGCCGGCTGCACCCTCATCATGCGGGAGGGGACGGATTTCATTTTATCCCGGCTCAAGCGCCGCAGCCCCGCGATCCTCCAGATGCTGCTGGTCGGCCTTTTCCTGTGGGTGTACGGCCTCGTTCTGTTTTACCGGCAGCTTGCCAGCATGCCGAACCTCCTGCTCAGCTACCTGACCCTGGGGCTTTGCTCCAGCGGCCTTTCCATCTCTGTCACCTGCCTTGCGCAACTGGAACCGGAAATGACGGAAGTAGCCGAATACGGCCTGCAAAATAAGATGCGCGGGTACGACCGCATCCGTTCCGTTTATACGGAGCTCGCCATCCTCCTGGGGCAGATGGTCGCGCTGGGCCTGCTGGCCGTGCTTTGCTTGCCCAAGGGTATCGATTGGGTCACGTACGACTTCACGCTTCTGCTGAGCAGTTTTCGCCCGCTGATGGTCGTTCCGCCGCTGCTGCTGCTGGCGGCCGCGATTATCAGCGTGCTGCACTTTCCCCTCAACAACCGGCACTTTGAAAAGCTCAAGCGCTTCCTCACGCTCAGCGACGGGGATAACCCCGCGCTGCGGAAACAGCTGGACGATGTGGTGGTAAAGAAGCATAAAAATCGTTTCGGCGTCAAGATCATCGTGTCGCTCCTGAGGCCCCTGTACTACCACAAGGTACGCGGGCTGGAAAACGCCGCGGGGCACGAGGACGGCACGCTGGTGCTGGTGTGCAACCACGGGGAGCTATACGGCCCCGTGGTCACCAACCTGTACGTGCCTGTCAGCTTCCGCCCGTGGTGCATCTCCAGCATGATGGAGAAGGACGTGATCGTCCGCTATATCTACGAAAACACGGGCGTGCGCCAGAAATGGGTACCGGAATTTTTAAAGATCCCGATCATCCGGGCCCTTTGCCCCGTGTTCCTGTGGATTTTCAACAGTCTGGAGGCCATTCCCGTTTACCGGGACGACCCGCGCGCGCTCATCAAGACCTTCCGGCTGACTGTGGAAGCCATGCAAGCGGGGGACAACATCCTCGTGTTTCCGGAGCGCGGCGACGCGGAGGCCCCCGGCGAAAAGGGATACGCCCCGGAGGGCGTAGGCGACCTGTACACCGGTTTTGCGATGATCGCCCCGGCCTTTTACCAGCGCACCCACAAGAAAGCGGTATTCCTGCCCATCTACGCCAGCAAGCACCTGCGCACGCTGACCTTCGGCAAAGGCATCGAGTACCGTCCCGACGCGCCCGCCACGGAGGAGAAGCTGCGTATCGTCAGCGAGCTTCAAAACAGCATGAAAGCGCTGTACGCCCAGGAGCTGGAGACGCTTGCGCACCCGCGTAGGCGTCCGTTCCGCAAGCGCGAGGGGCCGGAAACGTCCCCGGCGGACGGCGAGCACCCGGAGGCCCGCGGCGCTCAGAACGGATAACGGTTTGCCGTGACGGCATTTTCGTGTTATGATAGCTTTCTGGTATTTGAATTCCCAAGGAGGCTGGCACCCCATGACGTTTGACGCCGTAAGGCTCGACCGCGACCTGCGCAGGCGCGGCGAGGCAAAGCCCTTCGACTGGTTCAAGTGGCTGACGCTGGCCGCGTTGATGCTGTTTTCAATGCACATGTTCCTGTGGGAATTCGGCAACCAATCCAGCGACCTGTACAAGCACGCCGTTACCGCAAGCGAGTTCGACTTTGCCGATCTGCACAGCATCACCAGCCGGGTGGCTTACCCTCTGTGGCATTTATCCGTAGCCGCGCTGTACCGGTTAGGCGTTCCGCTCTCTTGGGCCGCCGCCTCCATGTGCGCGCTTTCCAAGGCTTTGCTTTTCCTGCTTGTGTTCCGGTTCCTGGTCGTCATGACCGGGGAGCGGCTTTCCAACATCGCGACCGCGTTGATTACGCTGGGCCTTCTGCTGGTTACGCCCATCCGCGTCGCGAGCGTCAACCAGTTCGTCTACCGGGGCGTGGGTTCTCCCACCGTATGGCACAACCCCACCCAGTTGGCCGTGCTGGTAACGGCGATGCTCTGCGTGCCCTATACGATGCACTGCTGGTTCGAGTTCGAGCGGATGCTGCCCGAGAACGGCAATCAAACGATGTTGCCGTGGCGCAAGGTGGCGGCGCTCGCCGTTCTGTCGATGGCGAGCCTGGCCTGCAAACCGACCTTCATGCAGGCGATGATCCCCGCGGCGGCCGTTTTCTTCCTTGTCCAGTGGATCCGCCATCCCCGCAACGGCCGATATTTCTTGCAGATCATTCTGGCCTTCGTACCCGCGGCGGCCTACTTCCTGCTGCAATACCTCTACTATACGGGCGTCGTGGTGCCCTTTACCAGCGGCGTCGAGTTCGGTACGTCGCCGATGGAAGCGTGGATGGCCGTGCGGAATATGCTGATGATGACGGCGTTCCCGCTGTGCGCGTTGGCGTGCTCCTACCGCAAGGGCATGTTTAAGGACGCGACCCTTACGCTCTGCCTGCTGATGGCTGGGTTCAGCATTATTCAGGCGATGTTCTTCCACGAAACCGGCCTGCGCCTGAACCACGGCAATTTCAACTGGTCCAGCATGAGCTCCGCCTTCCTGCTCTGGGTGGTGGCGGTGCCGAAATTCGTTACCTCCATCGGGGAGTTCCGCGACCGCCGCAGGCAGATACAAAACGCCGGAGTGGAGGGTACGCTCTCCTCGAAAGCCATTCACAGTGAAAAAGTGGAGCTGTCTATTCGTTCGGCGGCCTATTTCACGGCTTTCCTGCTACTGGTGTGGCATCTGTACTCCACTTTCTTTTACCTGCATTACCTGCTCACCTTCGGGAACGTGTTTTAACCGGAAACGGCAGGAGCCCGGCGCGCAGAATCGCGCCGGGCTCCTGTTTGATTATCCTTCTTCCGTGATCGCTGCCAGTTTTTCGACCGTGTTCCAGTTGCGCGCCGTGGCGGCCGGAAACGCGGCGGCCAGCCGGAGCGCCGTGGGCGAGAGGCGCACGCTCTTTTCGCACAGCAGGAATATTTCGCGCCTGCCCACGGCCAGGGCGTCGCCCGCGGACGGCGGAAACAGCCGCCTAAACGCTTCCGGCCCGGGCGCGCTTTCCAGAAAATATGCGTACAGATGCTTCGTCTGCGGGTCCGCAGCTTCCGCGCGCGCAACGGCCTCCGGCGGGAAAGGCGGGTTCGCCGCTATCGCGTGCAGTTCGTCCGCGCTGCGCGCCGTCATCCCGCAGGCGAAGCCGAAGTGTTCCTCAAAGGCGCTCCGGACGCGGGCCAGCAGTTCGTCCTCCGGCAAATCGGCGTCCAGCGCCGCGTTTCCGCTTTGCAGGAGCGTGCGGACGTTCCCGAAGCCCATACCGGTCAGCAACGCCGTCAGTTCCGCCATGGGGACAACGCGCTTTCCCCCCACGTTAACGCCCCGCAACAGGATGGCATATCGCATCGGTTTAATACCTCCCGCCGCCCGGCGTGTCGTCAGGGTAAGTCGGTAAAATACGCGGCGTGCCGCTCCCGGATCGCCTGTTCGTCCACTTTATACCGGCCCAGATGCTTTTCCACCAGCGATACGGCTTCCGCCCTGTCGCCGGCGCGCACGGCGGAAAGGAGCGCCGTGTGGTCGCCCACGATCTTGATTTCCTTCACCGTGGCCAGGCTCAGACTGCGCACACGGTCGAAATGGAGCGACATGCTCTCCTGCAGGTGGTAGGTCTGCATCCGGTTGGTGAGGCGGTAAAACTCCCGGTGGAAGTCGTTGTCCAGTTCCATCAGCTTTTCGGTCATCTGGTTTTCCAGATAAAACTGCTGCAGCTTCACGTTGGCTTCCGCCACGGAAAAGTCCAGCGTCGGCGCCAGCTCGCAGGCCAGCTCGATAATCGCCTTTTCCAGCACCTGCCGCAAGAACCGGCTTTCCTCCACCATGCCCGGGTCGATCAGCGCGATGCGGCTGCCGCGCTGGGGAAGGATTTCCACGATGCGGATTTTATTAAGCTCGATCAGCGCCTCGCGCACGGGCGTGCGGCTCAGCCCCAGCGCCGAGGACAGCTCGTTTTCGCTGAGCATCGTGCCGGGTACGAGATCCAACGATGCGATGTTGCGCGTGAGGATTCGCAGCGCGTAATCCCGCGCCGTTTCGCGCGCGTAGCGCTCGGTGACGTTCATATCAGCGCCTCTTTCCGGGTTCTTTTCAGGGGGTGGTTTCTCCCGAGCCGGAGACGGACGAAGACTTTCGTTTGATTGTAGCATTGACATACAAGTACGTCAATAGGATAAAATGCCAAAAACAAAGACGGAATCGCGTTCTCCCACATTCCCGCGGTTCCGTCCGGTGATATACAACCGGTTCCGCGCCCGGCGGACAAGGCTGCCCGTTATAGAAGCGGAAGCGAGGGCGCGGCGTTCAACGCGAGCGTCGCCACCTCGCCACGGAGCAGCCGGTAATACGCCGCGCTGCCGATCATCGCGGCGTTGTCTGTGCAAAGGGCGGGCGAGGGCATGAGCAGGGTGAAGCCTTCCCGCTGCGCCAGCGCCGCCATGCGCGCACGCAGAAGCCGGTTGGCGCTTACACCCCCGGCAAGGCACAGCGTGGAAAGCCCGCTGTCCTTCACGGCCGCCACGGCCTTCTCGCACAGGCTGTCCACGATCGCCTTCTGGTAGGAAGCGGCCAGATCGGCCTTCGGCAGTTCTTCGCCCGCCTGCGTCAGCTTATGGCACGCGTTGACAAACGCGGTCTTGAGTCCCGAAAAGCTGAAATCGTACCGGCCTTCGGGGTTGGGGTGCGGCAGTTTCAGGTAGTTCTCGTCACCGTTCTCCGCAACCCGGCTCAGCTCCGGCCCGCCGGGGTACGGCAACCCCAACACGCGCGCGCCCTTGTCGAACGCCTCGCCCGCCGCGTCGTCCATCGTCTGCCCCAGCAGCGTGTAAACGCCGTAATCCTCCACCCGCACCAGATGGCTGTGCCCGCCGCTGGCCACCAGGCAGACGAACGGCGGCGTCAGCGCGGGCGCGCACAGGTAGTTGGCGCTCACGTGCCCCTCGATATGGTTGACCGGGATCAGCGGCAACCCCGTGGCGTACGCCAGCCCCTTCATACAGCTGACCCCCGTCAGCAGCGCCCCCACGAGCCCAGGCCCGCAGGTAACGGCCAGCGCGTCCACGTCCGCCAGCGCCATGCCAGCCTCCCGCAGCGCCCGGTCGATCACCCGGTCGCACGCACCCACGTGGGCGCGGCTGGCGATCTCCGGCACCACGCCGCCGTACAGGGCGTGCACGTCCACCTGCGAGAAAACGACGTTGCTTACGATCGTCCGCCCGTTTTCCACCACGGCCGCGGCGGTTTCGTCGCAGCTGGATTCCAGCGCGAGGATACGCACCGTCGCCTTATTATGAAGTGCTTCCGCCTTCTTGCGCCAGTCCCGTTCCCTGTTCATAACGCCTCAGTCCGCCGCCTTTCTTCCGCTTCCGCCAGCCAGCCGTCTCATTCCCCACGGCAGCAGCAGTACCGCCGCCCAGAAGCCCGCGAACAGGATGCCGACGGGCGCGGCGTATCCCGCGAACAGCGCCTGCGGGAACAGCCGCATCACCGCTTCGCCCGCGGGAAAGATGCCATTCGGGATGAACGTCGTATGCAGCCACGCCCAGAAGGCGTTGAAATCCAGCATAGCCCACAGGCCCAGCCCCAGTGCGACCGGCACGGGGAGCACCGCTCCGCTGAAATAGCCGCCGCGGGAGAACGCGCCGCCCGGTTTCCCGGCGGCGAACATGCAGGCCGCCAGCAACAAGAAGCCCGCCGCCGCGGCAAGCGGCACCGCGGTGCGTGCCGCAAGCATCGCCGCCCGCACCGACGCCATATGCGCGGAGAACGCTTCCGGCACAACCAGCGGCTTCCCGTCCACCGTAACGGCGGGCGTCCACGTATCGCGAACGCCGGTCAGGTAACCGATCGTTTCCTCCGCGAAGGCATCCGTGTCAGCCCGGCTGATGATCCCGGCGGACACAACGCAGCGGTTCATGCCGTCCCGGAACAGGTCTGTCCGCGCGGCGCCGACGGCCACGGAACCGAAAAGCGCGGCCAACGTAAGCAGCAGCCCCGCCAGAAAACACAGCGGGGCTGCGAGGCGGCCTTTCGTACGGTTTTTGCGGGCGTCCGGCATCCGCTACGCTTCCCTTCCCTTACGCCTTGCGCGCGACGATCAGCACGGTGTTGCCTTCCCGCCACACCTCGTCCGCGGAGGCAAAGCCCGCTTCCAGCAGCAGCGCGCATTCGTGCCGCGCCGTCAGCGGCGTGTCGAAATGCACGTGCTCGCCTGCGCCGTAACCCTCCGCCGCGCGCAGGGCTTCGCCTTCCCGCCGCAGGGCTTCTTCCGCGCCGTCGTCCGGCGCGGCGTAGTCCCCCTGCGCGTACAGCCCGCCGGGTTTCAGCGCCCGGCGAAGCTTTTCAAAAAGCGCCCGCTTCTCCAACGGGACCAGATGGTGCAGCGTCTCGAAGGAAACGGCGGCGTCGAACGCCTCCGCACCGAAATCCTGTTTCAGATAGTCCCCGCACAGCAACGCAGGGCGGTAATCGGCGAACTTCTTCGCGCACTCCGCCAGCATCGCCGCGCACAGATCGACGCCCGTCACACGGGCGCCGGGGAAGCGCCGGTATATCTCCGCTAGCTCAAGCCCCGTGCCGACGCCAAGATCCAGCAGGGTTTCCAGCCTGTCCGGCAGGCGCGCCGCGAGCCGGACGTATCCCTGCCGGCAGCCGACCACCCCGGCCAGCATGTGTTCGTCGTAACCGTCCACCCGTCTGGTGAAAAACTCCGCCATCGGTTCCAATCGATTATCTTCCATGTTATTGCATTTTCAGGTACGCCGTGATGAAGCCGGACAGGTTTCCGTCCATCACGTCGTCCACATTGCCGCTTTCGTAGCCCGTGCGGTGATCCTTAACCATGGTGTACGGCTGGAACACGTAGCTGCGAATCTGGCTCCCCCATTCGATCTTTTTCAGTTCGCCCTTGATGCCCGCCATCTGCTCCTCTTTCTCCCGCATCCGAAGCTCCATCAGGCGGCTTTTTAAAATCCGCAGGCAGACCTCGCGGTTCTGCACCTGGCTGCGCTCGTTCTGGCACTGTGCCACGGTACCGGTAGGCAAGTGGGTCATACGCACGGCCGAATCGGTACGGTTGACGTGCTGGCCGCCCGCGCCGCCGGAGCGGTAGGTGTCGATGCGTACTTCTTCCATATTGACTTCAAAATGGTCGTCCGCGGGCAGGATGGGGGCCACGTCCAGAGAACTGAAGCTGGTGTGCCTGCGAGCGTTGGCGTCGAACGGGCTGATGCGCACAAGCCGGTGAACGCCGCGCTCGCTGCGCAGGTACCCGTAGGCGTTGTCGCCCTCCACCTGAAAGGTAACGCTTTTCAGCCCCGCCTCGTCGCCTTCCAGCACGTCGTTGACCGTTACCTTAAAGCCCATGCGCTCGCAGTAACGGGTATACATGCGGTAGAGCATCTGCGTCCAGTCCTGCGCCTCGGTGCCGCCCGCGCCCGCGTGCAGGCTCAAAATACAGTCGCAGTCGTCGTATTCGCCGCGCATCAGCGTTTCCAGTTCCAGCGCGTCCGCGTCGGCGGTGAGGGCTTCCAGTTCCCGCGCGCACTCTTCGCCCATTTCCTCGTCCGGGTCTTCGGAAAGCAGGGAAAGCATCGCCTCCACGTCGTCGCAGCGGTCGTTAAGGCGTTTCACGTGCCCCAGCTTGCCCTCGATGTGGCTTACGCGGCGGTTGACGGCGGTGGAGCGTTCCAGATCGCTCCAGAACTCCGGGGCGTTCATCTCCTCCCGCAGTTCCGCAAGCTCTTCCTTCATCTTGGGAAAGTCCAGCGCGTCCGCCGCCTTCCGGATGGTGTCGCGCAGGGTGTTCAATTCCTGTTGGTACCGTTCGGTATCGACCATATCGGCTCTCCTGTTATCGTTTATTTCGTAGGGCCCGCGAAAAATCGGGGAAGGTCGAACCCTTCCCCCCGGTTTCTCAGCTGGCGTTTTTCCCGCAGCAGTGCTTGTATTTCTTGCCGCTGCCGCAGGGGCAGGGCTGGTTGCGGCCCACCGCGCCGGGCTGGCTCATACTGGTGGGCGCGCCGCCCTTTTTAGCCTGCCCGTTGTCGTTCCCGGCGGGTTTCGGCCCGCCGCCACCCGCGAAACCCTCCTGCGTCTTGGACACATCCACGGCCTTGCGGCGTTCCGGTAGGCGCTCCACACGGCTCTGGAACAGCCTGCGCACGGTGTCCTCCCGGATCATGTGCACCATGTCGTTGAACATGTCGTAGCTCTCCGCGCGGTATTCCTGCACGGGGTCGCGCTGGCCGTAGGCGCGCAGGCCGATGCCGTCCCGCAGATCGTCCATCGCGTCGATGTGATCCATCCAGTGGCGGTCGACGGCGTTGAGCATCACCACGCGCTCGAACTCCCGCATGTCGATGCCCAGATCGGTCAGCATCTTTTCCCGCTCGGCGTAGAAAGCATCCGCGTCCTGATACAGGAGCTTCACGAAATCGCTCGGCTCGTCCATATCCTTAAGCTTTTCGGCGTACTTGTCGAAAGTGCCGGGCTTGAGGCACAGCCGTTCCAGATATTCCTTCGCGTCGTCCAGGCTCCAGTCGAAGCTGCCGTCCCCGGTGAAATTGCGCTCGGCGGTGGAGTCGATCATGGCGTGCACCATGCCGACGACCGTCTCCCGCATGTTGTCGCCCTTGAGGATATCGTGCCGCTGGCCGTAGATAAGCTCGCGCTGCTTGTTCATCACGTCGTCGTATTGCAGCACGGATTTGCGGATATCGTAGTTGCGGCCCTCGATGCGCTTCTGCGCGGTCTCGATCTGCTTGGTGAGCATCCCGGCTTCCAGCGGCTGATCCTCCGCCAGCCCAAGGCGCTCCACCATCGGCGCGATGCGCTCGCTGCCGAAGAGGCGCATCACGTCGTCCTCGAGGCTGATGAAGAACTGGCTTCTGCCGGGGTCGCCCTGGCGGCCCGCGCGGCCGCGAAGCTGGTTGTCGATGCGGCGGCTCTCGTGGCGCTCGGTGCCGATGATGTGCAGCCCGCCCAGCGCCACCACGCGCTCGTGTTCGGCGTCCGTGGTCTTCTTATACTCGCCCAGGTAACGGCCGTAGGTTTCGCGCGCGGCCAGCACCTCGGCGGGCACGTCCTCGTTGTGGCCCACGGCTTCCATAATCAGTTCGTCCGTCAGCCCGTCCTGCCGCATCTTCCGCCGGGCCAGATAATCCGGGTTGCCGCCCAGCAGGATATCCGTACCGCGGCCCGCCATGTTGGTGGCGATGGTCACCGCGCCCACGCTGCCCGCCTGCGCGATGATATCCGCCTCGCGGGCGTGGTTCTTGGCGTTCAGGACCTCGTGCGGCACGCCGCGCAGGTCGATCAGTCGGCTGACCATCTCGCTGGTCTCCACGTTGACCGTGCCCACCAGAATCGGCTGGCCGGTGGCGTGGCATTTCACGATCTCCTCCACCACGGCGCCGAACTTACCCTTCTTGGTCTTGTAGACTACGTCGTTGTCGTCCTTGCGGATCATGGGGCGGTTGGTGGGCACCTGCACCACGTCCAGGCTGTAAATGCCCTGAAACTCGTCCTCTTCGGTTTTGGCGGTGCCCGTCATGCCGCTGATCTTCTTATACATGCGGAAATAGTTCTGGAAGGTGATCGTAGCCAGCGTCTTGCTTTCACGGTTGACCTTCACGCGCTCCTTGGCCTCGATGGCCTGATGCAGCCCGTCGCTGTAGCGGCGGCCCATCATCAGGCGGCCGGTGAACTCGTCTACGATGATGACTTCGCCGTTTTGCACCACGTAGTCCACGTCCCGCTTCATCATGGCGTGGGCCTTCAGGGCCTGCAGGATGTAGTGGTATAGGTCGGCGTTGTCCAGATCGGCGATGTTTTCCACGTTGAAGGCCCGCTGCGCCAGTTCCACGCCGCGCTCGGTAAGGGTAACGGCCTTCTCTTTCTCGGCGATGGTATAATCCTCTTCGTTCCGGAGGCGGCCTACGAACCGGTCCGCCTTCTCGTACATGTCGGTGGACTGGTCGCCCTGTCCGCTGATGATCAGCGGCGTGCGGGCTTCGTCGATCAAAATGGAGTCCACCTCGTCCACGATGCCGAACGTATGCCCGCGCTGCACCATGTCCTTCTCGCGGATCACCATGTTGTCGCGCAGGTAGTCGAAGCCCATTTCGTTGTTGGTGCCGTAGGTCACGTCGCATTCGTAGGCGGCGCGGCGCTGCTCGTTGTTCAGGTCGTGTACGATGATGCCTACGGTCATGCCCATGAAGCGGAAGATGTTGCCCATCCACTCGCCCTGGAACTTGGCCAGATAGTCGTTGACGGTTACGATGTGCACGCCCTTGCCGGTCAGCCCGTTCAGGTATGCGGGGAGCGTGGCGGTGTGGGTTTTGCCCTCGCCGGTTTTCATCTCGGCGATGCGGCCCTGGTGCAGGCACACGCCGCCCATGACCTGCACGGGGAAAAGGCGTTTGCCGTCCACGCGCCACACGGCCTCGCGGAACGCGGCGAACGCGTCCGGCAGAAGGTCGTCCAGCGTTTCGCCCTTTTCCAGCCGGGCTTTGAACTCCGGCGTCTTGGCACGCAGCTCGTTATCGCTAAGCGCCTTGTATTCGTCTTCCTTGGCCAGCACCAGATCCGCGATTTTCTTAAGCTTCTTGACTTCCGCATCGTTGCTCTGGCCCAGCAGCGTTTGGACAAAATTCGTAAAAGACAAGGTCATATCTCCTTCGTCACGGGCGATCGATCAAAACCGGCGACCGGGTTTGCGGCGCAATGCACCGATTGTGATTATAGCATGGGTACGGCTTGCTTTTCAAGCATACGAAAACAGCGCCGTGCCCGTATGCGCGCAGGCGCGGGAATCGGCGCGGTCGGTTTGTTCCGTTGTCGGGCGTCTATTCCTTCACAGCGAGCGACCTGCGATCTTCTCCCCCAGCGTCCTCGCCCTTTCCAGCGCTTCGTTGCCGACGATGTCCCCCTTCTTTTCCACGCCGTGCACCGTTACCTCGCCTACGCGCTTCCACCCCAGAAAATCCTCGATGGCCGCGAAGGTGGCGCGCAGGGGGTCGAAGGCTTTCTGCGTATCGTCCGCGCACACGGACAGCAGCGCCGTAAGCTTTACGGGGATTTTCGCGCGCACGGGGTTGTACAGGCGGTCCAAAAGCGCCTTCAACTGCGCGGACATATTGTAAAAATACACCGGCGTGGCGAACACCAGCGCGTCGGTCTTTTGCAACAGGTTGTATACCGCCGTCATATCGTCGTCCACGGCGCAGCGGTCGTGGGTCTTGCAATAGTCGCAGTTCACGCACGGCGCGATCTTCCTGCCGCGCAGGGCGTACTTCGTCACTTCCGCGCCCGCCGCCTGCGCGCCTGCGATCAATGCGTCTGCTAACGTATCCGTGTTCCCGTTTTTACGTGGGCTGCCCACCAGCACGGTGATCCTCATGTCCTTTTCCTCCCCTGTTTTCAAATCGGTCTATTACCAAAGCGAAGGCGTGTCGAAGCGAACCGGCCTGCAGGGCAGGAACCGCCCCGCGCCCTTCGCGCCCGCGAACGCGTCGTTCTCCCAAACCGGCTTCCCGCGCAGGTACGTGGCGATAATGCGCCCGCTAAGCGCCGTATTCTCCCAGATGGTATGGTCGAGGTTCCCGTGCAGGTCTTTCCCGCGCACGACGCCGGAAGGTTTCGGGTCGAACACCACCAGATCGGCGTCCAGTCCCGGACGCAGCGCCCCCTTCCGGTCGTTAAGCCCGAACAGTCGGGCGGGGTTGGCCGCGCACACGGCTGCCGCGCGCGTGAACGGGATGCGCCCCAGGTTGGCTTGCGTAAGCATGTAGGGGTAGAACGTCTCGATCCCGTCGCAGCCGTTGGGGATGGTGGTAAAGTCGCCTTCCCGCCCGTCCGGCAGGCGGAGGCCGTAATCCTTCTCCGCCGCCGTGAAGGGGCAGTGGTCGGTGGCGACGGTGGATACGTCCCCGCGCAGCAGCCCGGCCCACAGCGCCTCCTGCGAAGCGCGGCCCTTGATGGCGGGGGAGCACACGTAGTCCTGCGCGCGCGGGCCGCGGTAAACATCCTCGGTAAAATTCAGGTACTGCGGGCAGGTCTCGCCGAACACGGGCTGCCCCTCGTCCCTCGCCCGCGTCACGGCGGAAACGCTTTCCGCGTCCGTAAGATGCACGACGTACAGCGGCGCGTTGGCTGCCTTCGCCAGCGCGATCGCCCTGCGGGTGGCCTCGGCGGCCACCTCCTCGCTGCGGCTCACGTAGTGCCACCACGGCTCGGTCTTGCCGTCCGCCAGCAGGGCTTTCACCCGCGCGGCCAGCATGCCGCGGTTCTCCGCGTGCACGGTCACCAGCGCGCCGTTCTCGGTCGATGTTTGAAGCAGCCGGTACAGGTCCTCGTCCGTAAGGCCGAAGTCGTACACCATATAGGCTTTGAAGCTGCTCGCGCCCGCCGCCACCGCGTCCCCGAGGGAGGCGAGCAGCCGGGGCGTGCTTAGATCGCTCACCCCGATATGAAAGGCGAAGTCCACCGCCGCCTTGCCCGCCGCCATGGGCACCCGCTTAGCCAGCGTATCCGACAGAAGCTCGCCCTTCTCCTGCAACAGGTAATCGATCACCGTGGTCACGCCGCCGCAGGCCGCCGCTCGTGTACCGGTGAAATAATCGTCGCTGGTGGGAATGCCGGAGCACACGCATTCCAGATGGGTGTGCGCGTCGATAGCGCCGGGCAGCAGCAGCTTCCCGGAAACATCCACGGTTAACGCCCCTTCCGCAGGCAAGCCGAGGCCGACGGCGGCGATTTGTTCGCCTTCCACCAGCAGGTCGGCCCGGTACATGCTTTCGGCAGTCACCAGCGTGCCTCCGCGAAACAGTGTTTTCATGCTTCGTCCCTTCTTATCCGGTTGTCCTTCACGGCCTGTATTCGCCTACACTTTACCGAATCCTTTTCCCGCTCCGCCAGGCAAGCCTCACAGCGCTTTCACCAGCAGCAACTCCGTCGCCTGTTCCGGCAGCAGAAGCGCGCCTGCGTCCCGGTACCCCAGCTTGCGGTAAAAATGCTGGGCGGGTTCGTCCGCCTGCGTGCTGGTCATGACCCGCCGGTACCCTTCGGCGCGCATCCGGTTTTCCCAGTCGTTCACCAGCGCGCGGCCGAAGCCCTTGCCCCGTTCCGCCTCCGGTACAAAAAGCATGTTCATGAACGGAAACTCGTCCCAGAAGAGTCCGTAACGGAGCCACCCGGCAAACCGCCCGTCGTCATAAGCCAGCAGCACGCGCCCAAGCGGCAGGATATGCGCCAGCTCCCCGGCGGCGATATGCCGATCCCATTTCAACAGCCATTCCGCGTCATTTTCTTGCGCAAGCCGAATGTTCAGCATCGTTCGTCTCCCGGTCTCGGCACCTGCGCCCGCCCCCAGTCAAACTGAGCGGCGAACGCCTCGTCCGCGGGGCAAAAGCGGTAATCCGCAAGCTTCTCCGGCTCCACCCAGACGGCTTCGGTATGCGCGTTCAGCGCAAGCGGCGTGTCCGACGAAGCCGCGGCCTTCACGAAAGCAAGGTGCACCGGTTTCCCGTCCGTCGGGAAGTCCGTTTCAAGCAGCACGCCTTCCGGCGTTACGGCCAGATTCAGTTCCTCCTTCAGTTCCCGGACGAGGCAGGCCTCGTAGCTCTCCCCCGCCTCGCGCTTGCCGCCCGGGAACTCCCACAGGCCGGTGAGCGCCTCCCAAACGCCCAGCGCGTCCGTTTTGCGCCGCGCGATCAGCACGCGCCCGCGCCCGTCCCACACCACGCCCGCCGCCACCTCGATCATGCCCGCGCCTCCCTAGAAATTCCGGCTCATATCGTACCGGTCGAAAAAATCCCGGCGGAAATCCCCCAGCCTGTCCTCCGCGATGGCCCGGCGCACGTCTTTCATGAGCCGGAGCAGGAAACGCAGGTTGTGGATGGTCGCCAGCCGCGCGCCGGTAATCTCCCCGGCCTTGAACAGGTGCCGGATATAGGCGCGGGAGAAGTTTTGGCAGGCGTAGCAGTCGCATCCCTCGTCGATGGGGCCGAAGTCCCGCGCGTAGGCCGCGTTTTTCAGCACCAGCCGCCCGTTTTTCGTAAAGCAGGTGCCGTTGCGCGCGATGCGTGTGGCCAGCACGCAATCGAACATGTCCACCCCGCGCATCGCGCCCTCGATCAGGCAATCCGGCGAGCCCACGCCCATCAGGTAGCGGGGTTTGTTTGCCGGCATATGCGGCATCATCGTTTCCAGCAGGCCGTACATTACGGGCTTGGGTTCCCCCACGCTGAGCCCGCCGATGCCGTAGCCGGGAAAATCCATATCCGCCAGGGCCTTGGCGCTCTCCACGCGCAGGTCTTCGAAGAACGCGCCCTGCACGATGCCGAACAGCGCCTGTCGGTCCGCGTTTTCCTGTTTGGCGTGGTGTTCCTTGCAGCGTTCGGCCCAGCGGTGGGTGCGCAGCATCGCGGTCTCGGCGGTTTCGTGGTCGCACGGATAGGCCGTGCACACGTCGAACGCCATCATGATGTCGCTGCCCAGCGCGTGCTGGATATCCATGCTGGTTTCCGGGGAGAGGAACCGGCGGCTTCCGTCCAGATGGCTCTGGAAGGTCACGCCCTCCTCCCTGATCTTGCGGATGCCCGCCAGCGAGAACACCTGAAAGCCGCCGCTGTCCGTTAAAATGGGCCGGGGCCAGGCCATGAAGGTATGCAGGCCGCCCGCTTCCCGCACCAGATCTTCCCCCGGACGCAGGTGCAGGTGGTACGTGTTACTCAGGATGATCTCCGCGCCGATCTCGATCAGCTCCCGGGGCGTCATGGCCTTGACCGTTGCGGCGGTGCCCACGGGCATGTAGGCGGGGGTGTGGACGTCGCCGTGTGGCGTGTGCAGAACGCCCAGGCGCGCGCCCGTCTGCTTGCAGGTGTGGGTGATCTGAAAAGTAAAGTTTTGCATGAAACTCCTGACTGCGCCTGTGGGCGTCGGGGGATATCGCGTCTGTGGGCGCGACCGAAGGGAAGCGTGTGCCCGGCGGGCACTTCGCCGAAGGCGAAAGCGACCCGCAGGTGAAGAGCGAACCAAGCAGACAAACGGCAGTGCGGCCTGCGCAGATTGAGCGATCGGGTCTTCGCGCTCGCTCTTTGGAAACTTTCGCGTCGTCTTCTTACACGACGCATATGTGCGAGGGGCTTCGCGCGCCCCGCCTGCCGGTATTCAGGCGAAGGGAAAACGGCTGCCCGGCCCGGAAGACGGCAAATCGATGGAGCGGCCTGTAACGTGCGGAGCGTCTTCCATTTGAACGTTTCGAAGCCGGAGTAAAACCGGGGCGGGCGTGTTCGAGGCGGCATGACCCCTGCGCGGGCCGTTCAGAGGCGTGTTATCCTACGGTGGCGTTACCGGATGGCGGGTCTTCCGGCGCGAGGGAAGCGAGGAACGTGTCGATCTCCGGCCGGAACCGGTCGAAAGCCCTGCCCTGCGGGCGGCTCACGAAGGTCATGGGCGTCCGAAGCGTGGGGTGGGTCAGCGTCAGCGCCGCGCCCCACAGCGCCACGGGCTCTCCGGGCCCGCCGCTTCCGTAGCGCAGGTCCTGCACGATGGGGTGCCCCGCATGGGCCAGTTGCGCGCGGATCTGATGCTTGCGGCCCGTTTCCAGCCGTACGGCGACCAGCGCCGTATCGGCGTCCGCCGCGAGGCGCCGCCAGTGCAGAACGGCCTTTTGCGCGTCCGGCGCGCCCTCGGGCACGCAGGACGCGCTGCCTGTCCGTTCGTCCTTTTGAAGCCAGTCCGTCAGCGTGCCGGAGGCCGGGATATCCGCGCCGCGAACGACCGCGAGGTACTCCCTGCGCATGGCGTGCGTACGCAATTGCTCGCTCAGGCGCGCCGCCGCCTTGCCCGTTCTGGCCAACGCCACCAGCCCGCCCACGGGCCTGTCCAGCCGGTGTACCGGGCTCAGGTAGACTTCGCCGGGCTTGCGGTACTTCTCTTTCACGTACCGCTTCATTTTATCCGCCAGGCACTCGTCGCCCGTCGCGTCCCCCTGCGTCAGCAGGTTGGGCGGCTTTTCGACGATCAGCAGGTGGTTGTCCTCGTAAACGACCCTACACATCGGGCGTCCACCGGGCCGTGGCCCCGCAGGGCAGCGTGCCGCCCGCAGTCACCGGCAGGGCCAGCTCCTCCGCCTCCGTATGCCCCTTGCCGCCCATGCAGCGGGAAAGCACGTTACCCAGAACGCTCGCCGCGAAGCCCGTAGTGTAGCCGTTGATCAGGAAGAACACGGGCGTATCGGAAAGCGCCTGCACGCAGAGTTCGGTCAGGCCGTACAACTCGTTTTCCAGCTTCCACACCTCGCCGTTCGGGCCGCGGCCGTAGCTGGGGGGATCCATCAGGATGCCTTCGTAGCGGTTGCCGCGCCGCAGTTCCCGCTGCACGAAAGCTTTCACGTCCTCCACGATGAACCGCGTGCGCTCCTCCGGGATGCCGGACAGGTCGCGGTTTTCCCTCGCCCACTGCACCATGCCCTTGGCCGCGTCCACGTGCGTCACGCGCGCGCCCTGCGCGGCGCAGGCGAGCGTAGCCCCGCCGGTGTATGCGAAAAGATTGAGCACCTTCGCCTGTATGCCCCGCGCCGAGGCTTCGGCGATTTTTCCCCGCATGAAGGCCCAGTTGGCCGCCTGCTCCGGGAAAAGGCCCGTATGCTTGAAGCCCGTGGGCCGCACGTAAAACTTCAGGTCGCCCAGCGTCATCACCCAGCGTTCCGGGAGCTTACGCAGAAACGTCCAGCCCCCGCCGCCCGTATCGCTACGGGTGTAGCGGGCGTCCGCCCCGTCCCACAGGGCGGGTTCCGCCTTGGGCCAGATCACCTGCGGGTCGGGCCTGCGCAAAACGACGTCCTTCCACCGCTCCAGCTTTTCGCCGTCGCCGGTGTCCAGCACCTCGTAATCCCGCCACTGATCGCAAAGAAACATATCGGCTCCTTTATGGCAAACATTTTTGTTCGGGTATGGATTCGCGCTCCGGCGCGGGGAACCCTGCGCGGCCTGAAGAAAGCCCCGGAAACCCGTATGGCCGTGCGTTGCACGGCCATACGGAAGCTTGCGGTCCGGAACGTTCACGCCTTCCGGATGCCCAGCACCGCCTTTTGATCGTTGATCTCCCACTCCTGCGCCGCGGCGCCTTCGGCGGGCGCGCCCGCCTCCAGCGTGACGGCCAGCACGCTCTGCATGATGAACGCCTTCCCGCTTTCGACGGCTGCGGACAGTTCCGCGTCGGCCTTGTACGTAACGGCGATGCGGTCGGTCACGTCCAGCCCGGCGTCCTTGCGCATGGTTTGCAGCTTGCTGACTACCTCGCGCTGGTAACCCTCGGCCACCAGTTCCGGCGTCAGGTTGCAGTTGAGCACCACGGTCAGCCCGTTTTCTTCCTGGGAGGCAAAGCCGGGCTTGTGCGTGGCCTCGGTCAGCACGTCGTCCTTTGTCAGGGTGACTTCCGTATCGTTGATAGTGAAGGTCACGTTCTCGCAGCGGGCGAAGGCGTCCACCACGTCGTTGCCGTCGGCCTCCTTCAGCCACAGGCCGATCTTCCCCAGCAGCTTGCCGTACTTCGGCCCCAGCGTGCGCAGCTGCGGTTTCAGGTTATAGGTGGTGAAGGCGCGCGCGTCGTCGGTGAAGATCACCCGTTTCACGTTCAGCTCGTCAGCGGCCAACTCCTCGAAGGCGGGGTCGAAGGCCGTGCCCTTCACGTACAGGGCGGCCAGCGGCTGGCGCACCTTGAGGCTCGCGGCGTTGCGGCAGGCGCGGCCCAGGCTTACCACCTTCAGCAGCGCGTCCATCTGTTCGTTGAGTTTCGTGTCGATCCGGTCTTCCTCCTCCTCCGGGAACCGGCACAGGTGCACGCTCTCGGGCGCGGAAGCGTCCACCGAGCGCACGAGGTTCTGGTAAATTTCCTCGCTGACGAACGGCACGAACGGCGCGATGACCTTGGCGAGGGTCACGAGCACGGTGTAAAGCGTAACGAACGCGGCTTCCTTGGTGTCGTCCATGCCCTTGCCCCAGAAACGCTCGCGGCCCCGGCGCACGTACCAGTTGCTCAGCTCGTCCACGAAATCGCCGATCGCGTTGGCGGGCTCCGGGATGCGGTAGTGGGTCAGGTCATCGTCCACCTGTTTTACCAGCTGGTTAAGGCGGCTTAAAATCCATTTGTCCATCAGCGTCAGCGAAACCCTGCCGATGTCGTGCTCCTTGGGGTCGAACGCGTCGATGTTGGCGTAAAGCACGAAGAAGGCGTAGGTGTTCCACAGCGTCGCCATAAACTTGCGCTGCCCCTCGCTGACCGCCTTGTCGCTGAAACGGCAGGGCAGCCACGGCGCGCCCGCGGTGAAGAAATACCAGCGCACGGCGTCCGCGCCCTGCTTGTCCAGCACGCTCCACGGGTCCACCACGTTGCCCAGATGCTTGCTCATCTTCCGGCCGTTCTCGTCCTGCACGTGGCCCATGACGATACAGTTTTCAAACGGGGAGCGGTTGAAAATCAGCGTGCCGATGGCCATCAGGGAATAGAACCACCCGCGGGTTTGGTCCACCGCCTCGCTGATGAAATCCGCCGGGAAGCGGTTGGCAAAGATATCCTTGTTCTCAAACGGATAGTGCCATTGCGCGAAGGGCATGCTGCCGCTGTCGTACCAGCAGTCGATCACCTCGGGCACGCGGTGCATGGCTTTGCCGCACTCGGGGCACGCGATCTCCACCTGGTCGATGTAGGGGCGGTGCAGCTCGATATCCTCCGGCACGGGCGCGGTGGCCATGGCGCGCAGCTCCTCGCGGGAACCGACCACGTGGATGTGTCCTTCCGGGCAGACCCACACGGGCAGCGGCGTGCCCCAGTAGCGCTCGCGGGAAAGGGCCCAGTCCACCACGTTGTCCAGGAAGTTGCCGAAGCGGCCTTCCTTCACGTTGTCCGGGAACCAGTTGACGGTACGGTTGTTGGCCATCAGCTCGTCGTGCAGGGCCGTCATGCGGATAAACCACGTGGAGCGCGCATAATAAAGCAGCGGCGTGTCGCAACGCCAGCAGAAGGGGTAGTTGTGCGTAAACGGCACCGCGGCAAACAGCAGGCCGCGCGCCTTGAGGTCTTCAAGCACCTTTTCGTTCACTGCGCCGGTCGGCTCCCCCGCCCAGGGCGTGCCGTCCACGAACGCGCCCTGCGCGTTGACCAGCTGTACGAAAGGCAGGTTGTACGCACGGCCCACGCGGTTGTCGTCCTCGCCGAAGGCGGGCGCCAGATGCACGATGCCGCTGCCGTCGGTGAGCGACACGTAATCGTCGCTGACCACGTACCAGCCCTTTTCCTTCGGGTAGATCACCCCGTCGAAGCGGTAGAGCGGCTCGTATTCCATACCCACCAGCTTGCTGCCGGGCATGGTTTGCACCGTTTTCCCGTCTTTGGCTTTCTCCCCGAACACCGCGTCGATCAGCGCCTGGGCCAGATAGTAGGTGTCCCCGTCCAGAACGAAAGCCGCGTACGTCTCTTTGGCGTTCACACAAAGGGCCACGTTGCTGGGCAGCGTCCACGGCGTGGTCGTCCAGGCGAGGATGTAGGCGTGCTCGCGCCCTTTGACCCGGAAACGCACGAACGCGGAGACGTCGCTGACTTCCTTGTAGCCCTGCGCCACCTCGTGGCTGGAAAGCGCGGTGCCGCAGCGGGGGCAGTAGGGCACGGTCTTGAAGCCCTTGTAGAGCAGCCCCTTCTTCCAGATTTCCTTGAGGCTCCACCATTCGGACTCGATGTAATCGTCGTGGTAGGTCACATAGGGATGCTCCATATCCGCCCAGAAGGCCACGCGGTCGCTCATGTCCTCCCATTCGTGCTGGTACTTCCACACGCTTTCTTTGCACTTTTTAATGAACGGCTCGATGCCGTACTTCTCGATGGCGGGCTTGCCGTCCAGGTGCAGCGCGTGCTCCACCTCCAGCTCCACCGGCAGGCCGTGGGTGTCCCATCCAGCCTTGCGCAGCACGTCCTGCCCTTTCATGGCGTGGAAGCGCGGAATCAAATCCTTGATGGCGCGGGTTTCGATATGGCCGATGTGCGGACGGCCGTTGGCCGTGGGCGGGCCGTCGAAGAACGTGAAGCGTTCGTTCCCCTCGTTCAGGTGAAAGGACTTTTCGATGATGCCTTCCTTTTTCCAGAAATCCAGCACCTGTTTCTCGCGCCCCACGAAGTCCATATCCGTCGAAACCTTCCGGTACATGCCGTTCCCTCCATGCTGTTCGTTCGGGCAGAAAAAAACCGTCCCTGTTACGGGACGGAAATATCTTTCCGCGGTACCACCCATGTTGACGAAGGGGCCTGCGCCCGCCCGTCCTCTTATGCGCTCTGTAACGGGAGCCCCCGCGCCGCCCTGCGGCAAGCCGTCGGGCGTCGTGCTCCGGAGTGATTCGACTGCGCGCCCCTCCGCCCGGCTTCCACCGCCCCGGGTTCGCTTGGGTCGGGTTTCGCGCGTCCGTCTCCGTCATCGCGTGCATCCGCTTTCGCGGATAGGAGCATTATACTAGCGGGAAGGGGGTTTGTAAAGAGGGGATCGGTAAAACCGACCGGTTTTTACGGCGTTCGCGGTTCGGCAGCCGCTCCGGCGTCACCGCCACGCGTTACGCGGCCAGCGCTCTTCCGGCGATCACAGCCAGAACGCTCAGCAGCACGCTGAGGACGATATAACCGACTCCGGCCCCTATTCTTCCCGCGTCGAACAGGCGCGCAGTCTCCAGCGCGAAGGTGGAAAACGTCGTAAACCCGCCGCAAACGCCGACGCGGAGAAACAGCATCAGTTCCCGGCCGGCATTCGGTCGCGCGGCGGCCAGCCCCGTAAGAAAACCGATCAGCAGCGCGCCCAGTACGTTGATTGCGAGCGTAACGAACGGGAACGCGCCCCTATCCGACAACGGGAGCAGGGTGAACAGGTAACGAAAAACGGCGCCGATAAAGCCGCCGGCGCCGACGAGAAAGCACGCAAGCATAGAAACCCTCCCGCGACAGAGCCGATGAGCTCTCGTTATGGTAGAAGTCATCAGCCGTCACGGCGGTTTAGGAAACATCCACGGGAGAACTTCATTCCCGAATCATCATAAAGCCGGTTCCCGGCTCTGTCAATCGCCCTTTTTCCAGTTTTGCAGCTCGATCACGTTGCCTTCCGGGTCTTTTGCGTAGACGAACGTCGCTTCCACGCCGCCCGGGTAGGCCGCGCGCACCAGCTCGCCGTACCGGCTGCCGCCCGCGCGGATGACCTCCGCCAGCGTCCGCTCCACGTCGTCCACCTCGAAGGCGATGTGCCCGAAGCCCGGCCGGTTGATGACGGGTGGCAGGCCTTCCGTTTCCGGCTCATATTGGAATATTTCCAGCGTCGGGTGGTCGTCCCCGTAGCCGGGCAGTAGCAGGTGTTCGCCTGTGATGCACGCACCTTCCAGCCCCGTGAGCCGGTCCAGCCACGGTCCTTTCAGGTTGCGCGTCTCCCCGATACTCCTGCAGCCCAGCACGTCTTTATAAAAGACGATCAGTTTTTCCGCGTTATTCGCGATCAGATTGGTGTGGGCGTACCGAATCATGGTTTCCTCCCGCGTAAAAGCCGCCTTCCCACGCGGCAACGCAAACGCCGGATTCCCCCGCGTTTGCATCGCCGCACGTTCCGGCGGCCCGTATGCCACGCGCCGTTTCCTACTTCTTGTTGGAAAACAGCGAAGCTTTGCTGTCCAGCAGATCCTTTTGCTCCTCGATAAGCGCCAGAAGGCCCTTCTTGTACTCGGCAGCGGACTCGCGCAGGGTTTCAAGACTCTTTTCCAGCGTGTCCTTCTCCTCGTTGGCGCTGCTCAGGATGCCGTCGGCCTTGTCCTGCGCCTCTTTCACGATGATCTCCGCTTTGTGCTTGGCATCCTCTACCGCGCCGTCCGCCAGCTTCTGCGCGTTGATGAGGATGGATTCCAGCGTCTGGGTCGTCTTACCGACGGGCGCTTCCTCCGCGGGCCGCACTTCCGGCGCTACGGGCTTTACGGCGTTGACCGCCACTTCCGCTTCCTTGCGCGCCTTGGCCAGGTCGGCCTCCAGTTTGGCGATGCGATCCTGCATGGCGACCATCTCGTCGCAGATCTGATCCAGGTACTGATCCACGTCGTAGGGGTCGTACCCCGCGCCCTTATAGGCAAACTCCTTTTGTTCGATGTCCGATACGGTAATGGCCATGCTGAGTTGCTCCTTTCGACTGGTGATTTACCGGGAAGCGCCGAAGCGCGCGTATCGCACGGGAATGCGGCCTTTGCGGGTTTCGCCGCCGAATTCGTCGATCCGCAGGCGTCCGTAGCCCCGGACCGAGATCGCGTCGCCCGCTTCCACCCGAGCGTCGGGGCGCAGCGTGGGCGCGTGGCGCAGTTTCACCGCGCCGGATTCGATCAACTCCGCGGCGGCTCCGCGGGAAAGGCCGAACCCTTCGGCTACGATCGCGTCCAGCCTGGGGGACGGCACGGTGCCGCGCCTTGGCTCGCCTTCCGGTACAGCCAGTTCGGGCGGGCCGTCCGTTATGGTCACGGCCAGTTTCGCGCGTCCGGCTTCCCGCAGGCTCTGGGAGATCATCCCGGCCAGCGATGCGTCCACGAACAGGAAAGCCCGGTCCCCGTTCGGCACGATGTCCCCCACGCGGTTGCGCTGCACGCCCAAGCCCATCACAGCGCCCAGAAGGTCCCGGTGTTCGGGCGCCTTCTGCAAATGCCAGCGAATCTCCAACGCCGAAACCGGAAAGGGCTCCGGCTCCACGTCTTTGGGGTGGAACCTCGCTACGGCGCGCTCCGCATCCCCGTAGCCTCCGAAGAGGTCGAAAACGACGCCCGCACGCCCGGCCGCGGCTTTCGCCAGCACGGCCTCGGGCGGGGTGAGGAACGGGGTAAACCGGCAGCGGTTCTGCGAGCCGGCTTCCTCCGCCAGTTCCAGCAAGCGGCTGAAAGCGGCGGGCAGTTCGTTACCCCGAGGCATTACAGCAGGATATTACGAAGAAGCCCCAGCAGCCAGGCGGCGATCTCCAACAGTAGCCAGAGCAAAAGAGGCGAAAAATCAAGACGCAGATTGCCCAGCTTCGGGAAGGTCCTGTTCAGCCACGTACGAACGGGCGCGAGGACCGGTTCGATATACTTACCCGCCAGAAGCGTGTACTTGTTCTGCGGAATGAGCATCGACATGATCACGTAGATAATCAGCACCCAGCCCGCGATGTCCACCAGAAAGATCAGGATATTGAAAATGACGTTCAACAGTCCTACGAGCATCGGTATTCCTCCCGTATCCGTCGTTGATCGTTCGTTGCGTCACGCGGGGCGGTCCCGCGGGTTCAGTTGGCCGCGGCGGCGGTTTCGTAACCCTTCCAGTAAGCGCCCTGCGCGTCGTAGGCGGCGTGCCTCGGCCGGGGTTCGACGGGCTGGGCCTGATAGGCGCCCGTATCCGCGTCCGCGGCAAAACCGGCGTCCGGTTGCGCGGCGTACTGCGGGGTGGCGGCGTAATCCGCGTTGGGCTGCGCCGCGTATTGCGGTGCCTGCGGAACGGCCGCGTAGCCGGTGTTAGGCTGCTGCGCGTATCCGTACCCCGGCGCACCGTACTGCGCCTGCGGGGCGGCCGCGTAGCCCGCGTTGGGTTGCGCCGCATATTGCGGAGCCTGCGGAGCGGCCGCGTAACCTTGCTGCTGCGCGTAGCCGTATCCCGGCGCGCCCGCGCCGTACGCGGCGTAACCGGTTCCGTAGTCGGCGCGGCGGTAGCCCTGCGCCTCGGCGGCAGTGTATTTCTGCATGGCCGGGTCGACGACCACGTATACGGACGGCGAGGAAATCAGGTAGATGCCCCGCTGGGAAATTTTGTTGAGGCGGCAGCCCAGCGTGTAGGCCGCGCCGCTTAACATGTCCACGCAACGCTGGCGTTCGCTGTCGTTGGCGATGAACTCCATGTTCAGGAAAACCGACGCGTTGGATTTGATATATTCGATCACCTTGGTGCATTCGTTACGGTTACGCAGAAGCACCACGTACTCCACGTGCGCGTACAGGTTGCCCTCCGGCCCACGGATCAGCCCCGGAAAAGGCAGCACATTGTTCGCCTGCTGCTGCGGTGCCGTCTGCGGGGCGGCCTGCCCCTGCGGACGGCCGAACTGCTGCATCTGCCGCTGCTGCGCGGCGGCCTGCTGGCGGCGGGCCTGCTCCTCCATCTGCTGACGCTGCATTTCCGCCTCGGCCTGCATATCCCGCTGCGACCGGTACGGAACGCGGCCGCCGTACGGATCGTTCGCGTCCGCGGCGAAGCGCTCTTCCTGCGCGGGCTGCGCCTGCGGCGCGCCGCCGTACGCCTGTTCCGCCTCGGAAGACGCATAATAAGCCCCGCCCGACGCGGCGTTGCCGCCGTGCGTAAAGCGTTCGGTTCGGTCCGTCAGCCATTCGTTGACCTTCTGGAACATGCCCAAGCGTCGTACCCCCTAAAACCAGATCGGCGTGGTTAGCCGGCATAGCGGCCGGTTCACGCCCCGCGGTAAAGCGCGGTGCCCACGCGCACCATGGTGGCACCCTCGCGCGCGGCGATCGCGTAATCGTGGCTCATGCCCATGGAGAGTTCCTCCATCGCAACGCCCGGAATCGCTTCCTGCCGGAGCCTGTCAAACAGCGTGCGCATGCGGCGGAAATAACGGGCAAGCTGTTCTTCGTCGTCCGTCAGCGGCATGATCGCCATCAGCCCGCGGATACGGATATCCGGATAATCCTTCATGCGGCGCAGGAAAGGCCGAACCTCGTCCTCCGCAAGTCCCGCCTTCTGGGTTTCCCCGGCGATGTTCACCTGTACCAGCGCAGGCAGTTCCAGCCCGCGCCGGTCCGCGCGGCGTTCGATTTCTTCCGCGAGGGCGAGCCTGTCCAGCGAGTGGAGCATCCATACAAATTCCATTATATCTTTAACTTTGTTGGTTTGCAACCGTCCAATCCAATGCAGCCGCAATTTCGGGTCGATTTTGGGTAATTTTGGCAGCGCGGTCTGCGCGCGGTTCTCCCCGACGTCCTCCACGCCCAACGCCGCGAGGCGGTTGATCACGGCGGGGGCGACCGTTTTGGTCACGGCCACGAGCCTCGCGGGCGGCGCGTCCCCGTAGCGGTTCGCCGCCAGAACGCGCCGTACCTCCGCCACGTTGGCCCGCAGGGTCTCATCCGGGATATCCCCCAAAAGCGCGGGCTGCCCCGCGGGATTCCGGTTTTCCATATCCGTTTCGCCTCCTAACGGAACAGGCGCACCGTCTGCCCCTTTCCAAGGATCCCCGTCTGGATGCCGGAGATAAACACCTTGTCTGCCTGCGTCGCGACGACGTTGACGGGGATGAAAACCTGCGAGCCATCGTCGTTGACGCGCACCACGCCCTGCTGGTTGTTCTGCGTATAAATAGCGGTGGAGGGGACCATAAGTCCGTCGGCGTATTCGCCCAGTTCCGCCTGGCAGGCGCGCATGTACAGCACGGGCGTCACGTCCCCCATCACGGCCAGGCGCACCAGCAGTTCCCCGCTGGCGCGCGTATAGCTGAGCACCTGAGCGTCCACCGTGGTGTTGGCGAACTGTTCCAGCATCAGCTTGTAGCTGGTGCCCTCCACGGGCGACCACGTGCTGTCCTTGATGAGCATGAGCACGGCGTAGTTGTTGTTTTTCACCAGCCGGTAGATATCCGTTTTGCCGCGTTCGGAGGCGGCCACTTCCGGTTTCTGGCCGTCGAACATCGCGCGCACCTCGGAAGGCGAGAAGCTCTCGAACCTGTCCGGGGTCAGGGCCGACTCGTACCCGTCGGTGTAAAAGCTGATGATGCTCTCCTGCGTGGCGGCGCGCTGCTTGATCCAGCTGTCGATACGCTGCTGCTGGGTTTCCTCGTCGTCGTACAGGCGGTTAAGGCGCATGTCGGAGGAATACTTGCTGCGGAAATAACTCTGCCGCTGGTCGATGGCCGTTTTCAGGATCGACTCCTGGTTGACCAGATTGCCGCGCGAGCCCTGCACCAGCGAGCGTACCTCCAGCCCGCGCTGCACCACCTCGGTTTCCAGCCGCGTCATTTTCTGGTCGTAGGCCGTCTCACCGGCAAGCAGCGTTTGCTGGTAGTCCTTGATCTGGTCGCGGTAGTCTTGCAGGGTCGTCATTTCCTTGCTGCTGTACCCGGTGGAGTACACGTAGCAAACCACGTCGCCGCGGTAGACAGTGCTGCCCTCCTCCGCCACGTACTCGATGCTCTGCACGCCCTCGTCGTTATACACGGTCTCGTTGCGGACGATCAGCGCGTCCCCCGTGTATACGGTGCCCAGCGTGCCCTGCTCGATCAGGGCGGTCGCGGCCCCGCTGCCCTTCATGTTGTTGAAAACGAACAACGCCGCCACCGCAAGGATCGCCACGATCGCAAAAGACTGGAGGATGCGCGCGGGTTTGCTTCGCCGCATCCGCTTGCTCCTGCGCCGCTGCTTGCGCTCCTTTTTGGCTTTTACCGCCGCGTGGGCTTTCTGCGCCGCCTGAAATTCCAGCAGTTGCTGCGGCGTCATGCCCAGTTGCGCGGCCTGCCATTGCAGGGCCTGTGCGTCGTTCATCCCCTGCGCGGGCTGCCCTGCCTGCCAAACGCCCGCCTGCGCCGCGCTGGCCGCCTGCTGCGCCTGCCATTGGGCAAACTGCTCCGGCGTCATGCTCTGCGCCGGCTGCCACTGCGCCGGCTGTTCCGGCGGCGCGGCCTGCCACGCGCCCGGTTGCCCGCCGCTCGCCGCCTGCATGGCCTGCCACTGGGCGTACTGCTCCGGCGTCATGCTCTGCAGCGCCTGCCACTGCGCGATCTGTTCCGGTGTCCACCGGTCGCCGCCGTTGCCCTGCATCGCATAACTCCTTTCCGAAACTCAAAAAAGCTTAATCGCCCCGTATCTCGTCAGGAAAACGGAAGAAGATCTTCGCCCGTGTCCGTAAGGGCGGGCCGGAAAGGCCGAAAAAGTTGTTCTTCCGGAAGGGCGGCCTCCGCAGCCGTTACGCTCCGCTTTCCTCGATGGCCCGCAGCCTCGCCAGCACGCGCCGCTCCATGCGGGACACCTGCATCTGGGATACGCCCAGGCGTTTGGCGGTCTCCCGCTGGCCCAGCCGGTCCCGGTAACGCAGCGTCAGCAGCTGGCGTTCCTTATCGTCCACCTTGCTCAATATCCAGCTCATCCACTGTTCCTGCTCCACGCGCTCGTAACCGTCGTCGTCCACACCCAGCAGGGAACTGAGGCCCGCCTCGCCGTCCTCGCCCACGGGGGCGTCCAGCGATGCGATATCGGTCTGGTTGCGCATATCCAGCAACATCAGCAATTCGTCCGGCGAAATCTGCATCGCGTCGGCCAGTTCCCTGGCGCTGGGCTCGCGAAGCTGCTCGCGTTCGAACTGTTCCCGGATCTGCTGCATCTTGTACAGTTTTTGCCGCGCGTCGCGGGGCACGCGCATGCCGGAAGCCTTGTCCCGCAAATAGTTACGCACGTCCCCCGCGATGGTGGGAATGGCGTAGGTAATGAAACGGAAACCGCGCGAAGGCTCGAAACGCTCGATGGCCTTCATCAACGCGATGCTCGCCACCTGCTGAAGGTCTTCGCGTTCCACGCCCCGCCCCTCGAAACGGCGCGCCACGGCGCGCGCCAAGGGCAGGTAGCTTTCCACAAGCTCGTCCCTCAGCGCGGGCGACCGTGTGACCGCATAACGTTCCAGAATCGGAACCAACCGTTCGTCGTTCATCGCGCACCGACCTTACGATATCGGAAGGGAGAAACCGATGGAGCCCACCCCGCACGCGTCGCACTGCAGCGACACGTCCGGCATCAGCGTTTCCAGCACGCCGCGGGTAATCTCCAGATCGCCCGTCGGCAGGTCGGAAGCGCCGCCGCTGCGCACGGCGTTCAGACAGCAGTACAGCCGCCCGTTCTCGATACGGGCGCGCAGTTCCAGCCGGTCCGCCTTCACCGGCTGGTGCAGCAGGCAGTCGCAGCATTCGTCCGTCGCCGTGCGGAGATCGTCGATCAGGCCGACGTCCAAACCGGCGAGCATTCCCAAACCGCTCAACGCCATGCGCGCCAACAGCACAAAGTCTCTGTCCGCGGGCAGGCTGAGCACGATTTCGCCTTGCTTATTCGCCATTCCCCTGATCTCCTTTCAAGTTAACGCAACGCTTGAAACCGGCTTATCCTACCATATCCAAGAGCATTTTGGCAAGTAGCAGCGCCAGCACCGCCAGCATCATCACGCGTACCACGCCCCCGCCGCGCCGGATGGTGAGGCGGCTGCCGAACACCGCGCCCAGCATGGCGCAAAGCCCCACGGGCAGCCCCAGCAGGATCAGCACGTCTCCCGTGATCAGCAGGCTCGTAAGCGCCGCCAGGTTGCTGGCCAGGTTCACCAGCTTAGCGGTGCCGCTGGCCCGCACCTCTTCCATGGCGAAAACTTGTAAAAACAGCAGGATCAGGAACGTGCCGGTACCGGGGCCCACCAGCCCATCGTAGAAGCCGACGCCGCAGCCGATGGCCAACGAAATGAGCCGCGTGGCACGCAAGGAACGTTCTTTCGGCTCCGCCTTGCGGCGCTTGCGCAGCGTAAACACCGCCGCCACGGGGATGCAGGCCAGCACCAGCCCCTGCACCACGCGGTCCGGAAGGGAGGTCATCAGCAGCGCGCCCGCGGTGCTGCAAACCAGCGCGCCCAGCGCGGCGGGGATGCCCACCCGCCAGTCCAGCCGTTTGGCGCGGGCGAACGTGGCGGCGGCGAGAGACGTGCCCATCATGGCGGAGAGCTTGTTGGTGCCCGCCGCCAGCGCGGGCGGAAGCCCGGCCAGATAATAAGCCGGCAGCGAGATCATCCCGCCGCCGCCCGCGATGGAATCTACGAAGCCCGCCAGCAGCGCCAGCGGGCAGACGATCAGGAACATGGTGGGCGTAAGCGTCATGCGCGGCTCTCCTTCGGGAGGGGATTCGGAACGTCGCGCGCGAGCGCGAAAAGGGCGAACGTACACCACAGGGGGCTGAAGGAGAAGAACCGGGCGTCCTCCCCGCACAGCACGCACATCGTGCCCAGGTTATACAGCAGCGCGGGCGCGCACAGCAGCAGCGCGCGCGTGCCGTTGCGCCGCAGCGCGCGCAGGGCGAATACCAGCATCGCGGCGAACGAAACGCCGATGTTGCCGAAGTACCACGCCGGAAGGTTGAGCGCCAGCGGCGCGGTGACCACCGCTTTCACGGCCCCGCCGACCCGGTTGATGCGCCCGTTCTGCCGGGGTACGTCCGGCAGGTCGCCAGAGTTGCGCACGGCCACGTCCGCCGAGCCCTCGTCTGCCAGCCCCCATACCAGATCGGTCACGCCGTTGACGGCGGCGAACGCGGCGACAGGGTCGGCCTTCGCGGCGGAAAGCGCCATGCGCAGCACCTGCGGGAGGGACGAACGGGCCATCAGCTCGCGGGTCGCGCCGAACTTGATGGAATTGTAGTTGTGAAGCTGGTACGCTTCCCAGCCCGCCTCGCCCGCCATGGCATCGGTAAAGGCGCGGGTCTCCGCGTCCAGCGCGCCCGGGTTCGTCTTGCGCACGTCGCAGACCACCGTCATGGGCAGGCCCACGGATTCTTCCAGCAGGTTATCCGGGTACGTAACGTTCAGGGAGGCGTACAGCGGCCCCCAAGCCAGCGCCAGCGCCGTTATCAGCGCGGCGGCGGCGGTGAGCGCGCCGCGGAGCTGTTTTGCGCACGTGAACGCCGTAACCGCCAGCAGCGGAAGGGTAAACAGCAGCGCGTTATGCCGCACCAGCGTAGTGAACGCCAGCGCCAGCCCGAAAGCCAGCGCGTTGCGGGTTTTTACCAGCCATTCACCCCGGCTGAAATACAGGTTGATCGCCTGCGCGCCCAGCACGACCGCGCCCACGGTCATGACGTTGTCCTTCCACAGGTACGTCATCGTGTTGCCCAGAATGGGCGCGGCCACCGCAAGCGCTTCCGTAAGCAGCAGCCAACCCGTTTTCACGCCCCACGCGTGGAGCGTCGCCACGAGGTAGCCCGCAGCCAGGCTGAACGCAAGGCACTGCACGGCCAGCGCGAAGGTGTAGCTGGGAACGATCAGCGCGCAAAGCCGCAGCAGCAGGGTATGAAACACCGGGTGCCAGTTGGAGTATACGCCCGTCAGCGCCTGCGTCCACTGCACCGCGGAATCCACGGACACGCCGCCCGGGTTGGCCGCCGCCAGATACACGGCGAGTATAAACAGGCTTACGCCCGCCGCGGCAAGGAAAACGCGCGCGTCGAGCTTCCCGCGAAACGCGGGCGCGGAAAGCGTCCACGCCGCGCGTTCGGAAAACAGGACGAGCGCGAAGTAAAGCCCGACGGCGATCACGGCGAACCACAGAAGCGCCGCCGCCGTATCCGCCGCGGAGGCGAACAGCGCGCTGCGGCTCAGGAACGCGGCGTACCCAAGGTATAAAGACAGGCAAACCGCGCACAGCCGGAACCAGAAGCGGTGCGGCCTGCCCGTAAACGGCGCGGCGTCGCCCGGACGCCGCGGACTGCGGTTTGTCTGTTTCATTGCGGTTCTCCCCACGGTCTGCCTGGAAAAGAAACGGGCGGCCCGCCCGTAACAAACCGTTGATCCTATTGAACGAACTCGTGGTAGATGGCGCGGATGGACGCCTCGAAATCGCAGCAGTCCACCCCCACCAGAATGCTCAGCTCGCTGGAGCCCTGGTCGATCATGCGGACGTTCACGTGCTCGCGGCTGAGCGCCGTGAACAGGCGCGCCGCGGTGCCGGGGTTATGCACCATGCCGCGGCCGACCGTGGCGATCAGGCCCATGTCCTCGCTGATGGCCACGGTGTCCGGCGAGGTCAGCTCCATGATGCGGGATACCACCTGGTCCTTCACGGGTTTCAGTTGCGCCGTTTCCAGCACCACGCAAAGCGTGTCGATGCCGGTAGGCAGATGCTCGAAGGACAGCCCGGCTTCCTCCACGGCTTGCAGCACGCGGCGGCCGAAGCCTTTCTCCGTGTTCATCATCGCCTTTTCCACGGAGATGACGGAAAAGCCCATGCGCCCGGCGATGCCCGTGATGACGAAGGGATTTTTAGAATCGTCCGCCTGGTGGGTAATCAGCGTGCCCGCGTGTTCCGGGTGGTTGGTGTTGCGGATGTTGGTGGGAATGCCCGCGCGGTGCACGGGAAAAACACTGTCCTCGTGCAACACGGTCGCGCCCATGTAGCTGAGCTCCCGAAGCTCCCGGTAGGTGATGCTCTGAATCGGCAGCGCGCCCTGCACGATGCGGGGGTCCGCCATCAGGAAACCGTTGACATCTGTCCAGTTTTCGTACAGGTCGGCGCCCGCGGCGCGGGCGACGATGGCGCCCGTCACGTCGCTGCCGCCACGGCTGAACGTGTGGATGGCGCCGTCCGGCAGGGAGCCGTAAAAACCGGGCACCACGGCGTTGGGCTCGCGGGAGAGCCGTTCGCCCAGCGCGGCGTCGGTGCGCTCGCTGTCGAACGCGCCGGTTTCGGTAAAGAAAATATAGTCCTTCGGGTCCACGAAGGTGAAGCCCAGAAAATCGCTGAGCAGCAGGCCGTTCAGGTATTCGCCGCGGCTGGCGCAATAATCCTCGCCCGCGCCGTTTTCAATCTCCCCGCGGATTTGGTTCAGCTCCGTTTCCAGATCGAACGCCAGTTTCAGTTCCCCGGCAATCTGCCGGTACCGGTCGCCGACGCTCTGAAAAATCGTTTGCCAGTCTCCGCCGTCCCTGTGCGTGCGCCAGACGGCATACAGCAGGTCGGTCACCTTTTCATCCCGCTCGAAGCGACGCCCGGGGGCGCTGGGCACCACGTATACGCGACGGGAATCCAAAGAAAGAATCTGGCGCACCTTCCGAAACTGGCCCGCGTCGGACAGCGAGCTGCCGCCAAATTTCGCGACGATATTGCCCATCCGGTCGTTCCCTCCAACCCACGGCGGCCCGCCGGCCGCCGGCGTATCGCGGAGCCCGTATTCGCCGGGACCCCACGAAAAAATATTGTATCCGATAAGCGCGCCCAAAGTCAATCCCCGCGTGGAAAAACGGCAACCCTGCGCCCGTTTCAGGCTTTGGCCGCCAACCATTCCTCCCGGAGCACAGCCATAAAGAGAAGGTCCGCAAACTCCCCGTCCACAAGGAACGCCTTGCGCTTCAGCCCTTCCCGTTTGAAACCGGCCTTCTCGTAGCAGCGCAGGGCGCGCAGGTTGTCCGCGGCCACTTCCAGTTCCACGCGTTCCAGCCCCAGAATGGTAAACGCGTATTCCAGCAGCAGCCCGATCGCCTCCTCTCCCACGCCTTTGCCCCGGTTCTCCTCGCCGCCGATCACCATGCCCATTTCGGCGGAGCGCATCTTCCAGTTGATGCTGAACAGGTCGATCTGCCCGATGTAGGCCGCGTTCTCGATATGGGCAATGATGAAAAACGCGCCGTTGGCGCCCGCGCTCATCGCGTGGGAAAGAAAATCGGCGGTATCGGTGCTGCTTTGCGGCATCCAGAAGCGCGAGCTCAGGTAACGGATGGTATCCCGGTCGTTCACCCACGTGCGGATGGCGGGCAGGTCGTCCTGCCGGTAATCACGCAGCATAATTCTCTTTCCGTACAGGTGGGGCATGGTTTTCCTCCTATTTCTTCAGCGGCAGGCCGTTTCCGTCGCGGAAGCTGCCGCTTGCGATGGTAATCAGGTCGATCAGCCACCCCAGCCCGCCCCAGCCGCAGGTGAGCAGGAACAGGATACCGGTGCCGACTTTGCCCACGTAGAAGCGGTGCAGCCCCAGTCCGCCCGCGAACAGGCACAGCAACAGCGCGGCCAGCCAGCTCTTTTCCGAACACGGAATTGCCACGGGTTGTTGCACATACACAGGCTGGTATACAGGCTGGTATACAGGTTGGTACACGGGTTTTTCCACGTATACTACCTGCGGGGGCGGAGGCGGCGCCGGGGGCGCGGGCGCGGGTTCGTCGTCCCGCCGGAAAACGGTGCTGCCGCAGTTGGGGCATTTTTGCGCGGTGTCGAAGATGTGCGTTTTACAGTATGCGCAGTAAGCCATATCGATCACTCCCTATCGGTGTTCGTCCGGCGCGGGTTCCCGGCCCGTTATTTTGCTTCCGCCCCGGTCAGCGGGTATTCCGTCACGGGGTTCGACAGCTTCTGGCCGTTCTTTTTCAGCACGCTCAACACGCTCTCGATGTTCTCCTGCTTGGTATACGGCGTGGGAATCAGGTCGTTGTACTTGGCGTTGGAGGAAATGCGGGACGGGATGATGAGGAACCCCTCGTTGGCGCATTGGCCGTCCTTCACGCGCAGTTTGATCTGGAACACGTAGGTGCTCATGTCGTCCGGTTTGTTGTTGCCCGTGAAGCAGAAATTGCCCAGCGAATAGACGATGTACTTTCCGTTGTACTCCTCGATGGGGTTGATGCGGTGGCTGTGGTGGCCCACCACCAGGTCGGCCCCCGCGTCCACGGCGATCTTGGCAATCTTCTGCTGGTTGTCCCGGGGCGCGTAGTCCTTCTCGTAACCCCAGTGGAAGCTCACCACGACCACCTCGCAGCCCTGCGCCTTCAGGGCTTTGACGTCCTGCGGCACCTTGGTGAACAGCCGGTCGTACTGGTCGAAGGTCTGGTAGGCGAGCATGCCCATCTTCACGCCCTTCAGGGTGAACACGAGCGGCTCGCTCTCGCAGAAGTAGCTGACTCCCGCGTTGAGCAGGTTCTGCTTGGTATCGGCAAGTCCTTTTTCGCCCATGTCCAGCACGTGGTTGTTTTCCAGCGATACGCACTCCACGCCGTTTTCCGGCAGCACCGCCGCGTAAGCGGGGTCGGCGCGGAAGAGAAAATCGTTCTCCAGCTTGTCCGGGTTACGGTCGGCGGTGGTCAGCGTGCCCTCGAAATTGAGCACCGTCCAGTCGTCGTCCTCCAGAATCGCCTTATAATTCTGGAAAATAAAGTTGATATCCCCGTCGTGTTTAGCCAGTTCCTTATCGAAATAGGAGGCGCCGCCCGCCTGCACGTTTTCCCCGACGGTGAAATCCCCGCCGAACGTGAGTTTAAGCAGAATGGAGCCGTCCGCCTCGTAAACCGGCGCGGCGCGGTCCACGGCGGTCTTCGCGTCGGATTCGGGCACCGCGGCGTCCTCATCCGGCGAAGCGGCGGAGGCGCCGCCAGCGACCTCGTTTCCTTCCGAATCGAAGATCGAGATAGACACGTCCTGGTCGTCCTCCGTAGCCAGCGCCGCGAAGGGAAGCAGCAGGCAGACGAGCAGCCAGAGCGCGATGGACTTGCGAAGCATGAAAAACCTCCTTACGGTCGGTGAAAACGCGCGGGGCGGGCTGCGCCCGCCCCGCCGAACGGGTTACACGCCGTTGACGAAATCGGCGACGCGCGAAAGCGCGACGTCCAGCTTTTCCAGCGCCGTGGCGTAGCAGCAACGGATGTGCCCTTCCCCGCAGGCGCCGAACGCCGTGCCGGGTACGCAGGCCACTTCCTTTTCCCGTAGCAGCTTCTCGCAGAACTCCTCGCTGGTCATGCCGGTTTTCCGGATGCTGGGAAACACGTAGAACGCGCCCAGCGGTTCGAAGCAGTCCAGCCCCATGGTGCGGAAGGCGTTGAGCATCAGCCTGCGGCGGTGGTCGTAGCTCTGCCGCATGGCGATCACGTCGGCGTAATCGTCCTCGCGGCCCTGCCGCAGCGCCTCCTCGGCGGCGATCTGGCTGGCCGTAGGCGCGCACATGATGGAGTACTGGTGGATTTTCACCATCACGTCCATCAGTTCCGCCGGGGCGCACACGTAGCCCACGCGCCAGCCCGTCATGGCGAAGGCCTTGCTGAAACCGTTGATGTACACCGTGCGCTCCCGCATTTCCGGCAGGGCGGCGATGCTGGTGTGCCCCTCCGGGCTGTAAGTCAGCTCGGAATAGACTTCGTCCGTCACCACGATCAGGTCGTGGCGCAGAATCACGTCCCGGAGCTTCTGGAGGGCCTCGCGGCCGATCACCGCGCCGGTGGGGTTGTTGGGGTAGGGCAGGATCACGGCCTTGGTACGGGGGGTGATCGCGCTTTCCAGTTCCTGCGCGGTCAGCACGAAGTTGCGCGCCGCTTCCGTTTTAATGGGCACGGGCACGCCGCCGCCAAAGATCACCGAGGGGCGGTAACTGACGTAGCTGGGTTCGGGCACCAGCACCTCGTCGCCGGGGTTAAGCAGCGCACGCATCGCCAGGTCGATGCCCTCGCTGGCGCCGATGGTGACCAGGATTTCCTCCTCGGGGCCGTAGGTAAGGCCGTAGCGCTTTTGCAGATACAGCGCGATTTCCCTGCGCAGGCTGATGCGGCCCCAGTTGCTGGTGTACTGGGTTTCCCCGTCCAACAGCCCGTTGATGGCCGCGTTGCGGATGTGGTAGGGGGTCACGAAGTCCGGTTCGCCCACGCCCAGCGATATCGCGCCGGGCATGGTTTGTACGATGTCGAAAAACTTCCGGATGCCGCTTTTCGGTACCGCGGCGATCTCCGGATTCCAATACCGGCTGTAATCCATCAGGGGTTCACCGCCAGTCGCTTGTCCTGCGAGTCCCCCTCGAAGATGACGCCGTCGCTCTTGTAGCGCTTGAGCACGAAATGCGTGGCCGTGCCGGTAACGCTGTCCAGAACGCTGAGCTTCGTGCTCACGAAATAACCCAGTTCCTTCAGCGAGTGCGCCTCCACCAGCAACAGCAGGTCGTACGCGCCGCTCATCAGGTACACGGTCTTGACCTCGTCGAAGCGGTAGATGCGCTTGGCGATGGCATCGAAGCCCTCGTCCCGCTGCGGGGTCACCCGCACCTCGATCATGGCTTCCACGCGGTCCTTATCGGTCTTGTCCCAGTTGATGACGGGCGAATAGCGCAGGATAATGCCGCGCCGTTCCAGGTCGTCGATCGTGGCGCCCACTTCCTCGGGCGTCTTTCCCAGCATGACGGCGAGCTTTTCAAGCGGCAGGCGGCAATCCTGCTGGAGCAGCTGCAAAAGCTCGATCTGTACGTTGGACATGATATACGCTCCTTCTGCCGCACAGGGCGGCAAGGTGATGTTTTAGAATAATCCGACGATGTTCCCGTCCGCGTCCACGTCGATGGACAGCGCGGCGGGCTGTTTGGGCAGCCCCGGCATGGCGATGATGCTGCCCGCGAACGCGACCACGAACCCGGCGCCCGCGCTGAGCCGCGCGGAACGGACGGTCAGCTCGTACCCGGCGGGCGCGCCCAGCCTTGCGGGGTCGTCGCTCATGCTGTACTGTGTCTTGGCGATGCACACGGGCAAACGCCCGTAGCCGTCTTTCTCGATGCGCGCAAGCGTCTTTTGAGCCTCGTCGGTAAACCGCACCGCGCCCGCGTGGTAAACGCGCTTGGCGACGGCCTCGATTTTCCCGGCCGGCGAAAGGTTCTCGTCGTAGGTGTAGCGCGCCTCGGGAGCGGCGTTGTGGTCGGCAGCCCAGCAGACCGCATCTGCCAAACCGATCGCCCCCTTTCCGCCCTGCGCCCAACCGTCGCAGACTTCGCAGGCCACGCCGCGCTCCGCAAGCGCGCCGCGGACGTACGCGATCTCGTCCCCGTCGTCGGCGGCGAAATGGTTGATCGCCACCACCACGGGCAGGTTCCAGACCTCGCGGAGGTTGGCCGCGTGCGAAAACAGGTTCGCCATGCCACCCTCCAGCGCCGCCCGGTTGGGGGCGGAAAGCTCGGCCTTCGCCGCACCGCCGTGGTGCTTCAGCGCCCGAAGGGTCGCTACCAGCACAACGGCGCTGGGCCACAGGCCGTTCATCCGGCACTTGATATCCAAAAACTTCTCCGCGCCCAGGTCGGCGCCGAAGCCTGCCTCCGTAACGACGTAATCCCCCATTTTTAGGGCCAGCGCCGTGGCCGCCACGCTGTTGCAGCCGTGCGCGATGTTGGCGAAGGGGCCGCCGTGCATCAGGCAGGGCGTGCCGTCCAGCGTCTGTACCAGGTTGGGGTCGAAAGCGTCCCGCAGAAGTGCCGTCATCGCGCCCGCCGCGCCCACCTGCCCGGCGGTCACGGGTTCGCCCGCGAAGGTGTAGGCCACCACGACGCGGCCCAGCCGGGCCTTCAAATCTTCCAGATCGGAGGCCAGGCAGAACACCGCCATAACCTCGCTGGCGGCGGTGATGTCGAAGCCGTCCTCCCGGGGGGTGCCGTTCTTAGCGCCGCCCAGCCCCTGCACGATCTGCCGAAGCTGGCGGTCGTTCACGTCCAGGCAGTGGCGAAAACAGATCTGCCGCGGGTCGATGCCCAGCGCGTTGCCCTGCTGCACGTGGTTGTCGATCAGGGCGCACAGCAGGTTATTGGCGGCGGTAATCGCGTGCAGGTCGCCGGTAAAATGCAGGTTGATGGTCTCCATCGGCGCGACCTGCGCGAAACCGCCGCCGGTCGCCCCGCCCTTCATACCGAACACGGGGCCGAGCGACGGCTCCCGGAGCGCCAGCACGGCCCTGCGGCCGCTGACCGTCATACCGTCGGCCAGCGCCACGGATACCGTGGTCTTTCCCTCGCCCGCGGGCGTGGGCGTCATGGCCGTGACCAACACCAGTTTGGCCCGGTTCGGGCGCGCGCGGTAGGCGCGGGCGTCCACCTTGGCGACGTATTTTCCGTACGGGGAAAGGGTGGCCGGGTCAAATCCGGCTGCCTCCGCGATTTCCGTAATGGGCCTCAGCTTCGCCGCGCGGGCGATATCCAGATCCGTAGCCATTCCTGCGTTGCCTCCCGCGTTAAAATACACGTGCACACAGTATAGCGCATCCCGCGGTTTTGTTCAAGCGCAGCGAATCGGCGCGGAAAACCGCGCGCGGAAAGGGTTACGAGCCGGGGTCCGGAAGGCGGATGGCAGAGAAGAGACCGTTCCGGTGTCCCGCCCGGGAACCCCGCCGGTCACCGGAAAGCGGCCCCCGCCCTGTCCGAAAGACGGTAAATCAGCTCCGCCATCGCCTCGCACGGCCTGTCGAAGCCCGCTTCGATCCATCTCTGGATCACGCTCATACTGCCGAAAATCAGGTAGTCGTACACGTAGTCCGCCACCGGCTCCGCGCACGAAAGCGGCAGGCTCTGCCGAAGCTTCTGAAACGCCGCTTCCACGAACGCGGACTGGAAGGGTATGCCTTCCTGCCGGCAAAGCAGCGCGCGGAAACTCTCCGCGTTGTCCTTAATGTAAAGAAGCAGTTCCGTCACGTACCGCACGCTCACGGGGTCGGTGCCGATTTTCTCCAGGTGCGCCCGCGCCTGGGCCAGCAGCTCGCCCTCGATTTCGCTGAACAGGGCGTACGGATCGGCGTAATACAGGTAAAAAGTGGAACGGTTCACATCCGCGTTCTGGCAGATTTCCTTGATGGAGATTTTTCCGATGGGCCGGTCCCGCATGAGTTCCAGCAAGCTGTCCCGCAGGAGCTGCCTGGTCATCTTTACCCGGCGGTTTTCCTTTTGCGTCACGGCGGTATCCCCCTTTTTCAGTCGTGGAGTAAACGATAATTTACAATGATGATGCCGCTAATCGGACAAATCTGATCAAAATGTCGATTCCACAACGTTCCGTATCCAACTGCCGGTTGAATTTGCAACACGGTGTCGGTATTATAATACCGTGGGGAAGACCCCGTCAACCCTGCCAAAAATGATCGGGAAAGGATCGAGCCCTGTTCTATGAAGATTTTTATCGTCGGCGGCACCGGGCTGCTGGGCAGCGCCGCGGCCGCGGAACTGATCGAGAGAGGCCACGAGGTGACCTCCGTCGCGCTGCCCCCGCTTCCGGCGGGTGCGGTACTGCCGGAAAAGATGCGCATCGAGTTTGGCAACTATCTGGAGATGAGCGACGAGGCGCTTCTGACGCGCCTGTCCGGCTGCGAAGGCTTCGTGTTCGCCGCCGGCGTGGACGAGCGGGTGGAAGGCGCGCCGCCCATCTACGAGCTGTACCGGAAATACAATATCGACCCCGTCCGCCGTTTGCTGGGCCTTGCCAGGAAGGCGGGCGTAAAGCACGCGGTCGTGCTGGGTTCCTATTTCGCCTATTTTGAGAAGCTTTGGCCGGAACGGGAACTGGCCCGTTGGCACCCCTACGTGCGCAGCCGCCGGGATCAGGAACTGGTCGCGCTTTCCTTCGCGGACGACGCCTTCGACGTGGCCGTGCTGGAACTGCCCTACATCTTCGGCGCGCAGCCGGGGCGCAAACCCGTATGGACGATTCTGGTGGAAATGATCCGCGGTATGAAGGGCGTCACGCTCTACCCGCGGGGCGGCACCGCCATGGTGACCGTACGCCAGGTGGCCCAGGCGGCGGCGGGCGCGCTGGAAAAGAACCGGGGCGGCAACGCCTGGCCCATCGGGTATTACAATATGACGTGGAAGCAGATGCTGAAGATCGTCCACAGGCATATGGGGCTTCCCAACCGGAAAACCGTCACCATCCCGGACTGGATGTTCACGCTCTACGGCCGGAAGCTGCTTATGGAGCAGAAGGCGAAGAACGTCGAAGGCGGACTGTACTTGCCGAAACTTTCCGACCTGCAGTGCCGGGAACTGTTCATCGACAAATCGCTGGGCTGCGAGCCCCTGGGCGTGACCCCGGACGACATCGACGCCGCCATCGGGGAATCCATCCGCCTCAGCGTGGCTGTGCTCGACCGCCGGACGGACGCGCTGGGCATGAGGGGCGAGTAACGTGAAGAAGCCGAAAATACTCCTGACGGGCGCAACCGGCGGCATGGGCCGGGCGGTGCTCCGGGAACTGGTGGCGGATCTGGGCGAGCAGGACGTGGTGATTTTGGCACAGGGCACGCCGCGGGACCGGAAACGGCTCAAACCGTACCGTAACCTGCCCGGCCTGACGATCGTCTGGGGCGACCTGACGAACTACGCGGACGTCCTTCCGTGCGTCAAGGGCGCGGATATCATCCTGCACGTGGCGGCGCTGGTGTCCCCCGCGGCGGACGACCGGCCCGCGCTGGCCATGAAGATCAACTACGGCGGAATGCGCAACCTTCTTGCCGCCGTGAAGGAGCAGGGGCTCGAACATTCCGTGCGCTTCGTCTCCATCGGCACCGTCGCCGAAACGGGCGACCGGACGCCTCCCCTTCACTGGGGCCGGGTGGGCGACCCGGTGAAGCCCAGCCTGTTCGACTACTACGCCGTGTCGAAGGTGGCGGCGGAGCGGCTGCTGATCGAATCGGGGCTAGCTTACTGGGTAAGTCTGCGCCAGACGGGCATCATGGGGCCCGCCATGAGCCGTATCCGGGACGCGATCATTTTTCACAACGGCCTGAACAACGTACTGGAATACGTATCCGACCGGGACAGCGGCGCGATGCTGGGCAACCTGTGCCGCCTGCACCGGAACGGCGCGCTGCCGGACGCCTTCTGGGGGCACGTGTACAACGTGGGCGGCGGCGAAAGCTGCCGCGCGGACACGCTGACTCTGTTCCGGACAATTTACGGGGCGCTGGGCTTCAAAGACCTGCGCTACGTCGTAGACCCCAAATGGTTCGCCACCCGCAATTTCCACGGCCAGTACTATCTGGACTCGGACAGGCTGGAGCGCTACCTGCATTTCCGGCGGGACGGCATGGCGTATTTCTACGACGAGTTCTTGAAAAGCCTCGGGCCGGCCGCGGCGATCGTCCGCCTGCTGTGCCGTCTGCCCGGCGGCCAGCGGCTGGCGGGCGGCCTGGTGAAGGGCGTGTTCCGAAAGGCGGCCCGCGCGGAGAGAGGCACGGAACGCTTCATCCGGGAAAACCGGGAGGCGCAGATCGACGCGTGCTGGGGCAGCCGGCGCAATTGGGACGCGATTCCCGCCGACATTAACGCCTGCCGCCGCTTTACGGACTGGAACAGCGTGGTGTCGATCGACCACGGCTACGACGAAACGAAGCCGCAAAGCGATCTGGAACTTGCGGACGTGCAGCGCGCGGCGCTGTTCCGTGGCGGCCGATGCCTGAGCGCGGCCATGGCGAAGGGCGACTGGGCGGGCAAACTGCAATTCCGCTGCGCCTTCGGCCACGAATTTGCAGCCAGCCCTCGGCTGGTGCTGGAAGGCGGCCACTGGTGCCCCCAGTGCGAGCGGGAAAGCTGGAACTACGCGGCGCGCGCCCGGGTGGACCGGTTCTTCGCCCAGGTATGGAGCCCGCTGCACGCACCGGGCGAACCGCAATGGGCGTGCCCCAAGGCCGTTACGGAACTGGACGTATGAAAAGAGCGTTATCGGGGAGCGCCGCGTTTCGCAGGGAACGCGGCGCTTCTTTCCGTCCCGGGGCGGGTCCGCATCCGTAAAAAGCACGCCAGCGCTTACTTTTTAGACTTTCTTAATACTGTCAAGATAAAAGCAACATACATTTCATGTAAACTGCTGTTGAGTATCGATTCTATCTTATGGGAAACGATCGTATGCAATGATACAGGAAAGGACCGTCCCGATGAGCTTCAAGACCTCCGGCAAAATCCTCTCCCTTCTTCTGGCGCTGTGCCTCCTGTTCATCCCCTGGCCCTACGTAGCCGCCCGGGCGGAAACCGCGCCGCAGGCGCAGACTTACACGGCGGAGATTCCCATCCGCACCGCCGCGGACGACCTGGAAGAGCGGGCCGACACCGGCGAAGCGGACGCCGGTAGCCGCGATATCGCGCTGGGGTGCGAGGTGCCCCGGGGCGGTGAAGCGCAGCCGCAGATCGTGGGTCTGCGCTTCACCGGTCTGCCGATTTTCCGGGGCGCGACCGTCACCGGCGCGTATATCCAGTTTACCGTGGACGAAGCCGCCCGTTCCTCCGTTCCGTTCGACGTGACCATCGCCGCGGAAGCCGCGGCCGATTCGGCCCCCTTCAGAGACGGGGACGCTTTGCCGCGGTACGCGCTTTCTTCCCGCGCGCGCACGGCGCAAAGCGTGCGCTGGGCCGCGGACGAGGGCGACCCGATCGTCTGGAAAACGAAAGGGCAGGCCGGCAGGGCGCAGCGCACCCCAGACCTCAGCGCGCTGGTGCAGGCGGTGATCGACGGGGACGGCTGGGCCTACGGCAACGCGATGACCTTTCTCCTCGCGGGCAGCGGCAGCCGCATAGCCGTCGCCTACGAACGCAACCGTTCCGATGCCGCGACGCTGCATATCGACTATGCGGTCGTCAACGAAAATCAACCCGCTCCCACGGGGCTTTCCGGCTCCGCGCCCACGACGCTGTTTCGCCACGACGGCGTCCTCGCGGGCACGGACGCAGCGATGGAATACCGCCCCGCAGGGGACGGTTCCGCCCGGTGGACGCCCTGCGCGGGGTCCTCCGTAACCGGCCTCGCGGCGGGCGATTACGAGGTCCGGTACGCCGGGAAGGTCTGCTTTAATCCCGGCACGGTAGCCACCGTGAACGTTCCGCTCTACGCGGGGGACCTGACCCTTCAGCCTGGCGCGGACGAAACGGAAATGGGGTTCGCCTGGTACCTGAACGCCAGGCAGGCGAAAGCGGCCGTTTTGCAGGTGGCCCCGGCTTCCGCGGTCACGGACGGCAGCTTTCCGGCGGCCGCCGCGCGGACTTTCACGGGTGCCGTGGCGAAGGTGAAAGGTTTCCTGTCCAACGAAGCGACGGCGACGGGTCTTGAACCGGACACGGAGTACGTATACCGGGTGGGCGACGGCGCGAACTGGAGCAACGTCTTCCGTTTCTCCACCCGCGACGCCCGCAACTACGGCATCCTCTTCGTGGGCGACCCGCAGGTTGGGTCCGGCGGCAGCATGGGCAGGGACAGCCTCGGTTGGCAGACCACCCTCGGCAAGGCGCTGACCGCCTTCCCGGATACGAGTTTCATCCTCAGTTCCGGCGACCAGGTGGAATACTGGAGCAACGAAAAGCAATATGCCGCCTTCTTCGGCCCCGCCGCCCTGCGCTCGCTGCCGCTGGCGCCGACCATCGGCAACCACGACGACGGAACGCTGTTCGCCTATCATTACGCCCTTCCCAACGAAACCGCCTACGGGCGTTCCAACGGGGGGTACGATTACTGGTTCGTCTACGGAAACACCCTGTTTCTGATGCTCAATTCCAACAATCGCAGCGTGCCCACGCACGACGCTTTTCTGCGGGAAGCCGTCGCCGCCGCCGGGGACGGGATCGTATGGAAGGTCGTCGTGTTTCATCATTCCATTTACAGCTCCGCGGCCCATTCGCTGGAAGACTGCATCACCTTCCGAAGGGACGAACTATACCCGCTGATGGATAAATACGGAATCGACGTGGCGCTGGCGGGCCACGACCACCGTTACACCCGTTCCTACCAAATGCTGGACGGAAAGGCGCAAAACGGGCTGGAGAGCTTCGCCGTCAACCCCGAGGGCACGGTGTACGTCACCGCCGGTTCCGCCAGCGGCAGTAAATATTACAACATGCAGGGCGTGGATATCGCCTACCGCGCGGTGCGGATGGAGGATAAAGAACCTTCCTATTGCTACGTCACGGTCGGGGACGGCGCCCTGACCGTAACGACCTGCCTTCCGGAGACCGGCGAAGTGTTCGACCGTTACACGATTGTTAAGGACCCGACCGTGCCCGCGTTCCTCAAAGGAATCGCGCCCACCGCAGACGGCGCGGACGACGGCATGATTCTGGGCGTCACGGCCGGCATGGAGTACAGGCGTGCGTCGGCGCGCGAATGGACGGCCTGCGCGGGCACGGCAATCGCGGGGCTTGCGCCGGGCCTCTACGCCGTGCGGTATCAGGGCGTGGCGGGAGCGCCCGGCGGCAAGGCCGTCACCGTAGCCGTGCCGGGTTTCGGCCTGTCCGAAGCAAATCCGGGAACACCGTAACGGGCCGTGCGTTGACAAGCCTTTCCGGCCTGTGCTATCTTTAGCGTATCGGTATCCCGTCGGTTTGCCGAATAGCGCGCGGAGAGTGATTCCCTATGGCGTCCGGATTGTCTCCGAATCCGACCAGGTCTCGTTCGGCCGTATTCGCCGCCGTTTGTCTGCCGGCGGCGATCTTCTGTGCCAAATCCTTCGTGATCAACACGAACCTGTACATCGGAAAAAGCGTCCTGCCCGCCGACACGACGGACTATCTGTGGGGCGTTTTCGCGCTCGTCCTGTGGGCGCTGTTCTGGTATACGTTCGGCAGGCGCCGCCTCCGCCCCCGCGCGGGCGAGATCGTATTCGGGTTTCTGTTCGGCGTTTTCAACTATCTGGGCACCTCCCTGTTCGCCTACGATTCCTGGGCCTTTATCGGCACCACGATTTCCTACGCGGCGGCGGCGCTGAAGATTCTGGGCCAGGCCCTGACCATGACGGCTGGACTGACGCTGCTTTCGGAAACGCTGACCCGGAGCGCGCTCCGGCCCCGCGAGCCCGCCGCCCCCCTGCGCAGGTTTACCCGGTTGCGCTCGCTTTACCGGAACCATCCCGTGCCGACCACGGCCGCGTTCCTGTTCCTCTGCTGGGTTCCGTACATGACGGCGTTCTACCCGGGCACGGTGATCTACGACATGTGCGCCATCGTCCGGGAGCTGATCGGTACCAGCCCGCTGGCTACGTGGCACTGCCCGTTTACGATGTACGTTTTCGGCGGCTGCGTCTGGCTGGGGCGGCGGCTGGGCGGCGATAACGCCGGCGTGCTGATCTACATGCTGCTGCAAAGCGCGGCCATGGCCTTCGCGCTGGGCTGCATCGTCGCGTACCTGCGCAGGCTGGGCGCTCATCGCGGCTGGCAGGCCGCTACGCTGCTCTTTTTCGGCGTCGTCCCCATCTGGGGCGGGTACGCCATGATGATCGGCAAGGATACCCTGTACACGGCGACGCTCACGCTGTTCTTCCTGCAAACGCTCGCGCTGGTCCGGGACGGACGGCAAGCCCTTCCCCGCGCGCGCGATCTGGTCGCCTACGGCGTTACGGCGCTGCTGGCCTCCCTGTGGCGCAGCAACGGGCTGTACGTGGTGCTCCCCTCGGCGATCCTCGTGCTTTGCTTTCTGGTCCGGGGCCGGCAGCGGCTGCGGGTGGCCGTTCCGCTGGCTTCAGCCATGGCCGCGGCGCTCCTTTTTACCAACGTGCTGGTGCCCGCGCTGGGCTTCGTCAACGACTCCGTTTCAGCCGTCTACTCCCTGTGCTTCCAGCAGACGGCACGCACGGTGCGCAACTACGGGGACCAGCTGACCCGGGAGGAAAGGGACGAGATCGACCGCGTGCTGGATTACGACGCCATCGGCGGCCTGTACCAACCCTGGATCTCCGACCCGGTCAAGAACACCTTCCGCCAGTACGGGCAGGGAGAAGCCGTGGAAAAGGCCGCGCTCTCCCGGTATTTCAAAACCTGGGCTTCGATGCTTCCCAAGTATCCGCTCGCCTACTTTCAGGCGTTCGTCGGCAACACCAGCGGGTATTACGCCTTCACGCCCAAATACGACGGCATCACCTACGTGCAGCAGGCCGGGCTGCGCTTCGTGTTCACCAGCTACTGGGAGGACGGCCCCGGCGAGCTGCACACCGTGCAGCCGGAGTTCCTGACGCCGTTTCGCAACCGAATGATCTCGCTGATGAACCGCTGGTGGACGCTGCCGATCCTCTCCTGGCTGTACGTGCTGCCGTTCTACACCTGGATGCTGGTCGCGGCGGGCATTTCGCTGGCGCACCAGAGGCGCTGGAAGCATCTGGCGGTGTTCGCGCCCGCGCTGTTCAGCTTCGGGGTGTGCCTGCTTTCCCCGGTGGACAGCTACCTGCGCTACTTCCTGCCCATCGTCGCCATGACGATCCCGCTACTGGCGTTCGTCGCCCACCCGGCCCGCGGGGCCGCGGCGACGGAGAACGCGGCCGTAAAATAGAAAACGACGTGCGAAAAGCGCCGGGGTCCTACGGCCCCGGCGCTTTTCGAATACCGCGTTTCTCAGGCGCGGACGCCCGCCGCTTTCCGCGAACGTACGAACGTACGCAGCACGTCCCAGACGGCGAACAGGCACACGAGGTAGATACAGCCGAAGCTCACCAGCATGTTCCAGGACGTGGCCGCGTGCAGGGAGAAACCCGTGGCGAACGGCAGCGACACGAACACGCCGCCCAGCAGCGCCGCGTATATCCCGTCCGCCTTCCGGGGCCGCTCGGAGCTGCGGCAGAGGAACAGCGCGCAGGGAACGATAAAATACAGGGCCATGTATTCGGCGCTCCAGCCGGGCACCAGCGTAACGACGCCCGTCAGCAGCAGGCACCGGAGCCACAGCTCTTTCGTCAGGCACACGCACGCCAGCGACGCCGCGCCGAAGAGAACCGCCAGCCCCTGCGCGATCGCGCCAGACGGCTGTGCGCTCCACCCCAGTTCCGCCGCGAGAAACCGGCCCACGCTGGGGATGCTGGTCAGAAAATCGTTGCGCTGCAGCAGATGGATCTGCTCCTGGTTATAGAAGAACTGCCGCAGTCCGTCCATACCGCCGAACCACAGGAAGGGCACGAAGATCAGGATCAGCCCGTACAGCACCAGCCGGAGCGCTTCGGCGTAGCGCTTTTCCAGCAGGTAAAGCAGGCCGAACACGCACGGGTAAAGTTTCATGCCCGCCGCGAAGGCGATCAGCACCAGCGCGGCCTCGCGCTTCCACGGCTGTTCCTCCTCGCGCAGGTACATGGCGAACAGGAGAACCACCACTACCACGGGTACGGAGTTGCCGCGTTCCACGGCGTACAGGTTGATGCCGGACAGCAGCACGCACAGGGTAAAAAACAGAGGCTCCCGCGCGCCGCGCATGGCATGGCCGTAACGCTCGAAGACGCGCTGCACGGCGTAAAACATCAGCACGGCGGAAACGCCCGTCATCAGCAGGTACACCACGATCTCCACGTTGCGCGCCGCGCGCGTGAAGCACACGTTGATCAGGTAATACAGCGTGTAGGCCAGCGGAGGGAACGTGGCCCAGATGCCGTCGTAATACGGGCCGCCCTCGTGGGTGGGGTAATGCAGGTTGTTGCTGAAATCCCCCAGCAGGTTCGCGCCCCCCTGATAAAAGAAATCCGCGAACCCCGCGCCCCGGCGAAGCGCCAGATACAGCGTGGAAAAAAGCAGGCTGCCCAGAATCACGGCATAGAAAAGCCGTCGGGTTTTTTGCGGCGTTCCGGTATGCAGACGAACCACCTCCCGTTCGTGCGTATTGCGCCGGTTCCGGCGGGCAGGGCACCGTTAATGCGCGGGGGTCAGGGGAACAGCCGCCGGACGCCGGGGATTTTCTTGCCCGCGGCGGCGGCCAGCAGCGAGAGCGCGTACACGACGAACGGCCATAAGACCGAGTACCACGGCGTGCCCGTAAGCCAGCGCGGTTCCAGGTTGAAACGCACCAGCAGGTCCATGACGAACCGGTGAATCAGATAAATCGAAAAGCTGACGGAAGCGGCGAAGCGAAGCCGCGCGGCCGCTTTATCGCTCCATCGAAGGCGAAGCTGCCGGGCGGCGATAAACAGCGCCGCCGCCTGGAACACGCAGGGAAAATTGAGGTAATCCCCGTACGGGTACGAAACCATGCCCGCCGCATGGCTGAGCCGGTACGTCATCACGATGCGCAATGCCAGCGCGCCGAGGCCCAGCGCATAGCTTGCGTACCGCTGCCACGGTTTCAGCGTGACGCGGGAAAGCAGGTAGCCCAGCAGCACGTACAGCAGGTACCCGCCGCTGACCGGGCTGCGGTAGGCGGCGGCGTACGGGATGCCCGTCCAGTACGAAACCATCGGCAGCAGGCTGATGGTCACGAAGGCATACAAAACCAGATAGGCGAAAACCTTGTTCCGCTTTTCTTCCGGAATCAGGCTCAGGACGGGAATGGAAAGGTAGCAGCCGAACAGAACGGTGAAGAACCAGTAGATGCTGTAATAATCCCCGTTGAGCACCCACCCGGCCACGGAGGCGAAGGTAACGTCCGCCGGGGCGATGTTGCCCTTCAGGACATGGAAAAGAATCGCGATCAGGCTCCAGGCCAGAAAAGGCACGGCAACCTTCACGAAACGCCTGCGGAAGAACGTTTTCGTATCGTAGCGCTTGCGGTAATCCATCAGGGTCGCGCCGGTGAGCATCACGAAAATGGCGACCGCGGGATAAAAAACAGATTCCACCAGCAGGTTGAACGTCCATCGGAAGGAATCGGAATAACTCCAGAAAGCGCCGTTTACGTGCAGCGTTACCACGGCGAAACAGGCAAGCACGTTCAGGAGATCGAAATAAAGCACCCTCCGCCCGCCGGCGCCGCAGTCGCCGCCGGAAACCGCCTGCCGCATCGCTTTCCCCTTCTTTTCCGTAACCGTTCGTCTTTGCCCCAGAATAGCATGTTTCCCCGCGGGTGTCAACGAACGCCGGGCGCGGGCTTCGCCTCCGGATAACCCGCTTCCAGCGCCCGTACGCGTTCCAGCAGCATCCGGTTGACGGGCGCGTCGTATCCGTGCTTCCGCGCCAGTTCCAGCACCGTGCCCGCGAACAGCCCCACCTCGCTGGGGCGGCGGGCCTCCACGTCCTGCCGCATGGAGGGCTTTCCCCCCGGGTTGAGGGTGGCCAGCACGCCCAGCCAGCCGTCGAGGTCGCTCCCGGTCAGGTCCACGCCTTCCAGCCGGGACAGGTCGATCACCTCCCGCATGGCGGCGATCATCACGTCCCGGTCGTGTCCATCCCGCTGGATGGTGCCGTAATCGGGCCCGAATACCGCCACGGTCTGGTTTACGCCGACGTTGAGCATGAACTTGCCCCACATGCGCTTATCCATGGCTTCGTCGATCTCGTAGGGCACTTCCGTCCGTTCGAAAAAGCGGGCCGCCCGCAATACTTTATCCGTCGGCGGGCCGCCGTGCCGCGTGCCGATCGCCAGCCTGCCCATGTTGCGGCATGTCAGCCGGTTCCCCTCCCGAACCGCGTCCATGCCGTAGGCCACGCAATCCACGACCCTGTCCCGGCCGTAGACGTCCGCAATGACGCCCTCGCTACTAATGCCGTTGAGCAGCGAGAGGATCAGCGTATGCTCCCCCACCTGGTTTCGCATGTCCTCCAACGCTCCGGCCAGCTGCCCGTACTTGACCGCGACCAGCACGAGGTCCGCGGGCGGGGTCGCCGCCTCCGGCGTTACGTAATGAAAATCGCACCGTTCCCCGTTGCTGTATACGCCGTCCCGCCGATACCGTTCGATACGCTCCCGGCCGGCCAGAACGCGCAGCTGTTCCCCCGGCATATGCTGCGCCATCCGGTGGCCGAACAGCGTGCCCAGCGCGCCCAGCCCCACGACGGCGGCCGTTTGAATCTCCATGCCAAAACCCCTTTTTATTCCGTTTCAGGCGGCCCGTATGGGAAACGGCCCGCCTTGCGCCGAAAGACGGGCCGTAAAGCGGGTTTCCGTCACCCGATCAGGAAGGGGGCCAGCGGCAGGCCGTTCTCCCCGAATACGTTCACCACGCCGTAATTCACCCAGGCGTATCGCGCTTTCAGCGGTTCGGCCACCCCCGGCGCACGCAGACGGAGCGTATCGCCAGCAACCGTCGCCTCCGCGGACACGAACGCGCCGTCCGCGCCCATCAGCTCGCACAGGCGTGGCGTTCCCTGCGCCGCGACGGGCGCGGAAAGCCGGATCACCATCTCTTCGCCCTCCCGGTAGGCGTACAGGGCGCGTGGGCTTTCCGGTACGTCCGGCCGGCCGTACGCCACGCGGAGCGCCTCGTAATACAGCCTTAATCCCACCGTTTTCTTTTCCGTGGGGTGGATGTTGTCCAGCTCGCCGTCGTCGATCATCACGGCGAGCCCGGCGTTACGCGTATCCATGCAGGCCTGTTCCTGCGCCTCGCGCAGCACCGCCCACTGCCGGTCGTCCGCCTCGTTGCTGTTTCTGAACATCGGCAGCTGTACGAACAGGAAGGGCAGCGCGCCGTCCCGGAAGAGATCCCGCCAGAAAGCGATGAGCGCGGTCATCAGCGGCCGGTAGAGGCCGGGGTGCCGTGTGTCCTCCTCTCCCTGATAGTACAGGAAGCCCGTAAGCGTATAGGGTGCCACGCGCTTCACCATCGTTTCCGCGAGGCCCGAGGGCCGGAAGCCGCTCCTGCGGCTGGCGGGCGGGTTCCAGGGGCACGGGTCGAGCCTTGCGGCGATCTCGTGCCAGTCGGCGCCGGGATGTTCGGCACGCGCCCGTTCCACCTGCCGTTCCCAGCGTTTCAGCGCTTCTTCATTCTCCCGCACGTCCACTTCGCACTCCGCATCGCTTCGGCCACCGACCTTCGCCTCGAATTCCGTAAGCAGGGCCGCGCCCGCCGCCGTACCGCGAAGCGCCTGCTCGGAAAGCCAGCAGGCTACGGAGGTGCCGCCCCAATAACAGTCGATCACGCCCACGGGCACGTTGAGCTCCGCCTGAAGCAGCGTCGCGAAATGGAAGGCCACCGCGCTCATATCCCCGCAGAGGCCCGGTTCCAGCGCGCGCCAGCGCGCTTTCCTCTCCGCGGCCAGCAGTTTGCCGTTGAGCACGGGCTGCTTGGGCACGTTATAATAGCGAATCTGCGGATGGTTCGCCGCGGCCGCCAGGCGGGGGCCGTCGGCCGCGGCCGAAAGCGGCCATTCCATGTTGCTCTGGCCACCCGCAAAGTAAACCTCGCCGAAAAGCACGTCCGTATAGGTGATTTTCGTCTCCCCGGCCGAAAGCGTCAGCGTATAGGGCCCGCCCGCCGGCATCGGTGGCAATGCAAGCTCGAAACGGCCTTCCCGCGCCGTGGTTTTTACGCATTTTCCAGATATCTCGGCATTGATCGTCGCTTTTCCCGCAGCCTCGCCAAAAATCAGCGCGGGGCGGTCGCGGCGGAGCACCATACGGTCGCCGAAGACGGCGGCCGGCTTGAATCGCGCACTCATTCGCATACTCCTCATCTGACCGTGATTGAGCGCGTCCGTCCCGCGGGAAAGTCCCCGCATACCCAGACCGAGACCGGAGCGCGCCGTCGCTTACGCGCACCATGATACTATGAAACAGAGCGGAATTCAAACCTTTTCCGCGCTTCCCGGCCCGAAAAAGCTCGCTACCCTTGCATTTTTCGCATCGCGGGTCTATGATAGGAAACAGAGGCCCCGTCCTGAACGCGGTCGACAAACGAATGACGAAGGTGAGACCATGCAGGTATTTTTCCTCGTGCTGAGCAAGACGGAGTGCCTGGAACCTCTTCTGGAAAAACTGCTGGAGTGCGGCGCGCACGGCGCGACCGTTTTCGACAGCACGGGCATGATGCGCGTGCTGGACCAGCGCGGCGACGACGCGCCTATGTTCGGCGCCCTGCGCCATCTGTTCGACCCGGAACGCCGGGGCAACAAGACACTGATGATGGTGCTGGAAGACGATCAGGCGGAGAAGGTGCGCGGCGTCGTGAACGAAGTGACCGGGGGCCTGGACAAGCCCGATACCGGCGTGATGTTCGCCGTTCCCGTTCTATACGCCGAAGGGATGGAGGGCTGTCAAAAATGAACACCCTCCTTGCGTTGGCCCTCGCCGTAGGCGCGGGCCTGTTGTTCAGCCGCCTCGCCAAGCTCGTGCACCTGCCCAACGTAACCGGGTTCCTGATCGGCGGTCTGGTGGTCGGCCCCTCCGTGCTGGGCCTGATCCCGCAGAAGACCGCCGATTCCTTCGCCGTCATCACGGAGGTCGCGCTGGGGTTCATCGCCTATTCCATCGGCGCGGAGTTCAAGCTGAGCTATATCCGCAAGATCGGCGTCAAGCCCCTGACTATCACGGCTTTCGAGGCGTTGACCGCGGTCTTTCTGGTTGACGCGGTGCTGATTACCTGTTCGTCGTTGGGTGTGCCGGGCTTCAGCCTGCCGATGTGCATCGCGCTGGGTTCCATCGCGGCCGCCACCGCGCCCGCCGCCACCCTGATGGTGATCCGCCAGTATAAGGCCAAGGGCCCCGTTTGCGACATGCTTTTACCCGTGGTGGCCATGGACGACGCCGTTGGCCTCATCGCCTTCGCAATTTCCATGAACATCGCGCAGGCTTTCACCAGCGGCGCGGCCATCACCGTCGGCAGCATGCTGTTGATCCCGCTGTTGGAAATCGTAGGCTCCATCGCGCTGGGCATGGCGCTGGGTTTGATCCTGAGCTTTCTGGCCCGGTTCTTCGCTTCGCGAGGCAACAAGCTCGCGCTGACCATCGCCTTCATTCTTCTGGCGCTGGCGCTGTGCGATATGTTCAACCTTTCCAACCTGCTGTGCATCATGATGCTGGGCGCGGTGATGACAAACGTTTCTAAGGCGGCGGACGTGATCGTGGAGCAGACCGACCGCTTCACCCCGCCGGTGTTCCTGCTGTTCTTCGTGATCTCCGGCGCGGACCTGAACCTGAGCGTGCTGCCCACCGTAGGCATCGTGGGCGTCTGCTACATCGTCATGCGCGTGGTCGGCAAGTGGATCGGCGCGATGACGGGTTCCCGTCTGGTGAAGGCGCACCCCAGCGTGCAGAAATACCTGGGTCTTACGCTGATCCCGCAGGCAGGCGTGGCCATCGGCATGGCGCAGCTCGCCCTCACCCGTTTGCCCGCCTACGGTCACCAGATCCAGGCCGTGGTGCTGGCGGGCACGCTGATCTACGAGCTGATCGGCCCGGTGGTGACCAAGTACGCGCTGACCAAAGCGGGCGAGATCGGCCAGGCCGGCAAGCCCGTGGCCGCCTGCCCGGCGCCCGCTTCGAAATAGTTCGGGTTCCGTACGTTTCCCAACGCCGTTACGGCGCGCCGCGCAGAGCGCGGCGCGTTTTTCATTGCCGACAGACCGTGGCGGCCCGCCGAACGCACCGCAAGCTTCTTAAACGACGGCCGCGCACCTTTTCCCCGCGGCGTCTCCGACTGCTCCGTGTTCCAGGCTTCGCGGGAGGCGGCGCGTTGCGGAAAAGGCGAGCGGGCCGGAAACGCGCGGGTTTCCCCAAGGGCAAAAAAGGGCGCGAATCGGGCGGAATTATTATTGACGAAACAGGGGCGGTTTGATAAAATTAAGTTTGTTTGATTTTAAGAAGGAGGCGGAAAAGCGGCGATGGATACGAAATTTATCTTCGTAACGGGCGGCGTGGTTTCCTCGCTGGGCAAGGGCATCACGGCCGCGTCGCTGGGGCGGCTTCTGAAAAGCCGGGGGCTGAGAGGGTCGATTCAGAAATTCGACCCGTACCTGAACGTCGATCCCGGCACCAT
>CAZCCZ010000008.1:71392-99807 GCA_964497495.1 uncultured Oscillospiraceae bacterium
AGCACGGCGAGGTGTTCGTCACCGACGACGGCGCGGAGACCGACCTCGACCTGGGCCATTACGAGCGTTTCATCGACGAAAGCCTGACGCAGGCCAGCAACGTGACCAGCGGCCGCGTATACAAGACCGTCATCGACCGCGAGCGCCGCGGCGAGTATCTGGGCGCGACCATTCAGGTAATTCCGCACATCACCAACGAAATCAAACGAAACATACTGGCCGTCAGCCGCGCCGAAAACGCGCCGGACGTGGTGATTACCGAAATCGGCGGCACGGTGGGTGACATCGAAAGCCTGCCCTTTCTGGAGGCCATCCGCCAGATGCGCGCGGAGGTGGGACGCGAAAACTGCCTGTACCTGCACGTGACGCTGGTGCCGTACCTGAACGCTGCCGGGGAGCTGAAAACCAAACCCACGCAGCATAGCGTGAAGGAGCTTAGCGGCATCGGCATCGCGCCGGACATACTGGTGTGCCGCGCCGACCACGAGCTGCCCTACGAGCTGCGCGCCAAGATCAGCATGTTCTGTAACCTGCCGGTGGAGCGCGTGTTCCAGAACCTGAACGCCCGCTGCCTGTACGAAGTGCCTCTGATGCTGCACGACGAGGGGCTGGACGAGCAAGTGATGAAGCTTCTTTCCCTGCCGGAAAAGGAAGCCGATCTGGACGAATGGCGCGCGATGGTGAAGCGCCAGATGGAAAGCCAGACCAGCGTCACCATAGCGTTGGTGGGTAAGTACGTGGAGCTTCCGGACGCCTATCTGAGCGTCGTGGAGGCTCTGACCCACGGCGGTATCTTCCACGGCGTAAAGGTAAAGATCAACTGGATCCCCGCCGAGGACGTGACCCCCGAAAACGTGACGGAGAAGCTGGCGGGTGCCAACGGCCTCGTGGTGCCGGGCGGCTTCGGCGCACGCGGGCTGGAGGGCAAGATGAACGCCATCCAGTATGCCCGCGAAAACGGCCTGCCTTTCCTGGGCCTGTGTCTGGGAATGCAGATGGCGGTCATCGAATTTGCCCGCCACGTGCTGGAGATGCGGGACGCGCACACCACCGAGGTGGACCCGCATACCACCTACCCGGTCATCGACCTGATGGCGGATCAGGACCTGAAGAACCTCGGCGGCACCATGCGGCTGGGCAAATACCGTTGCCTCATCGCGCCGGGTACGGTCAGCGAGAAGGCCTACGGCATCAACGACATCTGGGAGCGTCACCGCCACCGCTACGAATTCAACAACGAATATCTGGAGCGCTTCATGGCGGGCGGCATGATCATCGCGGGGCGCAACCCCGACCGCAATCTGGTGGAGATCATCGAGCTTCCCAACCACCCCTTCTTCGTGGGCGTGCAGTTCCACCCGGAACTGAAAAGCCGCCCCAACCGCCCGCATCCGCTGTTCCGGGGGTTCATCGGCGCGGCGGTGAAGGACAGGGATGCCAAATCATAAATTCCGCGTCTGGCGGCGCGGGCGAAGGACGCCGTCCTTCGCAAACCTGCCGACATACATACCGAAATACATACTTCAGACCTCTTTCATAGCAAAGAGGTCTTTTACGATTCTTATCCTTTTTCATTATCGTGGGTGTGTGCCTGCGGGCACGGGGATGGGGCCGTGTCTGCGGACACGGGCAGGGGCTTTCCGCTCGCTCTTTGGGAACCTTCGCGGTTTGCGTTCGTGTAGGGGCGCGGATTTATTATGCATATTGTTTATCAAAGGAATGTGCCCTGCAGGGCACAACCCTCGAATTACAGAACAATGTTCCGGCTAGGGCGCCGCCCTAAGGGTGCAGGGGCAACCGAAATGCCCCTGCCCGCGCGAAGCGCGGCACACCCTTCCCTACCGATGATTACGGTTCGGTCCCCGCAGGATGTCCCCCGCCTCCACCGCGAGGGGGAAGACAAGCCGTATGGGGGTGCCCGCCACACCGCAGGTATCCACGGTCTCGCCCGTGTCCGCAAGGGTGATCTCCCCCGCGGTAAAGGGAAAGCTCCCCTTCGGCGTCAGCACTTCCAGCGCATCGCCCGTATAAAATCGGTTTTTCAACACCACATCCGCGGGTTCGCCCGCGCGCGCCCCGCGGGATACCCGCCCCACGAACTCCATGGTCTGGGAAAGGCCCTCCGCGCCCGCGGGCGGGTTCGGCACGCCGAAATAGAAGCCCGTGTCGCTCGCGCGGTGGCTGGCTTTAGCCAGTTCCGCCGTAAGCGCGGGCACCTGCGCCCGGTATGCCTCCTCGCCCCGCGAGGCGAGGACGTCCAGCGCCCGGCGGTATGCGGAAACCACCGTAGCCACGTAATAAGCCGTTTTCATGCGGCCTTCAATTTTCAAACCGGATACGCCCGCACCGATCAGCTCCGGCAGATGCCCGATCATGCACAGGTCGTAAGCCGAAAGTAGGGCGGTGCCGCGCCCGTCTTCCTCCAACGGCATCCACTGGCCGGGGCGCTTCTCCTCCGCCAAGGCGTAATGCCAGCGGCAGGGCTGGGCGCATTCCCCGCGGTTGCCGCTGCGGCCCGTCAGCGCGGCGCTCAGCAGGCAGCGGCCGCTGTAGGCCACGCATACCGCGCCGTGCACGAAGGCTTCCAGTTCCAGTTCCGGAGGCAGGGCGTCCCGCATGGCGCGGATGTCGGCCAGACTCATCTCCCGCGACAACACGACGCGCCGCGCGCCGGCCGCCTTACGCCAATGCAGCGCCGTGCGGGTATTCAGCACGTTCGCCTGCGTGCTCACGTGCAGGGGCAGGGCGGGAAGCGTTTCGCGCAACGCGAGCGCCGCGCCCAGATCGCTGACGATGGCGGCGTCCGCGCCCGCCTCCGCCGCGAGCCGCGCGGTGATCAGAAAGTCCTCCATGTCCCGGTCGAAGGGTAAAACGTTGAGCGTGACGTAAAACCGTTTGCCCTGCCCGTGGGCCAGCGTTACGGCGGCGCGCAGGGTTTCCGGGGTAAAATTGCAGGCTGCGGCGCGCAGGCCGAACCGCTCCAGCCCGCCGTACACCGCGTCCGCGCCGAAGCGCAGCGCGGCTTCCAACTGCTCCGGGCCGCCCGCGGGAGCCAGCAGCTCCGGCATGGGAAAAGGCCGTTCCGTCATTAATAGCCGCGCTCCTCGTCGAACTGCTTCCACAGCGGCGCGTAGATGGCCACCGCCGCCTCGTGTTCCTCCAGAGTCTTCGAGAAGGCCAGTTCCCCGGTGTTGGGATCTTTGCTGCAGAAGTAGAGGTACTTTTCCGCCACGAAGCTTTCGTCCGGATACAGCGCCGCTTTAACGGCGTCCGCGGAAGGGTTGCACACGGGGCCGACGGGCAGGCCCGCGTACAGATACGTGTTATAGGGCGAATCGACGGCCAGGTCGCTGTCCTTCAGGGCCATGCGGCGCTCACCCGTGATGTAATGGATGGTCACGTCGCTTTGCAGCTTCATGCCGTCCTTCAGCCGGTTGTGGAACACGGCGGACACCTTGGCGAAATCGGCGGTCTTGGCCTCTTTTTCGATCAGCGAGGCCATGGTGAGCACCTCGTCCATCGTCATGCCGAGGTCGGCGGCGCGCTGCTGCCACTCGTAGCTCAGCACCACGTCGGTCTGGCTGAGCAGCTTGCCCAGAACGTCCGCCGCCGAAGCATTGGTATAAATCTCGTAGGTATTGGGGGCCAGATAGCCTTCCAGCAGGTACTTGCGCCCGTTTACACGGCCGCTCGCCAGCTCGTCCTTGATGAAGTAGAAATCGCTCAGGCCGTCCCCGGTGCGGCAAAGGGTCAGGAAGTCCTTGGAATCCTTGAAAACACCCTGCTCCACCAGATAGGCCGCGATGTCTTCCATCGTCCAGCCGGGAATCACGGTGATGTTCATGGTCAGCGGCTTGCCGTCGCCGGTGGTCAGCCGTTCGGCGATCTGGAAGATGTTCATGCTTTTGTTCAGCTGGTAATCCCCCGCCTGGATCTTCTGCCCGAGGCCCACGAAATCGCAGTAATACTTGAACACCGAGCGGTTTTTGATGATGCCCGCGTCCTCCAGGTTGTTGGCCACGCGTGTAAGGCTCTGGCCGCCTGTGACGGTGAAGGGGATTTCCGTTTGGTCGTTCGCGTCCACGGGGCTCAGGTATTTATCGTCGATGGTGCTGTACGCCATGGAACCCAGCCCGAAAAGCAGCACCAGCGCCGTGAGCGCCACCAGCACAGGGCGCAGCAGGTGCCAAAGGCCGCTGTACCAATAAAAACCGTACCGCCGTTCCTCGCGCAGCGATTCGTGGTCGTAGTACGGGCGTTCCCGTTTCGCCATGGTCGAGCCCTCCTACATTCCGGGCAGTTCCAGCTCCAGTTCCGCCGCTTTGGTCACGCTCTGGAAAACCTCGCCCGTCAGTTGCTGCAGACGCATTTGCGCCATCAGGTACCGGGCGATCTCGTTGTTCATGTACAGCAGGGCGGAAAGCTTATTGAAGCGCTCCACGTCCGCGGCGTCGGCGTCGGTTCCGGCCGCGGCAGCCATCTGCAGCCTCGTCTGCGTGCGCTGGTATTCCTTGAGCAGCGCGCGGTTGGTCTCGTTCTCCGTCACCGTGTCCCGGAGGGTTTTATACTGCCTGTATTCGTCGCTTTCGCGGATCGCCGAAGCCAGTTGCTCCGTCGCCGCACGCACGGCGCCGTTTTCGATCATCGGTCAACGCTCCTTCGTATGCCGCGCCGTGCGCCGGGTCGGTGCGGCGTTTCGGGGCGCGGTCCGCAACCAGTATAACGCAAATCGGGGGAAATTTCATGTAAAAGTTCGAAACGGGCGCCGGCGGCGCCTTGCGACGAGGGGCGAAATCCCTTGCCGGGAGCCGTTCGCCGCAGTTTTTCTTTTACCCGTCGTCACAATTGCCATCCGCTTCCATTTATGGTACACTGTCCTCACGAATGACACCATTAGCCGCAAAGAGGACTATTAGGACCTGCCTCGCCCGCCATCCGCGGCACAGGAAAGGATCTGTTATGCCGAAAACTCGAAGAACCGTCTCGGCTCTGCTGGCGTGCGCGCTGGCACTGTTTCTCGCCGTTCTGCCGGGCGCGGCTCCCGCCGCCGCGCGCGTTTCGTCCGGCACGGATGCGGAATCCCCCTTCTATCTCAGCGGTTCCACGCTCGTATACGTCACCGCGACGGGCAAGTGCTACCACGATATTCCCGACTGCGGCAGCACGAAAACCGCTTACCTGCTCTCGCTTGCGGAAGCTTGCCGCATCGGGTATAAACCGTGCGGCCGGTGCGACCCGCCGATGCCCGTTGCAACTGACGTCGCCCCGGCTTTCCCGGATGGCTCCGTGATTGTCTACATCACCGTCGGCAACGACTGCTATCACAAGAAAGCGTCCTGCGGCAGCATGAAAAACGCCGTGCCCGTCACGATGGAGGAAGCTCTTTATCTGGGCAAGACGCCCTGCAAAAAGTGCCGTCCGCCTCAATAAGCGTATCAAATACGAAAAGCCGGAAGGGTCGCATGCTCCCCGTCCGGCTTCTATTCATCAAGCGGTTCACTTGCTCAGCAGCATCCGGTCGTTGTCCAGTTCCCGGCCCTTCCGCCCGGAATAGCGCTTCAGCAAATCCTCTACCTTCATGTGGCCGCGCTCCGTTCCCGAAATATCCAAAATGATCTCGCCCTGCTCCATCATCAGCGTGCGGTTGCCTACCGCAAGAGCGCTGCCCATGTTGTGGGTAATCATCATCGTGGGTATTTTTTGCTCTTTCACGATTTGCACGGTAATGGAAAGCACCTTTTCCGCCGTGGCGGGGTCCAGCGCCGCGGTGTGCTCGTCCAGCAGCAACAACCGAGGGTTGGCGACGGTCGTCATCAGCAGGGTCATGGCCTGCCGCTGCCCGCCGGAAAGCAAACCCACCTTCATCTTCATGCGGTCCTCCAGCCCCATGCCGAAGGCCGCCAGCTTGTCCCGCAGTTCCTCGATATCCCGGCGGGTCAGCGCGCGCGCCAGCGGGAAACGGCGGTTGTGAGTGTAGGCCAGCGTCAGGTTTTCGGCGATGGTCATATCCGGCGCGGTGCCCTTCATGGGGTCCTGGAACAGGATGCCGATTCTGCGGGCGCGCACGTGCTCCGGCTGGTAGGTCACGTCCTCCCCGTCCAGCAGGATGTGCCCGGCGTCCGGCCAGAAGGTGCCTGCGATGGCCCCGAACAGCGTGCTCTTGCCCGCGCCGTTGGAGCCCAGTATCGTCACGAAATCGCCGTCCCGAAGCGTGAAGTTGACGGCGTTGAGCGCCGTATGCTCGTTCACGGTTCCCCTGGCGAAGGTTTTGGTAAGGTTCTTCAACTCAAGCACGGCTTACCCCTCCCTGCGGATCTTCCGCTTGCGAAGCCCCTCCTTCACCGTAGGCAGGCTCAGCGCCACGGCCACGATGACGGCGGAGATCAGCTTGAGGAAATAGGTGGGGAAAATATCGGTGGAAAGCGCCAGCGATATGAGGATGCGGTATACCACCGAACCCACGATGGCGGACAGCAGCCCCAACGTCACCCCGCGGCGGCCGAAGAACGCCTCCCCGATGATCACGGAGGCCAGCCCCACCACCAGAATGCCGATGCCGCTGGAAATATCCGCGTAACCCTGATACTGCGCCACGATCGCGCCGGAAAGCGCGATGCAGCCGTTGGACACCGCCAACCCCACGATTTTCATGCGATCCGCATTGATGGAGGAGGAGCGCACCATCGCCTCGTTGTTGCCGGTGGCGCGGATGCACAGCCCCAGATGGGTCTTGAAAAACCAGATCAGCGCCAGCAGCACGAGCGCCGCCAGTGCCCCGCCCGCCAGCAGCTTCACCGCGTCTTTGGACAGGGGCGCCAACCGCGCGTACAGCTTCTGGAACAGCGTGTCCATGCCAATCAGCGTCACGTTGGAGCGCGCGCCCATCACGGCCAGGTTGACGGTGTACAGGGCGCTCATGGTCAGGATGCCCGCCAGGATCGGGTGGATGCCCACCTTGGTCTGCAACAGCCCCGTCACCGCCCCGGCGGCCATGCCGCACAAAAACGCGGCCGGCAGCCCCAGCGCCGGCGCGCCCGCCACGGTGACCACCGCGCTCACGGCTACGCCGAGGGTGAAGCTGCCCTCGGCGGTAAGGTCCGGTATGTTCAGGATGCGGAAGCTGATGTAGATGCCCATGGCGAGCAGCCCGTACATCAACCCCAGCTGCAGGGAACCCAGAAACAGCGTCATAGAGTACCCTCATTTCGGGAGATCGGGGTTTTCAGGACTTGGGCGGGCGGCGCCGCGGTCTCATCCCGCAGCCGCCGCCCGCCGCGTTTACAAAACGGCTGATCCGATTTTATTCCAGAATCGTCGCTTCCGCAAGCACGTCGTCGCTGAGCGTAAGCCCGATGGCTTCCGCGGTGGTCTTGTTAACGACCATGACGAAATCGCTTACCACCACGGCGGGAATGTCCGCGATCGCCGTGCCGGCCAGGTATCGGCCGCTCATGTCGGCGGTCATGCGGCCGATTTCCGTATCGCTGATGGAGATGGTCGCCAGCGCGCCGGAAGCCACCATGACCGCGGAAGAGCCGTACACGGGGATTTTCGCGTCCTTGGCCGTCTCCGCCACCACGGTCAGCGCCGTCTGCACCACGCTGTCGTTGGGAATAAAGAAGGCGTCCACCTTCCCCACCAGCGACTGGGCGGCCTGCTGCACCTCGCCGGAGTTAGTCACCACGGCCTCCTGGTAGGCAAGCCCGTTGGCGTCCATGTACGCCTTGGCGTTGTTGATGGTGGTCACGGAGTTAACCTCGCTGGTGCAGTAGATGAGCCCGTAGGTCTTGCAGCCCGGGGTGAGCGTATCGGCGAGCTTGAACATTTCGCTTACGGGGATGGCGTTGCTGGTGCCGGTGCAGCCCTTGTCCGGGTTCTCCATATCGGTGATGATGCCCGCGCCCACGGGGTTGGAAACGGAGATGAAGAACTGCGGAATGCCGCTGTCCATGTTCAGGAACGCCTGCGAAGGCGGCGTGGCGATGGTAACCACGTAATCCACCTTCTCGTCGATCATCGCCTGGCAGATGGAAGCGAGGTTGGTCATATCCCCCTGCGCGTTGCGGTAGTCGAAGGTCATCGCGTCCTCGCCGTAGCCCAGTTCCCGCATCCGGGCGATATAGCCCTCCCGCATGTCGGTGAAGGCGCCGTTGTCGGCCATCTGGATGATACCCACGGTATAGGTCTTGGCGGTTTCGGCATTGGCGGCGGCGAAGGTGGCAACGAGAGTCAGCGCGAGTACCAGAGCGAACAGTTTTTTCATGGGGATCCCGTCCTTTCTTCGTTTGGGTTGGGTTCGTGCGTGCCGTCGGTTTGCCGTTGCGGTAACGAAAAACCGCACCTGTCCTCTGTCAAGGACAGATGCGGTTGCATCTGCGGTACCACCTTGGTTGACGGTTTCCCGTCCGCCTCTCTCGGGTGCCGACACACCCCAGACCTTTTAACGCCGGCCCTGCGTCGCATCATACTCGGCCGTTCCCGGCCTTTCAACGCGCCCTCCGCGGTCCATTTGCCGATTCGCTTACCGCCGGTTTCCAGCTACCCCGGCTCTCTGTGGGTGCGCCTTCGGTGTGATCTCCGCTTCAACGGTTTCCCATAGTAAATCACGTTCCGGCGGGTTTGTCAATACCCGGCGTTTATTCTTTCCTCAGCATCGGCACGGTGCTTCCCCCGTGGGGCAGCACGTATACCGTTTTGTCGCCGAAGTCCAACAGTTTCGCCAGTGCCGCCGCGTCCGCGTGCCCGGTGATGCGCATGGGCGCCAGCGTTTCCGCGGGGATGGAGGTGAGCATGTGCAGGTTCGTATGCGCGGCGATCTCGCAGCAGACGTAGAAAATGTATCCGGCGATGGTGAAATTTTTCCGTAGTTCCGCGTCCAGCGTGCCCTCCCGCTGGAAACGGCTCCAGTCGAAGAACGCGGCGGGGCCGCCGCCCTCCCGGCATTCGCTGATGAACACCAGCGTGCCGCCTTCCCTCACGGCCTGATAGGCGTTGATCATGGTTTTGGAGGACTGGTACAGGTTGATATCCTTGGGGAAGCCTCCACAGGAGGCGATGACGGCGTCCGCTTTTTCCGTGATCGGCACGCCGTTGATTTTGTCCACCAGGCGGCAGCTCTCCGCCCAGGCAAGGTCCAGGTCGCCGCTGGGCAGCGCCACGGCCTCCCCGCCGGCGTTCACCACGATGCTGACGCCGAAAACCGGGGAAACGAGCGCGGCGGCCTCCTCCATATCCTCGTGCACGGGGTTGCCGGGCACCCGGCCGCAGCCCACCGCGTCGCTGGAGCAGGGCCGAGTGGGGTGCAACGCGCGCCGATGGTTCTGGCGGATGGTCGTTTCCCCCGCCACGCCGGGCACGATGCTCTTGCGCCCGCCGCCGTAGCCCGCCATCAGATGGTGCACCGTCCCGCTGACCACGATCACCTTGCGGCCCACCGCCAGCGGATTCACCAGCACCTCCGTGCCCCGCGAGGTAACGCCCACGTTGACCAGGGGGCCGCGTATCTCGTGGTTCACCACCCGCACGAGGCCGTATACCCACGGCCCCACCAGCTTTTGCAATTCCTCGTCGGTCTGCTTGCGGTGCGTGCCCAGCGCCACCAGAAAGATAATCTGCTCATACGGCACGCCGATCACGCCGTGCAGGTAATCCAGCAACAGCGGGCAGATTTTGTCCTGCCGCATCCAGAAACGGGTAATGTCGCTGATGATCACGGTCACGTCGTCCCCCGACGAAACGGCTTCCCGCAGCGGCTTGCCGCCGAAGGCGTTTTCCTCCACCGCCGCGCGGAAGGCTTCCCGCAGATCGGCGAGCGGCGGCGGCGCGACCGCGTCCAGCACCGTCACTTTCCCCGCGCGTACCGTAAGCGGTACCTTCGTTTCCCCGTAGTCCAACGTGAACGTCTTTTCCATGGTCTGCTCCCCACCTTCGGATTTGCCCCATCATAACACAAACCCCGGCAGGAGGAAAGCGCCGCGACGAAGTATCTTTGTAGGGAGAAAGAAAAATTCCGCGCGTCTTCCTGTGCGGGAAAACGCGCCCGCGTTCGGCATCACCGGCGCAGCAAGGAGGAAAAAACCATGCCTTACATCCAGATCGCCACCACCAAAGCCCTGACAGGCAAGGAAAAAAGCGAACTCACGACCTGCGTGTTCAACGCGGCAGCCCTCTTAAACAAACCCAAACAGTACGTGATGGTGCACATCGCGGACGGCCAGGCCCTCCACAAGGGCGATAACGGGGATAACGCCGCCTTCTGCGACGCCCGCATTCTGGGCGCCGCCTCCGCCTCCGCCCGCGACCGGTTCGCGGCCAGGCTCAGCGAGGATATCGCCCGCATCGCGGAAACCGCGCCGGACGGCGTATATCTGATGATTCAGGAGCTTCCCGCGGTCTACATGGACGGCGTAAATCTGGGCGGGCATTAACGGCGGGGAACCCGCCTGCCTTCTTCGCGTCCCTTTCACGGCGCAAAACCGTCGCGGCGGGGCGTAATGCGCCCGCCGCGACGGTAGCCGGATATTCGGTTCTGGGAACCGGCCCGGTCAGTTGTCGTTGCTCCAACGGTTCTGGTTGCCGCTCGGGGTTTCCGTGCAGGTTCCGTCGCAATCGCCGGTACCGTCGCAGGTCGTGTTCCGGTTATTGGTATTGTAGCGGCTGTTATTCCTCTGACCCATCATGGTGCAGTCGTTGTCGGCGTACCGGCTGTTCCTGCCCTGGCCCTGCGCGCCGTCGTTCCGGGCGTTGCCGTTTCCGTTGCCCAGCCCGCTCTTTTCGGCGTTCTGGGTCATGGCGCTCAGGTGGTTGCGGGAAGCGTTCTGCAGGTTGGTAAACGTGTCGCGCACCGCTTGGGGCAGGGTGCCCTGCGCGAGGAAACCCGCGTACATGGCGATGTTGGCGTTCTCCGCGGCGATGCCCGTTTCATAGGCTTCCTGCAGACTCGCGGGCAGGGATACGCGGGAGGCCGCGTCGTCGGCGGGAACCGCGAAGCCGTAGGCGTTGAACAGGGCCGTCAGGTCGGCGATGTGCGTTTCCTCGGCCTTCACGGTGTTGGCGAAGGCGTTGTTGTCGCCGTAGGCGCTCAGGATCCCCGCGTATTCGGCCCGCGCCGCGTACTCGTCCTGAATGGCGTAGGTCAGCATCTGTTCCAGCGTGTAGGTCTGTCCTTCGGTCACCGCCGAGGAACCGTACGTGTCTTCCGCCAGCGCAAACGCGGAAACCGCCGCGAGCGTCAGCACAGCCGTCAAAACCGCGATCCATTTCTTGAACTTCATAAGTTGGCACCTCTTTCATGGTTTGTTTCGGCAATCCTTTGCCGTGCTTTAAAGATACGCGGAAGTTGTGGCGAAAGTTTGTCCCTTCCCGAGCGCTTTCGTGGCATTTTGATCGGTCCGAAGCCCCGTATTCCGGGGTTTGCCGCCAGCCGCCACAGTTTCGCCACGAAAGGCGGGTATACTGCACATACGGGAACCCTTTCCCGGAGGAGGCGCTTATGGCTGTTATTCTCATCGCGGACGACAACCGGCAGATCGCGTCGGTGCTGGAAGAGTATATTAAAAGGGAAGGGCACACGCCCGCCGTGGCTGCCGACGGCGAGGAGGCGCTGGAGCTGTTTAAGCGCCTGAAGCCGGACGCCGTTCTGCTGGACGTGATGATGCCCAAGCTGGACGGCTTCGCGGTGTGCCGAGAAATTCGCAAAACCTCCGCCGTGCCGGTCATCATGGTCACGGCGCGCGGCGAGGATTTCGAAAAAATCATGGGGCTGGACATCGGCGCGGACGATTACATCGTCAAGCCCTTCTCCCCCGGCGAGGTAATGGCCCGCCTGCGCGCCGCCCTGCGCCGCATGGACATGGGCAAACCCGCCGGAGCGGAAAAACAGGTGGAGCGCGGCAACCTGACGGTGCGCCTGTCCGATTACAGCGCGCGCGTAGGCGGCCGGGAGGCGGCGCTGACTAAAAAGGAGCTGGAAATCCTCTGGACGCTGGCCTCCCACCCCGGCAAGGTCTTTTCCCGGGACAACCTGTTGGAAAGCCTATGGGGATACGATTACTTCGGGGACACCCGCACGGTGGACAGCCACATCAAACGACTGCGCGCCAAGCTGGACGCGCTGGGCCCCGAGGGCTGGGAGATCAGGACCATTTGGGGCGTGGGCTACAGGTTCGAGGTGACGGCCGGTGAAGAATAGGATCGCGCTTAAACTCCTCGCCTATTTCGGGGCGGCGCTTCTGGCCTTCGCGCTGGTCAGCGGGCTGATGTTCCAAACGCTGTTCACGCGCCAGACCATGGAAACCAAAAAGACGGAGATGCTTTCCCGCGCCACGGAACTGGCGGACACGCTTTCCGGCCTGCTGGCCGAAAACGGCGCGGGCGGCCGCATGAGCGGGCAGGGCGCGGGGTACGGTACGTACGTCCGGCTGCTGAGCCTTCTGGAAACGGACGTTTGGGTGCTGGACGAGAATCTGGAGTTTCTGTCCTCCGGCCACATGATGGGCAACACCCTGACCTACGACGACCTGCCCGCGGACGCCGAAACACTGGTCACCCAGGTGTTCGCGGGGCAAACGCCTTTCAGCGAAGGCTTCAGCGACCTGCTGGGCGCGCCCACCCTCACCGTTGGCGTTCCGATTTATCAGGGGCAGACGGTCGCGGGCGCGCTGCTTCTGCACGATTCGGTTTCCGGCATCAACGCCGCCGCGGCGCAGGGCGTTCGGCTGATGGCGTACAGCGGCGCGGCGGCGCTCGCGGTAGCCGCGCTGCTGGCCGCGCTGCTGTCCTACTCCTTCGCCGGGCCGCTGAACCGCATGAACCGCACGGCCCTGCGGCTAACGGCCGGGGATTACGCCGCCAAAACCGGCGTGACGCAAAAGGATGAGATCGGCAGGCTTGCCCGGGCCATGGACGGTTTGAGCGACCGGCTGGCGGAGGCCAGAGCGGAAACGGAACGGCAGGAGCAGCTTCGCCGGGACTTTCTTTCCAACGTATCCCACGAGCTGCGCACGCCCGTTACGGTGCTGCGAGGCTCGCTGGAAGCGCTGTGCGACGGCGTGGTGGCGGAGCCCGCGCAGGTGGGCGAGTACCACCGTCGCATGCTGGGGGAAACCGTAGCCCTACAACGGCTGGTCAACGACCTGATGGATCTGGCGCGGCTGCAGAACGTCGATTTTCCCATCGAGCGCGCGCCGGTGAGCCTGAACGACGTTCTGGGGGACGCGCTGCACGGTGCGGGGCAACTGGCCCGAAAAAAACGGATCGCCTTCGCGCGGGTTTTTCCCGACGAAGCGGTGACATTCGCGGGGGATTACGGCCGTCTGCGGCAGATGTTCCTGATCGTGCTGGATAACGCGGTAAAGTTTTCCCCCGAGGATTCCACGGTCACCGTGACCCTGACCCCGGAGACGGTCAGCATCCGGGATGAAGGCCCCGGCATCGCGCCGGAGGAACTGCCGCTGATTTTCGACCGCTTCCATAAGGCCCGCACGGAAGAGAACCGGCAGGGCAGCGGGCTGGGGCTGGCCATCGCCAAACAGATCGCCGAACGTCACGGCATGCGCGTGGAGGCCGAAAGCGAGGTCGGCAAGGGCGCGACGTTCACCTTCCGCTGGGCGTAACGTGCGCGAGGCGCCGCTTGGAATTTCTGCCAAAATGGTGTATGCTATACGTGCGGCGGTTTTGCCGCGCCTTTTCAGCCAATTTTCGCCGCATACGGAGGAAACGGTATGTACTATATGGATTGGACGATGATCCTGCTGATTCCCGGCCTGCTGCTGGGTCTGTGGGCGCAATTCAGAGTGAAGGCCGCCTACGCGAAATACGGCCGCATCGGCACGGCCCGTGGCGTGACGGCCGAGGAAGTCTCCCGGGAAATGCTGGCGAGGGACGGCAACGCGGGCGTGGCCGTGGAGCCGGTCGCCGGGGAACTGACGGATAACTACGACCCCCGTTCCAATGTGCTTCACCTTTCCCAGGGGGTTTACGGCTCGGGCAGCATCGCGGCCATCGGCATCGCGGCGCACGAATGCGGCCACGCCATGCAGAAGCGGCACGATTACGGGCCGCTTAAACTGCGTACGGCGTTCGTGCCGGTAGTGAACATCGGCAGCCGGGCATACTTTCCGCTTTTCCTGTTGGGCATCATCTTTTCCTGGGAGCCGCTGGTGACCGTCGGCATCCTCTGTTTTTCGCTCACGTTGCTCTTTTCTCTCGTCACCCTGCCGGTGGAGTTCAACGCCAGCCACCGTGCGCTGGCAGCGCTTTCCGAAGGCGGTTACGTCACGGAGGAAGAACTTACGGGCGTGCGCGCCGTGCTTGGCGCCGCGGCGCTGACCTACGTGGCAGCGGCCATCACCAGCCTGCTGCAACTGCTCCGTCTCCTGCTGATCTCCCGCAACCGGCGGAGCTGACGGCCGAAACGTGGCTGAAAACGGAGGGGAGGCGCGCCGGTGGAGGACGGTTTCCGGGTGTCGGTGCGCGAACTGGTTGGGTTTTCCTACTTTCCTCCCGATATCTCCATGGCGGGCAGCGTGGCGGACATGCAGGCCGGAACGCGGGCCCATCTGGCGCGGGAAAACGAGCAACGCGAAGAGTTTGAGATCGAGAAGCCCGTTCGTTGCGAGCTGGTTCGCATGGGCGAGCACGTGACCCTGTTCGGCCGCATGGACGCCTTCAAGGCCGGCGATCCCCCCTGTGTGGAGGAGATTAAGCGCTGCACAAGGCCGCCGGAAGCCCCCCTGCCGGAGCATCTGGCGCAGGCGCGGCTGTACGGCGCGATGCTGGCGCACTCGGAAGGCATACAGGCGGCGGACCTGCGCGTGGTCTACGTCAACGACGCGGGCGAACCTTTGCGGGTCTTCGGGGAACGCGCGGAAAGCGCGTTCCTGCTGGAAACGCTGGACGCGCTGATTATGCCGTGGCTCGCCTTCGCCGTGCCGGAACGCAACCGCGAGCGGGTGCGGAACGAGAGCCTGAAGGCGCTGGCTTTCCCCTACGAAACCTACCGCGCGGGCCAGCGGGAGCTTGCCGTGCAGGTGTACACGGCGATCACGCGCAAGAAGCGCCTGTTCGCCAGCCTTCCCACCGGCACGGGCAAGAGCGCCGCGGTGCTGTATCCGGCGCTCAAGGCGCTGGGCGAAGGCAAAACGCGCAAGATCGTTTACCTTACGGCGCGCACCACCGCCCGGCAAAGCCCGCTGGAATCGCTGGAGCGGATGCGCGCCAACGGTATGAAGGCGCGCGTGACCACGCTGCTGGCCAAGGAAAAGCTCTGCCCCTCCCCTGCCCGCTGCCACCCGGACGACTGTCCGCGCGCCAAAGGGCATTTCCTGCGCCAGCCGAAAGCGATCCGCAAGCTGCTGGACACCGACGGCATCTGGTCGGAAACGGTCATCGCCGTAGCGGCGGACGAGTTCCGCCTGTGCCCCTTCGAACTGGCGCTGGCGCTGGTGGACCTCGCGGACGTAGTGCTGATGGATCTCAACTACGCCTTCGATCCCTTCGTGCAGATCGCGCGCCTTTTCAAACAGCGGCGGGATTTCACCCTGCTGACCGACGAGGCGCACCACCTGCTTTCGCGCGTGCGGGAAAGTCTGTCCGGCACGCTGGACAGCCGGGAACTGCGCGCCGCACGCACGGCTTTCGGCAAGGTCCTCGGCCGCAGGCATCCTTATTACAAACTGCTGTCGCAAATGCTTGCCGCGTTGCGGGCCGTGGGCGGCGACGCGGAACCCGAACCGGGCGGCGGCGAGGACGCCGCGGACGGCGACCCGTCCCCGCAGGATGACGCCGCAGCCGGGCCCCCGAGGGAGCTTCGCCTTTCGGAACCCCCGCAGGCGGTCACGGAAGCCGCGCAGGCGCTTTTCCCCGCTACGCTGGAGCTGTTGGGCACCCGCCTGCCGAACGCGGAGTGCCGGCAAGCCGCCTCCGCGCTGGCGCGGAAATTCGGCGCCTTCGTATACGCGGCGGAGCATTTCAGCAACCGGTACGCAGCGCTGGTCACGCGCCGCGGCCGGGAGCGCGTGCTGGAACTGTTCTGCCTCTCCCCAGCCGAGGTGATCGCCGCGACCACGAAAGGCCTTCGCGGCTCGGTGTTCTTCTCGGCTACGCTGGCTCCGCTGGCCGATATGCGGCTGCTGCTGGGCGGTGCGGAGGACGACGCGTGCTTTTCCCTTCCCTCGCCGTTCCCCGCCGAGCGTCTGGAGGTGGTGCGCAGGCGCGTGCAGACCCGCTACGCCTTCCGGCAGGAAAGCGCCGCGCGCGTAGCGCAGGGCATCGCGGAGGCCGTAAACGCGCGCACGGGCAAGTACATCGCCTATTTCCCCAGCTACGCCTACCTGAACCTGGTGCTGGAACCCCTGTCCGCGCTTTCCCTTCCGCCGCTCCTTGTGCAGGAGAACGATATGGACGAGGAAGCGCGCGCCCGCTTTCTTTCCGCCTTCACGCGGGACGAAGCGCCCAAGCTGGGGCTGTGCGTGCTGGGCGGCCTGTTCTCCGAAGGGGTGGACCTGCCGGGGGAGCAGTTGATCGGCGCGCTGGTCGTAGGCGTGGGGCTGCCCACGCCCACCTTCCGGCTCAAAACCCTGCAAGCCTACTACGAGGAGCGTTTCGGCGACGGGTTCCTGTACGCGTGGATGATTCCGGCCATGCAGAAGGTGTCGCAGGCGGCGGGCCGCGTGATCCGCACGGAAAGCGACCGCGGGCTGGTGCTGCTGATGGACGACCGGTATTACGACCCGCGGTACCTGCGCCTGCTGCCGCCGGAATGGCGGATACGGGACGAGGATATCCGGTCGGCGGCCGGAAGGCTGAACGCGCTGGAGGGCTGAGATGAAGAAACGGGGATGGCTGTGGGCGGCGGCGATTACCGCCGCGCTGCTGACGGGCGCGCTGGGGTGGACGCTCGCGCATCCCGCGGAAGGGAGCCGGGGGCTTTTGTACCATGTTTCCGGAGGGCAGGGCGACATGTACCTGCTGGGTTCCATCCACGTGGGCACGAAGGACATGTATCCCTTCGGGGAAGGTATCGCGCGGGCGATGGCCGTTTCGGACACGTTCGTATACGAGTGCGACACCGCCTCCCCGGAGGTCGCAGCCGCGCTGGCGGCCCGGGCGGCGCTGCCCGAGGGGGAAAGCCTGCGCGCGCAGGTCGGGGAAACGCTCTACGCGGAGATTGCGCAGGTCTGCGACCGGCTGAACATCTCCGTTACGGAACTGGACGGTCTCAAACCCTGGGCGGTCATCAACACGTTGGCGGTGCACGCAACCGCCGCGGAGCTGGATACCGCGAACGTGAACGAGGCGCTTGCTTTGGGGGTGGAGAAGCAGGTGCAGGCGTACGCGGCGAGGCACGGCAAGCGAACGACCTATCTGGAAACCGCCGTGGAGCAGACGGACGTATTGGAACGTTTCAGCCCGGCGCTGAAAAGTTACCTGCTCAAGACCGAGTGCGACACCATCCTCGACCCGCAAAGCGCCTCCGGGATGGACGCGACGATCACCGAGTGGCCGGGCTGGTGGCGCGCAGGAAACGCGGACGCCTTCGCGGCCCAGTACCTGAACAGCTATCTGGCGCCCGGCTACGAGGCCGTCTGCGCGGAATACCACGCCCGGTTGGTAACGGAGCGCAACGCGCGCATGGCGGAACGCCTGGGGGCGATGCTTGCCGGCGGCGGCACGTATTTCGTCACTATCGGGCTGTTGCATCTGGCCCTGCCGGAGGACAGCGTGGTTCAACTTTTACGGGAGCAAGGGTACGAAGTGGAACAAATACTGGAATAGAAGGGGGGAACGAACATGAAGGAACAAAAGTTCAACGGGTACACGCTAAGCTGCAGACAGAGCCGGTTTACGGTTCAAAACGTACTGCCGCTTCTAAAGCTCACCTATTGGGCCAAGGACCGCGACCTGGACACCATCAAGCAATCCATGCGCCATTCCTGTTCCTTCGGCGCCTTCGACCCCGAAGGCAGACTGGTGGGATACCTGCGCATCACCAGCGACTGCGCCACCGTTTACTACGTCGCGGACGTGATCGTAGCCGAGGAGGAGCGCGGCAAGGGTCTGGGGCTTGCGCTGGTGAAATACGCGCTTTCCAACGAGAAAATCTGCCGCGGCAAGGGGATGTTGTTGACCCAGACGGCCGCGGGCCTGTACGCCAAGGTGGGGTTCTACAACGTCAACGATCGGCTGATGGTGCGCGACCCGCTTAAAAAGTACGCGAACGCGTGAAACAGGATGCCCTACCGCAAAGCGCGGCTGCGATCCGGCAGATCGCAGCCGCGCTTTGCGGTACCTTATTTAAACACCTGATAGATGCCGCATTTTAAATACTGCGTCTCCGGCGAGGACGGTAATATGGGGTGGTCGCGTCCCTGCGTGCGGAACTCCACCTGCCGCAGCTGCACGCGCGCGTCCTTCTGCGCGTCCAGGATCATCTGCATAAACAGCGGCGGCGTCACGTGCTGGCTGCACGAACAGGTAACCAGATAACCGCCGTCCCGCACCAGCTTCATACCGCGCAGGTTGATTTCCTTATAACCGCGCAGCGCTCCCTCCACGGCCCCGCGCGTCTTGGTAAAGGCGGGCGGGTCTAGGATGACGGCGTCGTACTGCTCGTGCCTGTCCTGCGCCGCGCGCAGATAATCGAAGGCGTTGGCGCAATCGAAACGCACGCGGTTTTCCATGCCGTTGAGCCTCGCGTTTTCCGCGGCGCAGTCGCAGGCGTACTGGCTTACGTCCACGCCGGTCACGTCCGCCGCGCCGTAGCGCGCGGCGTGCAGGGCGAAGGCGCCCGTGTGGGTAAAGCAATCCAGTACGCGCGCGTCCTTCACGAACGGCGCGACGGCGGCACGGTTCTCCTTCTGATCCAGAAAATAGCCCGTCTTTTGCCCCTGCTTCACGTCCACCAGAAAGCGCACGCCGTTCTCCGTCATTTCCACCCGGTCCGGCACCGTTCCGTACAGCAGGCCGGTCTGCTGGGCCAGGCCCTCCAATTCGCGCACGGGCACGTCGTTTCGTTCGTAAATACCCGCGGGCCGCAGTTCCTCCGTCAGCGCGTCCACAACGTCCTGCTTGAATCTCTCCATGCCAAGGCACAGCACCTGCAGCACGATCACGTCCCCGAAAGCGTCCGCGATAACGGCGGGCAGGCCGTCGCTTTCGGCGAAGATCAGCCTGCAGCTGCGCAGGTCGGCAAACGCGCGGCGGTATTCCAGCGCACGCTTCACGCGGCCGAAGATGAAGCCACGGTCGATCGGCTCCTCCCTGCGGCTTACGATACGCAGGGCGATCTGTGAGCGGGGGTTGTACACGGCCATAGCCAGAAACTGACCCCGGCTTCCCTCCACGCGCACCACTTTACCCGCAGCGTCTTCCCCGTCCACGCGCGCGATGTCGCTTGCGAACACCCACGGGTGCCCGCCGAAAACCCTCTGTTCCTTGCCTTTTGCCAGTATCGCCGTCGCCATAGGGCACCTCCGCGGATTTCTTAACAGCATTATACCATATCGGCGGCCGGAAGGCTTGGAAAGGCGTCGAAAATCGTGATCCTGCCGGAACAGGCGATTCCTACTCAATATACGGAAAAGACCGGCCCCGAAGGGCCGGTCTTTTTTATGAATCGTTTTTCGATGTTACTCGAGGGAAGCGTACGTCCAGATCACGTCGCCGGTGCTCAGGCAGATCAGGTTCTTCACGTTGGGCTTGGTCATCTGCGGCTGCGTGTAGTAGTACATCGGCGCCACGCTGCCGGTCGCCATCAGAACCTTTTCCAGCTGCGCGGACATTTCGGCGCGCTTGGTGACGTCGGTCTCGGCCTTAATAGCGGTCACAACCGTGTCAAAGGCATCCGCCCAGGTCTGGTTGCCGTCCATGCCCCAGTAAGCGCCCACGCCGGCGTCCTTGGTCACGTCGGTCGCCTTGGTGTAGTCGCCGATGTCGCGGCCCAGACGCGGGTAGTTGTTGCCGCTGTTGCTGATGAAGATCTCCAGGAAGTTGACCACATCGTTGAAGTCCGCGATCCAGCCCATGCGGGCGGCCTCGGCGTCGCCGGCCTTCAGCTTCTGCTGCAGGGTGGCCCACGCTTCGGTGTTGATGGTGCTGGCAATGCCAAACTTGTTCCAGGTCTCCTGCACGTACTGGATAACCAGCGCGTTGGAGCCCGCGTTGTTGAACGCGAATTCGATGCCCGGGAAATCGGTGAAGGTCAGGTCCCCGGTCTCCAGCGAGCCGGTGTAGGCGTAGCCCAGATCGATCAGGGTCTGTGCGGCGGTTACCTGATCCTTGGTATAATTCTCGTTCACGTCGGACACGTCGGCGGTCTCGGTGTACCAGGAGCCGTAGCCTTCGGCGGCGCGGACGTTCTCGTTCAGCGCGTCGGACAGGCCCTGCGGATAGAAACCGGTCGCGGGGACCTGGCCTCCCTGGGTCACGTAGGTGACCAGGTCATACCGGTTGACCATCTGGCCAAGCGCGAAACGGGCTTTGCTCTGCTCCTGCACGGTCAGCTGCTTGCCAACCGGGGAGATGTCCTTATAAACGTTGAAGAGCAGGTACCAGGTGCCGATGTTCTCCGCGAATACGAGCTCGCCGGGATAAGCGGTCTGCAGACGGGCGTATTCGGTGGGATCGATGGACTGGATGTACTGCACCGTGTTGTTCTCATACGCGGTCAGGATGGCTACGTTGTCCTCGGACAGGTAGCAGTTGATCCCGGAGAGCTTCACGTTGTCGGCATCCCAGTAGTAGGGGTTCTTTTCAAAGGTGATCACGTCGTCCACGGCATACTTGGTCATCTTGAAGGGGCCGGTGCCGATGTAGGTCTCGGGGTTGGTGGCCCACACGCCCTGAGTGTCCGCCAGTTCAACCTTCACGGGATAGAAGGTGGTGAAGGCGCACAGATTCAGGAAGTACGCGCAGGGGTTGACGAGCGTTACCACGACGGTGCCGGCGGCATCGTCCGCAACCACGTTCAGAGTCCCGTCGTCGTTCTTCGCGATGTAGTCGAACAGGAAGCCGTAGTCGGCGCCCAGATCCGGGCTCGCGGCGCGGTTCCAGCTGCTGGCGACCTCGCTGGCCTTGAAATCGCTGCCGTCGTTCCACTTCAGGCCCTTGCGCAGGGTGAAGGTGTAGGTCAGGCCGTCGTCGGACATTTCCACCTTCTCGGCGAGTTCGGGGGCGAGGACGACTTTGCCGTCCGCGTCGTAGGAATGGCCCATCAGGCCGACGAAGGCGTTACGGATGTAGTTGCCGCTCACGGAGGCGCTGTTGAGCGCGGGGTCCATGGTCAACGGCGTGCCGCCGCCGAACATGGTGCTTACCACCTGGCCGGCTTCCGCGTTTGCGAAAGACGTCAGGCCCAGCGCCATCATCAGGGCCAGCATCATTGCTACGATCTTTTTCATGTTGTTCCTCCTCGTGAATTTATTGCACTCCTCGTGTGTTGATATCGTAACACGGGAAGTTGCTTACGTCAATAATAGAAAGCGTTTTCCCGTTGTTTACAGGTTGTGGCACGCCACGAAATGCCGGGGGGATACTTCCAGGAAATCCGGCGTCTTTTGCTTGCAGATTTCGGTGCAGCGGCCGCAGCGGGTGCGGAAGGGGCAGCCGCTGGGGGCGTGCAGGGGGCTGGGGATGTCGCCGTTCAAAACGATGCGCTTCTGCCGCCTGGCCTTGTCGGGATCGGGCGCGGGCACGGCGCTTAGCAGCGAGATGGTGTAGGGATGCAGCGGGTGGTGGTGCAGCTCGTTGGAGGACGCCAGTTCCACCATGCGGCCCAGGTACATCACCGCGATGCGGTTGGAAATGTGCTTGACCACGCTCAGGTCGTGGGCGATGAAAAGATAGGTAAGCCCCAGCTGGTTCTGCAGGTCCTCCAGCATGTTTAAAACCTGCGCCTGAATGCTCACGTCCAGCGCGGACACCGGCTCGTCGCACACGATGAACTCCGGCTTGCTGGCCAAAGCGCGCGCGATGCCGATGCGCTGGCGCTGGCCGCCGCTGAACTCATGCGCATAACGCGTGGCCTGCTCGCTGGAAAGGCCGACCATGGCCAGCAGTTCCTGAATTCGATCGTTGCGCGCTTTCCTGTTTGCGCACAGCTTATGCACGTCGATAGGCTCGGCGATGATGTCCCCCACCGTCATGCGGGGGTTCAGCGAGGAATAAGGATCCTGGAACACAAGCTGGGCCCGCTTGCGGAACTCGGTCATCACCGGGCCCTTTTCGATCTTCTTCCCGTCGAACCAGATTTCCCCGGCGGTCGGCGTGTACAGGTGCAGCATCGTGCGGCCCACGGTGGTTTTGCCGCAACCGCTCTCCCCAACGAGGCCAAGCGTTTCGCCTTTCTCAATATCGAAGCTCACGTCGTCTACGGCCTTGAGCATCGTGGTCTGCGCGAAGCCCGTGCTGATGGGGAAATACTCTTTGAGGCCGCGTACCTGCACCAGGTACCGGGGGTCGGGCCGGAACGCCTTATTCTCGCTCATACTCCCGCCTCCTCTTTGCCGTTTTTCCGGCCGGCGGCCGCTTCGTCCTGCCCGCCCAGCTCCGCGAGCGGCGTACCGACGTTCTCCAGAACGTTGACCCAGCAACCGGCGATGTGATCCTGCGCCACCCAGTATTCCTGCGGGAAACGGCTCAGGCATATCTTCATGGCGCGTTCGCAGCGCGGGGCGAAGGGGCAGCCTCCGGGAAGGTTGAGCAGGTCGACGGGCGACCCCGAAATCGGGATCAGGCGGGTCTTGTCGTCGTTATCGATGTTGGGAATGGAGCGCAGCAGCCCGCGGGTGTATTCGTGGCGGGGATTATAGAATATTTCGGAGGCGGTGCCGCGCTCGCAGATGCGGCCCGCGTACATCACCACTACTTCGTCGCACATGCTGGCGATCACGCCCAGATCGTGCGTGATCATGATGATCGCCATGCCGAGCTTCTTTTGCAGGTCGCCCATCAGTTCCAGAATCTGCGCCTGTATGGTCACGTCCAGCGCGGTCGTGGGCTCGTCCGCGATCAGGATATCCGGCTCGCACACAAGCGCCATGGCGATCATCACGCGCTGGCGCATGCCGCCGCTAAGCTCGAACGCGTACTGGTGAATGCGCTTTTCCGGTTCGTTGATGCCCACCAGGTGGAGCATTTCGATGGCGCGTTCCTTCGCCTGCTCCCGGTTGCGGTTGGTGTGCAGCATGATCGCTTCCACCAGCTGGTTGCCGATGGTGAAAACGGGGTTGAGGCTGGTCATCGGGTCCTGAAAAATGATGCTGATCTTGTTGCCGCGCACCTTGCGCATCTCGTCCTCGGGAATTCCCACCAATTCGCGGCCGCGAAACTTCACGCTGCCGCCCACGATGCGGCCGGGATGGCTTAAAATTTGCAGAATGGAATAGGCGGTGACGCTTTTCCCGCTGCCGCTCTCCCCCACGATACCGAGCACCTTGCCCATATCCAGATTGAAGCTTACGCCGCCGACCGCCTTCACCTCGCCGTTGTGGGTAAAAAAGGAGGTCTGTAGATCCTTGACTTCCAGCAGATGTTGCATATCGGAACCTCCTTAAGTGCGCAGCTTGGGGTCGAAAGCGTCGCGCAAGCCATTGCCGAGGAGGTTAAACGACAGCACGATCAGGAAAATGGACATGGCCGGATAGATCAGCAGGAACGGATAGCTGTTGAGGCCCGCACGGGCGTCGGACGCCAGCGAGCCCAGCGAGGGCATCGGAATGGATACGCCCAGCCCCAGGAAGGACAGGAAGCTTTCTGTAAAAATGGCACTGGGAATCTGCATGGCGGCGACGATGATGATGACGGACACGCAGTTGGGGATCATATGCTTACGGATGATGCGCGCGGGCGACGCGCCGATGGAGCGGGAGGCGAGCACGTATTCCTGTTCCTTTATGGAGAGGATCTGGCCGCGCACCTGCCGCGCCATGCCCACCCAGTACAGGAGGCCGAAAACAATGAAGATACTCACCATTCCGGCACCCATTTTCACAATGATCGCGTTTCTGGATGTGCTGACGATGTCCTTGATGGCGACCGAGAGCAGGATGACGATCAGCACGTCCGGCAAGGCGTATATGATGTCTACGATCCGCATCATGATGTTGTCCACCCGGCCCCCGAAATAACCGGAAATAGCGCCGTATATGATGCCCACGATCACGACGATCAGGGCGCTGAAAATACCGACGAGCAGGGATATGCGGGTGCCGTAAATTACACGGATCGCGTAATCGCGGCCCAGCGCGTCGGTACCCATGATGTGCGGAAAGAGCGTCGCGCCCTTGGCGATCTTGGCCTGCTCCTTGGCAGAATACTCGAACGGCTGCAGGTACCTGGCGGAAACCTCCTGCTTGGTATACGTATAAGGATAAAACTCGGGAACGATGAAGGCGATCAGCGCGACCAGAATGATGATGGCCAGGCATACCATCGCGATGCGGTTGCGGCTCAGCCGGCGCAAAGCGTCCTTCATGAAGGATACCGATTCGCGGGTGTGGACCTGCTGCTCCTTTTCCTCGTCGGTCGCCGGCTTGAAAAGGTCGGGGTCGATTTGGAGGCTGAACGGGTTTTTACGCGGTGTCTTCTCGTTTTGCATTCTCTTCTCCCCTTTCCTTACGCCAGATCAATCCGGGGGTCCATGACCTTATAGAGCACGTCGCTTAAAAAGTTCATCAAGATAATCATCGTAGCCAGGAAGATCGTGACGCCCATAATCATCATATAATCGGTACGGAGCATGCTATTGGTAAACAAACGCCCCAGCCCGGGAACGGAGAAGATGTTCTCCACCACCATGCTGCCGGTGAGGATGTAGGCCATCATCGGGCCGGCGTAGGTGATCACGGGGCTGAGCGCGTTCTTGAGCGCGTGTTTATAAATCACTTTGTTGGCTTTCACGCCTTTGGCGCGCGCCGTGCGGATATAGTCCGCGCCAAGTACGTCCAGCATGCTGGAACGCTGCAGGCGGGTGATGTACGCCATAGGATAAAGGCTCAGAGAAATAATGGGCAGCACCATTCCGCCCGCCTGGTTTCCCAGCGACGGCAGCCAGCCCAGACGGTAAGAAAACAGCAACAGCAACAGCGTCGCCACCACGAAGGACGGCATGGACACCAGCGCCGTCGTAACCACCTGGATGACCTTATCCACCCATTTACCACGTTTGAGCGCGGCGAGGCAACCGAAAACCACGCCCAGAATAATCGCGATGATCGCCGCCGAAAAACCGATGGAGGCCGAATAGGCGAACGCGTCCACGATCAGGCCGCTGACGGTAAAGCCCACCCACGCGGTGGACAGGCCGAAATCGAAATGCAGCACGCCCCATAAGTAATTCAGGAACTGGATTCCCAGCGGCTTGTCGAAGCCGTACTTAATCTCCAACGCCTTGATGACCGCGTCGCTCTTCGCTTTCTCGCTGCTGAACGGACTGGCGGGAATGGCGTGCATCACAAAAAAAGTGATCACGATCACGAAAAAGATCGTCAGCAGCGCCATCCCCAGGCGTTTGAGCATGTAGAACAGGAATTTCGAGTTCATCGTCGCCCTCCCATTATGGAAACTTATGTTTCTTCAATGAAGCCGTAATTTTTATTATATCCGTGCATCCCGAAAATGTCAATTTACGCACGCGCGCCCGCGGCCTTGCAAACGAACGCGCACCCCGGGCCTTGGGCCGGGGCGCGCTTCGGGTGCCGCGGGTCGCGTCAGCCTGAAACCTTCGGTTCTTCCAGTTGGCTGGTGCAATGCGGACAGCGGGTGGCTTTCTCGTCGATTTCCTGCATGCAGTACGGGCATTTGCGCGCGGGTTTCGCCGGCTTTTTAGGCATCAGTTTCGTCATCAGCCGCACTACGAGGAAAATGCTCAGGGCGATGATCAAGAAGTCGATGATCTTTTGAATGAACATGCCGTAGTTCAGCGTTCCGGCTCCGGCGGCGGCCGCCGCCGCCTGGGAGGCGTAGGTTTGCCCGTCCAGCGCGAGGAACGCGCCGGACACGTTGAACCCGCCCAGTATCAGACCGATCACCGGCATCAGGATGTCGTTGACCAGCGAACTGACGATGCTGCCGAACGCGCCGCCGATCATCACGCCGACGGCAAGATCCAACACGTTTCCTTTTGAAATGAAGGCTTTGAAGTCATTGAAGAACTTTTTCACATTCGGTCATTCCCTCATAAAATATTCCTTATTACTCGGTTATTGTAACCGATAACCCCGACGCACGCAAGCCCGTGTTGCGAAAAAAAACAACGAAGACTATAATTGGAAGGAACGCTATCACTCCGGGAGGCCTTATGTACAAGATCATGCTCGTCGAGGACGACCCCACCATCGCCCGTCTGCTGACCTCGGGCCTTCGGAAATGGGGTTACGACGCCTTCGTCTGCCGGGACCTGAACGACGTGGAAGGCGAGTTTACGCGGGCCGAACCGCACCTGACGCTGATGGATTGCAACCTGCCCCGTTACAGCGGCTACTATTGGTGCGAGCGCATTCGCGCCCGTTCCACCGCGCCGATCGTGTTCGTCTCCTCCAATACCGGCAGCATGGACATGGTCATGGCCATGTCCATGGGCGGGGACGACTTCATCACCAAGCCGTTCGATATGGACGTGGTGGTGGCCAAGATCGGCGCGATCCTGCGCCGTGCCTACGGCTTTCCCGGCGCGCAGGCGGCGCTTACGCACCGGGGCGCCACGCTGGACGCGGGGCAGAGCGTGCTGCTCTGCGGGGACAGCAAGCTGGAGCTGACCCGGAACGAATGCCGCATCCTGCTTACGCTTCTGGAGCACAAGGGCGCGGTGGTGGGCCGGGACACGCTGATGCAGCGCCTGTGGGACAGCGATTGTTTCATCGACGACAACACCCTGACCGTCAACGTCGCACGGCTCCGCCGTAAACTGGACGACGCGGGGCTGCCCGATTTCATCGCGACGCGCAAGGGGCAGGGCTACCTGGTGGAGGCGGAATGAGTATCAAAAAATTCGGGCGTTTACTGGCGGGCTGGTTTTCCACCGTAAAGTCCTCTGCGTTTACGGCGCTCTTCGTGGTGCTCACGTTCGTTTCCCTGCAGTTTTTGGGGTGGGGCACGGTGCGCGAGCTCGACTACGCGCTGCTCCTGATCGCCTTCGGGTTGGGCGTCGCGGGCGTTTTTTCGTTCCTTCATTATGCCGGACGGCAGGCCGGGCTGGACGCGGCGCTTGCGCACCTGCCCCCGGAAGAAATCGGGCTGCCCCGGGCCGAAACCGCCGCGGAGAAAGGTTTTCGCTCGCTCGCGGACGCCTACCGCAAAGCGCGCAACGTCGACGCGGGGCAGGCAGCCGCCGCCGAACGGGAACGGCTGGAATATTTCACCCTGTGGGTGCATCAGATTAAAACGCCGATCTCCGCGCTGGATCTGATGGCGCAGAGCGACGACCCCGTGGACCGGGAGCTGCTCCGGCAGGAGGTTTTCAAAATCAGCCGGTACGCCGACGCGGCGCTGTCCTTCCAGCGATTGCAAAGCCTGCACGACGATCTGGCGCTGACCGACGTGCCGCTGTACCCGCTTTGCTGCTCGGTGATCCGCGAACTCCGGCCGATCTTCCTGTACCGGAAGATCGCCATGCGCATGGAACCCTTCGAGGGCGCCGCGCTTTCCGATGCGAAATGGCTGGGTATGGCGCTGGGGCAGGTGCTGACCAACGCGCTCAAGTACACGCCCCCCGGCGGAAGCGTGACTGTGGGCCTGCGGGAACCGCAGGTGCTGTTCGTCAGCGACACCGGGCCGGGTATCCCCGCCGAGGACCTGCCCCGCGTGTTCGAACGGGGTTTCACCGGCCGCATGGGGCGCACGGCGCGCGACGGGGAAAAGAGCACCGGCATCGGGCTGTACCTATGCAAGCAGGCCTGCGACAAACTGGGCCACCGGCTTGCCGTAACGTCCAAGCCCGGTCAGGGAACGACCGTCACGTTCGATATGCGCCGCGAGCGTTTCGAGCCCTACGCCTGACGGGCGGAAAGGCTGTCCTTTCAAAACTGTAAGCTATGCGTAAGGCAAAACGATGGCACGCGGCGCGCGCCGGCGTTACCCTGTATACGCGCCTCCCACCGGGGACGCGGAAGGGATGAACGAAATGGTATTGCTGGAAATCCGTAACCTGCAGAAAATCTACACCACGCGCTTCGGCGCGCAGAAGGTGCAGGCGCTTTCCGACGTCAACTTCGCCGTGGACGAAGGCGAATTCGTCGCCATCATGGGCGAAAGCGGCAGCGGGAAAACCACGCTGCTCAACATTCTGGCCGCGCTGGACAGCCCCACGGGCGGGCAGGTGCTGCTGGAAGGGCACCCCTTCGCGGACGTGAAGGAGTCCGAAAAAGCCGCGTTCCGCCGCGACAACCTCGGGTTCGTCTTTCAGGATTTCAACCTTCTGG
>CAZCCZ010000009.1:0-99125 GCA_964497495.1 uncultured Oscillospiraceae bacterium
CACCGTTGCGAAGCAACGAGCAACCCGCAGGTGAGCGGTTTAACGAGCGTATGGCATGGTAATGCCATGCGCGACGATTAAACCGCATAAAAAGGGCGAGCGTAAAGACCTTTGGTGTGCCCGCATCCGTAGATGCGGCGTCCCTTATGCCCGCGGGCGCATACCCTGATAAACATAGAAGCTCGCATGCTCGAAGGGCGTGCGAAGGCTCCCAAAGGGCGAGCGCAAAGCCCTTTGGTCGCACCCGCAGATGCGGCGTCCCTTATGCCCGTGGGCGCATACCCTGATAAACATAGAAGCTTACATGCTCGAAGGGCGTGCGAAGGCTCCCAAAGGGCGAGCGTAAAGACCTTTGGTGTGCCCGCATCAGCGGATGCGGCACTTTTGCGCCCCGCAGGCGCACACCCCAAGGAAGTAAAGAAGGAGCCCCTTCCAACCTGGAAGAGGCCCCGTGAAACGCAGAAACAGCGGCCTGTTTCTGCCCGCGCGAAGCGCGGCAACATTTTGCCGCTATTCCTCGAACAGGGGCGTGGAAAGGTATCGGTCGCCGGTATCCGGCAGCACGGTGACGACGGTCTTGCCCGCGTACTGCGGCCGTCTGGCCACTTCCACGGCGGCCCACAGCGCCGCGCCTGCGGAAATGCCCACCAGCAAGCCTTCCAGACGACCCATCAGGCGCGCGGTCTCGAAGGCGTTGTCATCCGTTACGGCGATGACCTCGTTGTACACGTCCGGATCGAGCACCTCCGGCACGAAGTTCGCGCCGATGCCTTGGATTTTGTGCGGACCCGCCTTGCCCTGGGAAAGCAGGGGAGAGGAGGCGGGCTCCACCGCGACCACGCGGAGGGCCGGGTGCAGTTTGCGCAGGTATTCCCCGGTGCCAGTCAGCGTTCCGCCGGTACCCACGCCCGCCACGAAAGCGTCCACCCGGCCTTCCGTATCCCGCTCGATTTCCGGGCCGGTCGTCCGCCGGTGCGCCTCCGGGTTGGCGGGGTTGACGAACTGGCCGGGCACGAAGCTGCCCGGTATTTCTTTTGCCAGCGCGTTCGCTTTATCCACCGAGCCTTTCATGCCCTTGGCGCCCTCGGTGAGCACCAGTTCCGCGCCGTAGGCCTTCATCAGCTTCCGGCGTTCCACGGACATGGTTTCCGGCATCACGATGATCGCGCGGTATCCGCGCGCGGCGGCGACCGACGCAAGGCCGATGCCCGTGTTGCCGGAGGTCGGCTCGATGACCGTGGAGCCTGGCCTAAGCAGGCCGCGCGCCTCCGCGTCGTCCAACATGGCCTTGGCGATGCGGTCCTTCACGGAACCGGTAGGGTTAAAAAACTCCAGCTTGGCGAGCAGCCGCGCTTCGAGGCCGAAATGACGTTCGATATGCGTAAGCTCCATCAGCGGCGTGTTGCCGATCAACTGGTCGGCGGCGGTATAAATCATACGCTGTCTTCCTTTCTGACGGTACGATCTTCACAAAGCTACGTCCGTGGTTCCCATACCGCCATTATACGCTTTGTGAAAGGAGATTCCCAATCCTTTTTCCGGAAAAATCCGCTGCGGGGCGCGGCTTGGCGTGCGGCGGCGGAAACGGCCCGGCCTTACGCGACGGCAGCCATTTTCCGCGCGGGAAACGGAGGCAGCGAAACGGGCCCCGAAACCTTCCGGTCTCGGGGCCCGTTTCGCGCGCGCCGCGCGTTACTTCATTTCCATTTCCACAGTCACGCCGGCAGTGACGGACAGCGTTCCGTTTTCAATGGGCATTGCGGAACTGGCGGCATAATCGAAGGTCTTACCGCTTGCGGCGTAGGCGTACGTACTGTCGTTTTCGGACAGATACAGCACGTCGCCGGTTTCCTTGCCAAGCGCTTTGGCCATCAGGCCCGCCTTGCGCTGAGCGTCCAGCACGGCAGCCTGCAGCGCCTGTTCGTAAGCCGCGTCGTATTGGCTGCTCTGGAAGTTCACGCCGTAGGTCTCGTTGGCGCCCGCAACCACGGCCGCGTCCAGCAACGCAGGCAACTGATCCAGCGAGTGCACGGTCACCTGTACGGTATTGGTGACGGAATAGCCTTTGAGCACCTGCTCGTAGTTGTCGCCCTGATAATCGTACACGGGGTTTACGATATAGCTGTCGGTTTGCAGGTCTTCCTCCGCCACGCCCGCGGTTTTCAGGCTTTTCAACACTTGCTGCATGGCCTTGGTGTTGGCGCTCTGCGCGGTCGAAACCGACTTGTCCTGCGTGCTGACGCCTACGGTAAAGGTCGCCATGTCGGGCTTCACGGTCACGGTGGCCGTGCCTTGGGCAGTCACGGTATGCGCATCCTCGGCCAGCGCCGGGGCCGCGCCCAGACAAAGCGCGAGAGTCAGAAACAGCACCAGTATTCTTTTCATGTTTTTATCCTCCGTTTCAGTCGTTCCCGGGTTCTTTGGTTTCCGTGGAAGGGGCGGCCTGCGCCGCGTCCGTTTCGAATGCCCGCGCTTTTTCGGCCTTCCTCCGGCGGTGCGCCCGCACGATCAGCCATATGATCACGATTACGGCGGCCAGCGGCACCAGCACGGGCAGCATCATTACGATGAACACCAGCAGGTTCTGCGAGAACCGGGCCAGTCCGTTTAGCGAGGCCTGGAAACCGCTTGCGATGCGCTGCCACAGGGTAAGCTCCGCGGCCTGCGCGGTGTCCTCCGCGCTCTGCTCCAGCACCGTGACGCTTACGGCGCTCCTGTCCACGTTGCGGTCGATGGTGCGTAGGGAGCTTTCCAGCTGATCGATGGCGTACTGCGTGTCGGCGATCGAGCTCTCGATTTCCAGCAGGTCGCTTACGTCCTCGGCCTTGGCGAGCAGCTCCTGCAGGCGCGTCATCTTCTGCCGCTGGGTGGTCAGCCGCATCTGCGTGTCGCTGTACTGGGTGGTCATGTCGGTGGCGGTTTCGTTGCGCGCGGTGATGCGGCCGATGCCCTCCAGGCCGTTGAGGAAGGCGTCCAGCTGGTCGCTGGGGATCCGCAGGTTGTAGTAGGCCACGCGGTCCTTACGTTCGGAAGCTTCGCCGTTGACGCTGACGCCGGCCACATAGCCGCCCAACCGCAGGGTAAGGTCGTTCAGGGCCTGGATGTCGTCGTCGAAGGCGGTGGAGGCGATGGTCAGGTCGGCGGTGCGCACGATCTTTGCGGACGTGGGTTCCTGCGCATCGTCCGTGCCCGCGGCCCAGTCGGCCGTGCCGGAGGCAGCCAGCGAATTCGCGCCGCCGTAGGCCGCGCCGGATGGGGGCGCCGCGTCGTAGGCGATCTCCGCTTCGGGGGCGGAACTGACGGCGTACTGCCGGTTCACGCTCGGCGCGGGAATCTTGTTATTGGCGACCCCGGTGACTGTGGGCATGAAGTTGCCGACGCTCACCGCGCCGACGACCAGCACCAGTGCCGCCGCCACGGGCAGCGCCACGCGCCAGAAGGTTCTCCGCTTCGGGGTGGGTTTCATGGTTTGTCGCTCCTCTCGTTGTACGGCCGCGCGCCAGGAGGCGCGGTAGCCCTCCGGAATGTCCGTGCGGTACAGGTCGGTCAGCGCGCGGTCCAGCGCGTCGCGTTCGGGTCGCTTTTCCATGGGCTGACCTCCTTTCGTATGGTTAGACGAGCGACGGTCCGGCAGGTTCCAATCAGACGTTTAGATCGGGCAGGAAGGTTTTCAGCTTTTCCCGGACGCGGTTCAGCCGGCTTTTCACGGTGCCCTGGTTAAGGCCCAGCGCCAGCGCCAGCTCCTCGTAGCTCATGCCGTCGCCGTAGCGCAGGGACAGCATGGCCTGCGCGTCGTCCGGAAGGCGGGCGATCGCGTTCCGGAGCGCTGCCCGCTCGCTGCCTTGCAGGTAAGCGCCTTCGGGGGTGGGGGCGCCGTCCGGCGGATCGAACCCCGTTTCCCGCAGCGCCTCCAGCGATTGGGCGCGCGCCCTGTTGACGGGACGGCGTAAGAAATCCAGGCATACGTTGTGCGCGATCCGGTACAGCCACGTGGCTTCGTTGCTGCGGAAACGGAAGGCGTGCATGGAACGGAACGCGCGCAGCATGGTTTCCTGTGCCGCGTCCTGCGCGTCGGCCGGGTTGCCGAGCATTTGCAGGCAGTGACGGTACACCATGCCTTCGTAGGGGGCGCAAAGCGCGGTAAACGCATCCGCGTCCCCGCGGCATGCCGAACGGGTTGGCCGATCGTCCACCTGAGCGCCCCCTTTCCCAAGGATCGTTTCTAAGAAATAGACGAGTGCGGCCTGCGGTTTGTTCCATGGAAACGCGGGAAAAAGTACGCCGGTTTCACCCTTCCCGGCTTGACAACGGAGAATTCGGGGTGCAGTATAGGGATGGCCGCGCTACGGCGGCGTTGAACATCGATAAGGAGCGCTGCGTTTTGGACTTTATCGACTCGCATGCCCATATCTATCCCGATCCTATCGCCGGGAAAGCGGCGAAATCCATCGGGGAATTCTACGAAATGCCCATCGAGGCCGACGGACGGCTTTCCACCCTGCTGGAACGGGGCCGGAAGGCCGGAATCGTGAAACATCTGGTGCACAGCGTGGGCGTTACGCCCGACCGCGTGCCCCGTATTAACGATTACCTCATCCAGACGGCGGCGAAACACCCCGACCGGCTGGTGGGCTTCGGCACCCTGCACCCCGGCATGGCCGACGTGCGCGCAGAATTGAAACGCATCAAAGCGGCGGGGCTGCGCGGCGTGAAGCTGCACCCGGATTTCCAGCGCTTTCTGCTGGACAGCGACGCCTCGGTCGCCATGTTCCGCGCGCTTGCGGACATGGGGATGCCCGCGCTGGTGCATACGGGGGATTCGCGTTATCCCTACAGTGAACCCGGCAGAATGGCACGCGTGCTTAAAGCGGTGCCGGAGCTGACCGTGATCTGCGCGCATCTGGGCGGCTGGTCGATCTGGAGCGAGGCTTGGAAACAGCTGGCCGACCTGCCCAACGCGTGGGTGGATACCTCCTCCAGCCTGTACGCGCTCAAGCCGGAGGAGGCCGCGGCGATCATCCGGCGATACGACGCCGGGCACGTGCTGTTCGGCACGGATTTCCCCATGTGGGACCCCGTGGAGGAACGGACGCGCTTCGATGCGCTGCCGCTTACGGAGACGGAGCGCGAGAACATCGCGCACCGGAATTTCGAAAATTTCATGAAGGAGCTGGACTGCCGTGGCTGAAAAGGATACAATCGCGGCCGTTCCTAAGCCGGTCACCGGCGCGGAGCTGCTTTCCGGCCTGCGGGCGCTGGGTATCCGGCGCGGGGATACGGTGATCGTTCACTCGGCAATGAGCAAAATCGGCTGGGTGTGCGGCCGGGAGGCCGCCGTGGTGGGCGCGCTGATCGCCGCCGTCGGCCCCTCGGGAACGCTGGTGATGCCCGCGCACAGCGGCGATAACAGCGAACCCTCGGACTGGGGCAACCCGCCCGTGCCGAAGGATTGGTTCCCGGTTATCCGGGATACCATGCCCGCCTACGACCGCCGTGTGACGCCTTCGCGCTGTATGGGCCGCATCGCGGAATGCTTCCGCACGTGGCCGGGCACCCGGCGTTCGGCGCATCCGCACGTAAGCTGGTGCGCGCGCGGCCCGTTCGCACGGTGGCTGCTGCGGGGCCATACGTACGGAAAGCCCTGCTTCGGCGCGGGTTCGCCGGTGGGACGGCTGTACCGCCGCAACGCGAAGATCCTGCTGCTGGGCGTGGGGTACGATAACTGCACCGCGCTGCACATGGCGGAGGCGCTTTGCCCGCGAACGCCGCTGACGGACGCGGGCGCGGCGGTGAAGACGCGCGGCGGACGCCGCTGGGAGGCCTGGCGGGAAATCGAAATGGACAGCGACCGCTTCCCGCAGATCGGCGAAGCATACGAGCGCGGCGGCGGCGAGATGGTCACGGGAAAGCTCGGCGCGGCGGACTGTAAGGTGGTGCGCGTGAAGCCGCTGGTGGATTTCGGGCTTGCCTGGCTGAATGAACACCCGCCGGAGGCGCCGGGGGACGCGGCGGACGGAGAATAAACAAAGGCGAATAAAAGGACGGCCGAAGGCCGTCCTTTTATTCGCCCGCCTTTTTCCCGATCCACCGTTCCAGCAATCCCTCGTGCCGGCTCCCCTCGTGTTCCAGGGGGGCGGAGGCGTCCGCCGCGCGGCGGGTAACGGCGTACAGCAGCATCCGCATGGCTTCGCCCGCGCCGAGCTCGTATAGATCGCGCAGCATCCGGCGCACTTCGGCGCGTGTTTCAGGGTCCAGCCTGCGCACGGCGCCCAGCATTTTCAGCGAGCTGGAAGCCAGGTCCGTGACCAGCGGGGAAAGGGTGTCCGAATCCAGTGAGGAGATGATGCGGAACACCGCGTCCGTGAGCGTCTTGCGCTGTTCCAGGCTCAGACCGTCGATCCACTGGCGCAGGGCCTCGTCGGTCATGCGCGTGCCCAGGTCCAGACCCTGCATCAGTTCGAAATCGCCGTCCCGCAGCTGCCAGCTCAGCGCGTCGTGCTGCAGCAACCCGATGGCCGAACTCCTGACTACCCGGTACACCGGGTGGTAACACAGCAACATGCCGACTACCGAACTTTGGGGGATGTAGCTTTCCACGCGGTCTTTCACGCGCGCGTATCCCTCGCCGCGAAGGGTGTCCTCGTTCACGCCCGGGCCGTCGAAGCTGTAGGCGACGCGGATGCGCGCCTGCGTTTCCGGGGCCGCGTGGGCCGCGGCATACAGGGACAGGTGGCCGCCCTTGCTGTGCCCGCCCAGCAGCAGCGGGCCGGGGAAAGCTTTCGCTGCGCGTTCCGCGTAGCGCACGGCCTTCTTTTGGGCCGGCACGGCCATAAAGGACATGTTCAAATCCTCTTTCCAGCCCGCCACGGTCAGGTCGGTGCCCCGATAGGCCACGTAACGCCCGCCGTCCGGCAGGACGAAGGTACAGGCGCAGAATTGCATTTCCCGCGCGGGGTCGATGCGGTTTTCATAATCCAGAATCGGCAGGTTGCGGAAACGCGGGGACGCGGCGCAGGCCAGCGTAAACTCGTACCGCTTGCGCTGATACAGGTCCGGGAAGGCGTCCGGGTACAGGCTGGGGATAAACGCCCCGAGTTCCGCGACGGTCGCGCCCCCGGCGCGCGGAAACAGCCCTTCCATGGGCATGTAGACGATCTGGGTCAGCGCAAGGCTGTCCGGCGGGCCGAACGGCCTTTGTTCAAACGTCTGGTCGCCGTATTCCTTCACGTAGTTCAGCAGGTTCGGCATCGGTTAAACGCTCCTTTTCGGAAGATCGCCGCGCCGCGGCGGGCGCGACAGTCTCGTTCGCATTGGGGGAACCCGTTAAACCCTGATTTCCACGCGGCTGCCGCCCGCGCGCGCCCGGGTGACCACGATCTGGCGGTCGATGCGGTCTTTCAGCTGCTGCACGTGGGAAATGACGCCCACCAGCCGGTTACCTTCGCCGAGCGTCGCCAGTACGTCCACGGCCGACGCGAGGGATTCCTCGTCCAGCGTTCCGAAGCCCTCGTCGATAAACAGCGTATCCAGCCGCACGCCGCCCGCCGAGGCCTGCACCTCGTCGCTCATGCCCAGCGCCAGCGCCAGTGAGGCTTTGAACTGCTCGCCGCCTGAAAGGGTTTTCACGTCCCGCTCGCTGCCGTTATAGTGGTCGGTCACGTTGAGTTCCAGCCCGCTTTTCAGGCGGAGGTCGTCCGCCGCCGTGCGGCGCGCGAGCTCGTACTGGCCGCCGCTCATGCGCATGAGGCGGGTGTTGGCGCGTGCGAGCACGCGGTCCAGATAGGTGGTCTGCACGTAGGTTTCCAGCGGGATCTTCTCCTTGCCGCTTAGCCCCCCGTTGACCGTTTGGGACAGGGCGGAGAGCCACGCCCGTTTTTGCTGCAGCGTTTCCGCTTCGGCGGCCAGTTGGCCTAAAGCCGTGAGCGCGGCGGCGTTTCCGTTGCGACGTTCCAGCAGTTCCTGGCGGCGGCCCAATAACGCGGCGCGCGCGGCCAGCCGCGCCGCCTTCTCCGCCCGCAGGGCGTCCGTATCCTGCGCGGTTGTCCCTTCCAACTGTTTTTGCAGGGCTTCCAGCCGTGCCCGGCTGCGTTGAACGCCGTCCCGCGCGTCGGAGAAGGCCTTCTGCGCGGCTTCCAGCGCCTGCGCGCTTTCCCGGCGCGCGGCCTCCAGCGAGCCCAGCGCCGCTTCCGCCTGCGCGCGGCTTTCGTGGGGAAGCGCCGCCTTTTCGTCTTTCAGCCGCGCGGAAAGCGCCTCCGCGTCGGCGTGCGCGCTTGCGGCGGCCTGCTCGGCTTCCCGACGCGCCTTCTCCTGCCCGGCCAGCATCTGTTCGGCCTTCGGAATGCCCGCGCGCACGGCTTCCGCCCTCGCGGCCCGCGCCTGCGCCCCGTCGCGCCGTTTCGCCAGCGCCGTTTCCTCCGCGCGCGCCTCCGCAAGCGTCGTTTCCAATGCCTCCGGCCACGACGGAACGTTCCCCAGCAGGCGGCCGGCTTCCTCTTCCACGTCCGAGCCCGCCTTATCCGCCGCGCCGGAAAGCGCGGCGGCCTGTTCGCTCTGCGCGACGGCCTGCCGGGTAAGGGACTCCGCCTGTTCCCGAAGCGCCTCCACCTGTTCCCGCGCGGGCGCCTGCGCGGAGGGCGCGGCGGGCGCGGGATGCGACGGGGAGCCGCACACGGGGCAAGGAGCGCCGTCCTTCAGAGTCTGGGCGAGGATGCCCGCCTGCTCGTCCAGAAAACGGCGGCGTTGCGTATCGTATTGTTCGTTCGCGGCCGCGGCCCTTTCCGCCGTGGCGCGGTAGGCCGCCCGCGCGGTATCCACCCGCCGGCGCGTTTCCAGCAGCGCGGCATAATCGGTTTTTAAGGCGTCCAGCGCCTTCACGCGGTCGGCCTGCCGCTTTTCCGCGGCCAGCAGCCGTTCCGCCTCCGCTTCCGCGCCGCCGAGCGTTTCCAATTCGGCCCTGGCCCGCGAGAGCCGGTTCTGTAAATCCTCGAAACCTTCCCGGGCCGCCTTCGTCGCGGCCTGCGCGTCCGTCTCCGCCTGCCGCGCCGCCGATACGCGCCCGGCCAACCCGGCCAGCGCGTCGAATTTCCCGAGTTCCGCGCGGCAGGCCAGAAGTTCCGCGTCCAGCCGTTCGCGTTCCCCGTTTCGCGCCTTTTGGGCGTCGAGCGCGGCTTCCAGCCGCGAGAGCTCCGGTTCGTTCTCGGCCAGCCACCGGGCGGCCTGCGCGGCCTCGTCCCGGAGGCGCGCCTGCTGTTCGGCCCGGCCCAGCGCGCCGTCCGCGGCGCTGATGTGCTTATCCTCTTCCCCGATTTCCGCTTCCAGCACGGCGATCCGTTCCCCGTCGCCCGCGACGAGCTTTTCGATCAACGCGCGCGCGTCGGCGGCGGAAGGCATTGCGCGCCGTAAAGAATCCAGATCAGCGGAAAGCGGGTCGGCGTCGTCTGCGCGCACCGCCGCAAGACGCTGCGCCATATCGTGCTCCAGCAACCGGCAGTCGCTTTCCGTTTTCAACGCGTCGGCCTTCACCTGATTCTGAAACGCCAGATAAGGGGTGGTCCGGAAGATTTCGCGGAAAATCTTCCCGCGCGTTTCCGTATCGGCCAGCAGCAACTGCTGGAAAGCGCCCTGCGCGATCATGGCGATCTGGCAGAACTGCTCTTTGTCCACGCCCAGCAGGTCGGTAACGGCCTTCGTCACCTCGCCGCAGCCGGTGACCGGCGCGCGTCCGTCCGGGAAAGCCAGGCTCGCGGTGGCGGGGTCGGTTACGGTGCCGCTGCCGCGCCGCTTCTCCCGCTCACGGGGCAGCGTGCGGGCCACTTCGTAGGTCTGCCCGCGGTGGAGAAACGTCATCTCCACGGCGGGAAGCGCGTCCGGCGCGGCATATTTGCTGGCCAGCATGCCGGGCTTCCGGTCGCGCCCGCTGGGCTCGCCGAAAAGCGCGAAGGCGATCGCGTCGAACAGCGTGGTCTTGCCCGCGCCGGTGACGCCGGTGACCAGATACAGCCCGTGGGTCCCCAACAGGGAAAAATCCAGCTCCGTACGCCCCGCGAAGGGGCCGAAGGCGTTCATGGTCAGGCGGAGGGGCCTCATAAGCGTCCCTCCCAGATCTTTTCCATCTCGCTCAGCGCGTAACGGCGCTGTTCCTCGCCCATGGGGCGGTTGTTCTGCAACTCGTAGAAGGCGGCCAGCAATTCCGGCGGCGTGCGGCGCTCGGGCGCATCCGCCGCGTCCAGCCGCTGGTTCCTGCGGGTTCGGGCGTTGTCGTAATCCAACCTGAGCAGGTTGGGGTAGATCACCTGCAACTTGCTTAACGCGTCCGGCACGTCCTCCTCATCGGTCAGGGTGACGTGCAGGTAATCGTCCGTGGCGGTATGAACGTAATTCTCGCGGAGAGTCAGTTCCGCGTAGGTTCCGCGCAGTTCCCGCAGCGCGCGTTTGGGCGTGAGCGGAACGGCGCGAATCTGCACGTCCCCCTTCGGGCCGAGCTCGACCAGCGTGACGCTTTTTACGTCCTTCGCTTCCGAAAAAGAGTAGGGGAGCGGAGAACCGCAATAGCGCGCCGTTTCCCGCCCGACGTTTTGCGCGCGGTGCAGGTGGCCCAGCGCCACGTAATCGAAGACGTCGAATACCGCCGCGTCCACGTTGTCCAGCCCGCCCACGGAGAGTTCCTCCGATTCGCTGCGTGCGGCGCCGGTGACGAACTGGTGGCAGAGCAGCACGTTGCGCCGCGAGGCGTCCAGCGGCAGGGAAGCGATCACGGCGCGCAGGGCTTCCGTATAGTCCGCGGCCTGCGCGTCCGGCAGGGCGGCGCGCACGTGCGCGGGCTTCACAAACGGCAGGGGCCATACGTCCACGCCGCCGTAAGCGTCCGAAAGGCGCACGGGCTCTATCGCCGCGTGCCCGCGGTCGAAAACGGGGGAAAGGTGGAGGTTGCTGGCCGTCAGCAACCGCGCGCCGAAGGCGAGGCGCTCGGCGGAATCGTGGTTGCCGCTGATGACGATCACCGGCAGGCCGCGCGCGGCCAGACGGGTGAAAAACTCGTCCAGCAGAGCCACCGCTTCGGCGGAAGGCACGGGCTTGTCGTACACGTCGCCCGCGATCAGCACGGCGTCGGGCTTTTCCCGGTCCAGCACGGAAAGAATTTGGAGCAGGATATAACGCTGGTCATCCAGAAGCGAAGCCTCGTTGAGCTTTTTACCCAGGTGCAGATCGGCCAGGTGTAAAAACCGCACGGGTCGTCCCCCTCCCTTCCGGTATCCTTTCATCCGCATTGTACGGCGCGGGGACGGCAAACGTCAATACCGGCCGCGCGTCCGCGCGGGCCGTCCGTGAAAAACGACGGTTTCCAATCCGCGCCGGCTGTGTTATACTGATCCCATACGGACGCTGGACGGATATGCGCGGCGCGGCTGGAAACGCGCCGGAACGGAGGCCCTTGAGCGATGCTGATCGGTCAGTTCTGCGAGACCTACCCGCCGATGCTGGACGGAGTGGGCCGCGTGATGCTGAGCTACTGCCAGAGCCTTTCGGCGCTCGGGCACGAGACCCTCTACATTGCCCCGAGCAACCCGCTCTATCCCGGACCGATAGATTGCGAAACCCTGCTCTACAAGGGTATCCACATTCCCGGCGAGTTTTACCGAGTGGGGATTCCCCGGCTCTCCAAAGATTTCCGAAACGCCGTGAACCACAGAAAGTTCGACCTGTTGCACGCGCACAGTCCGTTTCTGGGCGGGCGGGAGGCCAGGCGTATCGCAAGGCGGGACGGCGCGCCGCTGGTAGCCACCTTCCACAGCAAGTACTACGACGATTTCTATAAAGCCACCGGCTCCAAAACCCTCGCGGCCGTCGGCGTGAAATACGCGGTGGACTTTTACGATACCTGCGACGAGGTATGGGCGGTGAACCGGCGCACGGCGGACGTGCTGAACGGGTACGGCTACCGCGGCAAGGTGGTCGTGATGCCTAACGGCACCAACCCGCAGACGCTTACCGAGGCGGAGCAGCGGGTTGCCGCGGAACGCTTCCCCCTGCGGGACGGCGTGCCTACGCTGATCTTCGCGGGCCAGCAGAACCGGAAGAAGAACACCGAAAGCATCCTGCGCGCCTGCGCGCGCATCCGGGCACAGGGGTTCGACTTTCAGCTGGTCATGGTCGGAACGGGGCCGGACGAGCGTTTTCTGCACACGCTGGCGCACGAGCTGGAACTGGACGAGAACGTGCTGTTTACGGGGTTTCTGGGCGACCGTCCGACGCTGATGGCGTTGTACGAGCGCGCCGACCTGATGGTGTTCCCCTCTGTTTACGATAACGCACCCATGGTGGTGCGGGAAGCCGCGGCCATGGGCACGCCCGCGCTGCTGGTGGAAGGAAGCTGCGCGGCGGAGGGCGTTACCCACGGCGAGAACGGATATCTTTGCCAAAACACGGTCGAGGCCATCGCACAGGGGATACTGGACGCGCTGCCCACCGCCGAAGAAGTCGGCGGGAACGCGAGGGAAAGCATCCCCATTCCGTGGGACAGGCTGATGGTTCAGGTGCTGGAACGCTACCGGGCGCTGATCGACCGTAAGGCCGGAGGAGGCCGCGCATGAAACGGAATCTGCTCAGCATCCTGTTCATCGTGGTCACGCTGGGGATCATCGTCGTTTTCGCCTTCAGCAACAACGAGCTGACCGACGCGTGGAGCGCGCTGTTCACGCTGGATCTGAAATGGATGTTTTTCGCGTTCCTCGGGTGGTTTGCCTATGCGGCCTTCGACATGCTCAGCCTCTACTATTTCCTGTTCAGGCAGAAGAACCCTGTTACGCTGGGCGGCGCCTGCTTCGTAACGCTTATCGGCTTCTACTACTCCAACATCACCCCGGGCGCCAGCGGCGGGCAGCCCATGCAGGTATACTACTTAAGCAAACGCGGCGTGCCCGTACCCATCGGCACCTCGGCGATCTCCACCAAGTTTTTTACCCAACAGCTGATGCTGGTGCTGATTGCCGGCCTACTGTGGGCGACCAACGCGAATTTCGTCAACGAGCAGCTGGGCGGCGTGCGGTGGGCTTTATACATCGGATTCGCCCTCAATTTCGCCGCCATTCCGCTGATCCTGCTGGTGGCGCTGCACAGGCCCATGGTGCAGGCGATCATTACGTTCCTCATCCGTCTGGGCGCGAAAATGCACCTGCTCAAGCACCCGGAGGACAAGATCGTGCGTGTGAGCGCCGGGCTGGACGTGTACCACGCCAGCATCCTGCGGCTGGCTAACCACCCCGGCCAGATCGTGGGCATGATGCTGCTGTCGGGCCTGAGCATTCTGGGCCTGATGTCCGTACCGCTGAGCGTATACCACGCCTTCGGCATGAGCGGCACGCCCTGGTACCGCTTGCTTGCGGTATCCTTCATGCTGTTTATCAGCGCCAGCTACACGCCGCTGCCGGGCGCCAGCGGCGCGCAGGAAGGCGGCTTTCTGGTCTTCTTCCGGGGTATGTTCGCCCAGGGTACCATCGGCCTGGCGCTGTTGGTATGGCGCTTCTTCACCTACTATCTGTTCCTGCTCGTAGGCGCCGCGATGAGCATCGCCGGCAACATCCGCACCCACCGCCGCCGTATGCGCGGCCCGGAGGCTACCGGAAACGGCGAGCCCGCGCCCCCCGAAACCGGGACGCAGGCCGCGCAGGAAGAACCTTAACCCTCAGTCTTCTTCATACCCGACCGACCACCGTATTGCCCTGTGGACGACCGTACCGCACGAAAGGAGCGAATACCCATGAAAAAACCGGCTGCCCTGTTGCTGGCGCTTTGCCTGGCGTTCACGCTGCCCGCCGCCGCCTTCGCCGCAACCTACTCGGCGGGCGGGTATTATACCGTCGACTATCCTGACGCGCTGACACTGGACGATACCTCCTACGCGGACGAGAACACGGAGGAAGACGTCTGGCTGTTCATGCTTTCGGGGGACGATTACTTGATTGACGCCTCCATCAACACGGTGGATGACTACGCAGGGTTCAGCCTGTACGACGCCACGGAGGAGGAGAAGCAGGCCTACCTTGCGGAAGTGGCGGACACCTTCGCCGACAAGGGCGCCACGCTGGTGGACACCGTGATGCCGGAAAGCGGTATCCCGTTCTATATCTTCTCCATGGAGGACAGCGACGGCCCTTATTACTTCGCCGAAACCATCGCCAACGGAGCCAGCGTAAGCTTCTGCTGTTATTACGACGACGCGGGCGCCGCACTGGACGAGCCGCTGCTCAACCACCTGAAGGAAGTGTTGGTCACCTTCCGGCCCACGACCGCCGCGCAGGCCACCTGAGCGCTGCGGCCCGAAAAAGCGCCCGTTCCGCACAGCCTGCGGAACGGGCGCTTTGCGCTGAAAGGGTTATGGGCTAGCGGATCGTATCCGTGCGCATGAAGGGGCGGAGCGCCTCCGGCACGGTCACGCTGCCGTCCTCGTTCTGGTAGTTTTCCAGCACTGCCGCCACCGTGCGGCCCACGGCCACGCCGCTGCCGTTCAGGGTGTGGCAGAACTGCGGCTTCTCGCCCGCGGCCTCGCGGTAGCGGATACCCGCGCGGCGCGCCTGAAAATCCTCGCAGTTGGAACAGCTTGAAATCTCCACATACCGGCCGTAGCTGGGCATCCACACTTCCAGGTCGTAGGTCTTGGCGGCGGAAAAGCCCATGTCCCCCGTGGAAAGGCATACCACGCGGTAGGGAAGCCCGAGCCCCTGCAGCACCTTCTCGGCTTCGGCGGTCATGCTTTCCAGCTCGTCGTAGCTCTGCTCCGGTTTGGTGATTTTCACCATTTCCACCTTGTTGAACTGGTGCTGGCGGATCAGCCCGCGGGTATCCCGCCCCGCGCTGCCCGCTTCGGAGCGAAAACACGCCGAAAACGCGCAGTGGCGGATGGGCAGGGCGTCGCCCTCCAGAATCGTATCCCTGTACAGGTTGGTAACGGGCACTTCGGCGGTGGGAATGAGGAAGGTGTTGGGGTCCACCTTGTAGGCGTCCTCCTCGAACTTGGGCAGCTGGCCGGTGCCGGTCATGGTCGCGCGGGTGACCATGTACGGGGGTAGAATCTCCTCGTAGCCCGCGGCGATGTGCGTATCCAGATAATAGCTGATGATCGCCCGCTCCAGCCGCGCGCCCAGCCCGCGGTAAACCGTGAAGCGCGCCCCGCTGATCTTGGCGGCGGCGTCGAAATCCAGTATTCTCAACTCCGTTCCGATGTCCCAGTGGGGTTTGGGCGCGAAGGCGAACGCGCGCGGCGTACCCCAGCGCCGCTGCTCTACGTTGGCGGTATCGTCCCTGCCCACGGGCACGGACGCGTGCGGATAGTTGGGCGTGCGCATCAGAAAATCGTTGATGGCCGCGTCCAGCTCGGCAAGGTCGTCGTCGATGGCGGCGATCTCGTCGCCCAGTTTGCGCATTTCTTCCATGATGGCGGCGGTCTCCGCCTCGGTCGCGCCGTTTTTCTTCGCCAGCCCGATCTGCTTGCTGGTCTGGTTGCGCAACGACTTCTTCGCTTCCACCTCGGCCATCAGCGCGCGGCGGCGTTCGTCCTGCGCCAGGAAGCCGTCCACCAGGCCCGCGTCCATGTTGCGGCGGGCCAGCATATCCCGCAGTTCCTGCGGATCCTGCCTGATCCTGCGAATATCCAGCATATTCTTTCCCTCCCTAGTTCTTCCCGGTTCTCCCCCGAATGAAAAACGCCCCCGCCGACGGCTTACGCCATCGCAGGGACGGAGGTTGCGCTGCTCCGCGGTGCCACCCGGCTTAAACATGCCGACGGACGAATGCGACGCCCCGGCGTGTTTCACTTGCTTGCGCTGTAGCGGGCGCGCCCGGCCGGTTCTTCGCCGGAAGCTCGCGCGGTGGAAAGGCGGGCGCGTTCCCGCGGGCTTGCACCAACCGCCCGCTCTCTGCAGGAAACGCCGCGAACCCCTCCGCGGTCATGGCTTGGGCCTACTATACGCGCGCCGGAGAGATTTGTCAATCCCCGGCGCGCGGGCGCGGCAGGCCTAAAGCCGCGAATACACGATGTTGCGAATCTTACGCGCCAGTTCCGTCGTGCCGGATTCGGTACGCTGCATCATCAACAGCAGGATTATGTCTTCCTTCGGGCACACGGACATATACGGGCCCGTCCACCCGTCCCAGCCGAACTCGCCCGCGACGCCCAGCGAGAAGCTCTTGGCGGGTTCTTCCAGTACGCGCATCAGGCCGCCGTAGCCGTAGCCGTACATAGAGTCGAAATATACGCTTTCCCGCTGGCGGTCGGTCAGGTGGTTCTGGGAGAGCCATTCCACCGAACGCGGGGAGAGGATACGCGTGCCGTCCAGCGTGCCTTTGCCCAGCAGCATCCGCGCGAAACTCAGCACGTCGTCGATGGTGGATACCGCGCCGGCGCCGCCGGAAACGTTGGCCGGCCGGACCGCGTTGGGATCGATCCCCAGATGGCCATCCGGATAGGGGGCGAGGATGCCGTCCTTGCGTTCGTACAGGGTGGCCAGGCGCTCCCGCTTCTCCTCGGGGACGACGAAACCCGTATCTTCCATGCCCAGGGGCACGAAAACCGTCTTGGCCATGTACTCGTCCAGCGACATGCCGGACGCGACCTCGATCACCGCACCCAGAACGTCCGCGGAGGTGCCGTACTGCCATTTTTCGCCCGGCTGGAACAGCAGCGGCAACGCGCCGATACGGTTGGCGACGGCTACGGTTCCCGGCGGGTTGCCTTCCGCCGTCTCCCGCCCGATCTCGTCGAACAGCACCGCGGCGGCGCGCTCGGCGGCGGAGGTCTCGCCCGGATAGCAGAGCCCGGAGGTCATGGAAAAGAGGTCGCGCACCTGCACGGGGCGGTTGACCGGCACCGTATCCGTATCGTTCAGGGCTACGCGCTGGTCTTTGAACCCTTCCAGATAATCCGACACCGGCGCCAGCAGGTCCAGAATGCCGCGTTCCACCAGCGTCATCGCGGCGACCGCCGTCATGGGCTTGGTAAGGGAAAAGAGGCGGAAGATCGTATCCCGGCAGATGGGCGTGTTGCGGCCCAGATCGGCGTGGCCGCTGGCGTAGAGGAACGCCTCCTCGTCGTGGCGCCAAAGCAGGGCAAGCGCGCAGGGCGTCTCGCCGCGCGCGGTGGTTTCGTCCATAACACGGGCGATTTCCTTGCGAAGTTTTTTCATCATTCGTTCGCCTCCCGATGGATGGTGTGTGGCTGCATCATAGCACGGGGGACAAGGCTTGTCAATGGATGGAAGCGCTCCGCGGCCCCCTCCGACGGGGACGGGCGCGCCGGATTCCGCCGCGGCTTTCCGGCCGGCAGGAAGACGGACGCCGGACGGAGAATAATAACAAGATGGCAGTCAGGAGGTTCTCATGTCGCAAAATACCGTGGATCGTCCCGAAACGCCCCAAACGGAGGGCGACGCAATTTTCCGGCGCGGAAGCATAACGCTGACGGGCCAGGACAGCCGTACGTTGACGATGCGCGTGGGTACGAACCCAGCGCAGACGGTGACGCTGACCGGCGGGGACGCCGCGTGCACCTGCGGCGCGGACGGCGCGAAGCCCTGCGCGCATATCGTCGCCGCAACGCTCAAGGCCGATGCGGACGGCCTGCTGAAACTGCTGACGAAGGAACGGGAGCAGGTGCTGGGCGCGGAAATGCTGCAGGCGCTGAGCCGCGCCCTGCCCGGCGGGGAGAGCGTGCGCGTTTCGGCGGCGCTGCGACTGTTCGAGGACGGGCGCGCCGGGCTGGGGCTCCAAATCGGCCAGGAACGGATGTACGCGGTGCGCAGCATCGCGGAACTGCTGACCTGCTATACGCGCGGCCTGCCGCTGGAGCTTTCCCCGCGGTTCACCTACCGGCCCGCGGGAATGCGCTTTTCCAAAGACGACGAAGCCCTGCTTTCGATGCTGCAAAGCCATATCCCGCTTCCGGAGGGAGAGGTGGACGGGCCGGAGGGCGCCGTGGAAAACGCGCTTCGTTTGCCCTCCGAAGGGCGGTTCACGATCCTGTCCGGCGCGTTCCTGTTAAGCGTGCTGAGCTTTCTGGAAAGCAGGCCGTTTCTGCTGATCGCGGACGGTTCCCGCCTGCCGCAGACGAACATCCGCACTGCGGAGCTTCCGCTATGTTTTTCGGTGGCGCTGGAAGGCGGCGCGATCTCCGTTCGGGCAGACGGGGCGGAGGATATGCGGCCCGTTACGCCGGACGCGCGCTACGTGTTCTGGGACGGGCGCGTGGTGAGGCTGCACGGCGCGCAGGCGCGTGTGTGCCGCCTGCTGGCGGCCTACGGGCGCATTTTCCGCTACGACGCCGGGGCGGCGGAAGACACGTTATCCGTGCTGCTGCCCGCGCTTTCGACGGTCGGCACGGTGGTGCCCTCCGCTGCGCTGGGTCGGCGGCTGAAGAATGACCCGCTTAGAGCGAAGGTATACGTGGACCTGGCGAACGGCAACGTGGAAGCGCGGGTGGAACTGCGCTACGGCGACCTGACGCTGGACCCTTTCGGCGTTTCCCCGGCCGGGCCGGAAAAACACCCGACGGTCCCGGGACCGGAAGAAGCGGAAGCTCCCGCCGGGTTGCTGCTCCGGGACGGGCGCGCCGAGAGCGAGCTGTTGGATTTCTTTTCGGACGCGGGTTTCGTGGTGCGCGAAGGACGTATCGTACTGAAGCGCGCGCGGGATATCCTTGCCTTCTGCACGCAGGGGGTGGGGGAACTGAGCAAGCTGGCGGAGGTGTTCGTCAGCGAGGATTTCCGCAAAATCCGTCCGCGCCGGTTCGCGGGCAGGGCGGCCTTCCGGATGCGCGGCGGGCGGCTGGTGTTCACCCTTCTGGAGGACAACGAACCGGTGGGCGAGCTGATGCCCGTGCTGCAGGCGATCCGCGCGCGGCAGCAGTACGTGCGGCTGAAAACCGGCGAGTTTCTGGACGTGCGGGATATGGCGGCGCTGGCGCCCGTGGCGCAGGAGCTGCTGGAGGCCGCCGCGCTGGACGATCCGCAGGCCGCGGAGGACGCGCGGGAACTGAGCTTCGGCGCCTACCGGGCGGCGTACATGGTCAGCATGCTGCGCATGGCGGGCGCGGAGGTGGAGGCCGACGCCGACGTGGAGCATGCCTCCCGGGCGCTGAACGAGCGCGCGGCGGAGGCGGAGAGCTTTATTCCCTCGCGGCTGATGCGTAAGCTCGCGCCCTACCAGAAGCGCGGCGCTGGTTGGATACTGTCGCTGTACGAGGCGCGCATGGGCGGCATACTGGCCGACGAGATGGGCCTGGGCAAGACCGTGCAGGTCATCGCCGCGCTTTCCGCCGCCAAACGGAAGAACGGGCCGATGATGAGCGTTATCGTAACCCCCACTTCGCTGGTGTACCACTGGCTGGCGGAGCTTAAACGTTTCGACGACAGCCTGACCGTGCGGCTGATCACCGGGGTACGCGAGGAACGCCGCAGGCAGATCGAGGAACTGAAAAACGAACCCGGCGTGGATGTGATTCTGACCAGCTACCCGCTTCTCCGGCGCGATATCGAGATCCTGCGGGATATCCCGCTGCGTTTCGCGATTCTGGACGAAGCGCAGTTCGTGAAGAACGCGCAGTCCGTCGGCGCGGCGGCGGCCAAGGAACTGAACGCGCAGGTGCGTATGGCGCTGACCGGCACGCCTATGGAAAACCACACCGGCGAGCTGTGGAGCATCTTCGACTTCGTGCTGCCCGGCTATCTGGGCGCGCAGTCCACGTTCCTGCGGCGCTACGGCGGCAGCGAGCGCGCAGAGGAACTGCAGGAGCGTATCCGCCCCTTCCTGATGCGCCGCCTGAAACAGGAAGTGCTCGCCGACCTGCCCGCCAAGCGGGAGCAGTACCTGTACGCGGCCATGACCCCGGAGCAGGAAGCCGTGTACAACCAGCTGCTGGCGACCCTTCGGGAGCACGTGGGGGAAGCGTTGGCCTCCGGCTCGCTTCCGCGGGCGCGCATGCAGGTGCTGAGCGTGCTGTTGAAGCTCCGGCAGGTATGCTGCCACCCGAAGCTGTTCCTGCCGGACTACGAAGGCACCAGCGGCAAGCTGGAACTGCTGGTGCAGACTGTGGAGCAGGCCGCGGCGGGAAAACGGCGCATGCTGATCTTCTCCCAGTTCGTGGGAATGCTGCAGATCATCCGCAAACGGCTGGCCCGCGAAGGCGTCAGGACCCTCTACCTGGACGGCTCCACCAAACCCGAGATTCGGCAGGCGCTGTGCGACCGTTTCAACGGCGGGGACGGGCAGGTATTCCTGATCAGCCTCAAGGCGGGCGGCACGGGCCTGAACCTGACGGGCGCCGATCTGGTGATCCACTACGACCCGTGGTGGAACCCCGCCGTGGAGGACCAGGCGACCGACCGCGCCCACCGCATCGGCCAGACGAGGGACGTGGACGTGCTCAAGCTGATCGCGCAGGGAACGATCGAGGAGAAGGTAACGGAATTAAGCAAGCGCAAGCGCGCGATCTTCGACCGCGTGGTGCTGGCGGGCGAAACCGCGCTGGACAGCCTGACGGAAGAGGATATCCGGAACCTCTTCTTCTAAAGGGGGAGCAGTTACCCGAAGCCGATTCCACAAACCGGCGTCGCCGCCCCTCCCGAGAGGTCTTGAAGGGCCCCGGCCCGCCGATTGTAATCCGAAACCGGCGACATGCGCGGCGGTTTCGCAAGCCTTGTAAAGCAAGGTTTCCCAACGCCTTTGGTTGACCGTGAACGAGGAAAACAGGCCAAAGGCGAAAGATCGCGCAAACGGCGACGCCGTTTGTGCGAATCCCGGAGGGATGCTTATGTGCGGCCGGTACTACATCGACACGGAAGAGGAAAACGTAAAAACCCGCGCCATCCTCGCGGAATTGCAGAAGCGTCGCCTGCCCATGGCCGGGCAGGTGAAGGGCGGCGAGATCTACCCCTCGCAGATCGCGCCCGTCATCCTTGCCGAGGAAGGGCTGGGCGTGACCGTGCGCCCGATGAAGTGGGGCTTCCCCCGGGTGGGCGGCGGCGGGCTGGTGATCAACAGCCGCAGCGAAAAGGCGGACGTGACCCCCATGTTCCAGCGCGCGGTTCGCGAACGCCGCTGTCTGGTGCCCGCCAGCTGGTTTTTCGAATGGCGGCGCACGGACGGCCGTAAGACGAAGGACAAGTTCGCCTTCTTACTGGAGGAGGCGCGGCGCGGCGAGCTGATGTACCTGGCGGGCGTGTACGGGCAGTTTCTGGGCGGCTTCGAGGGCGGTGGCTACGACGGCTTCGCCATCCTGACCCGCGAGGCGGACGGGCAGATGCGCCCTTATCACGACCGCATGCCTGTGATCCTGCGGGACGAGAGCCTGAAAAAAGCTTGGCTGGACGAGGCCGTGGCGTTCCCGACCCTGCGCGCGGCCTTCGCGCCGCCGAAACTGCTGATCCGTCCCGTGGAGCCGGACGCCCCGCGCGCGGCGGCCGCGGAGAAGGAGGAAGCCGAAGCGGACGCGAAGGGTTGAAACGGGGCGGCGGCAGCCGCGTTGCGGGAAGTGTTTTCCGTTGAGAAACGGCTTTTCCCGGCTGCGGGAGGATGTTCGGACGCGGTTTTGAAAGCCCGGGTCGCGCGGGAAATAAAAACGTTTGAAACTCTTGACAAGAGAACCGCGTTTGTGTAATATAACATTCGTCGCCTGTATGGGCTTGAAGCAGACGGGGTGTAGCGCAGTCTGGTAGCGCACGTGCTTTGGGAGCATGGGGCCGGGGGTTCGAATCCCTTCACCCCGACCAATCACTTCCTTCCTGCGGCTGTGGCGTGGCTCCGTGGTCAAGTGGTTAAGACACCGCCCTTTCACGGCGGCTACAGGGGTTCGAATCCCCTCGGAGTCACCACTTCCCTTTACCCGGTATGGGCCTTTAGCTCAGTTGGTTAGAGCGGCCGGCTCATAACCGGTTGGTCCGGGGTTCAAGTCCCTGAAGGCCCACCAATTCGTGGCCCGGTAGTTCAGTTGGTTAGAATGCCAGCCTGTCACGCTGGAGGTCGAGGGTTCGAGCCCCTTCTTGGTCGCCATTTTCCGGTTGGTTGGGACTCCGCCGGTGTAGCTCAATTGGCAGAGCAGCTGATTTGTAATCAGCAGGTTGCGGGTTCAAGTCCCTTCGCCGGCTCCATTTCCCTTTTACGTTTGTCGCCTACATGGATGGGTTCCCGAGTGGCCAAAGGGAGCAGACTGTAAATCTGCCGTCTCAGACTTCGATGGTTCGAATCCATCCCCATCCACCACGTATTCCACCTTCTGCGGGAATGGCGGAATTGGCAGACGCGCAAGATTCAGGTTCTTGTGAGGGTTTACTTCATGCAGGTTCAAGTCCTGTTTCCCGCACCAAACAACCACCTGTGGAGTAGATTACTCGCAGGTGGTTTGTTTTTTGTAAAACCTGAAAGCCAGAGAGTTTTTGAGACCCTGAAAGAGTACAGATCAATACCCGGGCTTTGACGTTATTAGATATATCTACATTAATATGATAATTATCTTCCCCTCGTGAGATACCATTAACACGAATGGGTTGTAATGAGGCGCGAAGCGCCGTATACTTTTCCAATAATCCTTTCGCTACTTTGGATTCAGGGTATATGGCTGCGCGAAGGGCCAAGACCGTATCTCTGCAAACCCAAACAAGTTGTCTTGCCCAAAGACGCCTGGAGGTCATACTATGATTGCCGTGATCCTTCCCATTATGCTGCTGGCTGTTGCGGGATTTTGCATTGTCGCGCTCATCATTATTCACCGAGCTCATCAGGATCAGTTCAAGCGAGCGGATTACGGTAACCGTAGCCAAAGCGATCCCTTATGTTATGAGGATTTTTCTTGCCGGTACCCAAGGGAAGTTCTCCGTATCCCCGCCGATTCGCACACGTTGACTGGGTTTCTATACGGCTCTGGTAATAGGAATGGTTTGATCATTATCAGTTCAGGCCACAGGTGCAGCACAGAGGTCCAGCTGCAAAGCATGAAATACTTTGTGGATCACGGGTGGATGGTGGTTTGCTATGACTATACCGGTTATTATAACAGCGAAGGCGCAAGTATGGTCGATTACACACAGGCGGTCAGAGATTTAGACGCTGTGCTATCCTTCCTTGAAAACGCTGACCGTTTCAGCGCAATACCTCTCCTTCTTTATGGACATAGCCTGGGCGCCTATGTATCGACAGCCGTCCTGAGTTTTAACCATGGCATAACGGCAGTGGTTGCCGCGTCGGGCTTTGACAAGCCCACCGAACAGTGGGCTTATTCCGTGAAGCGATTTTCCGGCAAGTTGGGCGCGTTGCTCGGGCCCATGGCAGCTCTTTATCTTCGCGTTGCTTTCGGGAAGGATACCGAACGCTTCTCCGCCGTAACGGGGATTAACTCCACAAGGATACCCGTACTCGTCATCAGCGGTACCTCCGATGTGTTTTATGGTGGTAAAAGCCCAATCTACAATAAGAAAGACACGATTACCAATCCCCAATGCACGTTCATGCTGATGGAGCGTGACAATCATAACGGTCATTATGATTACATGCTTACCGATCGAGCCTTGGAATATCAGAGCCTCTGTCAAAACAATCCTGACGGAACCCCTGATAAATGGCTTATCATGGAGCAGGACGATGCGTTTTTTGATCAGGTTAACGCGTTCTTCATATCCGCCTTGCAAAACCGAGCGTAGCCGTTTCAACAGGAACAAACGCATAACGGGGCGCGTACCCTATCGAACCTGTCCAGCTCCGTGCCTAACCGGCTTGCGTGTCGGGGCTGGCGCGGCGTTGCGAACCGGTTGGAATGTTCCCGGCCTATCCTCGTTTTCCCGGCCGTTTCCGTCCATATCCCGGACAATGAAAACAGGAATCATCGGCATACCCCACGTCCGTTTGACCTGACTTACCTGATCGCGTCGGGAGGCGAAAACTGCTTCGCCCGCCCCGCGCATCAGGTTTATTTGCCGTTCCCGGATCATCTTGCACAAGAAGGAATCCCCTGCCATAAAAGTCCCCGTTCCCGTCGCGCCGGATCAGGGCACCACGGTTATAAAACCGGCCCGTCGGTTTATTACCGCTTCGGCTACCGCATCCGTAAGCGCGCCGCGCGTCCCTCCGTTAGTCTTGCCCGAAAGATTGAAAACGGAGGGCGGTTGTACAATATCGTTTGAAATATCGCAACATTTTTACGGGTTCAGTATCATTTGTCCGCCTCTCTGAAAACTTTCGTGATTAGTCCATGGCATTGCACATGCCTTTATTGTATTGTACCCCTGCAATGATTCCGTGCATAATCGCATATTAAACCGGTGCATTCAAGGAGGATTTGAATGAAAGCAGTCCCGATTCACAACGGATGGTTGCGGTACCGGAGGCAATGGCAGCTTCAGCTGTTTGTGTTCCTTGGCCTCGTATGGCTTTTCTTGTTTTCGTGGGCGCCACTGTTCGGTATCCTGATCGCTTTTAAGGACTATTCCATCAAAGCGGGCATCGCCGGCATCTTTTCCAGCCCGTTCAACCATTTTAAGCACTTCATCACGTTCTTCAATTACTATAACTTCGAAACGCTTCTGCGCAACACGCTGATTCTGAGCGTGGTGAAACTGCTGGCGACTTTTCCGGCGGCGATCATTTTTGCACTGTTGCTGAACGAGGTGCGCTGCAATTTTGCCAAGCGGACCATGCAGACCATCAGCTACCTGCCTTACTTCATTTCGTGGGTGCTGGTGTATACCATTTCGCTCTACATTCTGGGCGAACAGAACGGCATTATCAACGAGCTTCTTCAGAAAACGGGGATCATCTCCAGCCCGATTCCGTTCTTATCCTCCGACAAGATGTTCTACGGGCTGGCGATCATGCTCTCCCTGTGGAAAACGACCGGCTGGAGCGCGATCATCTTCCTTGCGTCGATCACGAACGTGGACCAGACGCTTTACGAGGCTGCCGCCGTGGACGGCGCCGGCCGCATAAGACGCATCTGGCACGTGACGCTGCCGGGCATCATGCCGGCGGTGGTGACGGTGCTCGTGATCAACATCGGCGCAATGCTGGGCGGCGGAATGGGCGGCTCCAACTTTGAGATCAGCTATATGTTCGGCAACGTGACCAACTGCGATACGTCGGCCATCATCCAGACCTATTCCTTCACCATGGGACTGAGCAAAGGAAGGTTTGCCTTCGCGACCGCCGTGGACCTGTGCCAGAGCGTCATATCGATCCTGATGGTTATCTCCAGCAACTGGGCTGCCAAGAAGATTTCAGGAAGCGGACTGTTTTAATTTGGAGGTAAGGATTTTGAAAAGAGCGCGCGAGGATCTGCTGATCGACATCATCGTATATACGTTGCTGATCATTTTCTGCTTCATATGCATCTATCCGTTCTGGTTCATCCTCGTGTCTTCCTTTAACGAAGGACACGATATGATGCGCGGCGGTATTTACTGGTGGCCGAGGAAGTTTACCACGGAGAACTACGCCACGTTCTTCAAACAAACGTCCTGGGTCAGCGCCATACAGGTTTCCGTTACGAGAACGGTAATCGGCGCGTTGGCTACCTCGCTGTTCACCTGCCTGGTCAGCTACGCGCTGTCCCGGCGCAAGCTGATGTTCGGAAACACGTACCGTTTCCTGTTCGTGTTCTCCATGTACGTGTCGGGCGGCCTGATTCCCTTCTACGTGATCCTGCGCCTGATGGGACTGCTGAACACCTTCTGGGTGTATATCTTCCCGACGATGCTGAGCCTCTACTTCGTGCTGGTGGGCATCAACTTCTTCCAATCCATTCCGGAATCCCTGTACGAGGCCGCCGAGCTGGACGGGGCCAGCGAAGGCTGTGTTTTTACCAGGATCGTGCTGCCCCTCTCGTCGGCCTTCGTGGCGACGTTGGCGCTGTTCTCCGCGGTGGGGCAGTGGAACAGCTGGCTGGATTCCGTGTACTACGTTACCGACAGGACCCTGCGCCCGCTGGCCTATTGGATGATCTCGATCATCAACCGAACGCAGACCAACCAGTCCAGCCAGGACCTGAGCGGCACGGTTACGCTTACCACCATGGCCACGCAGTCTACCGCGGTCATCGTCTCCGTGGCGCCGATTCTGTGCGTGTACCCTTTCCTGCAGAAATACTTCGTCAAAGGTATGATGATCGGCTCCGTCAAGGAGTAGGGCATGACGAACGTTCCGTTGATATTTCGGCACTTGTGCCGTAAATATAAAAAACAGGAGGTATCAAACATGAAACGGATTCTTTCCATCCTGATCGTGGTTGCCATGACCCTCGGCGTATGCGGCTTTGCCGCAGCCGAAAGCACGACCGACGGCAAAGACGTAACGACGCTGACCATGTTCGTCGACGCGCCCTGGTGGCCGTACAGCGACTGGTCCGGGGAAATGCCGCAGTGGGCTACGCAGCAGACCGGCGTCAAGTTTGATGTGACGATCGCCGCCGACTACAACGAGCTGGCGCTGAAAGTAGCGTCCGGCGACCTGCCCGACGTGGTCGTTACGGACAACTTCAACCTGATGTCCAACGCCGACCTGTGCTATTCCTGGGATGACCTGATCGGCCAGTACGGCCTTACCACCAAGCTGCATCCCGCGTACGATTACGTCAACCAGGCCTCCGACGGCAAGACGTACACCACCATGGTCGGCTGGTCGGCGGACTATGAGTACAAGCAGTACCCCGAAGTCAACCCCGAAGGCCGCGCGGCCTGTATCCGTGACGATATCGCCCAGAAGGTATACAGCGAGCTGGGCATCACTTCCATCAAGACCCTGGCGGACCTGGAAGGTGCGTTCGACATCTGCAAGCGGGATTATCCCGACGTCCTGCCGTACGCCTTCTGCGGCGACTGGCCGCTGGATTACTACGTGGGCGAGCTCTTCGGCTGTGCGGAAGCCGGATTCGTGGACGAGGGCGACGGGTATGCGCGGCTCTGGATCGACCAGGCCTGCCGCAAGGACGCCTACATGAAACTGAACGAATGGGCGCGCAAGGGGTATATCTCCAAAGAAACCTACGCCTGGTCCAATATCTCCACGGGCGGCGAATGGTGCACCGCCGGCGACCTGTTCTGCTACGCCCTGAGCGACAGCAACGCCACCAGCCAGGACAGCAACAGCGCGGCGGCCGGCGCGCCCTACACCTGGACGGAGCTGACCGACCTGTATACCGACAACATCGCTTACTACCAGTATCGGGCCGGCTGGCGCGGCTATTTCATCACCAAGAATTGCTCCAACCCTGAAGCGGCTATTAAATACGCCATGTTTGCCGTAGACAAGCCCACGCAGTATACGATGATGTGGGGCATCGAGGGCCGCGACTGGAACTGGAACGCGGACAAGACCGTCGCGAACTTCAACTACGACATCAATAAGGATACCGATTACGTCGCCAAGCTGCAGCTTCGCTGGGGATGGCTGGGTCACGACGGCATCTCCAACAACATGTACACCGTAGCCAAGGGCGGGAAGACCGCGCTGGGCAAGGCTTGGGTCGGCAGCATTACCAAGTGGCAGCCGGTTATGGGCATCATCATGCACTCCATGGACCCCGACGGCGATATGTACACGGAGTATAACGACATGGTGCAGCTCGAAAAGGACAGCGCGTTGGATATCATCTTCTCGGATACCGAAGAGGAAGCGTCCGCGAAATATGACGAGATGATCGCCAAAGCCGCCGACATGGGTTCCCAGGATATCGAAAAGTGGGCCAATACCCTTTATCCCGACCTGCTTGCCGGCTACAACGCCGTCAAGGACATCGGCCCCGAGGGTTGGAAATAACTGCCGAGGAAGCGCGATGACCTGACTCGTGAATCCGGTGTCATGCCAGGCCGCACAACGGCCTGGCATGACGTTTCAACGTCTTGCCGTAAAGGTTGAGGAGGTTTATCTACATGGAGGAAGTATTTCAGTTCCTGACCGAGAACCACATTTTCTATTTTGCGACCACGGAAGACGGGCAGCCGCGCGTGCGGCCCTTCGGCTTCGTCATGAAGTATAAAGGCAAACTATACTTTTGTACCGGAAGTATGAAGCCCGTATACAGACAGTTGAAAGCAAACCCGAAGTTCGAGGTCTGCGCGCTCTCCCCCAAAAACGAATGGCTGCGGCTGTGCGGCGACGCGGTGTTCGTGGATGATCTGGAAGCTAAAAAGCAGGCTTTCCGGGAAGCGCCCGGCGTCGCGGGCATCTATAAGGACCCCGCCAGCCCGGATTTCGCGTTGCTGTACGTAGACCACGCGAAGGCGACTTTTCAGAGCATGGGCAGCGCGCCCCGCACCGTCGCGCTGTAGCCTTCCGAACGAAGTAAGCAAGGGAATCCGCTCCGCGTGAACGCCGCCGTATTCCCGTGCGCCGTGCGACGCGGAGGCGGTTCGGTACAATGCGCGCATTGATCTCCGCTTGCCGGCACGCGTAAGCACAGGACAAGAAAACGACAAAATGGGCAAAAATGTCGAGTGAAATTTTGCACTCGGCATTTTTGGTCTGTTTTTTTACATTGACATGCGCAAAATTCTCTATAGAATGATTCAACAGAAAGAGCACAGATCGCGTTTTAGTATTTTTTAGCATAAGTAGACGGAGGAATGGAAAGAGAATGTACAAGATTCTTATAGCGGACGACGAACCACTTAACATCGCTGGAATCAAGGCGATGCTGGATCCGACGATTATCGACCTGGCCATATTGCCTCCCGTCATGGACAAATCGGGCGCCATCGCCGCCATTACCGCGGAGAACCCGGATATCGTCATACTGGATACCCGGCTCGCCGATATCAGCGGTACGGAAGTCGTCGAGCAGGTTCAACTGTCCGAAACGCCATGCCCGCTGATTATTATGATTTCGGACACGGGCAACTTCGTGGAGGCGAGGGAGGCGCTGCGCCTGGGGATCTTCGATTTTCTGGTGAAAAGCGAGATCACGCAGATGTCCCTGAACAAAACGCTGATCCGCGCCGTGGAATATCTGGACCAGTTTCAAACGAAGGACAACCGCCGGCTGCCGTCCATCAACCATCGCCTGCTGATCAAGATGTTCTACCTGCGGCTGCTGTGCAGCGACTATTTCCCCGAAGAGCCGGAAGACGTGATGCAGAATCTGGACATTCAGTTTTCGTACAATTTCTATACGGCCGTGTATATAGACTCCCTACAAAAAATCGAAACGGGGAACGACGAGCGCGAGCAGATGCAGCGGTATATCGTTTCGCTGCTGCAAAAAAACCTGTCCCAGGGCTACGCCTGCCAGGCGATGCCGTGGAACGCGGACGGATACGCCATCATACTGGCCGGGAACGAGCCGATTACGGAACCCAGATGGCCTTTGACGGAGAAGCTCAGCCACATTTTGGAGATGATCAGGGAAAAGTTCGGCATCGAGTTTGCCGCGGGCGTCGGAACGGATTCAAACGATACCAAATGGATCCGGAATTCCTTTATCGAAAGCCAGAACGCCTATTCGTGCGCCACGCCGGATAAAAAAACGGTTTTCTTTAAGGAGATCGACACGAACTACGCTTTCAATAGCGAAGAAATCCTCATGAGCATAGCTGAAGCGGTGCAGAAGGAAGACATCGACCTGCTCAACAAGGCGTTTGACAAAATGGTGGATTGCTTGCAGACGAAGCATTACCACATGCGGGCCATCCTCGTCGTGTGCATGGACATCCTGCACATCACCGTGTCCCGCGTGGATAACCTGACCCGCGCGATCAAGCAGGCGTTCAACGTAGCCTGCCCGTCCCTCACGGTTTCCGCGCTCAAATCCACCGGCGAGGTACTGGAATGGGTGGGGAAAATCCGGGAGCTGATCACCGCCTGTATCCGGGAGAGCGGCAAGGAGAAAAAGGCGGTCGTCGTAGACGCCATGAAAGGCTACATCAAGGAACACTGCGAAGAAACGATTTCCCTGCAAAGCGTCGCGGAAACCTTCAATTTCAGTACCAGCTACATCAGCCGCCTGTTCCGGCAGTACAACGACATCGGCTTTTCGTGTTACGTCACGTACACCAAGATCGAGCGCGCCAAGAACCTTTTGAACGGCGGAGAGAACAACGTCATACGCACCGCCTCCAAACTGGGCTTCGACGACCCGTACTATTTCAGCCGCGTGTTCAAAAAGTACGTGGGCGTTTCGCCCCGGGAATACATCCTGAAAATGCATATCCAGTAAGGAAGGATATTTTTTGGACGGGGGAGACGGAATCCCGTAAGTTTTTGTTCTTTCGGTGAGATTTCACCCGGTTTGGGCGCTGCATGACGCAAGCGGGGCCCGAACCCGCAAACTCCGTTCCGCTCGCGGGGCGAGCCGGAATGGAGTTTGTTTACTTTTACCCTGCGCGCTTCAAGATTCAGCGGGAAGGAGGCGTTTACTTGTTTTCCCGGGCCTGAAAACGCAAAGATTTCCCATGCCGCGCGGCCTGCCGCTCATTTGATTTCCGAAATACCCGTATGATATGATAGGCTGCCCGAACGACGGGATGCGATTGCGAATAAGAACATAAAGAATGGAATTATGGATGATGTGTGAGCCGATTCAAGAAAACAAAATGGGTTATATGCCGGTAAACCGTCTGCTAGTCACGATGGCGGCGCCCATGGCCCTCTCGATGCTGATTCAGGCGTTGTACAACATCGTGGACAGCGTTTTTGTTTCCCATGTCAGCGAGGCCGCGCTTTCCGCGGTATCCCTCGCGTTCCCGGTGCAAAACGTGATCATGGCGTTGTCGTCCGGCGTGGCGGTGGGGGTGAACGCGCTGATATCGCGCAGCCTCGGGGCCAAACGCTTCGACGACGCCGACCGTTATGCGGGAACGGGCATTTTTCTAGCCGGGGCTGGGGCGCTCCTGATGTTGCTGTTTGGCGCGTTCTTCTCCCGCTGGTACTTCGCCGCTCAGGTATCGGACCCCGATATCATCCGGTACGGCACCGATTATCTGTCCATCGTCACGGTCTTTTCCCTCGGCGTTTTCTGGCAGGTGCTGGGCGAGCGCCTGCTTGCTTCCACCGGCAAGACCTTCTATTTTATGATCACGCAGAGCACGGGCGCGATCATCAACCTGATTCTCGACCCGATCATGATTTTCGGCCTGCTGGGATTTCCCCGCATGGAAACGGCCGGTGCCGCGTTGGCTACGGTAATCGGCCAGTTTACCGCGGCCGGACTCACCTTTCTCTTTAACGTCCGGGTCAACAAAGAACTCCGCCTGCGCATACGATACGTTCGTCCGAACGGGGTTTATGTCAAGAACGTTCTTTCCATCGGCGTTCCCTCGATGTTCATGCTTCTGGTCGGTTCCGTCATGAACTACGGGATGAACCAGATCCTGCTCGTTTTCAACTCCACGGCCGTCGCGGTGTTCGGGATTTATTACAAACAGCAAAGCTTCGTGTTCATGCCCGTATTCGGGCTGAACAATGCGATGGTGCCCATCGTGGCTTATAATTACGGTGCCGGACGGCGCAAACGCATCGTGGATACGGTGAAGCTGAGCATATTGTATGCGACGCTGCTGATGTTGGTGGGCTTCATCCTGTTCATGACCATACCCGATTGGATGCTCAGGCTGTACAACGCTTCGGATACGATGCTTGCCATCGGCGCGCCGGCTTTGCGCATCATGGCCGTTTCGTTCCTCTTCGCCGGTTTCTGCATTATCTGCAGCTCTGTTTTCCAGGCGCTTGGAAACGGGGGAGACGCGTTGATCGTATCGATCTGCAGGCAGATGCTTGCGCTGTTGCCGATCGCCTATCTGTTTTCCCTGAGCGGGAACCTGCAACTCGTATGGTTCGCTTTCCCGCTCGCGGAGATCGTATCCGTTACGGTGTCCGCCGTCCTGCTGAAACGAATTTACCGGAGAAAAATCGCCCCGTTATCGGAATAAGCCCGATAACGATACGGCACCGCCGCGCCACCGGCGCGTTTTTGTACCGGCCGGGGGCAAAGGGCAATTAATTCATGAAAACGGCCGTAATACAGGCGGTTTATGTCCGGATTGTGCAACAAACGCAGGATTATTACCCTGCGCGGCGCGCGACGGGAGACGCGACGGAGCCGGCGCGGATTCATTGGTAAAAAAACGATGGGACACCTCGAAATGTCGGCGATTTATTATATTGTTCCGAAATATTCCCCTTTTATAATAAAACCAGAATCCAAAAAGGGGGAAATTCACAGATGAAAATTGCAGTGATCGGCGCTGCCGGCAAGGCGGGGAGCCTGATTGCCGCGGAAGCCAAAAACCGTGATTACGACGTGACGGCGATCGTTCTTCCGAACGCTGCGGAAAAAGTGGCGGGCCTCTATTCCGTAATGCCCAAGAGCCTGTTTGAACTGACGGCGGACGACCTGCGCGCGTTTGACGTCGTGGTGGACGCGTTCGGCACGCCTTTCGACCAGAAGGACGCGGGCAGGCTGCATGTGGACGCCATGAAGCATCTGATTGGCGTGATGGAGCAACTTCCCTGCGTACGCCTGATCGTGGTCGGGGGCGCCAGCGGCCTGTATGACGGCGAAAGCAGAATCCGGCTCGTAGCGGACGGTATACCCGGGGAATACCGAACCGTCCCGGACGCCATGCGCGCGGCGTTCGCGCTTCTCAAGCAGAGCAAGGTCAAGTGGACGTTCTTCAGCCCGGCGGTTCAATTCGACCCGAAGGGGAAACGCACGGGCCATTATATCCTCGGCAGCGAGTATAAAATCCTGAATCCGGAAGGGAAAAGCTACATATCCTACGCCGATTTCGCTATCGCGATGGTGGACGAGTTTGAAAACGCCGCGTTCGTCGGTAGACGGTTCACGGCCGTGTCGGATAACAGCTACAACTACACCGATCGCATGGCTTTCGACATCTCCTCGGGTGTCCCGTTCACGCGCGAAGGCAGCCACTTCGGTATATACGCCGAAAACAGGGGCTTCAACCGCGGCGGCATCAACTACGGCACGGGAAAACTCTATATCGGCTCGCGCCGCGGCGGCATCAGCCAGCGCCACACGAACGAGCTGATTCATATCCATCCCACTTATCGGGGGAAAAAGGTCTCCTACGCGGTGATCACTTCCCCCACGGAACTGGTACTGCGCACCGAGTACGGCGAGGTGCGCTGCTGCTTCCCCGAAGAGAATCTCCTGTACGTCAAGGGGGAGAAAGGCCTGGGCCTGCGGCTTGACAAGGATATGGAAATCCACGAGATCATGAAAAAGCGCCCGGGCAAGGCCTGGGAAGGCGTGTTCCGCTGGACGTGCAGCTGTATCTTCAATCCGCTGAAAGGCGATCTGGAAATGAACGCGCCATGGGACTGGGAAAAGCTTACCACCCCCATCGTAAAGGGCGACGTGCTGCCGGACGTGAACGGTGAGTTCCTGCTTTCGGTGGAAGAATCCGAGCCCGCGGGTTTCGTGCGCGACGCCTATCCCGCCTACGAGGACGGATTAAAGGCCGTAGCCGCGGACTGGCAGGCTTTCCTGGGCAAGATCCCTCACTTCAACGCCCAGCTGGAAGAACGCCGCGCGGAGGTCTCCTACATACTCTGGAGCCATCTGGTGGGCCCCGCCGGTAAGATCCGGAGGCCGCTGATGTATATGAGCGGCACCGGCTGCGCTTCCGAATGGCAGATGTGCCAGAACGCGGTGGCGCTCAACGACAACCTGGAACTCGCGGTGGAACTGCTGCTCAACATGATCGATCAGGCCGGGCCCGAAGGGCAGTTCCCGGATTTCTACGACGATATGCGCGCCATCTTTCAGCTGACCAAGCCGCCGTTGCAGGGCTGGGCCCTCAAATGGATCATGAAGTTCCACGACCTGCGCAGGGAAGTGCCCCGGAGCAAGCTGGAGTATATGTATCAGGGGTATGCTCGGTGGGCGGACTGGTTTATGGAATACCGCGACGACGACCACGACGGCATCCCGCAGTACGAGCACGGAGACGAAACCGGCTACGACGACAACACCATGTTCATGGTTTCTCCCATCATGGAATGCCCGGACCTGTGCGCGTATCTCGGCCTGCTCTTCGAGGCGCTGGGCGATTTGGCCCAAATGCTGGATAAACCGTCCGGCGAGGCGGAGGAATGGTACCGTCGTTCCCGCAAGATCATCGACCAAATGCTTGCCACCTTCTGGAACGGGGAACGTTTCGTCGCGCGGACCAGTGGCACGCATCAGGTCGTCGCCTCCGATTCGATTCTGTACTACGTGCCGATCATTCTGGGCAAGCGCCTGCCGCAAAACGTGATCGACAAGATGGCGGAAGACCTGAGCGCGGAAGGCGATTGGCTGACTCAATACGGCCTGGCGACCGAGAAGCTTTCCAGCGACGAGTTCCGCATCACTGGCATGGCCAAAGGCATGGTCATCCCGCCGGCCAACATGACCATTATCACGGGCCTATACGACGCTGGAAAGCAGGAGCTCGCCAGAATGATCGCCATGCGCTACTGCATGGCGATCCGGGACGGCGGAATCAGCATGATGATCAACCCGCTGGCGGGCGTCAGGGGACCGGGTTTCAGCGGAAGCTGGCCTTCCTGTGCTTACGTGGCGCTTGCGAACCTTTGTAGCAACCTGTAGGCCTGTCGGCATACGAGAAAGGAGACTGACCCATGAAAGTAGCAATAATCGGCGCGACCGGCAAAGCCGGAAAACTGATCGCCAGAGAGGCGAAAAGCCGCGGCTACGAGGTGGCGGCCGTCGTACGCCCGTCGTCCGTCGGACGCCTGGAAGACCAGTACGATATCATCCCCAAGGATATCTTCGAGCTGGAAACGGATGATTTCCGCGGCTTCGACATCGTCGTAGACGCTTTCGGGACCAATTTCAGCAAACCCGGCTCCGAGTACCTTCACATTACGACCATGGAGCACCTGATTAACGTAATGGAGCAGCTGCCAGAAACGCGGTTCTTCGTGGTCGGCGGCGCCGGCAGCCTGTTCCTGGACGATACGCGCACGCGCCGCGTGGTGGACGATATGTCCCCCGCGTTCAACGCGGTTCCCATGAACATGTTCGCGGCCTATCGCAAGCTGGCGGCGAGCAAGGTCAACTACACCTACATGAGCCCCGCGGAAATGTTCGACGCGGGCAGCGTGGGGACCGGCCGGTATGCGCTGGGCAAGGACGTAAGGGTTTTCAATTCGGTCCATCGCAGCTACATCACCTACGAAGATTACGCGCTTGCCATGGTGGACGAGTTTGAGAACAAAGCTTTTGTGAAAACGCGGTTTACCGCGGTATCCGAATCGAAGTTCAAGGACGACGGCAAGAACTTCTTCCGCATCGGCCCCAACGCTTTTACCCGGGCCGGCAGCTATTTCGGCGTGTTCGCGGCGGGTATGGGCGCGTCCTACGGCACGGCGCAGCTCTATCTGGGCAGCCGCCGGGGCGGCAACACCGAGATGCCGAATAATAAACTGGTGGATATCACCCCGATCTACAATGGGAAGAAGATACCGTACGCCGTACTCACAACCCCCGTGGAGATCATCCTGCGCACGCAGTACGGCAACATCCGCCTGTGCTTCGCCACGAAGGACATGATACTCGTCAAGGGCGAAAACGGGCTGGGGATGCGTATCAACAAGGATATGATTACCCACGAGATCATGAAACCCCGCGGTAAAAAATCCTGGGAGGGCATTTTCCGCTGGACGTGCAGCCTGGTGTTCACGCCGTGGAAAGGCACGGTGGCCATGGACGCCGGATGGGATTGGGAAAAGCTCTGCACGCCGACCGTAGAGGGAGATTTTCTGCCGGATGAAAACGGCGAGCTGCTTTTCTCCGTCGAGGAGTTCGGCTATACCGGCATCGAGCGTAAATCCGTGCCTACGTATGAGGAAGGGCTCGCGGACGTGACGGCGGACTGGAAAGCCTTCCTGGATAAGCAGCCCGCGCTGGCGCCCGAGTACGAAGAGCAGCGCGAGGAAGCCGCCTGGATGACCTGGGCCCATTTGATGTCGCCCTTCGGGCGCATCAAGCGCACCTCCATCTTCATGACGTCCACGGCGGCCGCTTCGGAGTGGCAAATGTGCGAGAACGCCGTGGCGCTCAAGAACAATCTTCCGGTGGCCGTCGAACTGTTGCTTAACATGGTGGATCAGCAGGCGCCCACCGGCCAACTGCCGGACTTTTACGACGATATGCGCGGTATTTACCAGCTTACCAAACCGCCCATCCAGGGCTGGGCGCTGAAGATACTGATGCGGGAGCACGATTTTGCCAAAGAAGTGGCCCGCGACAAGCTGGAAATGATGTACGAAGGCTACGGAGCGTGGGCGAACTGGTTTATGAAATACCGTGACGACGACCATGACGGACTGCCGCAGTACGAGCACGGCGACGAAACCGGCAACGATGACAGCGCTGTCTTTAAGACCCAGCCGATCTTGGAACTGCCCGAGCTCAGCGCGTTCCTGGCCCTTCTCTTCGAGTCTTTGGGCGATCTGGGCGAAATCCTCGGCCGCGATCGGGAAGAGATCGACGATTGGTACGCGCGTTCCAGGGAGATCATCCGCAGAATGTTGGAGGCTTTCTGGACGGGCAAGCGTTTCGTCGCGCTGACCAACGGCGACCACCGGATCGTGGATACGAAGTCCGTGATGTTCTACCGTCCGCTGGTGCTGGGCAAACGGCTGCCTTCGGACGTGGTGGATCAAATGGCTGCCGATCTGGAAGCGGAAGGCGAATTCCTCACGCCGTACGGGCTGATCGGCCAGAGCCGCACCAGCGATGACTTCACCTTATCCGGTTTCAGCAACGGCAGGGTCGGCGGTTCGGAAAACCTGCTGATCATTACCGGTCTGTACGACGCGGGCAAGGTGGAACTGGCCAAAAAGCTCGCCAAGCGTTACTGCGACGGCATGAAATCGGGCGGAAGCCCCTTCTTCGGCCTGATGCCGGGCTTTGCGGGCAGCTGGGGCGCCGCGACGTTCCAGGTGCTGGCGAACCTCTACAGCAACATGTAGCGGATTGATTCCCATATAATCCCCGCTCCCGTCGCAGGCAGGATGCCGCGGCGGCGCAGACCGGAAGAACGCCTGTGCGTTTCGCAACGCACAGGCGTTCTTTACCGTCGGGGCGGCGAGGCTGGAACGGAACGCCGGCATCCGGGCGCCGAAGGGGGTAAGCGCCCATGGATGCCGAAACCCCCTCGCTTTTCCCGGAACGGCCGCAGCGAACCAGGGGCGGCCGCGCCGCCGGGCCGCGTTCGTCCGTCGTCCGCCGGGAACGGAGCCTTGTTTACGCCTTTGTCCCGGTCAGGGCGATACCCTCGATAAACTGTTTCTGGACGAACAGATACAGCACCAGCATCGGAACGATCGCCAAAGCGGAACCGGCCATCATCACGGGGTAGTTGGTGGAATGCTGCCCCTGCAGGGAACTGATTCCCGCCGCGAGCGTCATTTTGCTGGTACTCATATTCACGATCAGGGGCCACATCATGTCACTGTAGGCAAAAAGCGCCGTAAAGACCGCCAGGGCCATCATCGCCGTCTTGGTCAGAGGCATCATGACTCTCAGGAAGCTCTGGAACACGTTGCAGCCGTCCAGCGTGGCCGCTTCCATCAGGTCGTTGGGCAGGCACAGGTAGAACTGACGAAGGAAGAACGTACCGAACGCGCTGACCAACCCGGGGAACACCAACGCGAACACCGTGTTCAGCTTGTTGAAAGAGGAAAGCATCATATACTGCGGGATGATGAAAACCTGCGCGGGGAGCATGAGCTGCGTCAACACGATGAAGAAGAAGAAACGCTTCAGGGGGAAATCCAGCTTCGCGAACGCGAACCCGGCCATCGAGGCGAAAACCGTGGCGCAAAGCACCCGGATCAGGATCATCATGCCCGTGTTGAAGTACAGCGCGTCGAAAGGAAGCGTCCGCATGACTTCGGTGTAGTTACGGAAACTCCAGTCCGAAGGGAAGAAGATCGGCGGGATCATGATCGCTTCACCCTGCGTTTTAAAGGACGTCAGGACCATCCATATGAAGGGAAAGATCATGACGACGGAGCCTGCGACCAGCAGGGCGTGAACGGGGATTTTCCAGCGCGTTCCGCCGGGGGCCCCTTTTGTTTTCACGGGTATGGCCGTCACAGTCGCACCTCCCTTATTCATAATGGATCAGTTTCTTTTCCGACCAGAACTGGAAGAACGTAATGACCATGATGATGACGAAGCTCCAAAGTACGATGGCCGACGCGTACCCCTTGTTGAACTTCTCAAACGCCTCGTGGTAGAAGAGGACCATCAGCGTAATGGCTTTCTTGTACGCGGGATTGCGCGCGGTGATCAGCAGATAGACGGTGTCGAACTGCTTGATGGAAGTCATCACGCGCATGACGATGACGAAGAAAAGCGTGGGGCTGAGCAGAGGCACGGTGATGTGGAAAAAGCGTTGCAACGCGTTGGCGCCGTCCAGTTCGCTGGCCTCGTAATACGTGACCGGTATGGTTTGCAACCCGGCCAGGATCAGCACGAGGTCGTACCCGACCGCGCTCCATATGCCGATGGCCGCGCAGGAGACGATGGCGGTGTTGGGATCGGACAGCCAGTTGACGCCGCCGGCGCCGAAAAGCCTCAGGAACTGGTTCAGCACTCCGACGTCGGCGTTGAAGATCCATTTCCAGACCATGGCGATCGCCGCCGGGGCCACGATCATGGGCATGAAATAGATACCGCGGTATAAATCGCGCCCTCTGATTTTCGTGTTGAGCAACACGGCCAGGATGAGCGCTAAAAATACGCCTACCGGTACGGTAAGCAGCATGTAATAAAGCGTATTCCACGTGGACTGCCATATCTGGCCGTCCCCGAACATTTTTACGTAATTATTCAACCCGACGAATTTCGCCGCGCCAAGCCCCTGCGACTTATACAGGCTCAGAATGATCGTTTCGATGAACGGGTAGATATTCAGCACCAGGAGGCCGATGATGGTTGGCGCGATCATAACGTAAGCCCATCCCCAGCCGTGTCGGGAGCGATAGGGCTTGTGCGCGCGCAGATCGCCTGGCAACGCTCTGGTATACATGAGATGCGTCCCTTCGTTCGTTGTACGCCGTGCGACCGCGGCGCCGGGGTATGGGGAAGAATGAAAACGACGCATTTGGTTTGGCCAAACGCGGTGAGAAAACCCTATGAGGGGGAGGCTCTTCGCGAGCCTCCCCCATGGCGCGGGCTTTCGGTCACTCGCCTTCGATTTCCATAATGGTATTGTACAGCTGGTTGCAGCCGTCCGCAACGGATACCTCGCCCGAGTAGATGGAGGTCATCGTTTCCGTCTCGGTGCCTTCCCAGAGGCTCTTGTTGGGCGAGAAGGGGAACTGCACGCCGTAAGGAAGCATCTGAGGATAGCAGGCGATGTTGATCTTGGTGAAGAGATCGGTGAAGTAGTGTTCCGTGCCCTCATAGGCGGGAATGGCGGCCTTGTTCTGAGCCTGCAGGATGTTCGCCTGCTCGGTGCCGCAGAAGGCGATGAAGTCTTTGACCACATCGGGATTGGCGGTGTTGTAAGCCCCGGCGTAGCCTAAGCCGTTGTAGATCGAGGCGCGCTTTTTACCCTGCGGAAGCACGGCCAGATCGAACTTGTCCTTGATGAACTCGTTGCTGGTGAAGGCGCTCATCATCCAGCTGCCCACGAATTCCATGGCGAGCTTGCCGGCCTGGAACTGCTCGTCGCAGCTCATATCCGTGAAGGATTCGAGGGTCGGGGATACCTTATCCACGAGCATCAGGTCCACCCAGGCCTGGATGGCTTCCTGCGTCTCGGGAAGGTTGAAGCCGCACTTGCCGTTTTCGAAAATGAAACCGCCGTTCTGATACACGAAGTTATAGTAACCGGTTTGGGTTTCATTCGGGGCGCCGAAGCCGTAGATGCCCTTTTCCGGATCCGTCAGCTTCTTGGCGGTCTCAATCAGCGTGTCCCACGTCCACGTGTCGTCGGGATAGGCAATACCGGCGTTGTCGAAGATCTCCTTGTTGTAGGCCAACGCGATGGTGTCGTAGTCCTTCGGCACCGCAAGCTGGGCGCCGTTGAAGTTGTACAGCGCGGTGATGCCGCTGGGGTACGGGGCGTAGTCGTAGTTCAGGTCCGTCAGGTCCAGCAGGACGTTGGCAGAGGCGTACTTAAAGAACTGGTTGGAGTGAATCCAGAAAACATCCGGCATCGCGCCGCCCTGGGCGGCCGCTTCCAGCTTCGTCCAGTACTCGGTCCAGGGGGTCACCTGCGTTTCGATGGTTACGTTCGGATGTTCGGCCGTGTAGGCGTCGGCGATCGCCTTCATGCCCGGCTCCTGGTTCGTGTCCCAGAAGGCGAAGGTAATGGTCACGTTCTGCTCGGCCAGCGCGATGGGGGCGCAAAGCCCGATCAGCAAGCACAGGGTCAACAGGGATGCGAGAAGCTTCTTCATTGATAGATTCCTCCTTTTTCAATTTCGGCGCGTTAAGTTATCTTATTCTAGCACTCGATTCGCCGGTTGTGCTATATACATCCTATAATCGTGGTGCATAATCCTATCATATTGTTTAAAACGGGTAGCATATGGTTTATTTCAGGCCGCATTACGGGCGGATATGCGAGAATTGTATAAATCATCGGGAGGATAAGTGCGTATCCTCTCTTGCCGGCTAATTTTCTCCGCGCTATACTGGAGATGCTACGCACGTATGCCTGATTCGGAGGAAAGGGGGGATGCGACGATGGTCGATCTCAACGAGTCCATCATGGTCATACATCCCAACCTGTCCACCGTTTCAACCTCCATTGCGCATATCGAACGGGAATACGCCTGCCCTGCCAATATCCTGCGGGTGCTGTGCGCCGCCAGCGGCGGCTGCACGCTGGTCACGGCGGAGAAAAGCGTGCACCTGATCGGCGCGCGCATGGTGCTGCTGATCGGCGATCTGCCGTACCGCATTTCGCAGCCCACGGAAGACTGCACGCTGACGAGGCTGGATATCGCCATCGAGAAGGGCAGTTACTACGGCTTCGATATCGGCAAGCTCAAGGACGCCTTTCCGGAAGTGAAGCGGCTCAACCGGCAGGCCCGCGCCTGCATCGTTTTCTACGATAATTACGCCTTCGTAATCTCCGCGCTGCAGAACATTCACACGTTCTCGCTGTACGAGCAGTCGGAACGCGGCATGCAGATCACGTTGACCCTCAGCTTTCTGCTGGCGGCCATCTCCACGTCCTCCTGGGATGAAAACCTGCCGCCCTCCCGCAACAGCAAGCACGTCCGCACCGCGTTGCAGTACATACACGAGAACTACATGTGCAACATCACCACCACGGACATCGCGGCCGCGGCGGGCATACACATCGGGCACCTGCACCGCATTTTCCTTGCGGAAACCGGGTTCCGCCTGGGGGAATACCTGACGAATCTCCGGATCAGCAAGGTCAAATCGCTGCTGATGCGCACGGATATTTCCACCACGTCCATCGCCTGCCGCGTCGGCATCAGCACGCTGCAGTACTTCAGCCGCCTTTTCAAGCAGCACGTGGGCGTGACGCCGCAGACGTTCCGGAAAACCTACAACTTAACGTGTAATTACGAGCAGAGGGAAAAATACACTTCGATCGACTATACGCTCGATCCGCCCCGGCTTCCGGAAGGAGGGTCTCTTTGATCTCTTTTTTCGATCCGATGTACCGGTGCGGCCCCTACGTGCCCGTTATCCACGCTTATTACGACCGGGCGGACATGCTGCGTTCCACGAACCATCTGGTGGACCACTCCCATTCGCTGTGCGAGATCATGTACGTCTGCGAAGGGAACATGAGCATCGAGCTGACGGAAGGCGTGGTGAAAGTCGGGCGCAGGCAGTTTATCTGGCTGGATTCGAACGTGCGGCACTGGGACCTCCGTTTTTCCGACGACCTGTGCAGCATGATGAACGTGGAGTATCAATACGAGGCGCTCGATACGCGTGCGCCCTCGCTGGGCGAGGTGGCGCGCAACGACAGGGCGACCGACTACCTGTTAAGCCATCCCTGCAGCCACCTGTTGCTGACGGACAGCAACGAAACCGTATACCGGTTGATGAAGGAGATCATCTTGCTGGCGGACAGCACCAACGTGCAGGCGGAAAAACTCTGCTCGCTGCTGTGCACCCAGCTCGTGCTGGAAGTGGCGCGCCTGAACAGCCACAATATCAGCGACAACGTCCCCGTGAAAAACCGGTACGTCAGCGAGGCCGTGGGCATTATGCAGCGCGATTTCGCCGAGCCGCTGACCGCCGCGGTCATCGCGGACCAGCTGCATATCCAGCCGACCTATCTCCACCGGCTTTTCAGGGAGCATACGGGGCGGACCATGAGCGAGCATCTGCAAACGATCCGCATCCAGCAGGCGCAAAGGCTTTTGACGCAGACCGACGATACCCTGCTGGAAATATCGTGCGCGGTGGGGATCAGTAGCCAGCAGCATTTTTCCAAACTGTTCAGGCATATCGTCGGCATATCGCCGCTTGATTACCGAAACGGAAGGGCGGCGGCGCCGCAGTATCCGCAGCCGAACGAGAATCGTGAAACATTGAGGGAGGAATAGAACATGGCGAAGATTACTTTTTTAGGGGCGGGTTCCACGGTTTTCGCGAAAAACGTGCTGGGCGATTGCATGATGACACCCGCACTGGCGGATTCCACCATCGCTTTGTATGATATCGACGGGGCGCGGCTGAGCGAAAGCGCGATGATGCTGGAGAACATCAACCGCAACAGCGGCGGCAAGGCGCATATCGAAAACTACCTTGGCACGGAGAACCGCGTGGCGGCGCTGAAGGGGGCCGATTACGTCGTCAACGCCGTCCAGATCGGCGGCTACGACCCCGCGACGATCATCGATTTCGAGATTCCCAAAAAGTACGGCCTGCGCCAGACTATCGCGGACACGCTGGGTATCGGCGGTATTTTCCGCGCGCTGCGCACGATTCCGGTCATGCTGGACATCGCGCGTGAAATCGAGGAAGTCTGCCCCCGGGCGTGGCTCCTCAACTATACGAACCCCATGGCGATTCTCACCGGGGCGATGCTGCGCCGTACGGCCGTGAAAACCGTGGGGTTGTGCCACAGCGTGCAGGTGTGCTGTCCCACGTTGCTGGAAGGGCTTGGCATGCCGTACGACGACCGCGTGCAGTGGAAAATCGCCGGGATCAACCACCAGGCCTGGCTTTTGGAAGTCACCCGCGACGGCTGCGATCTTTACCCGGAGATCAAGCGCCGGGCCGCCGCCCGCACGGAGAAACACAACGATATGGTGCGCTACGAGATCATGCGGCGCTTCGGATACTACGTCACGGAATCCAGCGAACACAACAGCGAATACATGCCGTTCTTCATCAAGTCGAAGTACCCGGAGCTGATCGACCGGTTCAACATCCCGCTGGACGAATATCCCCGCCGATGCGTGGAGCAGATAAAGAAATGGAACGCCCAGCGGGACGAACTGGTGCATAATCACCAGCTCACGCACGAGCGTTCCAGCGAGTACGCAAGCTACATCATGGAAGCCATGGAGACGAACCGGCCCGTGAAGATCGGCGGCAACGTGCTCAACACCGGTTTGATCACCAACCTTCCGGATAACGCCGTGGTCGAAGTCCCCTGCATGGTGGATGCCAGCGGGGTGACGCCGACGTTCGTTGGCGCGCTGCCCGAGCAGTGCGCGGCGATGAACCGGACGAACGTCAACGTGCAGCTCCTTACGCTTGAAGCCGCGCGCACGCTGGACAGGAACTATATATACCTCGCGGCAATGATGGATCCGCATACCGCGTCGGAGCTGTCCATCGACGATATCGTCGCCCTGTGCGACGAACTGCTGGAAGCGCACCGCGCCTGGCTGCCGGCCTACCGGTAACGCAGGGTCGGCGGTTGCGCCGGTACGTTACCGCGCACGGCGCCCCGTTTCCGGGCGCCGTTACGCCCGTTGGCGGCCCGCGCGCCCGAAAACGGAGGCGTATCCCGACAACCCCCGTGCGAACCAACCGGTTTGCGCGGGGGTTGTTCGTTTCGGCGGCGGAACCGGAAGGTGCGGGGCGGGCGGCATACCGGGCGCCGGGGCTGAACCGGTCGTTTTCGGGCTGTGCATTCTGAAATTCGGAAACCCCTTTGAAAATGAATATCTATTAAAGATAATATAACGACGAAGCGTTCCCGTTTCCGCGGCGGAGGGCGGCGGCCGTTCGTTTACCCTCGCGGCTGGAAACGTTTACGACGCGACAGGGGGCGGCAGGCCCGCCGCCGCGGCGGAACGTTTATGAAACGCCGTTTTATCCATGTCTCGCGCGCTCCGGCTGGGTGTCTTCCTTCCTGCCGGCGGCGGCTCGGAAGGCCGCCGAACGCGGACGCCCGCCGCAAGCCCCGGACCGCGGGCCGTCGCCCCGGGCGTATAAAAACATGATTTGAACAAAAAAGATACGGCGCGTTACTGTACAGAATCAATAAGATCATTTATAGTTATTCACTGAACATCCTGGTCATTACGCGGGCCAAAATCAATTCCGAAAGCGATGGTTACACAGAAGTATTAAGGGCGGGCGAACGCGACCCATATCGTTACTGGTGTACAGGGCACCGATATCGAGAATTGGGCCATGTTCTGCGCAGGTATCGCACGCAGCATTCCAGAGAATTGAAAACGGCTCGGTGATGATTGGATCAATCAGAAAGGGGTTTGACCAATCATGAATGACTACGCATCCCGCGTGCTGGAAGGACTGAAAGCACGCAACCCTCACGAGGCGGAGTTCCTGCAGGCGGCTACGGAGATGCTTTGCAGCCTGACGCCCGTCCTGGACCGGCATCCGGAATTCGAGCAGGCAAGCCTGCTGGAACGGTTCGTGGAACCGGAGCGGATCGTCGCGTTCCGGGTGCCCTGGATCGACGATCAGGGCAAAACGCAGGTCAACCGCGGTTACCGGGTCCAGTTCAGCAGCGCCATCGGGCCTTACAAGGGGGGCCTGCGGCTCCATCCAAGCGTCAACCTCTCCATCCTCAAGTTTCTGGGCCTCGAACAGATTCTGAAAAACAGCCTTACGGGCCTGCCGATCGGCGGCGGCAAGGGCGGCAGCGATTTCAACCCCAAAGGCAAGAGCGACCGCGAGGTCATGGCGTTTTGCCAGAGCTTCATGACGGAGCTTTACCGCCACATCGGCGCGGACGTGGACGTGCCCGCGGGGGATATCGGCACCGGCGCGCGGGAGATCGGCTACCTGTACGGCCAGTATAAAAGGATTACGGGACGCTACGAAGGCGTTCTGACCGGCAAGGGCCTGCAATACGGCGGAAGCCTCGCGCGCAAGGAGGCGACCGGCTACGGCCTGTGCTACTTCATGCAGAACATGCTTGCCGCCAACAAGCGCAAATTCGACGGATCGACGGTCGTCATCAGCGGCAGCGGCAACGTGGCGATCTACGCCTGCGAGAAGGCGGCGTCGCTGGGCGCGAAGATCGTGGCGATGAGCGATTCTTCCGGTTATATTCACGACCCGAACGGGATCCGGCTGGACGTGATCAAGCAAATCAAGGAAGTCGAACGCGGCCGTATCCACGAGTACGCGCGGCGCGTTCCCGGCAGCTGTTATTACGAGGGCAGCCGCGCCATCTGGCGGACGCCCTGCGATATCGCGCTTCCCTGCGCCACGCAGAACGAACTGGATCTGGAAAGCGCCGTAACGCTGGTGCAAAACGGCTGCTTCGCGGTCGGCGAAGGCGCGAACATGCCCACGACCCTGGAGGCGACGGAGTACCTGATGGGCAAAGGCGTGCTCTTCGCGCCGGGTAAAGCGGCCAACGCGGGCGGCGTCGCGACGAGCGCGCTGGAAATGACGCAGAACAGCATGCGGCTCAGCTGGACGTTTAACGAGGTGGACGAGAAGCTGAAGGATATCATGCGCGATATCTTTGAGAAAACGGCACTGGCCGCAGCCGAGTATGCGGATTACGCTACCAATTACGTGGCTGGCGCCAACATCGCGGGCTTCCTGAAGGTCGCCGAAGCCATGATGGCGCAGGGCGTTTGCTGAGAAAACGGGCCGACTTGCCGCCGGGGAGACCCGAACGACCGGCCCGAAACCCGTTGCGGTTGCGAACCGGTTTTCGACTCTCGCCGGTTCGTACCGTCCGCGTGTGACGAAAGCCCCCCGGAAGCCTTGCCGGACGAAGCTTCCGGGGCCGCCGCGCGGGCGCGAACGCGGACGATCCCGGCGATTACCCATCGGTTTGAAGCTCCGGAGGATCGATCCGGAGCTTTTTCATGCGCGTTTGCCTTTTCGCCGACGACAGAGGCATAGCCGAAGAAGGAAGCGCGAAGGCGGGGGAACCCGGGCCCTTCGCCTCCGGGACCGGCGCGTATGCCGCGGCCGTGCGCCGTGCCGTTTCGTCGGCGAACGCCGCTAAACCGGTGCGAAACCCGCCGCGCCGGTTGCTTTCCGCGCGCGATTGAGCTATGATGGGTTTATTCCCGGCAACGGCTGCGCGTAAAGGCCGGGAAGGTTTTTTCCGACAGAAAAGAGCGGTTTCACGGCGGCCGTGCCGGCCCGCCCGCGACCCGAAGGATGGTTTGATGCGTTCCAAAACGGTTTGTCTTCGCGGCGAGCTGGGCCTGCTGTTCGCCATGGTGATCAACAGCCTCGGCGTCGTGCTGATGCTGCATTCCGGCGGGGGCATCACGGCCGTCGCCAGTTTTCCCTACGCCGTTTACGTTGCCTGGCCCGTGCTGTCGCTCGGCAGCTGGAATTTCGTTTTCCAGTGCGTGCTCGTTTTCACCCTGATGGCCTTTCGAAAGAAGCTGGTGCCCGCCTACCTGTTCAGCTTCGCGCTCAGCTTCATTTTCGGACGCTTCATGGATTTTCATAACGCGTGGGTGGCGACCCTTCCGCAAAGCCTGCCCCTCAACCTGGCTTGCTACGCGGCGGGATACCTGCTGTTGGCGTTCGGCATCTCGGTTTCCAATTGCAGCGCCATGCCCATTCTTCCCACCGACTTGTTCCCCCGGGACGCGTCGGAAATCTTCCGCGTTCCCTACCGTCGCTTTAAAATCGGCTACGACGTCGGCTGCGTACTCGTCGCCGTGGTTCTCCTGCTGATTTTTACCGGGGACGTGCGCGGCATCGGCGTAGGCACGGTGTTCTCCGCCTGCACCATGGGCGTGGCGGTCGGCGTTCTGATGCCCTGGATGAACCGGCACGTCCGTTTCGTATCCGTTTTCAGCAAGGAACCGGCGGCCGACTGACCGCGTCAGCCCCGACAGGGTAAAGGAGGAACCGAAATGTCCGCGAAAAGCGACGTTCAAAACGGGTTGAAAACACTGCGGGAGACCGGGGTAGAACGCCCCTGGACGGGGTATGTGCCCCCGACCCGGATTTTGGGGAACCTGTATTTCGTCGGCACCCTCCCCGCCTCTTCCCATATCATCGATACGGGAGACGGCCTGCTTATGATCGACACCGGCTTGCCCCAATCCTGCTACCTGATACTGGACGGTATATACCGGCTTGGGTTCAACCCGCGGGACCTGCGCTGGATTCTGCATTCCCACGGCCATTACGACCATATCGGCAGCACCAGGGCCCTTGTGGAACTGACGGGTGCGAAAACCTATATCGGGCGCGACGACGTCCCGATCGCCACCGGCGAGCAGGACCTGTCCTGGGCGACGGAGATCGGCTCGACCTTCCGCGAGACGTTCCGGCCCGACGTGCCGGTGGACGATGGCGACGTTTTCACCTTCGGCAACACCACGGTCACCTGCCTGCACACGCCCGGCCATTCGCTGGGCGCCCTGACGTTCCTGTGGAACGTCGAAGGGGCCGGCAGGCCGTTGACGGCCGCCATGTTCGGCGGAACCGGGTTGAATACGCTGGCGGCCGACTGGCTGACCGCCCACGGCATGCCGCTGGCGATCCGCGACCGTTTCCGCGAGGGAATCCGTCGGGTGCGGGAGCTTCCCGTGGACGTGACGGTGGGCAACCACGTGGGGCACAACCATATGCTGGAGAAGCTGGCGCAGCGGGAAAGCGGCACCGGCGACGAACCGTTTATCCGCCCCGGCGAGTGGAAGCAGTTTCTTACGCAGGCCGAGGCCTCTCTGGACCGGTTGCTGCGGGAGGAGAAAGAGGCGGCTATGCTCCGGTAGAGCCAAGCGGACAGGGAAAGCCCCCGGCGTTCAAAACCGATTCCGAACGCCGGGGGCTTTCCGCACTCCTCCGACGGGGCCGGGCCGCCCCCCCCCTTCCACGGAGGACGCTACCAGGGGCGGGGCGTGCCGTTGTAGTCGAAATAGATGGGGTTGTCCAGCTGATGGGCGTACTTCTCCGCGAGGGCCGCGATGCCGCAGGCGGATTCCCGCGTGGGAACCGTGGCCCTGGCGCCGCCCATATCGGTCTGTATCCAGCCGGGGTGGACGGCCAGCACCTTGATGCCGTCCGGGCGCAGGTACCGCTGCAGGATGACGCACTGCATGTTGACGGCGGCCTTGGACATGCAGTAGTCGTATCTGCGGACGTAGTTATTATTGGTCTGCATGCTCCCGGCCTCGGAGGAGATATCCACCAGAACCCGGTCTTCCCCCTTTTTCAGCAGACTCAGGAAAGCCTTCGTCACGCGCAGCGGCCCGAGAGCGTTGATGTCGAACACCCTGAGGCTGTCGCCGATATCGAAGTCCTCCAGACGGTTTTCGCCGTTTTTGGTCAGCACACCCGCGGCGTTGATCAGCAGATCGATACGGTTCGTTCGCTGCGCCACGGCGGCCGCCGCGGCGTTAACCTGCCCGTCGGAAGTAATGTCCGCGCAGGTGAAGCGGTAGCGGTCCGGATACTCTTTTTCGGTCCGGGCGGCTCTGTCGGTTTCCATCAGGTCGATGCCCTCTACGGCGTCGCCGCGTTCCAGATACAGCCGGGCCAGTTCGGAACCGAGGCCGCCGCCGGCACCCGTAATCACAACGTACTTCATGGAATAACATCCTTTCCAAAGCGGTTTTTTATTCGGTTTGCTCATTGACAAATCCGGGTCGGCATGATAAAGTGCGCACAGGGAAAAGGGTCGGGGTTCGATAGAAAGAGGAGAAAACCGCACAATGAAGATTCTTGTAACCGGCGTAAACCGCGGCCTTGGCTTTGAATTGACGAAGCTCGGCCTGGAACACGGCCACACCATGATCGGCACCTGGCTGAAAACCAAAGAAGGCATCGAGCCGCTGGAAACGCTGCAGGCGCGGTATCCCGACCGCCTGATGCTGATCGAGATGGACGTGACGTCCGAGGAATCCGTGAAAGCCGCCGCCGAAGCCGTAGGGCACCGTTACGATGGCATCGACTGCGTCGTGAACAACGCGGGTATCCTGCTGGAATCCATTTTCAACACGGAAGACCCCATCGTCAACCTGGATATCAACATGATGCGTAAAACCATCGAAGTCAACACCGTCGGCCCCGCCATCGTGCTGAAGTATTTCATGCCCTTCGTGTACCGTTCCGACGATCCCTGCGTGATCAACATCACCTCCGAGGCCGGTCATCTGAAAACCGGGATGTACACCTATCTTGCCTACGGCGTTTCCAAGCACGGCGCCAATATGTACACCCAGAAAATCCGCAACTTTCTGGCTTCCCGCCCGGAGTACGAAAAAATCCGCATCTTCATGATGCATCCGGGCCGCATGAACACCGTGATGGGCGCCGAAAACAAACAGATCGAGCCCGGCGAATCCGCCCGCGGTATCTTCGACGTCATCGAAAAGCGCGTGGACCCGAAGATGGAGATTCCCTTCATCAATTACAAGGGGGAGCCCATGCCCTACTGATTTTCAATGAAAGAGGGAAACGCCGACGCGTTTCCCTTTTTTATTGCTCTAAAAGCGTCAGCCTTTCACGGCGCCTTCGCTCAGCCCCGCGATGATGTACTTCTGCGCGAAGGAGAAAACGCCGATCGCGGGAACGCTCATGACGATGGACGCGGCCAGCATCGGGCCCCATTGGATGCCCACTTCGTCGATGTAGAATGCCAAACCGACGGATATGGGGCGGGTGGACGTGTCTTTGGCGATCAGCAGCGGGAACAGGAACTCGTTCCACGCCAGAATGAACGCGAACATGCTGATGGAGGCCAGAGCGGGCGCGACCATGGGAACGACGATCTTAAACAGTACCTGCAGGGAGTTGCAGCCGTCGATCTGCGCGGCTTCCTCCACTTCCTCGGGAAGCGCGTCGATATAGCCCTTGAGCAGCCAGATGGTAATGGGCATGCCGATGATCAGGTAGACCAGCACCAGCCCCCGGTAGCTGTTCACCAGCTTCATGTTGCTCAGCGTGATGTAGAAGGGCACCAGCAGGCAAACGCGGGGCAGAACGCGGGTGAACAGTATGGAGTACAGCAGGCCCGCACGCCCCGGAAATTTGAAGCGGGAAAAGCCGTACGCGCCGAATATGGCGACCATGACGCTGATGATCGTGGAACTGATGGCGATGATCACGGTGTTGCGCAGGTAGGCCATCATATCGGCGTCGCCGAAAACCTGACGGTAGTTGTCCAGCGTCGGTTTGGCGGGGATGAAGGAGGGGCTAAGCGAGTACACCTCGACTTCCGATTTGAGCGACGTTGATAAGCCCCACAGCACGGGGAGCAGAGCGTACGCGGCGATAACGAAAACCAGTGCGTAGAACAGTATTTTTCCCACGACGCGCTTGAAAGTTAGCTTTCTCATCGCTCACGCCTCCTTTTTACGTTGCGTGCGGGCGTAATACGCAAAGCACAGCAGAACGGCCAGAAGCAGCATCAGGCCCATGGCGGAAGCGCCGCCGAAGTTGAAATTGGAGAAGGCCGTGCGGTATATGTACAGGCCGAGAATTTCCGAACTGACGCCCGGCCCGCCGCCGGTCATGGTAAAAAGCAGGTCGAAAGCGTTGAAGCCGTTGATAATTTCCAGCACCGCCAGAATGGACAGCACGTTTTTCAGGTTGGGAAGGGTCACGTGCCGGAACACCTGAAACCGGTTGGCGCCGTCCACAAGCGCCGCTTCCGTATAGCTTTTGGGAATGCCCTGCATGGCGGCCACGATCATCAGCATGATAAACGGGAACCCCTGCCACACGTAGGCCAGAACGACGGCGAAAAGCGCGGTACCCTTATTGCCCAGCCAGTTCATGGCCAGGGCGGGGTTGATGGAGGAAAGGACTTCGTTGAGGATGCCGTTATCCATGTTATAAATCCACCGCCATAAGTTGGCGGTTACGATGGAGGGAACCACCCACGGCATGAGCGTGATGATCCGGAAAGGCGTTTTGCCGCGAAAGCCGGTTTCCATCAGCAAAGCGGAAACGAAACCCAGAAGGAATCGCAGAATCAGAGCCACGAAGGTCCAGACGAACGTGTTTACGATAATTTTGCCGAAAGTCTTCGCGCCGACCATCTGCGTAAAGTTGTCAAGCCCGACGAACTGCATCTGAAAAAAAGGCAGCGTGACTTTTGAAAAAGAAAAGACGATCATCTGCACCAGAGGATAGATCGTCATCACCAGGATCACCAGCGCGCAGGGCAGGGTATAGAGCATGCCGAGCCTGCGGTTTCTGGCGTCGCGGGATTGTTTGAGCGCGAGGCGTTTTGCCAAAGAAGCTCATCCTTCCTTCAATTTGCGCAGGGAGACGGGGAAACTCAATCAGGGAAGACAGGGTGGAAGCCGACCTTCCACCCTGTTTGACGAACGATTGCGATTGAGCTTAACCCGACGTCGCTTTACAGCAGATCGTTAATGCGCTCAACCATGGATTCGGCGGCTTCGGCGGGCGTGCAGGACTTTTGCAGCGCGTTTTGGAGTTCCTCGGTCACGATGGTCTGGATCTGCGTCCAGGCGGGGGTGTTGGGGCAATGCTTGGAAGCCTGCGCCTGCTTGTCGTAGATGCCGTAGAGTTCGTTGGACCATTTGCCCATCGTGCGGCCTTTGGCGCTGGCGGGAAGCACGGTGTTGTTCCTGGAGACGACTTCGGGCTGCAGGAACCACTTGATGAAGACTTCGGCGCCTTCCTTGTTGACGGCGGAGATGGGGACGGAGAAGCTCCAGCCGGCGGCGCGGGCGTAGCCGGGGGTGAGGCATACGCCCCATTCGAAACCGTTCTCTTTGGCGTATTTGTCGATTTTGACGATGTTGCTGTCGCCCATGGGCATCATGGCGATCGTCTGATTCATCGCCAGCGGGAACAGGTCGGCGGTGATGGCGTAGTTAATGCAGCCTTCGGGAACCAGACCGTCGTAATACAGGTTGCACCAGTACTCGATGGCGGAGACGGATTCGGGGGTGTTGAGCGCGCAGGTGGTCAGATCTTCGCTCAGGAAGTCGCCGCCCATGCCCCACAGAACGGGTGCGAAACTGGTCATGACGTTGGCGGGGTCGTTCTTGGAGGCGGCGATGCCGTACGCGTACTGTTTGCCGGGGATGGTCATCTTCTCGCACAGCGCGCGGAAATCCGCGAAGCTCATGCCGTCGGTGGGGTAGTCCACGCCCGCGGCGTCGAAAAGGGTCTTGTTGTAGAACAGCACGTTGCAGGTCCAGCGGTAGGGCAGGGCGTACAGCGTTCCGTCGGGGGAGGTGCCGGCCTTGACCAACACTTCGGTCATGTCGCTCGTATCGATGCCCGATCCGGCCACGAAGTCATTCAGGGGCTCTAGCAGGCCCTGGCTCATCAGCGTGGGGAGGAACAGGGTGTCCAGCGCCATAACGTCGGGGCTGTTGCCGCCGACGATCGCGGTAACGGCGTTCTCCGTGTAGTTGGCAATGGGCTGCAGCTCAATGTTGCAGGTATAGCCGGGGTTTTCCGCCGCGAAATCCTTCTCGATCCATTCCTTTTCGCCTTCCCACCAGCTGCCCAGCCAGATGGTGACGTTCGAAGTCGATTCGGCCAGGGATGCCAGGGGCAGAGCCGCCACTAGGATTACGGCCAGTACGAGGGACAGAATACGGGTTTTCATGTGTTTGGGTTCTCCTTTCTTGTTTGAGGTGTCTCGGAAAATCGCTCATCCTGCAAGCCGCGCTTTCTGCCGGGAGCCGCTGAAACGAGTTCGTAGCTTTGGGAAAAAGGGTGGAATTCGTTATACGGCTTACGGTCGGGGCTTCGTCCGGCGGCCATATATCGGCGGCGGAGGTCGGCCGGCAGTGAATGGGAGCGGTTTCTTGGCTACAGAATAGCACAGGGTAAAATGAATGTCAATATGTAAAAAAATTATCCGTTTCGTACAAGCAGACCGTTGCCGCCGTTTTTTCGCGAACGGGGAAGCGCGTGTGGGCATCTGCCGAAACCGTTTAATGATAAGGGTTTTGCGTAAACGTTCTTTTTTCGTTGTCCCGTTGACGCGGGAAGGTTTTCGTATTATAATCGCCAATGAGAGCGATTTCTCGGCATAACGTCCATCTGGTCGCCATCCCGAGCCACAGCATCAAGGAGGAGATTACCCATGCCTACCCAAATCGGTCACCTCGCCATTACCGTGAAGAACATGGAAAAATCCCTGGATTTCTATACCAAGTGCTTCGGCATGAAGCGCGTGTTCGATCTTCCCCGTCCCGAGACCGGCGAACCCTGGATCGTTTACCTGTACGTGGACGGCGGCCAGTTTATCGAACTGTTTTACGGCGGCGAGAACGATTACCGTTGGGACGCGGCGGACCGCGCCTATAACCATGTCTGCCTGACCGTGGAGGATATGGACGCAACGCTCAAAGCGATCGAGAAAGCCGGCTACCCGCTGGTGAAGCCCGCGAAAATTGGCTGCGACGGAAACCGGCAGGCATGGATCGACGATCCCGACGGCGTACGGATCGAAATCATGCAGCTCGGGCCCGACTCTCCCCAGTCCAAAGTCCTCAACGGCTGAAAAGGAGAATATGCAACGATGAGCAAACTGACTTCCAATACCATCGCCAAGGTGGGCCTTGTCGTTCACAATATCGAGGACGTGGTGGAGCGCTACGCGAAACTGTTCGATATTCCCGCTCCGGAAATCCATTATCCCGATCCTAACCGGCCCGCGGCGCCCGGCGCCTACAAGCGCCTGCGCGGCGAAGAATATAAAATCCTGTTGAAATGGGCGCACATCGACCTGAACCCCCTGTATCTGGAGGTTCTGGAGCCCTACGACGAAACCCCGAGCCCGTGGAAAGAGCATCTGGACAAATTCGGCAACAGCGTCTGCTTTTTCTCCTTCTATATCAACGGTTTCCGCCAGGAAATCGACCTGATGGAAAAGCAGGGATACCCTATGTTCTTTGAAGAAGAAAAGGGACACGAGCGTTACGCTTATTTCGAAACGCTCGAGAAGCTGGGCATCACCATAGAACTGAAGGAACGGGACCAGGACAAGAAGTAGCCCGGCCCCTCCTGAAACGAGGCGATATCCATGGTTCGTATCAACGCGGGTATTATCGGCTGCGGCGTCATCAGCGAAATCTACTTCAAAAACTTTCAGGAACGTTTTCATTCCGTTCACATTGTCTGCTGTGCCGACGCGTTCCCGGCCAAGGCGCAGGAGAGGGCGCAGCAGTTCGGCTGCAAGGCGGTAACGCTGGACGAAATGCTGAAAGACCCGGCCGTCGATATGGTCGTGAACCTGACCAACCCCGCCTCGCACAGCGGGGTGACGCTGTCCGCGCTCCGGGCCGGGAAGCACGTATACAGCGAAAAACCCCTCGCGTTATCCCTTGCGGACGCGGACAGCATCGTCGACGAGGCCCGCGCGCGCGGCCTGCTGGTCGGCTGCGCGCCGGATACCATTCTGGGCGCCGGTATACAGACCGCCTGCTTTGCGCTGGAGAACGGCTGGATCGGGAAACCGCTGAGCGCGACCGCTTTTTGGAGTTCCCGCGGCCACGAGCGCTGGCACGCCAACCCCGCCTTCTACTATCAGCCCGGCGGCGGCCCGCATCTGGACATGGGGCCCTATTATATGACCGCGCTGGTCATGCTGCTGGGTAACGTCGCGCGGGTTCACGCCGTCAGCCAAAGGCCATATCCCGAAAGGATCTTCGGCGCCGGGCCCAACCGCGGCAAGAGCTTTCCCGTTGAAATCGACACCCACTACTCCGCCCTGCTGGAGATGGAGAGCGGCGCGACGGTCAACCTGATGCTTTCTTTCGACGTATGGGCCAACAACCTGCCGCACATGGAGGTCTACGGCACCGGCGGTACCCTGTCCGTGCCCGATCCCAACGCCTGCGACGGCCCGGTAAGGGTTTATACGCCCGCTTCCGGCGCCTTCGAGACGCTTCCGCTGGTCAACCCCTTCCGGGAAAACACAAGGGGCGTCGGCGCGGCCCAGATGGCCGGAGCCATCGCGACCGGCGAGCCTTACCTGGCCAACGCGCAGCTGGCCCGGCACGTATTGGAAGCGCTTCTGGCCATCGAAGAATCGGCGCGAACCGGCCTGCCCGTTGAGTGCCGCACCCGCTGCGGGCACAACGCGCCGCTGGCCGTGGGAAAAACGGAAGCCGAATGGGATTTCTGATCACATTTGACGGCCGATCCCTTTTCAAAGCGAATCATTTTATGTATAATACGGAGGTACGTCAAGGATGACGGATCAGGAGATACAAAGCATTGGGAACGTTTTCTCGGGAACGTTCTCCCATGCGTGCGTCGTTGTGAAGGATATTGAGAAGACCATCGCCGCTTACCAGACGCTGCTCCACACCGGGGAACGTCCCCGCCTGAAACAGACCGGCGCGCCCGAAGACGCCCGCGTGACGTACAAGGGACAGCCCACGCCGACCAGAGCCTACCAGACTTTCTTCACCGTCGGCGGGCTGAGGATTGAAATCCTCCAACCCGACGAGCACCCCAGCACGTGGAAGGACTTCGTGGACAGAAACGGCGACTGCTTCCATCACGTCGCCTATGACGTGCAGGATATGGACGCGGCTTTAAAAGACCTTGAAAAGATGGGGGCGCCCCTGATTCAAACCGGTTACTATAACGGCGGCCGGTATGCGTACGTGGACAGCGAAGACGTTTTCGGCGTGATGCTGGAGCTCCTGAAGGCAACCTGACAGGGAGTAGGGATGGATTGAATGAAAATCGACGAGATTGCCAAGAAAGCGAAAGTTTCCAGAAGCACCGTTTCCCGCGTGCTGAACAATAACCCCAAGGTGCACGTGGAAACGAGGCAGCTGGTGGAGCAGGTGATTCAGGAAATGAATTACGTGCCCAACGCGGCGGCCCGATCGCTGGCCAGCAAACGCTCCGGCGTAGTCGGCGTGTTGATTTACAACATCAACCAGCCCTACTGGAGCGGCGTCTTTTCCGGCATCGAGCAGGAAATGGTGGACAAAGGCTTCAGCGTTCTGCTTTCCAACTTTCGCAACGCGCACACGTATGTCGGCAATCGGAGCCAGAGCATTCGCAACCTTCTTTTGCAAAACGTGGACGGCATCATCATCTCCCTGTATAACGACCCCGGCCCGGAAGACCTGGAGCTGCTGCGTTCCTCCGGCAAGCCCTTCGTCGTCATCCAAAGCAACATACGGGACGGCGGCTTTTCGACCGTCAGCGTGGACAACCGCTCGGTCGCCTATCAGGCGACCGAATACCTGATTCAGAACGGCCACCGAAATATTTACCACGGCACGGGCCCGCTGGCCAACCAGATCGCCAACGACCGTCTGGCCGGCTATCTGCAGGCCATGCAGGATTATAACCTGCACGTGACGGACGACCAGATGGTGAACTGCGGCTCCATGTTCGACGACGGTTACTGGTGCATGAAGCGGATCATCGGGCGGCGGCAGCTGCCGACGGCCATCCTGTTCCACAACGACATCACCTCCTACGGCGCGATACAGGCATGCCGCGAGGAGAAGATCCGGGTGCCGGAGGATCTTTCCATCATCGGCATTGACCATATTTCCACGATGATCGACTTTGCCGGTATGATTCCGGACCTGACCACGTTCACGTTGCCTATCGTGCAGTACGGCATTCAGGCCGCGCATCTGCTGATCAACCAGATTGAGAACGTCGGTCCCACGGAGGACGTGATCCTTCCCTGCTCGCTGTACGAGGGCTCGACCGTCCGCCATCTGTAACGGGGCCGCACGCCGGCTCTCCATATTTCGCACCGATCCGTTCGCGTTTTTCCCATGCGGAGAAGGAAGAACGGAATGCTTCGTTATTCATCTTTAAAGGAGGGCTCCCTTTGAACCTGATTCAAAACCCGGTGTTGAGAGGCTTCCACGGCGACCCAAGCCTGATTCGCGTCGGCGACGACTATTACATGACCACTTCCAGCTTCGAATGGTTCCCCGGCGCCCCCCTGTTCCACTCCCGCGATCTTGCGCATTGGGAATTGCTGTATAACATCCTCAGTACCGCCAAACAGCTGGATCTGAAGGGCGTGCAGCCCTCCTTCGGCGTCTGGGCGCCCGATTTGAGCCGCGACCCGGCGACCGGCCGCGTGTACCTGATGTACTCCAACGTGCATTGCAGAAACAAATGGTACTTCGATGTGGACAACTTCCTCATCTGGACCGACGATATCCGGGCCAACGCATGGAGCGAGCCCGTATACATCAATTCCAGCGGTTTCGACGCCGCCCTGTTCCACGACGACGACGGACGCGCCTGGATCGTCAACAAGGACAGGGACTTCCGCCCCCGGAACATCGACCGGCGCGCCATCATTTTACAGGAGTTTGATCTGAAACGGGGCAAGCTGATCGGCAAAGCGCAGCGCATCACCTCCGGAGCGACGGAACGCCGCTTCGTGGAAGGCCCCCACCTGTACAAGCACGACGGACTGTACTACCTGCTTACCGCGGAAGGCGGAACCGGTTACGGCCACTGCGTGGGCCTTCTCCGCTCCGAGAAGATCGAAGGCCCCTACGTGCCCTCTCCCTACGGGCCCGTGCTGACCGGCCAGAACGAGGAGTTTTCGGGCACGGAGACCATACCCTTCATGATGATGGACAAGTACAACCCCGACAACGTTCTGCAGAAATGCGGCCACGGCTGCCTGGTGGAAACCCAGACCGGCGAACTGTATATCGCCCATCTGTGCGGGCGCCCCGTCATGCCCCGGCAGCGCTGCATTCTGGGGCGCGAGACCGCCATCCAGCGCGTGGAATGGACTGCGGACGGCTGGCTGCGGATGGAAGGCGGCAACCTGGCGAAAACGGAGGTGCAGGGGCCCGACCTGCCCACGTACCCCTTCCCGAAGGAACCCGCGCGTGTGCCCTTTAACGGAGACGCGCTTCCCCCCTGTTTCTATACGCCCCGGAACGAGATTACGGAGGACTGGGCGAGCCTCAAACGTAAAAAGGGATGCCTGAGCCTGCGCGGGCGCGAATCCCTGACCAGCAACTACTACCCCAGCCTGATCGCCCGGAAGCTTTCCTCCTTCGACGCGCGCATCACCACCTGCATGCGCTTCCGACCGGAACTGTACCAGCACATCGCCGGGCTCGCCGTGTTCTACGATATGCACAACCATCATATCGCCTTCAAGACCTTCGACGAGGAACTGGGGGGCGTGCACCTGTCCGTGGCCTCCTTCACCAACAACAAGCTGGTTCTTTCCGATACGCACGTGCCCGTGGCCGCGGACGAGCCCGTATGGCTGCGCGGCGAAATCCACGGCCTGTCCCTGCAATTCGCGTATAGTCTGGACGGAGAAACCTACCTGCGGCTGGGCGAAGAACTGGATATGGCTCCTCTTTCGGACGAGGAAAGCCCCAACGGTTCCTTTACCGGCACCTTCGTGGGCATGTTCGCGCAGGATGGCGACAGCAAGCAGAAGTGGGCCGAGTTCGACTGGTTCGAGTACGAAGACCTGGCCGGCGGGCCGAACGCATGAAGTTTTCCATCAGCTTCGGCTCGGTCCTGCAAGACCTCGATTTTTACGACCGAATTCCCGCTGTGGCGGAAATCGGCTTCGACGCGATCGAGCTGAACCCCAACGACGCGGATATGGACCGGGTCGCCCGACTGGCGGAGGAGAACGGCCTGAGCATCTCCGCCTGTTGCGGCTACCACCCCAAGGAAGACCATCTGACCAGCGACCGAGCCGTGGAGCGGATTTCGGAATCCATCCGAAGGCTTGGCGCCTACGGCGTGGAACAGCTGATTCTGCTGACCGGCGATCGGAACGGCCATGCGGACAACCAGAAGCTGCTGATCATCGAAAACCTGAAACGGCTGTGCGGCGCGGCGGAGAAGAACGGCGTCCGCCTCCTGATCGAGCCGCTGAACAGTCTCGTGCAGAACCGCGGATACTACCTGAACTCCATGCAGGCGGCGTTGGAAATGGTTCGCATCGTGGACAGCCCCTTCGTACAAACGCTGTACGACGTCTACCATATGCAGATCATGGAGGGCAACATCCTCTCCACGCTCGGGGGCAACCTGAACCGCATCGGCCACATCCATCTGGCGGGCGTGCCCGGCAGGCACGAGCCCAGCGGCGGCGAGCTGAACATGGAACGGATTCTATCCTGTCTGGCCGGTTGGCACTACGACCGCTATATCGGGCTGGAATACTGGCCCGAAACGGATACCCGCGAAAGCGTCCGGATGGAATACGAACGCCTGAAAGTCGCGTCCGAAAGGCCGGCGGTTGCTCCCGCCGCGTTGTGAAGGAGTCGGAAATGAAATATTCCCTGTGTATCGAACCCGTTTTGAAAGAAACGGATCTTTTGGAACGCGTGGACGCGGCGGCCGATATCGGCTATGACGCCGTGGAGTTCTGGAACCCTGGCAGGCTGGACGCGGCCGGGCTGGCGGAGCGCGCGCGGCTGCGCGGCCTGACGGTCAGCGCCTGCTGCGCCTACGACCACCGGAAGGATCATCTGGCCTCCGACCAGGCGGTGCCGTCCATCACCCGTTCCATCGAAAGGCTTGGGGCGTTGGGCATCAAGCGGGTCATCGTGATGTCCGGCGACGTGAACGCCCGCGCGGATACTCAATTGGCTCTGATGGCCGAAAACCTGAAAAGGCTGCGGGACGCGGCGGAGAAGCACGACGTTTGCCTTCTGCTGGAGCCGCTCAACTCTTACGTGGATCATAAGGGATATTATCTGGATTCCTCGCAGGCGGCTTTCGAGCTGGTTCGCATCGCGGACAGCCCGAAAATCCTCGTGCTGTATGACGTTTACCATATGCAGATCATGGAAGGGAACATCCTGAACACGATTTCCGGCAACCTTTCCCGTATCGGCCACGTCCATCTGGCGGGCGTTCCCGGGCGGCACGAGCCTACGCAGGGCGAGCTGAACATGGGCAAGGTCGTCCGTCATCTGGAAGCCCTGGGGTACGACGGATACGTGGGCATGGAGTATTGGCCGACGGACAATACCCCGGACGGTTTACGCCGCGAACTGGAACAACTGAAAAACGGCGGGAGGTGACACTTGTGGAACGAAACGTGCGCTGGGGGGTTATCGGCTGTGCCGGGATTGCCCGCAGGGCCATGATCCCGGCCATTCAAAACGCGAAAGGCGCGACGCTGTACGCGCTTGCCAGCCGGACCCGGGAGAAGGTGGACGAGTACGCGGACCTGTTTCCCTGCGAAAAGCGCTACACGGATTACGAGGCGCTGCTTCGGGACGCCGACGTGGACGCGGTTTATATTCCGCTGCCCAACACCCTGCATTGCCGGTGGGTCGTCAAGGCTTTGGAAGCCGGAAAGCCGGTTCTTTGCGAAAAGCCGCTGGCCATGAACGCCGGGGAGGTGCGGGAGATCGCCGCGGCCTCCGCGCGCACCGGCGTTCCCGTGATGGAAGCCTTCGCCTACCTGCACGACCCCCTGACCGCCCGCCTCCGCGAGCTGATCCGTTCCGGCGTTCTGGGTAAGCTGCATTATATGGAAGCGAATTTCTGCTACCTGCTGGAAGACCCGAGCAACGTGCGCCTGGTTCGGAACATCGGCGGAGGCGCCACCTACGACCTCGGCTGTTATCCCGTCGGCTTCTTCCGGGCCATGACCGGAACGGAACCCACGGAGGTTTCCGTAGCCGGGCGGATGGGGCGCGAGTCCGGGGTGGACGAGGATGTGCTGGTCAGCATGGTTTTCCCCGACGACATCGTGGCCACCAGTTATTACTCTTTCCGGTCCCACTGGAACACCTACAACATCCTCATCGGCGAGCGTGGCTCCGTGCAGGCGAACACCCTGTTCGACCGCGGAGAGGAAAAGGAACTGATCGTCGATACGGAAGCCACGGGCCGCGTAACGGAAAGGTTTTCCACCGGAAACCGTTATGCGCTGCAGGTGGAGCAGATGAACCGCGTGATCCGCGAGGGGCAAGAACCGGCCGTTTCCCTGGATTTCTCCCTTGGGAACGCCAAAGTTATCGACACGGTGCTTCAAAAATGCGGATACGGCCTGTAAGTAGATAAAATGCGAAAGGTTCCCGATGCCGCCAAAGACGTTCCGGCCACCGGCGGTGCGGCCGGGTTCCCCAGGTGAAATCCCCCGAGGCTGTGCGCTTCGGGGGTTTCGTTTTTAGCCCGTTCCGCCTTAACGGGGCCGGAATCCCGCTTTTTCCTATGAATGCGATAAAACCGGGGGCCTCTTGGAACGAAACCGGCCGCAAAGCGCATCCGAGGGGCCGCGCGGCGCAAGCGACGGACGTGGCGCCGCCCTGCCTTTGTGTTTTCACCGGCATTCCGTGGAAGCCGGGATGGGCAAATATTTGATACGAGAAATATTTTCTTTCTCCCCTTGACAAAAGGTAACATATTACGTATTATGATAAGGTAACATATTACGTATTAGCGAGGGCGTGGGGGAGCATGAGCGATCTGGAGCAGAACGCCTATATCTTCGCATCGATATTCACGCTGGCGAATAAACTGTACGTGCTCGGGAACCGGTTTGACCGGAACGTGACGGTAAAGCAGTGGCTTTTTCTCGTGTGCGTATCGAAATTCGACGAACCACCGAACATGAGCGAGGTGGCGGATTTCGTCGGGTACACCCGCCAGAACGCCATGCGGCTGGCGACGGCCCTTCAAAAAAGGGGCTACGTGGAGATTCAGAAAGACCGCAACGACGCGCGCGCATGGCGAATCCTCCTGACGCCGAAATGCAGAAGCTACTTCAGTAAGCGCGGCGGCAAGGAGACGGAATTCCTGACGAAGCTCTTCGACGGTTTTGACGCCGACCAGACCGCGGCCGTGTTCAAAGGCCTGATCACGCTGGAGCGGAACATCGCCGTGATGTCCGGAACGGAACTGAACGCTTCTGCGGGCCCAGGCCCGACGACGAAAGGGGTATAACCATGGCGGAATCAACCGAACGCAAAGGAAATCCGTGCATACGCGCCTTGTTGGCAATGCTTGCGCTGCTGCTGATCCAGGAGGGCGTCGGTAAGGCGGGCAGCGCGGTAGCCGATCTGTTCTCTTACCGCCTTCTGGATCCCGACGGCGCCTTCGGCTGGCAAAGCGTGCATCACGCCGTCCTTCTGCTCCTCGCGGTGGGCGTCGTAGCGTTGCTCGGAAAGCCGTTAAAGAGCAACTTCGGGTTTCAGATCGGAGATTCGAAGACGGGCATCCGTTATTTCGTGATTTTCACCGCCGCGTTAACGGCGATATCGCTGGGCTACCACGTCTTTCTGAAAATCGGGGGAAGCCCCGTGACGTACGCCTTTCCCCTGAACGCCCGCAACGTTTTGGGAACGCTGGGCTTCCAGCTGCTGCTGAGCGGAACCGCGGAGGAAACGCTGTACCGCGCCCTGCCGATCACGGTGCTGGTCTTCGCGTTGGGTAGAGGCGTAAAGGTGAAGGGGAGCGTCACGCTGGAAATCCTGCTGGCGTCCCTGCTGTTTGCGGCCGCGCACATTCGGTGGTCGCTGTCGCCCTTCTCCCTGAACGCGAGCGTTCCCCAATTGCTTTACGCCTTCGCCATCGGCACCGTGCAGGGCATGGCCTATCAGGAAAGCCGCAGCGTGTTGTACCCCATGCTGATGCACAGCGTCAGCAACGTTCTGATGGTCGGCGCAGGGTACCTTTTCGCTTCGGCGGTGTGACGAACGGGAACGTTTACGAGGAGAAGCATGTTGAAATCCTTATATGGAAAGCTCTACGGCGAACGCCTGTGGGAGCGTGTTTTCTGGGCTTCCGTACTCTTGACCGTCCTGTTTTTCACCTTTGCAACGCTTGGCTTCCTGGTGCACCCGGAAGGATTGCCGGGAAGTCAAAATCCGCTGTACGGCCGGGAAACTTCGGGGGACGCGGCCGTTCTAACCGCACGGATCTTTTTCTGCAAGATGCTTTCCGTTACGGTTATCGTTCTTGCCAGCCTGATTGGCGTAAAGGAAAGCGGATCGACCGTCGTTCTGTCTTTCGGGTATCCGGCCTTCTATTCGTTGGTTTGCGTCAACGCCGTCGTACTGGGCGCAAGGTTCTTCCCCGTGGAAACGGAGGAAACGACCCTGGCGGGACTTATGATCCGCGCTTTCGACCTCGCGCATGGATCGGGGCTGTGGGGGACGGCGGGGCAACTGCTGATCGCGTGCGCCGCGGCGCGCGTCGCCACGTCCCGTGCCGGGACAAGCTCTGCCTGTGTTGCGAAGGGTATTCGGCGCATGAAACTGTCTCCGCGCGAGGGGGCCGCGTACGCGACGGGGATCCTCCTCATACTGATCGGCGCTTCGGTAGAAAGCGCAGTACTCGTCGCGTGATGAACGGCCGGAGTGCCTTTCGGTGGAAGCCACAAGGAGGAGAACCACTTGAGAAAGAGGCGAAAGAAAAGAATGTCCATCGTCGCCGTTATCCTGATATGCGTCGCGGCTCTGACAGCCGTATACTTCCGCGTTCCGTTCTCGAAAACACGAACGGAGTTCAACCGGATGGCGGCTGCGCTGGCCGCGGAGGCGGATGCGGACCGTTCTGTTCTCCGGGAGGAAGACACGACGGGCCTGCCGGAGCCGGTACGGAACCATCTTCGCTTCTGCGGGTTCATCGGGAAACCAAAAGCCGCTTATATGAAGATCACGTACCGGGACGTGGATTTTCTGCCCGGCGGGAACAAGCCGAGGCTCAGGATCGACTACACGCAGTACAACCGCGCGAGCGCGCCGGAGCGGATCGCCTACATCGAAAGCTCGATGTACGGCATCCCTTTCGAGGGGTTGGATTGTTTCGTTCAGGGAGCAGGCTCCATGAAGGGCGTGCTGGCGAAACAGTTTACCTTGTTCAACCAGAAAGGGAGCGATATGGCCCGTTCCGGCCTGGTTACCTGGCTGTCGGAATGTCTGCTGCTTCCCGGCGCCGCCCTGTGGGACGACGTGGCATGGGAACCCGTGGACGGCCTACACGCCCGGGCGACGCTGCCCTACGACGACATGCGCGTAGGCGGCGTGTTCACCTTCGGCGAAAACGGCGAAATGCTGTCTTTTCAATCGGAGGATCGGATGCAGGCGCAGGACGACGGCACGAGTATACGGGTGAAATGGTCCGTGGTTTGCGGCGATTATCGGGAGCGGGACGGCCTGAAAACGCCGACCGCGTTTCAGGCGATCTGGCATTACGAAGACGGGGACTCGGTTTATTTCGACGGTAAAGGCGTAATAACGTACGAATGACAACGGCGCCCTGCCCGCGCGCAGGAAAAGGAAAGAGAGGCTATCCCCATGAGTTACACGGTTCCCGCGTTCTCCATCGTATGTATGGGCATCAACGTTTTCCTCGGTCTGGCGATACCGGCCGCCCTGTTCCTGGTTTGCCGGAAGAAATTCCACGCCGACGTGCTGCCGTTCTTCGTGGGCTGCGCGGTATTCATTGTTTTCACGCACGTTCTGGAGGGCACAGTTCACCATTTCGTACTCGCATCGGACCTGGGCCGGGTAATCAGCGGCAACGTATGGCTCTACGGCGCGTACGGAGGCCTGATGGCCGGCATCTTTGAGGAAACCGGCCGATACACGGCTTATAAAACGGTGCTTAAAAAGAAGCTGGCCGACGACCGCAACGCGCTGATGTACGGCGCCGGGCATGGCGGGATCGAAGCGTTCACCATTCTCGTGTTCAGCTTCGTGCCCTACATGACATACGCGTTCACGCTTAACGCAGGCGCGGGAGACAGGCTGACCGCCGGCATCACCGACCCGGTGACGCTGCAAGGGCTTAACGCCATGTTCGCGTCGCTTGCGGGCACTCCGTCTCTTCTTTATCTCATAAGCCCCGTAGAGCGTATCGCCGCCGTGGTTATTCAGGTTTCCCTGTCGGTCCTCGTCTGGTTTGCCGCGAAGGACGCCAAACAGATACGATTTTTCTTCCTCGCGATTTTGTTGCACCTGCTCGTGGATGCGGTTCCCACCATCTTGGCGAGATACCTCAACAGCTTCTGGGTGCCGCTACTGATTACTTACGCGATGTCCGTGGGAATCGCCTTCATCGCAAGAACGGTTTGGAAGAAGTACGCCCGCCCGGCGGATACGTTTAGGAAGACTCTGCCGATCCCGGCGAACGAGAATGCCTGACGGAGAACAAGCCTGAAAAGGAGACGGCAAACGTAGCCTGAGTAGAAACCCCGCCTGTAACCGCTGTTACAGGCGGGGTTCTTTGATCCGCGTTAAAGTGTAGCACGTAAAAGAAAAAGCCCGTGTAACGGTTGCTACACAAGGCTTTTCCGTGGTCGAGGTGACAGGATTTGAACCTGCGACCTTTTGGTCCCGAACCAAACGCGCTACCAAACTGCGCTACACCTCGACAAACAGGAAAAAAAGATGGAGCCAATAAAGGGACTCGAACCCTTGACCTGCGGTTTACGAAACCGCTGCTCTACCAACTGAGCTATATTGGCGCGTCAGCAGACGATATTATAACAAATACGCACTTGTTTGTCCAGCTATTTGCCGAAAATGGTTGGACGAATCATCATAAGATTTTCAAACGTCTGGCGCGATGGAAAAGTTAGGGGACTCAACCGGCGGATGCCGGCCTGCGGCGCGCACGCACGGCGGAGTTTTCAAAAAACCGGGACGGTCGCCCTTACGGCGGCCGCCCCGGTTTTCCGGCTTCGTCGCGCCGAATCAGCCCTTTCCGCCCAGACCGGAATCCAGAACGACTTCCTGAATCTGACCGTCGGTAGGCCTCAGGGTAACGCTCCCCATGCTTTCGGTTCCGTAGAACATGACGCAGCAGTTGCCGTCCGAATCGAACTGATAGAAGACTTCCAGCTCGTAAGCGTCCAGCGCCTGTTCGGAGAGGTTGTATGCGTCCGCCATGGCCTGCCGTGCCAGTGCGATCGCCTGCTCCACGGAGATATCGCCCGGCCTGGCCGTAGGCGCGGGGGTTTCCACCGGCGACGGCTCCGGCGTCGCGTTCGGCGGGACCGTCCCGTCCGCTTCGCCGGACAGCGTCTTCTCAGGATCCAAGGGTTGATCGTCAAGCGTCAGAGGCGCTACGATCTTCGCCAACTGCGCAAACAGTTTTTGCTGCTCAGCCAGCGGCAGATCGTATACGGTTTCGTTCTCCGCCCACCATTTGCGGTAGGCCGCGTAACGATCCAGACTTTGCTGCATTTGCGGCGCGCCCCAAACGGGGGAGGTCAGGTCTCCGTTTTGCCATACGGCGGGGTCGGCGTCGTCGTGCGACCAGGTGACGGTCGCGTTGCCCGCCTTGTCCGTTACGACGGTGTAGGTGCCCATCGCCTTTGCGTTGATGAACGTGGACTGAAACGTGCTGTAGTATACGGTGACGTTCTTCCCGTTCTCCTGCGTCGTTTCTTCGTGCTCGAACATCCGAACCATGTCCTGTGTCAGGCCGTACCGTTTCATCAGCGCGTCGCGCGCGGAAAGCGTGGCGGACGCTTTGGACGAATATCCCAGGCCCCAGGCGAGCGCTACGGCCGTAGCCAGAACCAGTACCATGGCCAACGCGAGGCCGGCCGTCAGTTTCTTTTTCACTTTTCTTCCTCCCGTAATCTCATCCGTCAGTTCGTTGCGCCGCCGCTGCGTCAGGCAGAGCCAGCGGAGGTTTTCGTTCAGGCTGTCTTGGATCATGTCTTTCCGCTTCATCGGTATCGCTCCCTTCCTGCGCGCAGCGCAGCAGCTCGTAAGCTTTCTGCAGCCGGTGCTGTACGGCCGAACGGCTGATGTGAAGCGTTTCCGCCGCTTCGGCCATCGTCATGTCGTGGTAATGGTAGAGCAGAACCACCTGCTTCAGCTTTGCCGGAAGCCGTATCACATCCAGATAAAGGGCCCGGGATTCGTCCGCCGCGCTTCCGGAGGCCGTCGGCACATCCTCGGGGCTTTTGGAACGGTCTATGTGCCGTAGCCAGGCGGTGCGCCTGTAATCCTTGCAGGTATTGATGGCGATCCGGATGATCCACGTTTTCACCGAGCATCCGCCGCGCCCCTCGAAGCGCTCCATGCCCCGCCAGACCTTGACGAAGGTATCCTGCAAAGCGTCCTCCGCCAGCATCCGATCCGCCAGGTAAAGGAAGCACGTGCGCAAAACCGCGTCGCCGTATTCCGTGAGCCAGGCTTCCAGCTTTTGCTTGCGAACATCGCTTGGTACCGAAGCGACGCTCATCATCGCCCACCTCCTTACACGGATTAGACGAAAAGGGATTATCGAAATGCCAATGTTTCAATAAAGTTTTCTTTGCCCGCGCATCCGGCGGCAACACGCCCTGAAAACGAACGATTGCGAAAGCTCGAATCTTGCGGAAAACGAAAACCCATGCGAGCCTTGCGCCTGCATGGGTGATAGGGGGTACCCGGTATAAACGGAGAAGATGCGAAGCCCGGCTTCTTACGGATGTTTCGGCAACGCCGCTACGCCGGCAGCCTGCCCGCCAGAAAACAGCGTACGGCATCCTCCACGGTCGCCGTCAGGTTGAACGACGAACGGAGAATCGCTTCCTCGAACGGCAGCGGCGCGCGGTTGATGCTGAAGGCCGCCGTAACGCCCTGCCCGTATGCCTGCCGTGTGTCGTCGGCAAGGCAACCCGCGAAGGCGAGCACTGGCACGCGTGCCTGTTTCGCGCGCCGTGAAACGCCGATAACGACCTTGCCACGCAGGCTTTGCCCGTCGAACTTGCCCTCCCCGGTGAGCACCAGATCCGCGTCGCGCAGATACCGCTCAAACCCGACGGCGTCCAGCACGACTTCGATCCCCATCTGAAGCTTGCCTCCAAGGAACGCCACGGCGCCGCCGCCCATGCCGCCCGCCGCGCCGGCCCCGGGCATATCGAGGATATCCACGCCCAGGTCTTTGCGAACGACGGAAGCCAGATGGCAGAGCCCGGCGTCCAGCCGGTCGGCCATGGCCGCATCGGCGCCTTTTTGCAGCCCGAATACGTGGGCGGCTCCCTGCGGACCGCAAAGAGGATTGTCGATATCGCACATCACGCGGATATCCGCCTCCCGCACCGGTGGGAAAACGGACCGGAGATCGACGGAGGCGATCTGGTGCAACGTGCCTCCCGTGGGAACGAAGGCCTTTCCGGAAGCGTTCAAAAAGCGCACGCCCAGCGCTGCCGCCATGCCGCACCCGCCGTCGTTGGTGCAGGAACCGCCAAGGCCCAGGATAATCTGCTTCGCGCCGTCCTCCAGCGCCGCGCGGATGAGCTCGCCCACGCCGTAGGTGGTGGTGGCTTCCGGGTTCGGGTTTTGCCGAACCATGGGCAGGCCTGCCGCCGCGGCCATTTCGATAACGTAAACCCCTTTTTTCAGCCGCCCGTAAAAACTTTGAACCGTTTCGCCGTAGGGACCCTGCACGGACGCGGCGATGCGCTTGCCGCCGACGGCTTCGATCATCGCGTCCACCGTGCCCTCGCCGCCGTCCGCCACGGGTATGGCGGTGATCACGGCGTCCGGGTCGGCGGCGAGAATGCCGTCTTTCATCAGCGCGCAAACCTCTCGCGCGCTGAGGGTTCCCTTGAACGAATCGGGAACGACCAGATAGTTGCCCATATCGTATGCTCCTTGTTGAGAGACGCACGTCCGGGTGCGTTATTTGATATAGCCGCCCTTCATAGGGGAAGCGGCGTTGCCGCAATACAGTTTGAGTACGCCCCGTTCGTATTTGGGCGCCCTGGGGTGCCAGCCCTCCCGCCTTCTGGCGAGTTCTTCCTTTACTTCCTCCCGCGTCTTGGGCACGCCTTCCAGCCCCACGATGTTCAGCGCGCGTTCCGGGATATCAATCTCGATCAGATCCCCCGCACGCACCAGCGCGATAGGCCCGCCATCGACGGCTTCCGGGGACACGTGCCCGATGGCCGGGCCTTTCGTGGCGCCCGAAAAACGCCCGTCCGTAATCAGCGCGATGCTTCTGGAAAGCGTTTCGTCGGAAGAGATCGCTTCCGTCGTGTAGAACATCTCGGGCATGCCGCTTCCTTTGGGGCCTTCATACCGGATGATTACGGCGTCCCCCGGGAGGATCTCACGGTTCAGGACGGCGTGAAGCGCTTCTTCCTCGGTGTCGAAGGGCCGCGCGCGCAGTATGGTGCGGAACATTTCCGGAGCCACGGCCGCGTGCTTGACGATGGCGCCCTCCGGTGCCAGATTGCCCTTGAGCACGCGGATCGTTCCGTCCCAGCCGAGGGGCCGGTCGAACGGCCGGATGATATCCTGCGGAGTCAGATTCCATGGCCGGAGGTTCGCGTGGCAGCGCTCGTAATAATCGCTCCGGCGCAGCGCGTCCAGGTTTTCGCCCAGCGTTTTTCCCGTGACCGTCAGCACGTCCAGATGCAGCCGATCTTTTATTTCTTCCATGACCGCCGGCACGCCGCCCGCGTAATGGAAAAACTGCGCGGGCCACCGGCCCGTGGGCCGGATATCCAGCAGGTAATGCGCGCCACGGTGCATCCGGTCGAACGTGTCCGCGTCCAGCGCGCAGCCGAACTCCCGGGCGATGGCGGGCAGGTGCAAAAGCGCGTTGCTGCTGCCGGAGATGGCCGCGTGCACCATGACCGCGTTCTCAAAGCTCTTTTGGGTCACGATGTCCCGGGCTTTGATTCCTTTCTTTATCAGCTCCGTCAGCTGCACGGCCGAGTTATAGGCGACAATAAGCAGTTCTTCGCAGGTGGCGGGCAACAGCGCCGCGCCCGGCAGCATCAGGCCCAGTGATTCGGCCATGACCTGCATCGTGCAGGCCGTGCCCATGAAGGAGCACGCGCCGCAGGAAGGGCAGGCGTGACGCTTGTACCACGCGAGCTTTTCCCGGGAAATTTCCCCGCGCTCCGCCATGGCGCTGTACGCGCCGATCTGCTCCAGCGTCAGCAGGCCTTCGCCCGCTTCCATCACGCCGCCGGTTACCACGACGCTCGGGATATTCAGGCGGCCTACGGCCATCAGCTGGGCGGGCACGGCCTTGTCGCAGCTGCTGATGAAAACCCCGCCGTCGAACGTGGTGGCTTTCACGTGAATCTCGATCATATTGGCGATCATTTCGCGGCTTGCCAGCGAATAGTTGATGCCGTCGTGCCCCTGCGCCATGCCGTCGCAGATGTCGGTGGTAAAATACCGGGCGGGTCTGGCGCCTGCATCCCGGCAACCCTCGGCGGCCCGGACAACCAGTTCCATCAGGCCTGCGCTGCCCGGGTGGCTGTCGCCGAAAGTGCTTTCTACGATGACCTGCGGTTTCTCCAGGTCTTCCGCAGACCAGCCCATGCCCATGCGAAGCGCGTCCATCTCGGGCGCGAGGCTTCGCGTTTCCTGGCTCGGCAGCACGGGTGAACGCCTCCTTCACGTGATTGCGCACAACAACAAGCCTCCGTGCCGGGGAACGGCGGCTTACCGGCCGTGAAACGGAACGCAGCCGCCCCTCCCTGCTGGCGACGGCTGCGTTCCCCTAATCAATGGTGCAGCTCTATGCCCGTTAACTTCTGATAATACTTCAACAGCGCGCTGTGGTCGCAGCTGCCGTCGCCGTCGCGGTGCAGAACCTTCATCATTTCCAGTACCGATTGCGTAAGCGGTATCGGGGCGTCCACCGAAGCGGCCGCGTCCACGACGTTTTTCAGGTCTTTGATGTGCAGGTTGACCCGGAATCCGGGCGTGAAATTCTGGTCCATCATCATGGGCGCTTTCGCGTTCATAACCGTCGAACCGGCAAGGCCGCCCTTGATGGCGTTGAAAATCCTGTCCGGTTCGACGCCGGCAAGCTGCCCCAGCGTCAGCGCTTCTGCCAGCGCCGCGATGTTGGAGGCGACGATGATCTGGTTGCACAGCTTGGTCACGTTGCCCGCGCCGATGCCGCCGCACAGCACCACCGAGGAACCCATTTTGGACAGCATCTCCTTGCACTGCTCGAAGATTTCTTCCTTGCCGCCCACCATGAAGGCCAGCGTGCCGTCCACCGCTTTGGGCTCGCCGCCGGAAACGGGCGCGTCAAGCATTTCGATGCCCTTTTCGGCCAGAGCCGCCGCGACCTCGCGCGAGGCGATGGGGTTGATGGAGGAACAGTCTACGACGACGGCGCCCTTGCGCAGCGTTTCGATGGCGCCGCCTTCCTCCAGCAGTACCTGCTTGACCTGCGGGGAGTTCGGGACCATCGTCAGCAGACGGTCGGCAATTGCGGCCACGTCCCTTACGCTTTTTCCCGCTTTGGCTCCGCAGCCGACCACTTCTTCCACGGCGGCTGCGTTCAGGTCGTACACGGTCACGTCGTAACCCGCCTTCAGCAGGTTCTTCGCCATAGGTTTCCCCATGATGCCAAGCCCGATAAAACCGATTTTCATATGGAAACTTCCTTTCCGGACGTTACGCCGAGATGCCGTCCTTAACCTTGCGCACGATGTCCTCCACGGTCAGGTGATAGACTTCCAGCAGTTCCTCGTACTTCTGCGCCGAGGTGCCGAAACGGTCGTTGATTCCCATGCGGAAGACCGGCACGCGGCTTTCCTTCGGGGCGGAGGCGAGGACCTCGCAAACGGCGGAGCCCAGGCCGCCGATGATGCTGCCTTCCTCCACCGTAACGGCGGCTTTCGTACCCTTGGCGAACGCGGCGATACCCGCTTCGTCCAGAGGCTTGATGGTGTGGATGTTGACCACGCGGCAGGAGATACCGTCTTTCTCCAAAGATTCCGCGGCCTGCAGGGACTGGTAGACCATGTAGCCCGTAGCGAAGATCACCGCGTCTTTGCCGTCCCGCATAAGCTTGGCCTTGCCGAATTCGAAGGGCTCGGCGGGGTCGGTAACGTCGGGCAGTTCGTTGCGGTTCACGCGAATGTAGCAGGGACCGGGAATATCCGCCATCGCCTTAACGATCTTTTCCGTCTCGGCGGGGTCGGCGGGGGAGAACACCTTCATGTTGGGCAGCACGCGCATCAGCGTGATGTCGTCGACGGATTGGTGCGTCTTGCCGTCGCCGAAGTCCGAAAGCCCGGCGGAGGAACCGCAGATTTTCACGTTCAGGTTGGGGATGCATACGGACGACCGGATCTGGTCGTACGGACGGCCGGATGCGAAGACGGCGAAACTGCTGGCAAAGGCGATGTGCCCGACCAGCGAAAGCCCCGCGGCCGCGGAGATCATGTTTGCCTCCGCGATACCCATCTGGAAATAACGCTCCGGGAACTGATCCCCAAACAGGTTGGACATGGTGGATTTACCTAAATCCGCTTCCAGCGCGACTACGTTTTGATGGCTGTATCCGAGCTCAAGCAGCGCTTTTCCGTACGCTGCGCGCATGGTGGTGCTCATTGCTCCGCCTCCTTTTTCATCTGTTCGACGCACGCAAGGGCGAGCTTGTACTGTTCCTCGTTCAGCGCTGCGTTATGAAACGCGGCTTTCCCTTCGGCGAAGGGGAAGCCCTTCCCTTTAACGGTGTTGGCGATGATCGCCGTGGGCTTGTCCGCGGTGTTACGGGCGGCGTCCAGCGCCGAGAGAATCTGCGCAAAGTCGTGTCCGTCGATCTCGACCGTGTTCCAGCCGAAGGCGTCCCATTTTTCCCGAATCTTTCCGTTGACCAGCACGTGGTCCACGGTGTCGGTGGCCTGCACGTGGTTGCAGTCGACGATGGCGCACAGGTTGCCCATTTTGTAAGCGCTGGCCGCCATGGCCGCCTCCCAGATCTGCCCTTCGTTCATCTCGCCGTCGCCCACGACGCAGTACACGCGGGACGGGCTTTTCTGCAGTTTCAGGCCGAACGCCATACCCAGGGATACGGACAGCCCTTGCCCCAGCGAGCCGGTGACCGCCTCGATGCCCGGCGTGTGCTCCATGTCCGGGTGGCCTTGCAGCATTCCGTCGAGCGTTTTAACGTGCTTGAAGTTTTCCCGGTCGAAATAGCCGAGCTCCGCCAGACACGCGTACTGCGCCAGCACCGCGTGCCCCTTGGAAAACACGCACCGGTCCCTGCGCGGGTCCTTGGGATCGGAGTAAACGTGCATGTGCTGGAAATACAGCGCCGCCGCGATATCCGCGATCGAGCAGCTACCGCCCAGGTGCCCGACCTTTCCCAGCGGGATCATCTCGATGATGTCGCCCCGAATCTGCGCCGCTTGTTTTTTCAGCGCGCGGATGTCCTTGTCCGAATAACTCATGGTACCCTCCTTAATAGCAGGTCACGCCGCCGTCGATGGGCAGCGCCACCCCGTTGATGAAGCTCGCTTCGTCGCTGGCCAGATAAAGCACGGCGTTGGCCACGTCCGCCGCCGTCGCCAGCCTTCCCAGCGGCACTTCGCCCAGACGTTCCGCCTTGCGGGCCGGGTCCTTGAACAGCGTCTGCACGAACGGCGTATCCACCGTGCTGGGGTGGATGGAGTTGCAGCGCACGTTGTCCTTGCCGTAGCGGGAAGCCACGGCCTTCGTGAGCAGGGTTACGGCGCCCTTGGAGGCGGTGTAGGCTTCCGGCGTGTACTTGTGCCCGACCAACCCGCACACGGAGGAGGTGTTGATGATGCTGCCCCCACCCTGTCGGATCATTACGGGAAGGGCGTACTTGCACCCGAGGAAGGTGGAACCCGTGTTCACCTTCATCATGGTGCACCATTCGTCGATGCTCATTTCCGGAATGGGCTTGCGGATGTTGATGCCCGCGTTGTTCACGAGCACGTCCAGCTTTCCGGTGACGCCCGTCGCGTAATCCACCGCGGCCTGCCAGTCCGCCTCGCTGGTCACGTCGGCCTTGAAAAAGTACCCCTTGCCGCCTTCCGCGGCGATCTCCGCTACGACTTCCCTGCCGTTCTCCTCATTCAAATCCAGAACGAACACGGTCGCGCCGTTTCGGGCGAGCACCTTCGCCATTTCGCTTCCCAGCCCGCCGCCGGCGCCCGTAATCATGACCGATTTTCCCTTCACGTTCATCGAAAACCACACCTCCATCTTTAGTTAACGTCGCCTTCCCGTTCTTCGGTTTCCAGAACGAGCGCGTCCACTTTGCCGGATAACTCGTTCTTCGTGCTCTTACGATTCTCAAAGTGCCCGGAATCAGGGAGAGACGGACGATGGCTATCACAACGCAAGACCGATGGACCGGGACAGCGGCGGAACTACGGAGCCCTTGTCCGGCGCCACCGGCGGTACGGCCGCCTTCCGCGGGCCGGGGAATGCCTCCCGCACGGCTTTGCGGACGATCAGACTGCCCCTCACTATTCTCATTATATTGAAAACGAGGGTAAATACAATAGTATAAAAGACAGAATAGCAGCCGATCGATTGTTCCGCGTGACAATACTATTGGCCAGACTTCCGTTCGTCCCATTCCAGTCGGTTGTTGTCGCGGATATCGTGATAAAAATGAATCGCGTTGTAAAACAGCGACGAGTCGCGGAGGCCACGCGGGTCGTACCCGGTTTTTTCCTGGAGCTGTCGCAGCCGGTACTGAAGCGTGTTCTTATGGATAAAGAGCTTTTCGGCCGCCTGGGCCAGCGAGCCGTCGCAGGCGTAATACGTGTCCAGCAGCGTGATCCACTTGGGAATCTCGTCCATCGCGTAGTTGCGGAAAATGCGGCGCACGTATTCCAGCTTGACCGTGTCGGGAATTTCCCCGGAAAAAATTTCCATGTTGATGTTTTGATAAATCCGCGGTTTCTTATTCAGCGACCGCACGCAGGTGCGCAGCGCCTTCTGCGCGTGCCGGTAGGCCGTGTTGATGCGGGTGTAATCCGATTGGGCGTCGTCGATCCCGATGCAGACCGTCAGTTCCCGGCTTTGTTCGTTTTCCGTCTTGATGGCGCCGGCGATGCCCAGCATCTGCTGGTCGTCCGCCATGCCGATGCAGCAGACCAGCACGCTGCCGAGTTTGAACGTGAAGGCGTCCTTGAGCGCCCTGATCTGCTTCTGTATGTTCCGCTCCATCGCGTCGATGCCGCGCTGCAGGGCAACCGAGGCGAAATCCTGCAAAGCGATGATGCTCATCAGCATCACGCGGCGCGGCGTCTTGATATCGATGCCGTTTTGAAGGCCGTTTTCCGCCATCTGTTCGTTGATGCCTTCGGGCGAACTGTGAATCCAGTCCGTCAGGAACCGAGTGCGCACCCGCTGCTCGGTCTCTACTTCCGTGCGCATGGAGATATCCATCAGGAGGATTTCCGTCATTTTCTTGATGATTTTGCCGTACACGCCCACCGTTTCTTCCGGGCCCGTTACGCCAATCACGCCGACGATGTCGCCGCGGAACTCCACCGGGAGGTTGATGCCCGGCCTGGCGCCCGCGTATTCCTCGTCGCTGCGGATGATGAGCATATCCAGCTTCTCGTCGATTACGCGCTTCGCGCCCTCGTGAAACGTGCCGATCCGGGACGCGTCCGTGCTGGCGATGATCATCCCTTTGTGATCCATCATGTTGACCTGCTCGTTGATGGTCTTGTTGATCTCATGCACGATCTTCTGGCAGCTGTACTTGGGAAACTTCATCTTGTTTTCTTTCCCTCCGCGTGAATACGCCGTCGGCGGCGAAATGCCCCGCCCGCGCCCGTGAATGCCGCGGGTCCGTCTTCATTATATGATACGGCCCCGCCCGTTGTCCAACGCCCGGAGCCGGGAAGGCAATTCCGGAAAACCCCCTGCAAACCAGCGGCGGCCTGCAAGGGGTTTCGGCATTCGGGGCGTTATAAAACGGCCAGGCTTCGCGCCGTGTTGATAAGAAAATCCTGCGCGTTGGTCACGATGCTGATGGCGCTCAGGCTGCCCCGGTCGCGCAGCTTGCCCACGGCGAACTCCGATATGTCCACCGTGTAGAAGTAGACGGGGCGCAGCTTCCCGTCCCGCACCTGCCAGGACGGCGTCATGTTGCCCGTGGCGATGGTGTGCAGCTGCGTCGCCAGCGCGATGACGGTCGTGGCCCGCATCGTGTGTCGGCGCATCGCGTCCTGCGCCTCGTACACGTTGCCGATCACGCCGGGCAGGGGGCCGTCGTCCCGGATGGAACCCGCCAGCACCATGGGAACGCTGCTGCGCACGCACGCGGCCACGATGCCGTCCTGCGAGGGGTTTTCCGCGATGAATTTCTCGATGGAGCCGCAGCGCCGCACACGATTGATCGTTTCCAGATGGTTGTAGTGGCCGTTGTGCCGCAGTTCCTTCGTGTAAATATCCTGCCCAAGCCCGGTGTGGAAAAGCCCGGCCTCCATATCGTGCGTGGCCAGCGCGTTTCCCGCGAAAACCGCCTGCGCGTACCCGTGGGAGATCAGCCCGGCCATCGACTTGCGGGAGTCGTAATCGAAGGCGACGGCGGGACCCAGCACCCAGACGATGCTCCCGTGCTCCCGGTCATGCCGCAAAATCTCGTAAAGCTCGTCGTAATCCCTGGAATAAGAGGTTTCCCGGGACTTGTTCATGCGGAAGGCGAAGCCCTGCGCGCCGCCCTGCCCGCCCCCGCCCTGAAACGCCATGAAATCCGTGTAAACGCCGTTGGACAGGTCTTCCTCCCGGCCGACGACGACGCGGTCGCCCGTCCGCACCCTCCGGGCCTCCGTGGCGACGGGGAAACCGTTCCGGATCACGACGGCGCAGTCCATCCGGGCCGCGTCGATCAGCTGCCACTCCCCGGCGACCTTGAAGTATTCCGGGAAAATGCTCGTGGCGTAATATTCGTCGGGCAGAACGCCGTCCCCCGGAGCGTCCGCGATGCGTACGTCCGGTGCGGAGACGAAGGCCTCCCCATGAAAATCCGGCTTGCGGTATTCGGGCAGTGTGAACATATCAATACGCCTCCAGCCATATGGGAACGTTCGGTTCAGACCCATTATACGCCCATGGCGCGCGGGAGACAATCGTGAAACGGTCGATGCCCGTGCGCTTATGCCGAAAGGCCAAGCGCCCGTTACCGGAACCAAACCTGCGTGCAGAACAGGATGAACAGCGCGGCCGCAACACCGAAAACCAGCGTGATCAGCAACCCCGCGCCTACGGCGGAAAACAGGTACCGGCGCAGCGCCTTTCCTTTCAGAGGGTCGGGCTGCGGCCCTTCCATGGGCGGCGTTTCCGGTTTCGGGGCGTGCCAGGGCATACCGTCCACGTTCATGGGCGCGATGATCCGCCCGTCGTCGTCGGGCGCGGGGGACAAGGGGCGGGGGTGCGTTCTCATGATATCCTCACTCGTCGTACAGGTGGCACACCACGAAATGGCCGGGCTCCACCTCGCGCTGTATGGGCGCCTCGGTTTTACAGCGTTCCATGCAGCGGTTGCAGCGCGTATGGAATTTACACCCCGCGGGCGGGTTGGCCGGGGAGGGGATGCTGCCTTCCAGAATTACGCGGTTCATTTTCACGTCGGGGTCCGGCGTCGGGATGGCGCTGAACAGGGCGACCGTGTAGGGATGCAGAGGTTTTGCGAAAACACGGCTCTTGGTGCCGAATTCCACCAGGTTGCCCAGATACATGACCCCGATGGTGTCGCTGATGTGCTCCACCACGCTCAGGTCGTGCGAGATGAACAGGTACGTGAGCCCGAACTCCCTTTGCAGGTCTTTAAGCAGGTTGATGATCTGCGCCTGTATGGAAACGTCCAGCGCGGAAACCGGCTCGTCGCACACCACGAAATCCGGGTTGAGGGCCAGCGCGCGGGCGATGCAGATACGCTGCCGCTGCCCGCCGGAAAACTCGTGGGGGTACCGGTCTTTATGATAGGGCATCAGCCCGCAGGAGGCCATGATGCGGTCCAGATAGGCCTCGTACTCGCCGTCGGGCACGATGTGATGCTCCCGTACCGCCTCGCCGATGATTTCCCCCACGGGCAGGCGCGGCGAGAGGCTGGAATACGGGTCCTGAAAAATGATCTGCATCTTGGGGCGAAGCCTGCGCAGCGCCTCGTGCCCCAGCGCGTGGATATCCTGCCCCTCGAAGAGTACGGAGCCCTCGGTTTTATCCGTCAGGCGCAGCAGTGTGCGGCCGACCGTCGTTTTTCCGCAGCCGCTTTCGCCCACCAGCCCCATCGTGGTGCCGCGCCGGATGGTGAACGAAACGCCGTCCACCGCCTTTACCCAGCTTTGGGCGCGGCCCAGCATGCCGCCCTTGATGGGAAAGTACTTCTTCAGGTTTTTCACTTCGACCACCGCGTCGTTCCGGGTTTCCCTGTCAGACATGGGCCTGGCCTCCTTCCCCGGCCTGCGCGAAGCGGTAGCAGCTTACCACGTGCGTGCCCGAAAGATGGATTTCCGGCGGATACGGCCCGTCGCAGGCTTCCAGGCACAGCTCGCAGCGGTCGCGAAAATAACAGTAGTCCGGCATGTTGATCGGGTTGGGCACCTTCCCGGGAATGGAGTACAGGCGCTCCACCTGCCGGTTGACGACAGGCTTGGAGTTTAACAGCCCGATGGTGTACGGATGGGAAGGATTCTTGAAAACCTCGTGCACGGTGCCCTTCTCCACCACGCGCCCCGAATACATCACCACCACGTAGTCCGCCATCTCCGCGATCACGCCCAGATCGTGCGTGATGAGCATGATGGAAGAGTTGATTTGATCCTTCAAATCACGGAGCAGTTCCAGTATCTGCGCCTGTATGGTCACGTCCAGCGCGGTGGTCGGTTCGTCGGCGATAATCAGGCGGGGCGAAAGGGCCAGCGCCATGGCGATCATTACGCGCTGGCGCATCCCGCCGGAAAGCTCGTGCGGGTACATGCGGTATACGCCGTGGCTGTTGGCGATGCCTACCATCTCCAGCATTTCGATGGTGCGCTGCTTGGCCTGCTCGTTCGTCGCGGAACGGTCGTGCAGGGTGATGACCTCGTCCACCTGCATTCCGACACGGAACACAGGGTTCAGGCTGGTCATCGGCTCCTGAAAGATCATGGATATCTGCTTGCCGCGAATCCGGCGCATGGCCTTTGTGGGCGTTTTGGCGATGTCGAACACGCCGTCGTCGCCGTTGAAGCGGATGCTGCCGCCTACGATCTGCCCCTGCGGACGCTGTACGAGCTGCATCAGGCTCAGGCTCATCACGCTTTTCCCGCAACCGCTTTCACCTACCACGCCCACGGTTTTCCCCCGGGGCACGTCGAAGCTCACGCCGTCCACGGCCTTGACCGTGCCGATGTCGGTGAAAAAGTAGGTATGCAGGTCGTCGAATTCCACGATGTTGTTCGGGTCGCGCATCTGCGCGGCGTATTCCGAGGGCGGGACATTCCTGCGTTCGCGCCGCTTCTCGATCGCCTCGGTGACGCGTCGGTTCTGTTTACTGATACGGCGGGATTCCCCGGCGGAGATATACCCGCTTCTTTTGGCCGCGCTGCTCACGGAAATACCTCCTTACCGTTTCATTTTGGGGTCGAAAGCGTCCCGAAGTCCGTCGCCGATGAAGTTGAAACCCAGCACCGTCAGCAGGATCAGGAAGCCGGCGGGAATCCACACGAACCAGTAATTGGTCATCACGTAGATGTTGCTGACCGCGTTGATGATGGAACCCCACGATGCCAGCGGGTACTTGACGCCCAGCCCAAGGAACGACAGCGTCGCCTCCGTTAGGATCACGCCGCCCAGCGTCATTGTGGCGATGACGATCAGCTGGGGGATCACGTTGGGCACCAGATGGCGGAAAATGCGGCGGTTCACGGACAGGCCGGTGGCCTCTGCGGCGGTCATGAACTCCTGTTCCCGCAGGCTTAAGATCTGGCCGCGCACCACGCGCGCGATGGAGGGCCAGCCCAGCATGCCCATGGCGCCCATGAGAATGAAAATGCGGTAACCGGGTTCCACCTTTTCCGCGTCCATGATCGCACCCAGAATGATGTAAAGCGGGAGGGACGGTAGACAATTCATGACGTCCACGAGGCGCATCAGCAGGTTGTCTATCCATTTGCCGAAATACCCCGCGATGCCGCCCAGGATCACGCCGATCAGCGTTTCCAGAAAGACGACCACGAAGCCGATCAACAACGACACGCGGCCTCCGTACATCAGGCGGGTAACGACGTCCATGCCGTTCCCGTCCGTACCCAGCAAATGTTCCGGCGACGGCGCAGCGTACATCTTAATCTGGTACGTGGCAAGCTCTGTGCGGACGACGTATTCCCTGGCGTTGCGCTCCAGCAGGTACAACCGGTCCACGCCGGTCTCGTCCGCCAGGGTGAAAGAGCTTTGCCCGTCCCGGATCGCGCTTTGCACGGCGTCGGCGAAGCCGTCCGGGAATACGGTGCCTACCTGAGACGCTTTCATAATAAAGTGGGAGGCCGTCGAAACCGTCTGTCCCGCTTCGTCGGCAAAGAGGGCGGCGCCTTTTTCGGAATAGGTTAAGGTATAGGAACGACCGTCCGCCGTAAACGCTGCGTCCGTTCCGGCCTGCATGGCGCGTTCCGCGGCCAGCCGGAAATCGTAGTTTTCGGCCAGATCGCCCGAGAAGATCATTTTGGAAGCCAGCGCCAGGTCCTTTTTCACCAGCACGCTCGCCTCCACCTTGGAAGCCTTGATCAGGAACGATTGTCCGTCCGCGGTGTCAAAGGCCGTTTCTCCCGCGGCGACGGCGGCGTTGAAACGCTCCGTGAAATCGGCGGGGGGCGCGAACCCGTCCGCGGGCTGAAGCTTGAACCTGTTCTTGATGCCCTTCCCGGACGCCACGATGGTCGTGGCCGTGACACGATAAAAATCAGTTCCTTCTTTTTCCAGACCGTAGACGTTGCCGCCGCTTTCAAACGAGGTTTCGTTCTTCGTGATGGCGAGGATCATCTTGCTTTTCGCCGTGCTGTCGAAAGCCCCGTCCCCCGCCGTTACGTAGCGGTATTCCTCATTTTCCGTCACCGCCGCGTAAAGCTTGTTCATGGGCTCGTAATCCTTGAACACCTGGCTTTGGCCGTAAGGGCTCACCGCGCCGCCCAGAAAGCTGAACAGGAACATGAACAGGATGATGAACGCGCCGGTGATGGCCAGCCGGTTGCGCATGAAGCGCTTGAGCACCAGCATGCCGGGGGAAAGCACCTTCACGCGCCGCTCGTCGTCCAGCGCCAGCGGCTGGCCCGGGCCGCCTCCCTCGGATTCTTCCTTCGGATACAGGGGATTTTGCTCCTCCATGCCCCGCACCCCCTTACGCGATGCGTACGCGCGGGTCTACCACGGCGTACAGCAGATCGGCGATCAGCGTTCCCAGCAGCGTGAGGACGGCGATAAACATCAGGAAAAACATCGTGAAGGGTATGTCCCCCTCCAGCATCGCCTGGTAGGAGGTGTAGCCGATGCCGGGAATCTGGAACAGGGTCTCGGTGATCATCGCGCCGCCGAACAGGCTGGGCAGCGTGCCGCCCAGCAGCGTCACCACAGGGATCAGGGTGTTGCGGAAGGCGTGTTTATTGATCACCGTGCGCTCCGGCAAGCCTTTGGCGCGCGCCGTGCGGATAAAATCGCTGTTCAGGACTTCCAGCATGTTGGTGCGCGTATAGCGCATCAGGTCACCCACGCTTACGATGGTCAGCGTCAGCACCGGCATGATGTAATGCTTGGCCACGTCCAGCGCCTGCCCCCAGGGGCTTAGCGTAAGGTAATTCCGCCCCACCTTGCCGAACAGGTCCAGCCACCCCAGATGCACGGAGAACACAAGCTTCAGGAGCGTCGCGAAGAAGAAGGTCGGCAGCGAAATGCCGATCAGGGCGAAAACGGTGATGGCGTAATCGGTTTTACTGTACTGCTTGCGCGCGGACAGAATGCCCAGCGGGATGCCGATGATCACCCGCAGGATCATGGTGACGAACGCGAGCCAGAACGAATCCCAGATTACGTTGGCAAATTTTTGCGTCACGGGGATGGTGAACTTCCACGAATCCCCGAAATCCCCTCGGATTACGTGCCCGATCCAGGTAAAAAAGCCCGTGACGACGTTTCCGCTCATGCCGTACTGCTCGTTGAGGATCCTCAGCCATTCGGTATAGCTTCTGGAACCCGGCATCTGCGCGCGCTCCATCGCCTTCTTTTCCACAAACGAGGTGGGGATCGCCCGCATAATGCCGTAGACGATCATCGCCACGAAAAAGAGAATGACGATGCTCAACAAGATGCGCTTGAGGATGTACCGCTTCACTCGGCGCACTTCCTTCGTTTCATCAGCCGTTTACGACTGCGTTTTTGGTTATTTGCATGAAGCGTTTCCGCTTGAATTTCCGTTTTCATGGGCCCGAAGGCCGGGCCGCCCGCGAAAAAGCGAACGGCAGGGGGAGCCCGCGGTTTTATATGCCGCGGACTCCCCCGAACAGAATTCGGTTCGAGGGAAGCGAGGAACTTACTTCAGTTCCAGCTTCTCGATTTCGTAGCCGAAGACCCAGTAGGTGGTCAGGTCTCCGGGAAGGGTATCGATGTTCACCCGTTCGGCGCTGAAGATGGTGGCGTTCTGGCGCTGGTACACGGGCAGTTCCACGGCCCAATCGATGATCTTATCCAGAGCAGCCTTGTAGATCGCCTTGCGGTAGCTCTGGTCGGCGCTGTTGCGCGCTTCCATAATCAGCTCGTCCAGTTCGGGATCGGCGATCATATACTGGTTGCTGTCAGTGCCGCCGGCGCCCAGCACGTTGCTGGAATGGTAAACCTGGTACATATCCGGGTCGACGGTCGCCTGCCACGCCATGCAGAACAGCTGCGCGGACGCGCTCTTGACCTTTTCCAGCAGAACGCTGAAATCGGATACGTCGTTGATGGTCAGCGTGAGGCCGACCTTGGCCAGCAGAGCCTTGGCGTCCGTAAGGATGCCGAAGGAGGGATGGTCGCCCGTGCCGCCGCCGCCGATGAGCACTTCGTACTCCATCAGCGCGCCGTCGGGCGCGGCGGTGAATGTGCCGGAGGCCTCGTCGTAGGTGTAGCCCGCGGCTTTCAGGTAGCTGACGATCGCGGCGGTCGCAGCGGCTTCCTTCTGCTCCATGGTCATATCGGCGGTGTAGATGTCCTTGCCGTCGATATCGGTGGAGAAGGCGATTTTATAATCTGCGTCGGTCTTTTGCGGGGCGGCCCAGGAGGTGTTGGAGATGGGGTAGTTGATGACGGACGCGATTTCGCCGTAATAACTGTCGATGACCACGTCGCGGTACAGCGCCAGCGCCGTAAACAGCGCGCGGCGCAGGTCTTTGGAGGCGTCGGAACCCGGATCGCCGCCTACGCACACGTTGGTGGCTGTGATGCCGATGTAGCCGTAGCCCAGGTTGTTGACCGTACTGGTGAAAAGCTTGTCGCCGTTCAGGGTGCCGCCGTTGGCGTCCTTGATGGTGGCGATGGTGTCCTTGTTGAAGGAAGGATCGGACACGTCCAGCGTACCGGTCAGCACGCCGCTGGTCTTATCCGCGTCCAGCGTTTCCTTAAGCTGGAGGTACTTGATCTTGGGCGCGCCCTTCCAATACAGGTCGTTGGCTTCCAGATAGACGATCTTGTTTTCGTACTTCACGAACTTGTACGGCCCCATACCCAGCGGCTGCGTGGTCTTGGCTTGAACGGAGCTCAGGTCGCCGAAGGGGAAGCCGAACTTGTTGTTGGCGTAATCGTACAGTTCCGTGCTGCCGTAATAATGCATGGGCGCGACCGTGACGCCGAATACCTGGTATACGGCGGGCGCGGAGAAGCCCTTGAGCGTAACGGACACGGTATAATCGTCCAGCTTCTTGATGCCGGTGATGTTGGGCACGCCCGCGGCCGCTTCCGGCTCCGTCTTGGCCTGCTCCTGCACGAAGGCGGCTTGAGCGGTGGCCAGCGTGGAAGTGCCTTCCACGTCCGCCATCTCGGTGGAGAAGAAGACGTCGGGATCGTAAGCGTACTTTGCGGCGGCTTCCGCGTAGCAGTCTTCCAGGGTGGGGTACTCGCCTGCGGCGACGTTCCATGTCGCGCCGGAATCCGGGGCGGTGAGCACGCCGCCGTCGTAGGCGGTGAAGCCCCACATCGTCATGCCGAAAACGTTGGCCAGGCCCGGATCGGCGCTGATGGCGGCCGGCGTGGAGCCGATGGTGGCGGCGTATTCGTCGGTGTTGTAGTTGGCGACCACGTAATCGATGATCGACTGCATATCCGACATCCAGGCGTCTTTCAGCCCGGCCCAGAAGGCCTGCTGCTGCGCTTCCGTCCAGGCGTCGCCCGCCGCCCAGGCATGGTCGGAGCCGGCGGCGTAGATTTCTTTAACGAGCGCGTCGTACTTGGCGTAAATATCCTCGGGGGTCTGCGTCTGGTAGGCTTTCAGCCCGACGATGTCGTAGCTGTTCAGCGTCAGCGCGCCCGCGTAGGAGGGATCCAGCAGCACGTAGTAGGTGAAGATCAGGTCGTCGGCGGTCAGGGGCACGCCGTCGGAGAACTTCACGTCCTCGCGCAGCTTGGCGGTATACACGGTGGTATCCGTGGCTTCGTCGCGTTCCACGCTGAGGTCGGCGATATTGTTATAGGTGTAATCCTTCCCGTTGTAGGAAACGGTTTCACCCTCGATACCCTTGTATTCGATGCCGCCCACGCGGTCGGGGATCATCATGGGAGTGCCGGTTAAAACGTTGGCAACGTCGTTGTCATAAGCGCTTTCCGAATAGAAGGGACTGAATTTCTCGTTGAATTCCGTGTACCCGATCACCAGTGTGTCGGACTCGCGCTGCGCTTCCGCGAGCGCCGTTCCCGCCAGGCCCAGCAGCATGCAGGCGGCCAGAACCAGCGACAGGACTTTTTTCATGGAAACCATTTTTCTTCCTCCTTACATATGATATGACTACTTATTTATTGTCGTGCGGTCCGGCCGCAGAACAATCCGTGATCGTTTCCCCGGCGGCGTCCAGCGCTTTGGCCCTCCGCGCGCTCCACAGCGCCAACCCCGCCGCGGCCGCCATCCCCGCACCCCAGGCGGCTTCCTCGGGCCACCGCGCGCCCGCCCCGCCCGTCGCGATCAGCACGGCCTCGCCCGCGGCGAAGAGCAGGCCCAGCGCGGCCAGCCCGTACGCGCAGCGGATATAGGAAAGCGGGCCTGCGTCGCGCTGCCACTGCGTAAAGCGTTCGGGCATCCGGAGGACGCGCACAACGGCAAGAACCCAATAGAACAGGGGCAGCAACTGCGCGAGCGCGAAAGGCAACGTCAGATAATAACGTGTGCTTGGCAAATCGGTAAACAGATACCCGATAAACACGCCGGTGAAAACGACTGCGCCCGGAACCAGATATGTTTTCATACGACCGAGGGTAGCCGGAAGTCCCTGGTACCGGTAATAGGGGCCGATATAAACCGCTTCTCGTTTGGGTTTTCCCGTTACGGGATCGGTAACCGTTCGGATTTCAAACAGTTTCCGATACAACTGCTTTTTCATCATCGTTTCACATGTCGGTTCAGAATGTATGGCATTATCATAACACAGAGCGCGCAGAATGTAAATTCGGGTTTTCGCGCCGCCCGGCGGTACGCCCGGCCCGCCTGCGATAACGGTTTACGCCCGTAGGGGCGGCCGGTCCCGGCGCGACGGGACGAAGAAAAAACCGGAAGGCGGTCTGTAACGACCGCCTTCCGGTTTGGCGCGGGGGAATTCGGGAAACCGCCGCCGCCTAAAACGGCAACTCCCCCGGCCGGTAACCCACGGGCAAAGGTTCTTCCGAAAGGAAAGCGAAACGCTCGTCGCGCAGGATCGGCAGGAAAGCCTCGTACGGGATGCGGTCGAACTCGCAGGCGTAGCTGCTGGCGCCGAACCATCCGCCCTCGTGGGCTTTCAGGTTCAGGTCCCGGGCGAATTTCGTGTCGTTGGAACAGTCGTGCACGACCGGGGCCCAGCCCTCGTCGTCCGCTTGTTTCATCAGCGTAAGCGTCAGTTCCCGGCTCCATACGGGGGACAGGTACCCGAGTCTTGAAAAGTACATATTCTCGCCCGCGTAATTTCCGAGGTTGTTGGCGTTCAGATGCAGTTCCGCGCAGTTGATGAAATCCAGCCCGGTCGCCAGAATCGCCTGCTTTTTAGCCGCAAACGCCTGAAAGAAAGCGGGCGTCATGGGCGTTTCCACGCCGACGGCCGGTATGTACTTTTTGGCGGTTTTCATATTCGCGATCACCGCGTCGGCGGCGCCGGTTGCGCCCAGATTGAAGCGGATCTCGTTAAGCCCGGCCTCGCCGAGCGCCCGCAGGTTCTCCTCTGTGGCCAGCGTGCCGTTGGTGTACAGGTGCTGGTACACTCCGGCCTCGCGAAACCTGCGTACCACGGGGTAGTATTGCCCGATCTCCAGAAACGGCTCCAGATAGACGTAGGCCACGCCCGTGGGCCTGCGCTGCACGGATAATAACAGGGGCAGGTCCTTCTCGTAGAACTTCGTTCCGCCGATTTCCCATAAGCCCTCGCCGACGGGCGGCTGATGGTCCAGTTCCCCGTAATCGTAACAGAAGGGGCAGTTCAGGTTGCAGCGGCTCGTTTTGCGCACCGCGCCCAACCCCGTGCCCAGCAGGCAGGAACGGCAGCCGCCGGGAAACCGGCGTTCGTCCCCCACGAAATACGTGCGGCCTTCCAGCGTTTTCAGGTTATGAATTTCGGCCCGCAGACGCTCGTTGCGCGCGTTTACCGCCGCCTCGATCTGCGCGAAGGCCGCGTAAGCGATTTCCTGCTGGAATGGCATCAGTTCCTCGCCTTCCGGCAGAGAAGCGAAGAACGTAAACCAAGTCAGCGCGTCCTTTTTGGATATTTTCACGGTCGTCTCTCCCAACCCCGGCGCCTTTCTCGCACGGCCTGCCGGGTGCTGCCAGTATAACCGGATGCGCGATAAAAGGCAACGGGCCGCCCGTGCGGCCCGCCCAGCTTGCTTAAAAAGGCCCGTTTGCTTTGTCGTCTGCGCCGCAAAGGGCGGTCACGTACGTCTGCGTACGTTCCCGCCCTTATGTGGCTTGACTTCGCACATCCGAACCTTTTTGAGCAAGCTGCGGTTGGAAGCCTGCGAGCGGTTTGTCAACGATCTGAACGGGCCGCCCGTGCGGCCGCGAACGTTACGCTTCGGCGCCGTTCCCAACTGGTTTTCGCGGCTTCCGGCTTTGAATCAGCAGGATCGCGGCGAACACGACCGCGATCGCAACGATCTGGAGCGCGCTGAACGCGCGCCCGAAGAAGAAGAAATCCATCAGCGCGATTTCCACGAGCATCAGGTTGTTGACGCTGCTGCTTTCAAACGCAGTCAGTTCCCGCTGGCTCGCCGTCCAGAGGGAGAAGCCCAGCGCGCCGCTGACGCCGCTTAAGTAGAGCAGGATCAGCAGAAGTTTTCCCGTGATTATCGGCAGCCCTTCCGTTAGCAGGCCCGCAACCAGCAGGATCAGCGCCCCCGTGAGCATTGGCAGGGCGACCAGCGCGCGCGTGTCGGCGCGCTTCCCGGCAAGCAGCTGCCGGTTCAGCGACAGCTGCACGGCGTAGCCCACGGAGGAAACGGCCATGAAGGCCAGCCCGGCGGCGGAGAAGCCCCCGGAACCGAAAGGATAGTAATACAGGCTGATGCCGGATACGAGCAGCAGAAGCTTGAGTAAATCGCCCCGGCTCTGGTTCTCGCGCAGACGGAACCGGTCGAAAAGCATCACGAAGGCGGTGTTGCCGACGCTCAGACACAGGGAGGACTGAGTGGGGGTGAGGTACGACTGGCCCACGTATTGCAGGCCCTGCGCCACCGCGTACCCGGCGACGCCCAGCAGGAGAACGGTCCGGAAGGGAAGCGGCTTACGTTGATGCGGGGCGTTCTTCCTGCGCAGGCAAAGCAGCAGCAGCGCGGCCAGCAGATACCGCAGCCCTGAAAGAGTCAGCGGGCCGATGCCCTCCTGAAAAGCGAGCTTGTTGAGGATATAGGAACCCGACCAGAGCAGCGTGGTGATCACCGCCATGGCGAGGGCCTTGTACTTCACGTTCGCACATCCTCCGATTTATTTCTCAGGGTTCCTTGGGAGAAAGGCAAAGCCTGCGCAGGGGCCGGATCGCCTCCGGGAAAGCCGGTTTTGTGCCCCGATTATACCATGCCCGTTTCCCGATCACAAGCCGTACGAAAACCCGGCGCGGCCGAAAACGGCCCCCTGTCCGCGGTTTCGCGGGCCGGAGGGCCGTCGGGGGCGTGGGCAGGGGCGGCTTACGCCTCCGCCAAAATGGTTTCCTGCCGCTCGTCGCGGAACTGGTTGGTGTACAGGTCGCGGTAATACCCTTTCTGCGCCAGCAGTTCCTTGTGCGTGCCGGACTGGATGATCTTGCCCTCGTGCAGCACTAAAATACGGTCGGCCTTGCGGATGGTGGACAGGCGGTGGGCGATGATGAAGCTCGTCCGCCCGGCCAGCGCCGTGTGGATGGCCGCCTGTATCTTTTGCTCCGTTTCGGTATCCACGGAACTGGTAGCCTCGTCGAGGATGAAGAGTGCGGGGTTGGCGATCAGCGCGCGTGCGAAGGAGATCAGCTGTTTCTGCCCCGTGGACAGGCGGTTGCCGCCCTCGCCCACGTCGGTGTCGTAGCCCTTTTCCAGCGTCAGGATGAACGCCTCGGCGTCCACCAGGCGCGCCGCGGCCTCCACGTCCCCGTCCGTGGCGTCCAACCGCCCGTAACGGATGTTCTCCCGCACCGTGCCGGAGAACAGGTGCGGCGTCTGGAGCACGTACCCCAGGTTGGACTGGAGCCAGAGCTGGGAACGCTCCTTGTAGTTGACTCCGTCGATGAGGATCTCGCCCTCCGTGGGCTCGTAGAAGCGGCATATGAGGTTGACGATGGTGGATTTACCGCTGCCCGTTTCCCCGACGATGGCGATGTTCTGCCCCGCCTTCACCTCCAGGTTGAAGTCGCTTAAGACCTTCTCCCCGCCTGTGTACTGGAAGGACACGTGCCGGAAGGTAACGTCCCCGCGGATGGCGGGCCAGTTTTCCTTCTTCGGGTGGAAGCTGTCGCCGTAGCGCTCCGTCACCTCGGGGGTGTCGGCGATTTCCGGCTCGGTTTCCAGAAGCGTGATCACGCGCTCGGCGGCGGCCTGCGCCTGCTGCATCTCCGCGAACTGTCGGGCGATGTTGCTGATGGGTTCGAAAATCTGCGTGGCGTAGCTCATGAACGCCGTGAGGGTGCCGATGGAGGTGGTGCCCAGCGCGAACACCTGATAACCGCCGCGCGCCAGCACCAGCGCCGTGGCGAAGCCGCCCAGCGAGACTACGATGGGCAGGAACGTGGCAGAGGTGATGGCCGCCTGCATGGAGGAGCGGAACATTTTCGTGGTCAGCTGCGTAAACTCCTGCGTGTTGGCGTCCTCGCGCACGAGAGTCTTGGTGGTCTTGGCGCCCATGATGCCCTCGTTGAACGCGCCGGTGATCTTGCTGTTGATCTTGCGCACCTCGCGGTAGCTGGCGAGAATACGCTTCTGGAAGTACACCGCGATCAGCGCGATCACGGGCATCACGGCCAGAACGATCAGCGCCAGCTTCCAGTTGAGGATGAACATGGTGACGGATACGATGGCGAGGTAGGCGAACGACCACATGAAGTCCATCAGGCCCCAGGCCACGGTGTCCCCCAGACGCTGGGTGTCGCTGGTCATGCGGGCGATCAGGTAGCCTACCGGGGTCTTGTCGTAGAAGGAGAAGGGAAGCTCCTGCAGGTGGCGGAAGCCGGTCCGGCGGATGAGCTTGCACAGGCCCACCTCCACCGAGCCGCACAGGTTGATGAACAGCAGGATGCAGGCGGACAGGCCCAGAACCACCGCGGCGTTGAGCGCGATGAACCCGCCCAGCCCGTCCAGTGTCCCGGCGGCCGCGAACTGGTCGATGGCGCGCCGGTTGAGCAGGGGGAAGGAGACGTCGAACGACGCCGTGACGGACATGACCGCGAGGATCAGGTATAATCGTTTGTGAAACGGTTTGGCGAGGCGCAGGATTTTCTTCCACACGCCGACGTCGAAACGCTTGGTGTAGTCGAACTCCTCGTTATACTGCATGGGAGGCGGCCTCCTTTTCGGTGGGTTCTTCGTTCATTTCGTCTTCCAGCGCCGTCTGGATGCGGTAGATGCGCCGGTACGGCCCTTCCTGCCGGATCAGCTGCCGGTGGGAGCCCAGCTGCGCGACGCGCCCGTGCTGGATCACGGCGATCACGTCCGCTTCCGCCAGCGTCGTCAGGCGGTGGGAGATGATGAAGGTGGTCGCGCGGCGTCCGCCTTCGGCCTTTTCCAGCTTCAGGGCCTCGCGGATGGCGCGGTCGGTTTCCGTGTCCACGGCGGACAGGGAATCGTCGAAGATCAGGATGTCGTTCTGCTTGAGCAGCGTGCGGGCGATGGCCACACGCTGTTTCTGCCCGCCGGAGAGGGTTACGCCGCGCTCGCCTACCATGGTGTCGTAGCCGTTTTCAAAGCCCTGGATAAAGTCGTGCGCGCTTGCAACCCGCGCGGCGGAATACACCATGTCGTCGGTCGCGTCCTGCCGGGCGATGCCGATGTTGTTGCGCACGCTGCGGGAGTACAGGAAGGGTTCCTGCAGCACCAGCCCTACGCGGGAACGCAGGTACGCCTTGCGGATCTTGTTGACATTCACCCCGCCGATGAGGATTTCCCCGCTCGTTACGTCGTACAGGCGCTGCAGCAGGTGCATCAGCGTTGATTTCCCGCTGCCCGTCGCGCCCAGCAGCGCTACGGTCTGCCCCTGCTTCACCGTCAGGTTGACGTCGCCTAAAATCTCGCGGCCTTCGTCGTAGGCGAAGCCCACGTGGCGGAACTCGATATCCCGATCGATGGGATATTCCCCGGCGTCGGGGGCGTCCTTTTCGGGCTCCGTTTGCAGAATTTCGCTTACGCGGCCGAAGGAGACGGTGGCTTTGCCCAGGTCGGACAGGATGCGTCCCAACTGGCGCACGGGCCACAGCAGCATGGAAACGTAGCTGACGAACACGACCATTTCGCCCACGCTCAGCTGTTCCGGCGCGGTGACCACCGTGATCAGGCCGCACAGCACCGCGATGCCCGTTTGCAGGAGGGACATGAGGTCCGACCCGCTCCAGTAGACGGACAGCAGCCGCACCAGCTTCATGGATTTACGGTAGTAATCCTCGTTGGCCGTTTCCAGCTTTTCGTCCTCGAAGCTGGCGCGCCCGAACGCGCGCACCACGCGCACGCCCGTCAGGTTTTCCTGAAGCACGGCGCTAAGCTTGCCCTCGGCTTCGTCCGCGACCTTGAAGTTTTTCTGCACGAGCTTGAAAAACAGGTACGCGAACAGGAACAGCGGCGGCACGAGCACCATCGAATACAGGGTCATGCGCGCGTTGATGTTCACCAGCACCGCCGTGGCGATGGCGACCATCGCCACCCCGCGGAAAATCTCCACCAACTGGGAGGACAGGAAGCCGCGGATGGTATCCACGTCCGATGTGCACCGCTGGATCAGGTCGCCCGTCTGGGCCTTGACGTGATAGTCGTAGCTCAGCCTTTGCAGGTGGCTGTACAGCCGGTCGCGGAGCGTTTTGCAGAACCGCTCGCTCGCCTGCGCCGTCCAGCGGCCGCGCAGGTATTGGAAGAAGCTCCCCAACGCGTACAGCGCGATCAGGATCGCGGCGATGATCCACAGATGGTTCATCAGGTAGGGGATGCCTCCGCGCGCGGCAAACCAGGCGCTTACAGGCCCCGGCAGGTCGATGGCGGCGTCCAGGTTGTGGTCGGCGGCGTTCACCAGCGCGTCCACGGTGCCGGCGAGCATCAGCGGGGTCACGAAGCCCACGCCTACGCCGACCACCATCGCGGCGATCGCGCCCACGTATTTGAGCGTATTCCCTTTCATGAGTTCGGCAAGGATTTTCCTTCTCTGAGCAGTCATGTATATACCCCCGAAAGTAAGATCAAAAAAAACAGGCTTTGCGGCGGGTGCCGTAAGCCTGTTGAGATATTCTGTGCGGTCAGCTCATTGCACAGTCAAACAGACAGACGGACACACGGATTTCCGAACGACGCCGGCAAACGGACGAACGAGGACTGCCATCCCGATGATCGCCGGGTTGGTGATGCCGATGATGCCGTTGTTCGTGAGATTACTCATTTTCGTGTGCCCCCCTTTCCGTGTTTCGTTTCAGAACCGTAACTGAGTATAACGAATCCCCATGTGCGTGTCAAGGGTGAAAATGGGGATAAATAATCTTTTTTTCCAATCTCACGGCGCACCGTTTTTTTCGCCGTCGCCCACGGCCGTCAGCTCGAAGCGGTTTTTCCGGTACCGCAATACCCCGTTCTTTTGCAGCTTGGACAACTCCGCGGACATGGCGCTGCGCTCCACCGCCAGATAATCCGCCAGTTCCTGCCGGTTGAAGGGAATCTCGAAACGCGGGCTTCCGGCCTTTCCGGCTTCCGCCGTCAGGTAGGCCAGCAGCTTCCCGCGCGTGGTGCGGCGGCCCGTCAGCTCGATCTTACGCGTGAGGGCGATGTTCTTTTCAGCCAGAATCCCCATCAGGTTGCGGATCAACTGCGTATGGAAGGCGCAGGCCTGCGCGCAGGGGGCGGAGAGCTTCCGGCAATCGATCAGCAGCACGTCGCTTTCCGCCGCCGCGGATACGCCCACCGGCAGAGGCGCGGCCTGCGCGCAGGCGAAGGACTCGGCGAACAGCTCGCCCGCGCCGAACCGGGCCAGTATGCTGCGGTTCCCGTAATAATCGTCCTGCGTTACCTGCACCTGCCCGGAAAGCACCACGCCGAAGCGGCGGGTGGGCTCCCCGGCCGGGAATACGGGCTGGTTCTTGGCGTAGCGCGCCGTAACCGCCGAAAGGCACGCCAGAAGCTTGGGCATGTCTTCCCGACGGATGCCGGCGAACAGCCGGGTCGCGGCGAGCGTATCGAGGATTTTTTCCATAGGCATCCCTGCTTTGTTGGAATTCCAACATACTTTTCCGCTCCAGCATACGATAATTAGGACGTAAAGTCAACCAACGGGCCGAACGGGACGACGGAGGGAATGCAGATGCTCAGGAAAATCATCACCATCGACGAAGGAAAATGCAACGGGTGCGGCCTGTGCGCCGAGGCCTGCCACGAGGGGGCCATCGGCATGGTGAACGGGAAGGCGAAACTGCTTCGGGACGATTATTGCGACGGCCTGGGGGAATGCCTGCCCGCCTGCCCCGCGGGCGCCATCCGGTTTGAGGAGCGTGAGGCGAGGCCCTACGACGCGGCGGCCACGAAGGAACACCTGCGCGGTGCGAAAGCCGAACCCCCGGCCTGCGGCTGCCCGGGCTCGCAGGCGAGGACATTTCGCCGGGAACCCGGCGAAACGCCGTTTCCGGCCGAACCCCGCGAGAACCCGAGCCGCCTCAGGCAATGGCCGGTGCAGATCAAGCTGGCGCCGGTCAACGCGCCCTGTTTCGACGGGGCCGACCTGCTGATCGCCGCGGACTGCGCGGCATACGCCTACGGGGACTTTCATAACCGGTTCATCCGCAACCGCGTTACGCTGATCGGCTGCCCCAAACTGGACGCGGTGGATTACGCCGAAAAGCTTACGGCGATCATCCGGGACAACGACGTGCGCAGCGTCACCGTCGTGCGCATGGAGGTTCCCTGCTGCGGCGGGATCGAAAACGCGGTGAAGCGCGCGCTGCAAAACAGCGGCAAGTTTATTCCCTGGCAGGTGGTCACGGTTTCGACCGACGGCCGGATTCTGGGATAGGGGAGGGCGGGCGTATGGTGGAAACGGCATACGGTTTCTCCACGGGCGACGAACGAGCCGTGGAGAAGGTGTTGTTAAACGAACACCTGCAGTACATCCATATGGTCTTCGGGCAGGGCGACGGATTGCCGGAGCACCGGGCCAACGCGCCCGTGTATATGACCGTTCTGCGCGGCAGGCTCTCCGTGGGGCTGGACGGACAGGAGACGCACGAATACGGCGCGGGCACGCTGCTTGCCATTCCCGTACGGACGCGGATGAACGTGCGCAACCTGCACCCGGAAATGCTGGAACTGATCGTGGTCAAGACGCCCGCCCCCGGGGACTGAACGGGGGAACGGGTGCCGGATCGCGCGCCGACCCTATGAAACGGGCGCGAAACCAAAGGACGGGCGAAGCTTCTCCCGGAGGGGGAAGCTTCGCCCGTCCTTTTCCGGCGCCGCTATTTTGCGGCCTTGAGCAGCGCGCTTTCCACGGCTTTCAACGCGGCCCTCGACGTGAGCGTGGAGCCGCTTACGGCGTCCACCTCCAGCGTTTGCCCGCCGACCACCTGCTCGTAGAGAGGGTCGGTCAGCTTGGCCGCGCCGTCTCCGAACTTGGAACTGAGCAGCCGGATGCCGGTCACTTTGCCGCCGGATACGGTAACCTCCACCTGGTTGGTGCGCCAGCGGTACATGCCGCCTTCGTACTCTCCGGTGTATACGCCGTCCTTCAGGTTAGCGAAATCCAGCGCGCTCAGCGGCAGGCTCGCGGCCTCCCTGTGTTCCCGGCTCAGATACCCCCAGCCAACCGCGCCCGCCGCGCCCAGAACGACTACGATAATCAGCGCGATGATCCATCCGGTCATTCTCCGTTTCCTCCTTATGGTTTTCGGTTCTCTCATTTCGCACGCTCCCCGTCCGTCAGTCCGCCAAGTTCCCGCAGCGCCTCGGCCGTGAGCGCTTCCAGGTCTTTCCCGCTTAACCGGTAAGCGGACGTATCCTTCCTTTCGGGCTTCGGCTCGCGCGGCAGAAGGTCCGCGATGTGCAGATCCACCATCTTCAGCGGCGCGTGCCCGGCCCTGCGCGTCAGTTCGTCCGTCAGCTTCGGGTTCGGGCCGTCGGCCCCGCCGCTGATCGATACGAACGCGAAGGGCGTTTGCGTTTTCTTAAGCCACCGGCAATACGCGCGCAGCGGCGTGGCGATCTGCCCGATCCACACCGGCCCCGCGAGAACAACCAGCCCGCAGCGCCCCAGCGTATCCGGCGCGGGGCGTACCCGCGGCGTACGGCCCAGCAGCAGGTCCAGCACGATGCGGCCCATGGAGCGACGGCCGTTTTCCGCAACGGAAATGTGCTCCGCGCCGAGCTTCTGCGCGACGGAGGCGGCCAACAGGCGGTTGTTGCCGGTAAGCGAATAGGAAACGACGGTGGTTTTCATGCGAATTCCTCCTCAGATGGTACGGACGGTAACGCCCGCCGCGGCCTGAAAACGATCCCGCAGGCCGCTGGTGACGAAAACCGAGGCGCCCTGGTCGACGAACACGGCCTGCGCGCCGGGATAACGGGCCAGGAATGTCAGGCCCCGGGCCATGCCTGCCGTAAACAGGGCGGTGGCCAGCGCGTCGGCCTGCGCCGCGTCACCCGTGACGACGGTGACGCTGGCAAGCCCTGTTTCCGCCGGCATGCCGGTAACCGGATTCAGAATGTGATGGCAGCGCCTGCCGTCCGGGGCGATGAAGTAGCGTTGGTCGTCCCCGGAGGTGACCACGGCCCCGCCGGTCACGGACACGACGCCGACCAGCCCGTTCTCGCGGCGGGGATTGCGTATGCCGATCCGCCAGGGAGAACCGTCCGGCCGCGCGCCCAGCGTGACCACGTCCCCGCCGAAATCGACGTACGCGGAGGTCGCGCCGCGTTTGCGAAACGCCCGTATCGCCCTGTCCGCCGCGTAGCCCTTGCCGATCCCGCCCAGATCAACGCTTCGGCCCGACCCGGCGAGGGCGGCGAAACGGCCGAACCGCCGCAGCCGAAGCGAACCGTACCCGGTCAGCGCCAGCGCGCGCTCCAGCTCCGGGGCGGCCGGAACCTGCGGCGCGCAGTCGTTCCAAAGCCGCACCAGCGGGCCTACGGTCACGTCGAAACAGCCGTCGGTGTTGCGGGCGCAGGCAAGCGCCAGGGTAAGAACCGCGAAAGCGTCCCGACCGAGCCTTACGCCGCCCCGGCCCGCCGACCGGTTCAGCCTGTCCACGTCGCTGCCCGGTAGAAAGCGGCTAAGCCGCTTTTCCAGCCTTTCGGTTTCCCTGCTGGCCGCGGCCAGCGCTTTTTCGGCGGCGGGGCCGTACACGACGGAGGTGATCGCCGTGCCCATGCCCAGGCAGGTCGCGCGCGCCTCACGTTCCATCCCGTTCCCCGCCTTCTCCGCGTCCCGTTCCCGCCGTAAGCCCGGCCATGATGAAATCCCGCAGGCGCTCCATGAGCTCCGGGAAAAATTGCAGGCCGATCTCCTCCTTGTGCAAATCCACGTTGACCATCGCGCCGATAATGGCCATAACCATCTCCGCACCGATATCGCCGCGGATGCGGCCCTGCCGCTGCCAGTTGCGGACGATTTCGGTAAAATCGTCGTAGAGGAAATCGACGTTCTCAATCGCGTTGCTTTCCCGGAAATTCCGCTCGATCTTGCTGAAGACGTCCCGGTTGTACCATTCTTTCAGGATCGGGTTGACGCTCATGCCTTTGTAATTCAGGCGCATTACGTCCCGCATGACGGTCAGGGGGTCGCCGCCGAGGTCCACTTCCGCCATGATCCGCTTCTTCAGGGCGACGTTCTCCCGATTATAGATGTCCATGAACAGGTGATCCTTGGAAGGATAATACCGGTAGAAGGAACCGGTGGCAAAACCGGCCCTTTGCATGATTTCCGCGACGTTCGTATCCTTGAAGCCCTTTTCCGCAAACAATTCCCTGCCGCACCGGAGGATTTCCGCTTTCTTGTCGATCATGCCGTTCCGCTTCCGTTCGTCAATTCGTTTTCCGTGAGGGTCGTACCGGACAGCCCGGATTCCCGCGGCGGTTGGGTTGGGCTTTGCGTGAAACCCTGATTTTTCCGGGTCGCCTTCCGCGCTGCTTCGGATATGAATGAATAGTAATTTATTCATTCATGATGATGATAACAGATCGTTCCCCGCCTGTCAACCCAATATTCGCATCTTTTTAGAAAAAATTTCCGCTCACGGACGCGCGGGCGTTAAAGGGAAGAACTCCGGGCGTTTTCTTACCAGCTTGCAACGGCAAAGAAAAAGCCCCGCATAACGGGGCTTTTTCTTTGCCGTTGCTTCGGTTGGATGTTACCCGAAAGTTCGCGCCACCTACGCCGTCACGTTCGGCTGCACTGCGCGCACGGCCTCGGCCATTGCCTTGATCTCCAGCGGCGTGTACGGGGTTTCGTTTACGCGGGCCTCGTCCTCCGGCTTGTAGCTTTCCGGCTTGCGGTAGCGGTTCAGCACGTACCGCGGCAGCCGGGGCAGTTCCCCGGCCATGGTCAGCAGGTCCTGTTGGGACAACTGCGGGAGTACGGTGGTGCGTACCTCGAACTCCGCGCCCGCGGCCAGAAGCGCGTCGATCGTTTCCAGCGTCGCGGCCGCGTCCGCGCCCCGGCCGCAAAGCTCGGGATACCGGCGGAACGGGGCCTTGTAATCGACGGCGTAATAATCGCACAGCCCCGCGGCCAGCAGTTCCCGCACCACGGCGGGGGCGGAACCGTTGGTATCCAGCTTCACGCGGTACCCGAAGGCTTTCGCTTTGCCGAGGAAAGTTGCCAGATCCTTTTGCAACGTCGGCTCCCCGCCCGTTACCACTACGGCGTCCACCATGCCGGCGCGTTTGCGCAGGAAGGACAGGACGTCCTCTTCTTTCAGAAGCTCCGGCGGATCGTCCACCAGCGGGCGGTTATGGCAGAAGAAACAGTCGTAATTACAACGCGGCGCGAACACCACGCAGGCGATCAGGCCCGGATAATCCACGCAGGAATTTTTAACGAGACCGGCGATTTTCATCGTGCGTTATTCCCCGACGACGTATTTCTTGCGCTGCGCATACTCCTCTTTCTTGCCCAGGTTGTAATTCTGCACGGGCCGCAGGTAACCCACCACGCGGCTCCACACCTCGGCGTCCTTGCCGCACTCGGGGCACTTGAAATGCTCGCCCGCGATGTAGCCGTGCGTGTTGCAGATGGAGAAGGTGGGCGTAATGGAGATATAGGGCAGCTTGTAGTTCGTAAACACCTTCTGGATCAGCCGCTTGGCGATCTTCGTATCCTTGATCTCCTCGCCCAGGTACAGGTGCAGCACGGTGCCGCCTGTGTAGAGGGACTGCAGCTCGTCCTGCAGGTCCAGCGTCTCGAAGATGTCGTCCGTAAAGTTCACGGGCAGCTGCGTGGAGTTGGTGTAGTAGGGCGTATCCTTGCCCGCGGTGATGATGTCCGCGTAGCGATCTTTGTCCTTGCGGGCGAGGCGGTAACTGGTGCCTTCCGCGGGAGTGGCCTCCAGGTTGTACACGTGGCCGGTCTTTTCCTGAAGGGCCTGGATGTAGTCGCGCATGTGCTGAAGCGTGCGTACGGCGAAATCCTGCCCTTCGGGGGTGGTGATGTCGTGGTCGGGCCCCATCAGGTTCATGCAGGCCTCGTTCATGCCGATCAGGCCGATGGTACTGAAATGGTTGTACCAGTAGCTGCCGGTACGCTCCATAACGTCCTTCAGGTATTCGGCGGAATAGGGGTACAGGCCCTTTCTCGTCTGTTCCTCGATCACCTTGCGCTTGATCTCCAGGCTCTTGCTGGCGGAACTCATGCGCTGATCCAGAAGGCTGAAGAACTGTTTCTCATTCTTGGAAAGGTAGGCGATGCGGGGCAGGTTGATGGTCACCACGCCGATGGAGCCGGTGAGCGGGTTGGAGCCGAACAGGCCGCCGCCGCGCTTACGCAGTTCCGAGGTGTTCAGCCGGAGGCGGCAGCACATGGAAAGCGCGTCCTCGGGCGAAAGATCGCTGTTGACGTAGTTGGAGAAGTAGGGAATGCCGTATTTGCACGTGATCTCCATGAACTTGTCGGTCACGGGACTGTTCCAGTCGAACTCCTTGGTGATGTTGATGGTGGGAATGGGGAAGGTGAACACGCGCCCCTTGGCGTCGCCTTCCATCATCACGTCGCAGAAGGCCATGTTGAGCATGTCCATCTCGGGGCGGAA
>CAZCCZ010000010.1:0-32372 GCA_964497495.1 uncultured Oscillospiraceae bacterium
AGTGCCACCTTGCCAAGGTGGATGTCGCGAGTCCGAATCTCGTCTACCGCTCCACTTCCTTTCCCGGCGGCATAGGAGGGGAACAGCCTCCGGACGGCGCTTGCAGGCGGGTGTAGCTCAATGGCAGAGCTCCAGCCTTCCAAGCTGGTTACGTGGGTTCGATTCCCATCACCCGCTCCAGAAAACGGGACAGTCGGAAACGGCTGCCCCGTTTTGTTATGGGAAAGAACGAATGAAAAGCGGAGATTCGGCGGGTTTCTGCTATTGACACAGGAATGAAATGATGGTATCATCCTGTACGTGCTCCGAAAAACGGACTCTCTGGGTGTGGCGCAGTTTGGTAGCGTGCTTGAATGGGGTTCAAGAGGTCGCAAGTTCGAATCTTGTCACCCAGACCAGAAAACCGCGAGAAATCGCGGTTTTTTCATTTCTGTATTGGTGCCAATATGTGAACATATTCGGTTGATGCTAACAATAATGCTAAATATAAAAACCATTCCGAACCCGCGTCTTTCTTCGTTCACGGCGTGCCTGGTTGCGTTTTTCCAAGGAAGAAACAGAAATGAGCAGAAGCCCCCGACATTCGCCGGGGGCTTCTCCTTCGAAAGTATGGTCGGGTTTACCTGTCCGCCACCTTTAATTCACGTTTCAGCGCCGCCTGTAGAACCGCCGATACATTCACCCCGGCTTTGGTCGCTTCCGTGTCCAGCCAGGCGGGCAGGGTTACGTTGCGGCGTACCGATCTGCGTTCCTGTGCGCGCCGGTATGCGTCAAAGTCAATGTCCACCATGGAAACGAACGTGCCTTCCTCCCGTTTGATCGCATCCATGGACGAAGGTTTGGGGATTTCCCGGTGTTCATCCTCCATATCGATCCCCATCAACCCGATAGCGTCCCTTGCCATGGCGATGGCTTCCGGCAGATTATCCCCCTGGGTGTTAATATCCATATCCGGTACGTAAGCCATATAACCGTCGTCAAGCTTCGTAAACACAACAGGGTAAACAGCTTTCATCCTTAATTCCTCCCTTAATCTTCCTATCGATCTATCTGTTCAGGCGGTAGGGGCCTATTTCAGCCCCCGCCGCTTGATGATTGCCTTTGCCACGGGTTCCTTGATTTCCGTTTGCCTTGATATGGGTTCGTTGTGCTCCCCGTCTGTGTAAATATCGTGGTCGCTTCCGTATCGTTTGAGCCACCAACCGTTTTTCTCCAAGAGCTTGATCAAGTCCCGTCGTTTCATTGCGGTTCCTCCTTACATTCTCTATTATACACATAATATACACACGTGTCAATAGCGCTTGTGAAATAATCCTTTCGCCATAACGAAACGCTTCGTAACAAAAAAAGGCCGCGGGTTTTCTCCCGCGGCCTCTGATGCCGGTATGCTATTTCATTTCTTCGTCCGCTTTCTCCTGCATGGCCTTTAACGCCGGGGAAACAACGCCGTTCCACACCGCCGAAGCCCCGGCCGAAATAGCGCTGATGATCAATGTTTTGAAGGCGGCTTCCTGGCTGAAAAAGCTTATGTCAGCCACGGCGGCGGTAATACAGGCGAACGCCGCCTGAAAGAACGTCTTGACCGCCCGCACACCTACGTCCTTCCAGTTCACCACCGTAAAGATCGCCTTGCACTTGGCGGCTGCCTTGGCCGCCACGGTTTTGATGATGTCCCATATGGCTTTCAATGGGATGCACTTCCTTTCCAAATTCGCAATCGATTGCGATTTTGCCCTATTCGTCGCGCGGGGGCAGTTCTTTGTGGTGGTCGTAGCGCAGGTGGTCGTCCAGCCGTTTGTGCGCGCTTTTTGCGGAAGCCATGGCCCCGGTCGCCACGTCCCGGATGTCCTCCACGCCCTCGATCTTCTCCTTGATATACTTGATGTCCACCTTCATTTCGGTAAACGCGACGGTCTTATCGTCGCCGCGCCCCCGTAATGTGCTTACGGATACGGCCATCGTCAGGATCAGCGCCGCGGATTGCACCAGAGAAAGCACCGTTTCAAGGCTCAACGGCTTCACCCCCTTTCATCGTGCGGTAGAGTGACCGCGCGTGCTATGCGGTTGCCAGCGCCGCCCACGTTTTCGGGCCTGCGATGCCGTCCGCTTTCAGCCCCTTCGCCTTCTGGAAGGTACGCACGGCGGTGTCCGTAAGCGGCCCGAACGCGCCGTCCACCGTGAGGATTTTTCCCGCCTTCCCCGAAGCATTGAGCGCCGTTTGCAGCGTTTTCACGTTCTCGCCGCGCAGGCCCTTGCGCAACATCGGCATGGCGCTGTAATCGGGCGTCGTTTTGGCGGTCGTTTCCTCGGCTTCCGGGTCGCCCGCCACGATGGTGTCCGCCTCGCTGTCGGTAACGGCTTCCTCGTTGACGTCGTATACCGCATCCCACGTTTTCGGCCCGCATACGCCGTCAACGGCCAGCTTGTGATCCTTCTGAAAGGCTTTCACGGTCGCTTCCGTCTGTTCGCCGAACGAACCGTCGATATCGACGCTGTACCCGGCCGCTGCAAGCAGCTTTTGAAGGGCCTTTACGGCGTCGCCGCTTGCGCCCTTCTGGATCGTGGTGCTGTATTCCGGCGTTACACCCAGTTCCGCCGCGATATCCGCACGCAGTCTGTCCATAGTGTACGGCTCCCATGCGGTGCCCTTCTTGCCCCACCAATGGCGCACGTCGGCGTGGTTGCTCGCCAGCCCAAGCGCGTGTAGCTCGTAATGCGCCCGCACGTTAGCCGGGTTGATGCCGTATTTCCGGCACAGATAGGTGCAAAGGTACAGCGTTTTGCCGTACAGATCGGCGGCCGCTTCTGCGGTGTCGTTTTTGGTCGTCGGTTCGCAGATTTCAAAGCCCAGATAATCGGCGTTCGCGTTCCCGTTGTCACCGCTGCCGGAAAGCCAGCACTTCGCGCCTTCTTTCAGGCATTGCGTGATCGCGTCCGTGTCGATAACGTATCCGCCGCAGGTGGTAGCGGTCGGCTTATTCCATGACTTTTTCCAGCGCGCGGCCTTCGTGCCCTTGCACCCCACGGAATGCACCTGAATTCCCTTCCGGGAACAGGTGGCCGTGGTTTTATAACATTTCGCGTTCGTAAACAGATCAACGACAATCGGATATTCCTGCATAGGTTTCCCTTCTTCCCATCAAAACCGCCGCAAGCATAAAGCCTGCAGCGGTTTTCGTTCAGTTGTCGGTACGTTAGTCCCCGCCGATGCCCTCCGGGGCCTGCGGCCAGTCCTCCGGTTGCAGGTACGGCCAGTTCGGGTGTTTCGGCAGGTCGCGTAACGCCTGCCGGTAGGCGGCCACCGGCCCCGTCAGCGCGGCCCCCAGCGCTGCCAGAAACGGTTCCCACGCCTTGAAGGTCGTCCCCTCCGGTACGGTCAGGCCCAGCCGGTCAAGGGCCATGGCGCGGTCGCTGGCGCGAAGCAGGGCCATGCGTTTGGCTTCGTTCGTCGGCTCCGTGCTCTCTGCCTGTGCGGCCTCGTGCCTCGCGGCCGCCGCCAGAAACAGCGCCGGAAGATCGTACACCCGGCCGTCGCTTCCAAGCACAAGGCCGCACTTCGGCGCGTATTGCCGCACGTCGTATACGCGGTTATTAACGGGCGTGCCGCCGCCCAGCAGGTCAACTACGTTGTAAATGCGGCCGTCCGACGCGATGTAGTTGCCGCATTGCGGATTCATGGAAACGGGTTCGTTGCTCATGGTCTGTTCCTCCCTGCTGTTTACAGCTTCCCGCAAAGCTCCGTATACTGCGCTTCGGTCAAGCGCCCCACCGCGAAAAAGACGTCGATCTTCTCCCGCAGGCCGTCCGTCTGGCCCCGGTCGATCAACCGTTTCAGCACTTCATACAGCATCGTTTACACCTCCCCCGAAAGCCCTAATTCAGTTAGGGCCAGTTGGTATTGCGTATCCACCAGCAGGCTTTCCAGCGCGTCCAGCCGGTCGTTTACCACGTCCCCACGCGATGGCGCGGCGGGCGGGAAGGCGGCTTCCAGTTCTGCCGCCGTTGCCTCGTCCGTCCACGCTGTGCCGTCCCAACGGGGTTTCAGCGGTGGATGCCGGTAATCGTTGGTAACAGTCACCGCATCGTTCAAGTAATCGACGGCATGTTCGCCATCCTTCAGGTTATAGCCCAGCAGCACCCCTTCGTCATTCTCCAATACGCACAGTTCCACCATATGTCCCTGCACGTCTACAATGGTTTTCACGGTCATGTTTCTGCCTCCTTAACGGTCGGTGCAGGTGTAGCGGATCGTGAATGTCGCGGAAGTATAGCCAACCCCTGCTCCCTGATACAACCTGATATATGTGTTGTCAACGGATGCAACGGCCGTCGAATACTGCCGAAAATCCGAATAAGCTGCCGATGCCAGATCGTCATACGGGAGAAGAATTTGGCAGTAGCCTAAAAATGACAAGTAAGGAACGTATGTACGTAACGCACCGATGTTAGAAACTCCGTGCGCAATACTGCTCCACCCGCTGCCAATGGTAGCAACGACGGTCTTTTCGTATATTTTTCGACCGTCGATCCAGTATTCGCCCGTCCAATGCTCGGTTGTGGAACACGCTTTTCCCGTGATCTGCTCCCAGGTTGTCCAAGCAGCGCCGTTCCGAAATCGGTAGTACACGGGGCCTTCGGCTGTGTATGCAAATTCCGCTTTATATCCGTCAGCATTCATCATAATCACTTGCAGATTAAAATGATTCACGGGGGGAAGCGTCCCGGTTGTCACCTCCGGCCAGCAGTTCCACAGGCCGTTTTGCGTCGGCTCGTCAATATTGAAATACGCCGGGTTATCTGTACATACAGCAGGAAGCCGTGTGTTCATGGCATTGTCGATCTTTAAAAAGTTCGCGTTTATCCTTCGCACGTCGAACTTATCCGTCATCGCATGGTAATCAAATCCCAGTCCCATAGCGTTATGCCTCCTTCTTTTCCAGTGCGGCAACCCGTTTACGTAGCTCCTGAACCTCTTTGAGTAGCAGCACGGACAGGTTGGAATAGTCAATGCCCTTGTTACGCGGGTTGTCGTCGTTGTCCCGTAGCTGCACGCACAGCAGCGGGGCTACTTTCTCCGTATCCTCGTAGATCATCCCGTAATGCCGTTTCTGGCGCGGGTCGCCCCGGTAGATGAACGTGACCGGTTTCAGCGCGTCTACGATCTTCGACACGCTTTTTAACTCGCGGATACCCTTCTTGATCTTCCGGCTGGACAGCCCGCCTTCGCTTTCGCGGAAAACGGCCCGGATGCTCGCCGTATCCCAGATATGGGAAGGCGTGCCAAGGTTGCCCGTGCGGTTCTGCGCAGGATAGAAGCATTGTTGGGTGTATCCGGCGTCCGCGTCTTTTCCGAGGATCACCGCGCCGCTGGTGGCCGCGTTCCAGAAGTACATTTCTTTACCCATCAGGAACAGGCGCTTTGTCAGGTCGGCGGAAACAGAAGCGCCTTGTAAACTGTCCATCAGGATTTGGAACAGGGGCGTCCCGTTCTCGGTATACGTCGCTCCGTTTGCGTCGAACGTCCAGTTACCGGCCTTCATGGTTCCGCTGAACTTGCCGTTCACGGCCTCCATGCTGCCGTCCTCAAGGATTTTGAAGTATCCATTGGCCGTTACGATACCTTCCAGTTGAATCAGGGCGGCCAGTATCTTGATCGCTTCCGCGCTCTGATTAATCGCACTGACGACGCCGCTTTTTTCCACGCGGGACAAGATGGCTTGCGCGTTTTGATAGATGGCCGATTGCGCCGCCTCTATCTCGTTGCCCTGCTCGTCCACCACGGCCTGCGACGCTTTGGACGCGATCTGCCCGGCCTGTACGGTTAGCTGGGCCTGCGCGTTTGCAATAGCCTGCCCCTGCGCATCCACCGTCTCCTGGGAGGCTTTCAGGGCGATGGCGGCCGCGTTCTGCTCGATGGCGGTCTTATTCTTCACGATCTGCGTTGGGTCGTATACGATGATCCACGCCGTCGCGTCCCATTGATACAGCCTGTCGCTGCCGTTTAGCAGCTCGTCGCAGGTGTAATTATCCAACAGATATTGGCAGGTGTACCCGTTTAACAGGGCTTGGCAGGTCTTTGCGATCACGTGCCTGTCCCACATATCGCCAAGATTGATGGTTCCGGTCGGCGCAACCTCGGAAACGTAATTCCGGCTGAAACCGCTTGCGGAAACGTTCAGACCGTTGAAGTCCATAGCGGTTTGCCAGGTAGCGCCGCCGTCCTGCGTAAACCCGATTCCGTAATAGCCGTTCTTATACTGGCCGATCCGCATCTGCTGGCTGGGTATGGTCGGGTTTTGGATGATGATGTTCCCGCCGTCCCAATAGAATTGATCCGTCCCCAGTATTTTGATCAGGTTGGCCTGCAACACGCCGCTGGTAATCATCCCGGCCACGATGCCCGCGCCGTCAATGGCCGTTTGCCAGTTCCATTCCCCGGCCGTTTTGCCGCTGGCGATCAGGATGCCGTTACCCGTGATCTTGACGGCTTTGTTCCCGTCCTCGCTCACAAAAACAAGGCTTCCGTCCGCCTCGTCGGTGTACATGGTCGTCCCGCTGCTCTTGATCCGCGTGACCATCGTGTCGATGTAGCCTTTGAGCAGCGATTGATTGGCCTGCACCACGGCAAGCCCCGCCACCGCCTTCCTGTCCGTTTCCGCGAGGCTCCGGGAAAGGTTGGCAAGCTGCGTGTACAAAGAGCTTCCCGGCGCGCCAAGCTGTATCGTGTCCTTGCCGCGCTGTGCGTAATCCCGCGTGATCCCGGTAATCTGCGTCTGGTAACGGATGTCGTCGGTGATCAGGGCCACCTTATCGCCGTAACGGGCGGCCTCGTGGGGGAAACCCATGCTTTCCAGATCAAGTACGGTCAGCGTTGCCGAAACGGTCGGCTCGCACGCGATCAACAGATCGTCGTAGGTTGCCTGTAAAAGCTCGCGCGCGTCCTCGATGTCGCCGTATACCTTCGTTGTGAATAAGGGCCGCATCCCCGTCACGCCGTACAGGGCCGTAGCGGCCGGGATTTCCACGTAATCCTGCCCCAGCGGTTTATCCACCGGGTCGCCGTCCGCGACGGCCCACGAAACGCCTGTGAAGTCCAGGCGCTCGCCGTATCCGTCCCCGGTTTCCTCGCCCTTTCCGCGCCCGATGATCGCCGTTACCACGTTGCGCTTGTCCACGGTATACTTCGCGGCAAGCACGTCTTTCCCGATCTCGTACCGTTTCCCACGCCATACGGGCACGGCGCTTAGCACGTCCACGTACCGGTGCGTAATCCGCGCACCGGATACTTCGATTCGGAACTTGAACCGCACGCCCCACGTATCCGCGATGTCCGAAAGCGCCCCGATCCGCTGCTGATAGTACCAACGCGTGGAGGCGGTCACGCTTCCGGCGCTCACCGTCCCGATCTCCCACCGGGAACCGGCCAGCGCTTGCGCTGTGGCAACGCCAGCGGTTACGTTCGTCGGCCGCACGTCGATCAACGGGCGTTCGGTCAGCAGTTCGTAGAAGGCGTTCTCGCCGTACAGCGTGGTTTCATGGCTGATTTTGTCCTCGCTCCGGGTCATGATACGGAAGAACTGCAAATCGCCGTCGATGTCCCGAAACGCGCAATACGCGGCGTTTCGCGGGATGCCGTACCCGGTCACGGAAACGGTGTTGCCGCTCTCGTTTTCGGTATGCGGGCAGGCCGTAATGGTTTCCACGTCCGCGATCAGGCGTTCGGCGGTGTCGAATAGAAGAAGGTTCATAGGTATGCGTTCCTCCATTTCACCACGCCGCCCGTGCCCGTAATGGCGCTGACGCCGCGATCCAACCGCAACCAGTCGGAATAGAGCGTTTGATACGCCATGATAGAAACGCCGTTGTCGGTGATCAGCCTTTTGGCGCAATCCACGATAACGGTATGCCCCGCCTGCATCGTATAATCAGGGTCGCCGATGATCAGCGCACGCGTTCCGTCGCTCCATTGCGCGCCTGTCAGGTTGCCGCCCGGCGTGAATTCTATTGTCGGCTTTGTGGGTGCGGTACCGGTATAGCTGATACTCGCCCCGACGTTGGCCGAAAACTGTTCCATGGAATAGGCGTAGGGGTCTGCGCACAGAAACGTCAGGCTGATTTCAGGCCAGTCCTCCGCGTAATCCGGGCTGCTCGCTTTCGTGAGAAGGCCCCAATAATAGCGATCCGGGGTTTCATCCAGAACGATTTGCCCGTCCGTATCGCTTTCGGCCCACAGTGCCAGCGCGGCGGCAAGCTCCATGTTGCGCGCCGCGCTCTTTCCGTTCAATTGATAGGTGACGACGACGGTCCTTTCGTTGTGCGTCTTGCTGATGCCGATCACGCCCGCGCGGCATGGGACTTTCTGCGACGTGTATTCAATCACCGGGAGGATGTCGTTTTGTAACCCGACGCACAGGATCGAATCGTCGTCGGCCGGGTATGCGCCTCGGAATCGCATCATGCTAACTGCACCCCCATGTCGTACCGCTGCTGGTTGGCCGCCGCGAAGCCCTGCCCGGCGTCTGCAAGCTCAACGACCAGATTTCCGAACGGCTTTTCGTGCAGTTGCAGCACGGCCGATACGATGGTCGTACCGCCCGCTGCCGTCGCCCCGCTCGGAATGCTGATCGGGGTGATCGCCTTCGCGCTGTCCACAAGGCCGGTCGTAACGCCTTTCAGGCTGTTCGCCAGCACGCCGATATTGGCCGTCATGCCCTGCGCGATACCCTGCACGAACGGCAGGCCCAATTCCTTGGCCGCCACGGTGGACGGGCTGTGGATACCAAGCAGTTTTTTCGCCGCTTTCAGGGCGTATGCGGCCGCCACCTGCGCCGCCGTGGTAATCGCGTCCGTTCCGCTCTGGATACCCTGCGTAATGCCGTCCGCGATGGCCTTTCCTACCTTCTTAGCCTCGACGGTCAGCGTATTGATCATGCTTTCCAGCCCGTCTATCATGCCCTGCGCGATGCTCTTTCCGTAGGCTTTCGTCAGGACGGACGTACCCCCGGCGATGCCGAATACGCCCTGTATCGCCGTGGAAACCGCAACCGACGCTTCCTTTGCCTTTGCCTGGGCGGCCTGCATCATGGCGGCGATCCCGTCGATAATGCCCTGCACGGCGGCGGTGCCGAAAGGCTTCGTTTTCGTGCTCGTCCCGCCTTCAACGCCCAGTTCGGTCTTGAAAAGGTCGATGATGGTTTCGGACGTGCTTTTCACGGCCTTTTTCGCGTCCTCGCTTGCCCCGCTGATGCCGTCCGCGACCGCCGTGGTCACGTCCTTGCCGGTCTGCTTCGCTTCGGCGCTCTCGTTGTTGCTCCCGAACCCGAAAATGGATTTGATACCGTCCCAGATGCCGGAAAACACGCCTTTCACCTTGTCCATCACGGACGGTTTGGCTTCTTCCGCGCCGTTCTGAAAACCTTCCATCAGGTTCTTGCCGTCCTCGGCCGCAACCGTGGACGGGCTGTGGATACCGAAGAAGTTCTTCACGCCGCCCCAGATATCGCTGAAAAAGCCCGTTACCTTCTCCTTTACAGATTCCACAAGATTTCCCATGCCGTCCACGATCCCGTTAATCAGGTTAGCGCCCAGTGAAAGCCAGTCGGTACCGGTGATCGCGTCCCATATTTTTCCGGCGATGGTCGTTGCCGTCGTCCATAAGGTGTCGATAAGCGAAAGTAGGCCGTCGATCACCCCTTGCAGGATGGCCGCGCCCGTGCTGATCCAGTCCACTTGTGTCAGCCCGTCGATGATCGCGTTGATGATCTCCGGCAACCGCGCCGTGATCTCCGGGATGGCTTGTACCAGCGCAAGGGCAAGCTGCACCATCATCTGGATCGCCGCGGGGATCAGGTTGGGGAGAACGGCGATCAGGCCGTCCACCAGTCCGTTGATGATGTCCGTTGCGGCTGCTACCAGCGTTGGGATGTTCTGGATCAGGAAGTTGGCCAACGACGTGATCAGTGAAAGCGCGCACGCGACCAGCGGGTCGATGTTCTGCGTAATCGCGTCCACAAGGCTTTGCAAAAGGCTGAACGCTGCCGGAAGCAGGGTTTCAATAAGCCCCGGAAGGATTTCGACGACCATTGCCACAAGCGAATTGATGCCTTCGATCACATAAGGCATGGCTTCGGCCATGATGCCGGTAATTTGCGTAAGCATACCGCTGATCGTAGTCAACAGCGTATTCATGATGCTTTCGATTTCGCCGGGCTGTATGCCGTCCTGTAAGGCGGTGGATACCTGCGCCATGGCCCCGGTCGCTGTGTCTACCAGCGGTTGGAACGCCGGTACCAGCACAAGCCCGATGGAATTTTTCAGCCCCTCCCCGGTCGCTTTGGCCCGCTGCATCGAATCGTCGAAGCTACCAAGGGCGGATACGGCTTCGTCGTCCATCACCGTTCCCATGGCTTTGGCTTCTTCGCCGTATTTTTTCAGCGCGTCGCCGCCCGCTTTGATCAGCGGGTTCAGGTCTTGGGCGGATTTCCCGAATATTTCCATCGAAAGCGTGTCGCGTTCGGATTCGTTGCTGATGTTCCCCAGCGCGTCGATGGCGTCGGCGAAAACGTCCTCGCTGTCGCGCAGGTTTCCGTTACTGTCACGCACGGAAACCCCCAGCTTGTCGAAAGCCTTATTTCCGCTTCCCATACCCTTAACCATCTTCGCCATGCTGCTGGTCATGGTATCTACGGAAACGTCAATGAAATTGGAGGCATACTGCCATTCCTGCAATTTTCCGGTGGAAATGCCGGTCTGCGAAGAAAGCGTGGCGACGTTATCGGCCATTTCTCCGGCGCTGGTGGCGAACTCGAAGGCTTTTTTCGCTGCCGCCCCGATGGCCGTTCCAATCGCCGCGATGGCCGCCCCGGCTGCCTTCGCGGCGGCTATAAAGGCTCCACCTACGTAATTCCCAAGGCTTTTCATCGTCTCGGAAAGGGATTTGGTTTCCTTTTCGGCTTTTTTCTCCTTAGCGGTCAGGTCATCGGTGCCTTTTCCGGCTTCATCGGTACCGTTGTCCATGCCGTCCAGCGCCGTGGTGTTTTTCCGAAGCTCGGTTTCGCTTTTGGCTAACTGCTCCTTGGCCTTGTTTACCTTGATCTCGAATTCCTGCAAGGCGGCGGCTGTGCGCTGGGTGGTGTCCCCGTTGGCGGTAGCCTCCTCGTTCATGCGCTTGTATTCGCCTTCCAGCCGGGACACCGTATCCTTTTGTTTGTCGATGATATCGGAAAGCGCGCTGTTGCGGGCCTTTAACCCGTCTGCGTTCTTACTCCAATCATCCATACCGGCCGCTACGGCCTTGAAACCGCTTTCGATGGTACGCACGTCGCGGTTAAGCTGCGATACGCCGGTTTTCCAGTCGGTGGTATCCAGTCCTAGCTTTCCGCTGATATCCTCGGCCATGTCGCTCACCGCCTTAAATGCGTTTGGAAAATTGATTGACTTTCTTGTACTTTTTCCCGTTGATCACCACGAATTCGGCCTTTTCCTGTTCGTTTTTGTCAACGATATAAAGCACAAAGTCCAGCAGCGTTTCGATATCCGTATCGTCTAACGCCGCCAGACTTGTTCCGGGAAGTATTTTGCATACCTGATATTCCAGTTCCTGGGGCCAGAAAGGGGAGGGGGAAGCCGAAGCTTCCCCCTTTATGCGTTTCCCATGGCGCTGGCCCGCCGTACCACGGCCTTGAAGCACGTCATGATCTCGGAGATATCCGCCCCAGCTTCCAGGGCTTCCGGCGTGAACTTGTCGTCGAACAGTCGGCATACGAAGGCCGTCAGGGCGTCGAAGCTTTCTTCCGTCAGGTCTTTTTCGTTTCCGTCCATCTGCTTGGCGAGCTTGATTGCCTGCTTCATCATGCCCCACCGGATCACGGACTTGGAAAAGGTGCTTACCGGCTCGTCGTCCTCGTTATACAGGGTCAGCTCCACAGGCGCAAACGTCAGCTTATCCATGGGTTACGCTCCTTCTTGATGTCGTATGGGTGATCAGCCGGTCGTAATTTCAGGCGGCTTCTGCACGCCCTCGAACCACGTCGCCGCGCCGGTGAACGCTACGTCGGACGTATCGGCGTAAACCGCTTTCGCCGCGCCGTTCTGGTTTTCGGCAAGCTTGAACAGGTGCTTCGTGGTGACGGCGGTAAATTCCACGGAAAGCGTCTTTTCGTTGATGCTGTCCGATTTGGTTTCCGCCTCGTCCTTCGGGATGGAGAACTTGCCTTTCAGCAACCAGGCGAATTCCGATACGCCGTCCGGGCGCGAAATGCGGTAGCCGATGGCGTAGTACGGCGGGTTCGCCTCTCCGTTGTCGTACATCTTGCCGGTGGTTGCGTCGTAGGGCTTCCCCAGCAGGTTTGCGCGGCCTTTCACCGTCAGGCCGGGAATGGCAACGGTTACCTTGGTTTCGCCCTCGCTGATATCGGTGAACAGCGCTTTCCCGCTGTAATAGCGGGTCTTGGGGTTCACGGTCGTTTCTTTGGCGATGGTGGCGACCGGCGCAAGGCTTTCCGGCGTTCCCGCCGTATACGCCGCGTCGGTATCTGCCGATACGGGGGCGATATACAGGTCGGAAACGTCGATGGCCTCGCCGACGACGGTCGGGTTGATGGTTCTGGACATTCGTTATTCCTCCTTGCTTTCTTCGTAGTACCGGAAGTCCAGCGTTCGCGCCCAATGCTCGCTGTCGTCGTGGTATATGTCCGGGCTTTTCCCGACGTACAGGAAGCCCGCTGCGAGCATCGCGGCCTTGATATCCGCTGCTTTCGGTTCGATGTTCCGTTTGTCCCGGTCGTAGTAGGCTACCGAATAACGTTCGTTTTCCCGGCTGGGTCTGCCGGAAAAGAACGCCTGCGGGTTACCCGCCACAAGGTAATGCACGGCGAAAGCGTCCGGTAGGCTTCCATCCGTCTGGTAGCTGATCGCCGCGCAGTTAGCAACGATAGGGGTAATCGTATTCTGGATGTACTCGTACATGGGCGTATCAGGCGGCCTTGACATTCGGAACCCCCCATTTCTGGAACGCTTCCAGGATGATTTTGTTAATTTGCGAGCGCTTTTCCATCGCGGGCCTTAACCATGGGTCGGCTGTAAGCGTAGGGCTGCCGTATTCCAGATAGACGATATGAAACCCGTCCTTATCCTCCGAACGGATGTACATAGCGCCTACCTCTACCCATTGATAATTCCCGGCGCGCTGTACCTCGGTACGCTTTACGGCCTTGTAGGCGTCGCCTTTACGGTAATGGCGTTTCACCGCCTGCTGCATTTCGGTAAGCAGGTAATCCGCCACGTCGTTCAGGGCTTGCGTCACGGCCGCGTCAACGTCCACCTTGGTAATGTCGTCCACCATCGCGGCAAACCGGTTCATGATCTTCGTGGTGTCGAATTTCACGTGCATCACGATCCGCCACCGGCCTTTCGGGACTTCGTGGACAGATACAGTTCCACCCAGTCGTCGTTCCGCTGGAAATTCCGGTACACTTCGTATTCCTGCCCGCTGTAACGGACGGTTTTTTGCCCGGAATACTCGTAGGCGTGTACCTTCATGATGTGCTGCAACTCGTACCCGCCCGCCTGCGCCGTTTTGAACTCCGCGCCGTAATTCGGGATTTTTTCGGCGTATACAACCGTTTCCCCGGTGCTCTTGGTTTGATAGGCGTCGGTGGATCGGGTGGCGGCGATCAGCGTGATTTGTTCCTTCATACCCGGCATGGTCAGCCCTCCTTACGGTGCGGCGGGTTCGATTCTGTACTCGCCGGTACAACTCATACATTGTGCCAGCTTTTCGTAGCGTTCCATATTCTGGGCGCTTTCCGCAATGTCTACCGCAATGCCGAAGCTGGCCCGGCAGTAGTACACGATGGCCTGCACGGGCAGGGAAGGTAAATCTTCCATCTTCGCTTCCGAATCGGGGAATAAGGTATCTACGTCGATCCCGCGCATTTTCATGTCATCCAGCGCCGCCGCGATCAGGCCGTCTACCTCGTCGTCCATGGTGTCGGCAGTCAGACGCAGGCGTTTTTTGATGTGTGCCGTCAAGGCGTCGTTTTGATACGCGCTCATCCCTTATTCCCCTTTCCGGTTGCGGTGTTCAGGCTCCGGCCGTCATCAGGCGGAAGCCGCCTCGTCGATCAGCACGAACGCTTCCGCCAGCAGCGGCTTACCATCCATCACGGCGTAGCCGCGGTAGTCGATCTGCGCGTTGCGAAACCCGCTCTGGTCGCTGATGTCGATGGTGATTTCCTTCTGGGTGTTCATGTGGTAATAACTGGGGTCGCAGATCAGGATTTTCTTGTCCGCCACCCGGTCGTTGACCACCACGCGCTTGCCGTCGATCATCCCCTGATCAAAGAACGGCCGCCCGTCGTTGTCCTTGATCTTGCGGATATACTTGTACTTCGTTTTGGTGGAGCACACGAACACCGCGCCCGCGTGGTAGTCGCCGGGAAGCAGGGCCAGCGCGTCCATGATGTCGTCGTAGGTAGGCGTACCGCCGTGGGCGAACTCCACCTTATTGGGCGTATCGCCGCTGGCTGTGAAGGTGATGCCGGTCAGGATGCCGGTAGGTTCGTCGCTGCCGCTGCCGGAAACGATAGCCGCCTCGATGGCGATTGCCATTTTCCGCGCGATCTGGTTGACTACGTAATTCTCGAAAGCGTCGATGGTCATCAGGCGGGCCGCGATGCTCACGGTTACGAGCTTCACCAGTTCGTACCCGGACAGGCTTACGAAGGTAACGGGCGCGTCGGTGCCGGGGATGGGGGCGTTCTGCGCTTTCCACGCTGCCGCGCTGCTGGCACTCTCCACGGGGATTTTCAGCGTGCCCGGAATGCTGGAGCGGGTGATCAGCGGGTACAACGCCGTGCGCTGTTCCAGCCGTTCCGTGATCATGTTCAGGGTCGTTTGCGGCACGGCCGCGCCCGCGCTGTCGCTCGCGGTGGTCATGGCGCGCTGTTCCACGTCGTTCAGCCTCCGGCCCTGTAACCGGTGCAGCCACGCGCTGCGGTATTCGGGCGAGGCAACCACGCGCTCGCGCGCTTCCTGCGGGGTTTCGGTTCCACCGCCGCCGCGGTTCTCGATGGGGTCGGTATCCGGTACGGTTTCGCCGGGCAGGCCGGCGAAAAGCCTTTCGCGGGTTTCGATCTGTTCCAGTTTTCCGCGAAGCTCCGTCGCTTCGGTGGTCAACGCTTCGATATTCGCGCCGTCGCTGCGCATTTCAACCTGGATCGCCTTCAAACGGGCGATGATTTCGTTCCTGGTCATTTTTCAGCACCTCCGTAAATCGTTAGGGTCGTTTCGATATCCAAAGCTAACTGCCGTTTGCGCCGCTCGGCCGCGTCCGCGGCTTTCCTCTCGTTTTCGGCCTCCGCCTGGAAACGGTTGCGGGCATATATCGACGTGGATTCGTAAGCAGGCGTATCCACGGCGCTTACGTCCCATAGCTTTTTGATTTTGATCACCGTGCGGGTGTGGGTCACCTGGTCGTAGCTTTCTTCGGCCACCGTAAACGCGAAGCTCATCTTTTCGATCAGGCCCGCTTCGATGGCTTCGTAAAGCTGTCGCCCGCTTTCCGTTTTGGAAAGATCGGCGCGGATGATCAGGCCGGTTTCGTCCACGGTGAAGTCCATGTTGCTCCGGTTCGGACGCGCGGCATTGTGACGCGCAACGATCATGAAGCTTTCAGAATGGTTGTACCGCATGGGTACGTCGCCCATTTCCGCGCCGTCCAGCGCGCCGCGCCGAATCACCTCGTAATACTTGATGCCGTCGCTTTCGTACATCACTTCCGGCGTGTCGAACGTGATGGCGCGCCCCTCCACGATGTTTTGCGGCGCGTCCTCCGTGCCCGGCTGCACGGCCGAACGGACTTCAAACGCCCAGTCGTGGCGCGGCTCCTGTGGGTTTTTCGCGCGCTGCTCGTTATCATCCATGGGTTTTTCCTCCTTTGGGTTTTTAGGTGCCGCTGCCGGTTCGGCCGGTTTGCTGTCCGGCAAATTCGCAATCGATTGCGGATTTGGGGAAGCGGCCAGCTTGGTTTGCTCTTTCTGGGCCTGTCCTACGGTCTGCGTGTCCAGCCTGCGAAGGGGTTCGTCCCCGCCTTCGATGGGCGGAAGGTTCAGCGTTTCGCGCCATTCGTTGGGAAGCAGCGCGCCGCGATCCACCATGGACACAAGACCCAGCTTCGTTTGCATGGAAGCGTAGGCCATTGCCGTGCTCTGCGGTACGATCCGGTTTTGGAAAGCGCGCTCTTTCGCGGAGAAGATTTTCGTGGTCATTTGCCTGGAAAAACGCATTAAAATCGGCTCTATTTTCCCTTCAAACCAGGCGTTCCATTGATCTTCGTTGTAGGTTTTCTGCACGATGGCGTCGTTTACGCCGAAATAGGCGTACAGGCGTTGCTTGGCCTTGTCCATCTGCGGCGCGTTGGGAACGAAAGAATCGTTCTTCACCTGCTCCGCGTCGTAATTCGGGTCGGTCGGTGCCGCGCCCCAGCCGTTATTCGCCGTTTTCAGGTAGCTTTCGGAAAACTCCTGTACCTTTTTCTTGATGTCGTTCGGGTTGAGGCTAACCTTGAACTTTAACAGCCAGGAGATGACGGCGCTGTTTTTGACGGCGCTTACGATGCCCTGATCGGTGGTGGTGATGATATCCATCAGCCCGTACAGCGCCGCTTTATTCCCGTCCCCGAAAAGCTCGTCCGCGTTGAAGTGCTTGCGCAGGTGGATCACGTCCGAATAGGGCACTTCCAGCGTGCGCGCGCCGCGGAAGCGGAACCGGCAATAGACTTCGTGGGTCATTCGCGCCTCGCGCAGTTCCACCGTCGAATAATCCAGCGGGTACAGCGCCGTGGCCCGGCCGTTCTGTCCCCGCATGATCAGCGCGAAAGCGTTGTTGTACAGTTCCAGGTGCGTGACCATTTTTTCGATGAAGTCCTGCATGGTCATGAATTCGTTGGGCTGTTCCAGCATCATGGCGATCATCGGATCGGGGTTTACGCGCATATCTACGCCCTTGCCCCGCACGTGCAGAAACCCGGCCTTACCCGCCGCTTCCGCAATCGTCCAGATCGCCGCGCGCGTGATGTCGTTTTCGTACAGATTGCCGGAAAACGGCACGAAGGTTGAATTGCTCGAATTGACAAGCTCGTACCGGATCGTTTCGGGCGGTTGCCTGCGGCCCGCGATCAGGTTTTGAAGCATGTTGCGGATTTCGGGCATTCTTTTTCACCTCAAATCATGTTTAGGTAGTTTTCCCGGTTGTTTTCCAGCACCACGTAGGCGTCCAGCAACGCGGAAAGGCCGTCGATACGCCTTCGCGTATCGCGGCCTTTCGCGGGCTGTATGGTCTGATTCTTGGTATCCATGTCTACGCACGTGTTGGACAGGCACCAGATGTCGATGGGGTTTTCGTTGTAGACGATCAGCTTCGCTTCCAGATCGCGGCCCAGCCGCATCATCGGCCCGGAAAGCGTCGCCTTACCCTGCCGTACCGGCTTCATGCACTCCGGGCCGAACTTGCCCTTCATGTCCTCCACCCAGTAATCGGCGCTCCATCCGTCGTATCCGCACCACGGCATATAAATACCGTACTTTTCGCGGATTTCCACGAACCATTGCGTTACGTAATCGGCGTGTACCCGGTTTCCCGGCGTGGTGCGCAGGAACCCGCGTTCATGCCATACGTCATAGGGCACCTTATCTTCGGCCGTCCGGCTTTCAAGCAAGTCCTCCGGCAACCAGTACATTTGAAACACGTAAATATGCGGGTCGTCTGGTTTCATGCACAGGATTTTCGCGGCCGTCAGGTCGGTTGTGGAAGAAAGGTCGGCCCCGCCGATGCCGTAGCTGAATTTCATGGCGGCCGGGTCGAATTTCGCGTCGTTGTGAAGCTGGTCGAACGACAGCCAGCTTTCCGTGGACGTTTCGCGCCGGTTGAAGTCCTTGCAAAGCAGGTTCTTGACTTCGTTGGGCTTGTTCTTCGCCTTGGCTACCTTGTCCCGTAGCGCCGCAAGGCTCTTGATGGTGCCAAGCCCCGGATTGGCTTTTTTCCAACAGGTTTCATCCTGCCAGTCGTCACCCTTGTCCAGTTCGTAGATGACCGCCAGCGTGTGACGGTCGTCAAACTGCCCGTCCAGCACCTTGCAATCGTAATCGTATGTGTCGTCAAACACACTTTCACGCACAGTACCCATTGTGGTACACACGAACATCAGGGGTTGCGTGCGTGCGGACATACTGTCCACGATCACGTCGATCAGGTTTTTATCCTTGATGGCGTGCAGTTCGTCTACGAAGCAGCAGGAAGTGTTCAGGCCGTCCAGCGTGTCGCTTTCGCTCGCCAGCGCTTTAAACGTGGAAAACGTGCGGTCGTAGATCATTTCGCCTACCAGTCGGCGGATCAGGCGGCGCAAAATGGCGGATTTCTGCGCCATTTTCTTGGCTTCGCTCCATATGATTTTTGCCTGGTCGCGCTTCGTGGCTACGCTGTATACCTCCGCGCCTTCCTCTCCGTCGCTGGTCAGCATGTACAGTCCCAAACCGGCCGCCAGCGTGCTTTTCCCGTTCTTGCGAGCCACAAACAGATCGACGCGCGTATATTGGCGCGCGTCGGTTTCCGCATCCACAAACCCGAAGGCGGCCGCGATCACCGCCTTTTGCCAAAGTTCCAGTTGCAGCGGCCCGTGCGTCCATTTGTTGCCCTTGCTGGGAGTGCAAATGGTTTCGATGTACTCTATCGGGCGAAGGCTGCGTTCAACGTCGAAGATATACGGCGGCTTCGGGTTTTCGATATCCTGCGCCAGTCTCGCATATAGCTGCCGAACGCGGTACGACACGGTTTCGCGCCCGCTCTCGATCTCGTGCCAATACTGCAAGACGTAATTCGGCTTTGCGGGCGCGGCGGCCTTACCGGCGTGCATCCGTTACCCGCCCTTCGGTGAAAAGAACTTGTCATAGGCCGGGTCGGGGCTGCCTGCGGGCTTGTCCGGCGCAAGGTCGAATATCTGCCGCATTACGGCGGCGTAGTTTTTCACCATGGCATTGTACAGGCGCACCACCGGCCGTTCCCGGTCGTATGGATCGCACCGTTCCGATTGCTGGAAAGGTTCGGTGTACCCGTTTAACGTCATATCCGCCTCGTAATCTTCCAGTGTGGCGTGCATGTAGGCGGCCCGGTAAACAAGGCCGCTAATCATCCGCGCCTTATCTTCCGGCACGTCGGCTAAATCCTGCTCAAGTTTTTTCACCTTGGCCCGAACCCGGCGATTGAACATCTTCGTCGCTTCATCTTTGGCGATTTTCTTGGTTTCCTCGCTCACCGTTTACCCCTCCCTTCGCGTTTTTACCCCCTGATCCGCTTATGGGTAGGGGGGTCACGCGCGTCATGCGTGTCCTCTGCATGTCCTGCTCCGCTCTCCCAAAAGAAAAAAGCAAGGGTCACAATGGGGGGCACCCCCATCAATCACCTTGCTATCTTCTTACCGGTCGGCACGACGTTTCCGTTTTCGTCAAATCGTATGTCCGCCCGTATCGGGACTCCGTTCCCGGATTTCGTTCTTTCGTGGCAGGCCCAACAGGCCAGTTGAAAGTTATCGAAGCTGTACACCACTAACGGATCGGTGCAGTTGTCCAGCGTTAGTTCCTGAACGTGGTGTACGATCTCTCCCGGCTCCCGCCCGCATATCTCGCATAATGCGCCGTCCACGCTCATGCGGTAAGCGTAGTACGCGGCCCTGCACTTCTGCCATCGCTTGGTTTTGTACACGGCCTTTTCTATAATCGGGTGCGCCATCCTGCCCGCCTCCCATCAGGGCATAAAGAAAAGGCGCACCCGCTCGGATACACCTTTACGCGCATACCATAGCACAATCGAAAAACCGTGTCAAGGGGATTCCTCTTTTTTTGTGGAAAACAAAATTCAATACTTGAAGTCCGCCAGCGCATCCCGCTTTTCATCCAGCGCAATACCGATGTACACCTTGGTATCCTTTTCGCTGCTGTGGTTGAATAGCGTCATGAGCAGCGCGATGTCGTGCGTCCGCTTGTAGTAGTGATACCCGAACGTCTTTCGCAGGGTATGCGTCCCCACGTTGTAGGGAAGCCCCGCCGTCTCGCCGATATCCTTCATGTAGTTGTACGCGGTCTTTGGACATACCGGCTTCGTATGGCCGTCCTTGTCTCGCTGCCTGCTGGCGAGGATATAATCCCCCGCGTCCATGCCCTTCAACCTCTGCCGTAAAACCTTCTGCAAATTCTTGGGTATCGGCAGTTCAATCACCTTGCCGGTTTTCTTTTCCTTGATCTGCAAGTATTCTTTCCCCAGCAGGTCGCCCACCTTTAGCGGCAGGATGTCGGAAATACGCCGGGCAAGGTAAATCCCCAGTTCAAACAGCAGGTACGACCGCCTGCCCTTCTCGGTGTCCAGTTCCGCCAGCATCCGTTCGATGCTGTGCAGTTCATCAAGGTTTCTAATCGGCTGTACTCTCATCTCGCTTGCCTCCGGTCTGCTTCGTTTTCAAGATTAACTGTATCTTCTTTCCAAAAGTCACACAGTTCAGCAATTAACGGATCCTGAACATATCTTTGAATGATGATTTCTGTGAATGCGATTCCTGCTTTACAGTAGTACATGCCATGTTCATCTATCTCAAAATCTTTGCAATACTCACATCTGCCGAAGTTTTTGTTTTTTTGAAGCTCGTTTTCCAAATGTCTATTTATTAAAATAGGCCTTTTGGGACGTTCCATCATATATTTCCTGAATTCATGTAATTTTTTAGTATCCATATTTTCTTCCCTCCGTGACTTTCCTTTTGCGGGCTTATTATGTAAGTTTCGGGTTTGCGCCAGCGCTCGTATTTACTGGGTTTCTGGCATTATCTTTTCGATCTTTCCATTACCTCTAAAAAACGGAAGGTGACTAACCACCCAAAGTAATTTTACTCTGCAATGCTCGCATTAAATGTAGTATTGCTTGCTTTGCTCATAGCTCAATTTATGCTTATCATGTAGAAACTCAAGTATTAATTCATCAAACGTTATAATTGCTGATCTGTAATCATACACATTATAGGTTTCTCTTGCGAACGTATTCTTGAAAAAATCATACATTTTACTTTCTTGCTCCAAGCATCCCAGAAAGAACAAATCATAAATATCATTCTTTTTACGCTTTTTAAATTTAGCTCCTGGGGCAGGAGAATCTGCTTTTATACTCCAAATGTCGAATAAATGAAGAAAATAATCAGCTTGAATATCCGAATACCCACCCTGTAGTAGTGATTTCTTAATACCATCCTTATGTAATCCGCTTGTGATCCAAGGGTCATTAGTAAGTTTTTGTGAAACCATTTGCGCTTCTTTTTCACCTTTTTCTTGTATCTGCTGCCTTATTTTTTCAAATGCATCTGGCGGTATTTGAACATCTATACCTTTAAGGGTACGCTTACGCCAATAAAGTTGTTCAACATATTGTAAGTGCACATAAAATTCGGATAATAAAAGAAGAAATATATCCGTGAAGAATCGTTGCTCATTACGATTTTGATACCCCATAGCAAGAGCACTACTTAATAATTCAATAAATTGCTTTCTTAAATTATTCTCAACAGCTTTGAAAAAAAGTACCCAATCTTCATCTGCGGATTGCCCATACTTCTCATTCATTATACTTCTAAAATATTCCATCATAATGATGGTTAATAGGATATAGATATTAGAAGCCTCTTCATCGATTTTTACTTTTACATAATTATCAACTAAATGCTTGTGTGAAACCTTATCAATCGCTAGTAGAAGTGGATATATGTCACTATCTGACAGTGATTTTACTGTTCCAGTATGAACAAATTGAAAGTCTTTAATTAATATAAACTTTTGTATATCTAGCCATTTGTTATAATCATCACGAAGATAGACTGCCATCTCTATCAACACTGATGTTGGGAGCACTTTGTGAGCAGCAATATCCATTTGCTTGACGAATTTCTCATGGTTTAATTTGGTATTGGCTGACATACCAAGCTTTTCACGTCCGTAGTAGGTATAGAAGGCGTTTGCATCAAGATAAATAAACAAATGGTTTCCCTCACATAAGCGTTGTTTTAGTTTGTATTGCCAACACAATCAATCGGTATGAATAGTATTATATCACATTGAATATTTCTAATCATATGAAGAACGACAGAGGTTGCTTGATTCAAATTGTACACGCTCGATCCCCACCAGCCCCATGGCCGCCGCGAACACGGCGCACGTGCTCACGAACTTATCCCGGTAGTTGTCCAGCGTTTTTTCGGTCGTCCCCATCCGCGCGGCCAGCGCCCGGATCGTGACGCCCTTCCCGTAGTAGTCCGCCGCCATCCTGAAAACCGGCGTATCGCCGTAATAATCGTATGTCTCGCGGATCGCCTGCGCCCAGGCGCGGGCCTGCTCCACTTCCTGCCCCGCCTTCACCAGCGCCAGCGCCGCCGTTGCCGTCGCGTCGCTGTGGTTACCCTTCCCGTGCGGCATACCGTCGATTTTCGGGCCGCACGCGGCGACCGCCTTTTGGATGATCTCCCTTCGGCGCTGCACGGCGGTTTCCACCAGCCCGCTTTCGTGGTGCAGGTGCCATTCCACGGCGCGAAACAGCTTCGCGGGAATTGAGGCCATGTCAAAGCGCCTCCTTCGCGCAGGGTTCACCGTCCTTTTTGCTTTGCAGCCGGTGGCGCAGGCTGCGCAGTTCGTCGGCCGCTTCCTCCGGGGAAAGCCCGGTGGCAAGTTTCCCGTCGATGGCGTCGCGCAGAAGGTCGTACCGGGCCAGTTCCCTGCCGGTGGTGATCCCCTCGTCGCACCACGCGCCGCAAACCGTGGCGACGTATGCGGCCGGGTTCTTGGCTCCGTAAATCGCCGCCCGCTCCATCGCCTCGCCCAGTATCGCCGATGTGCCGCAGGATACCGCCACGTGGGCGATGTGATCCAGTTCCGCCGCCGTGGCCTTCCGGCCGAAAAGCGGCTCGAACCCGTTTTCGGCTTCCCTGCGCGCGCGCCCGTATGCGCGGGTAGCCGAATCGTCGTTTTCATCACGGGGGATACGGTTCCCGTTCCCGTACCGTATCTGTTTATCTACGATGTCCCCCATGTTGCCCGTCGTGTTGCCCCTCATGTTGCCCTGCATGTTACCCGTCATGTTGCCCTGCGGGTTACCCAATATTTCTTGGGTAACATCTGCTTCGGGCGAAGGGTAAAAGTAGATCATCCGGTACGTCGGGTTCCGTTTGTTGCGCTCCCCGGCCTTGTAGGCGATCAGCCCGCGCTGGATCAGCTTGTCGCGGGTCTTGCGCAGGGTTTCCTCGCCGGTCTTGCCCGCGCCGAACGTGGTGTAGGAAAGAAGCCGTGAATTGCTTACAGGGATAAACCCGTCGGGCCAAACGTTGGATGTGGCTTGCAGATTAAACAGGTTAAAAAGCGCGTGCCACAAAACAAACTCGTTGGCCGAAACCTTGTTATCGCTGGCAAAAGCAATAAAAGCCTTGCTTTCCCGCACGTAGTTGACGATTGCCATGTGCAAGCCTCCGTTGCCGTATGTTTCGTATCGCCATCGGAAAGGCCGGGGCGGGCTGTGAACCCGCGCGCCGCGCAGGTGGCGTGCGTAGCGCCGCGCACGCCTTCCGGCGTCGCGCCCGGCCGCGTGGGCCGCTACGGCCCCAGCCGTTCGCGGATACGCCGGATCGCCGCGTAGCTCGTCCACCCGGAAACGAATTCCGTCGCCTGCTCGTACAGCGTCGCCGGAAGATCGGCGCGGTTCTGCACGCTGTATTCGCGCCGAAAATCGCGCCACAGGGCCGCGCGCAGGGCCTTTCCCGCCCGCTCGGCCGGAAGGCCGTACTTCGCGCACAGGGCGGCCGTCTGCCCCTGCGAGGCCCTAAGAAGGGCCGCGGATTGCGCGTAGGTGATCGTTACGCGCGCTTTCAGCGTCCCTTCCAGCTTCGCCAGGCGCGCGTCCAGCAGGCCCACAAGCTGCGCCATTTGCCCGCAAAGCCGCGTCAGGTTCGCCACCTGCGCCTGCTGGGGCTGCGAAAGCTCCGAAAGCACTTCGGGGGCGACGTACACCACCGTCTTATCTTCCACCGTGCTCACTCCTTCCCCGGAAGGCGTTCCGACCGGTTGGCCGCGCACGGGCCGCGCCATCCCCTGTGAAAGAACTCCGCAAGGGGCGCGTCAGGGCTTTCGCAGTCGATCATGCCGGGGCATTCCCCGCCGTTACCGGGGTAATGCCTGCAAACCTCGCACCCGCCGTAACACAGCGCGTCGTTGATCGCCGCCTGCGTGCGCGCCTTCTCGTTTTCATACTGCGCGCCCAGCTTCCGGTTCTGGTGCAGCAGCGCGTCCGCCCTTGCGGCCGATTCGCGTACCATCCCAGCCGATACGAGGCCGTACACGAAAAAGCCGAAGGTGACCGCGGCCGGGATCAGCAGCAGCCACCATACGGAAACCATCATCCCGCCGCCTCCTCTCTCTCCGCGTCAATCGCTTCGGCCTTTTCGGCGTCCGCTTGCTGGATCACCGCTTCCGCGCCTTCCACCCATGCGCGCATCATCGCCACGTGCGGCCGGTATGCGGCCAGTTTGTCGGCGGAAAGCCCGAAGAAGTACGCGCCCATATGGGGGAGCGTCCCCATCCCAGCCAGAAAGGCCCGCACGGATTCGCCCAGGCGCGCGGCGCTGTACGGTTCTTCGTCGGCGGCCTCCCGGCGCTCCGCCTGCTCTTTTTCCAGCCTGCGCGCCTTGGCCTGGGCCTCCCGCGCGGCGGCTTCCTGCCGCTCCGCGTATTCTTCCGCTTCCTCGGCCCTGCGCCGCAACGCTTCGGCTTGCGCCGCCTGCGCCTTGCACGCCTCGTAATCGTCCGGGGGCACTTCCACCGGCTCGGCGGCGGGCGCGGGGCGGGCTTTCACGGTTTCAAGCTCCCGTTGCGCCCGGCACATTTCATCGTTGTATTTTTCGGACAGTTCTTCGGCCCTCCGGGCGCGCTGCTCGGCTGCCTGCCGCGCCTCCTCGGCCTTTTTGCGGTCGGTGATCGCTTTGCGCAGGGCGGCCGCGCTGCGGTTGTTTGCGTCCACTTCGGACGCCACCTGTTCCCGCTGCTCCGCGGGCACTTCCAGCAGCGCCAGCGCCTTGGTGTAGGGGAGGGACGCCAGCGAGGAGGCCGGGCCGATCTCCCGCGCGATCCGCATGAAGTTGTTGGCCGTCCGCTGGCTGAACTGCACGCGATCCGAAAGCCATTGCTCCCACCGTCCGTGATCCAGTTGGGCTTTAGCCTCGATCAGCGCGTTTCCGATGGCGATAATGCTTGCCGTCACGTACTGCGTATGGGCTTTAATCTCGGTTTCGATCTGTTCCAGCGTCCGCTGGGTGCTGATTGCCTGCATGGGTGCCACCTCCATGATGTCAGCAGGTTTTCCCACCGTGCCGGTACGGTCGGGTTTTATTGTATTCGTGTTTCAGGCGTATGGTCTGCTCCGCATCCACGCCGTTGTCGGTCAGCCATTTGAACACGGCCACGAGTGTCAGCGCGAGGCGGGGGAACAGGCCGGGGATGAAGTAGTTCGGGCCGTATACGGATAGAACATGGGAAGCCTCGGACACCGTATCGTGCAGATAGTTAATGACGTCCGGCGTATCGTCCGTTTTTTCGGGAAGCATGAGGATATACGGCATGTGCATGGCGCTGGTGAGCATCTTTTCGACGTTCACCTTGTACTGTCCGAATAAGTCCAGAATTCGGATCGCCGCGTCGGCCAGCTCCACGGCGATGCCTTCGGGCTTGTGGCCCCTATAAATACAGGGGCCGGGTTTACCCTCCGTTATAAAGCCCTGCTTGCACGGGGAATGATCGCCGTTGCAAACGAACGCTTCGCCTTCCTCGGTAGCGATACATTGGAACCAGAGCATCGGCATGTCGTCCCGGTATTCCTCCAACGCCTCGGAAAGCTCGCTGTGTACCAGCGCAAGCATCCCCTTCATGCTGCGCGGATACTCCCACCAGCCGTGATCCACGGCGGTTTGATGGATGTCCGCCGCAAGATCGTTCCACGGAACGGCAAGCAGGGTCGGCTCAAACTGTTTCATTTCAAAGCCGGTCATGATCCAGTCCCCTTTCATATTTTCAAGGCTTCCCGCCTTTAGGCCCGTTCCTGTTCCGGCAACCGGTCGCCGCGGCCCACGTTGAAGCCGTCTGCGTACCCGGCGTGGGTGTTCCCGTCCTGCGGCGCGTCGTGCGCGTTGTAAGTGCGTTTTTGAAGCCCCATCCCGTCCACGAATTCCCTTACGTCGGGCGGCGTGGTCAGGATGATATCGAAGGTGGTTTCGGCCTCCTGCTGCTTGTAGGCGGCTTCCAGCCCCAGCGCGAACCCCAGCATATAGCGGCTGAAATTCGGCGTGTCGCCCCGGCTCCACCACTCGCCAAGCGCCTCCTGTTCCAGCATTCGCAGTTTGTGGCGGCTGTACAACCGTTCGGAGGCTGAAAGTGCTGTCTGAAAGGCTTCCTTCGCAATGGCCGCGTCCCGCCTGTGCCCGATAAATTGAAGCGTCTGCATGTCCGGCTGGCCGGAACGCCATTTCCGCATCGTAACGGGGATGCACCGGAAGTGACTTGCGATCTCGACGTGAAGGCAATGCCGCCACTTCTCAATCCGCACGCCCGCGAAAACGTCCGTTTCCTCCGGCCGCTCGCTTTCCGGCGCGGCCGCGTCCACTTCCGCCACGTCAAGCCCGTTCTTTTCCAGCAGGCGCTGGAACATGAGCATGGCGGTCTGGCATTCGTGGTCATCCTGGGCGTCGTCCGCCAGCGCCTTGATCTTGCGCAGCCTTTCCAGAAGTTCAGCGTCCGCCATCGTTTCGCCCCTTTCCTGTGCTTTGTAAAACCGGGTGGCGGGATCGAACCGCCACGCGGAAGGAGGCTGCCGCGTCAGCCCTTTACCCGGCGTGTGATGCCGCTTCGATGTCGGCGATGGCCTGAAAAACGGGATATAATTGCGGCGGGGCTACGGCGTTTCCAAGCGCCCGGTTTCTGTCCATCGTACCGGGAAACCCATCATCGTTTCGAGTAATAAGGGGTTTATAAGGTTCGTCGTTCCCTGCGTATAGGCCGGAAGAAAGCCTTCGTAGTTGTTCAAAAACAGGCCGTGCCGCGTTCCCGATGGACGGTAACAATATTTCTTGCCCTGAAACCTCGCTGCCGTCGTGGCGTCGTAAGATTTCCATAGGTTCGCGGTCGGCGTGGGCAACAATGACCAATCGTTCGCGCCGGTGTACTGCCCCGGCGCTGGCTGCTGATATAAGGCCCCATCCAGCATCAAACCCCAGGTCGGCAAAGTCCCGGAGTATTCCTCTAAAGAACCGTCCATCTTCGCTTGACAGTAACCCGCGTACATTTTCACCCACGACCCAGCACGGGTTAATTTCGCGTATAATGCGCCGGAATTCCGGCCATAGATCACGTTCGTCACCAGATGCCTTACGTTTTCCCGCTGTGCTGTGCGGTTGGCAGGGGAACCCCCCTGATATGCAATCGACGGTACGAAGGCCGGTTCGCTCATAAAATCCTTCCCCCGTAAACGTTCGGACGTCCGCCCAGCGTGGAACGCCCGGCCAATGTTTCTCCAACACGCGACGCGGATACTCCGCGAATTCGCATTGTCCCACCGTCGTAAACCCGGCCGCTTCCGCTGCCAGATCAAGGCCGCCGATGCCGGAAAACAGGCTCAAATGTGTAAGCGTCATTCCACGGGTACCCGTATATCTTCAAAGAATTCCTTTAACTGCTCCACGCTCGCCTGCGCTAGATTCGGCAACCCGTACTTATCCATGAACCGTAATAACAAGTCCTCGCCCGTGGCCCTACCGCGCCGGGAAATGGCTACGATCAGCCTGTCCTTTTCCGTGGCGAATTCCATGTTTCCGCCTCCTTATTGTTCGCAGGCTCCGGGGCTTGCACCCGTCCGGGGCTTCGCCGCCTGCATGTGCCCGCCGCCGCGCTGACGGCGGGCCGGGCGAGGGTTTGGCACATCCCGCGTCCAAGAAAATTTATAGGGTTGCTCGCCCATATCAACAGATCGGTTTCCTGCGGGTCGCTAGCCGCCCGTGGCGCAGGTGCAGCGCCGCATACGGGCCGCGGCCGGAACCGTGGGAAGAAGGCGGGCGTTTCTGCCGGTGGCGATGGTTTTCATCGGCGGCCTGGCGGTTTCGGGGCGCAACCCCTGAACGGGTTTCGTCGCGTCCCGAAACTCCGCCATCGTGGCCGTGTAACCGGTCAGCATATCCGCGAAGGTACCCAGCAGTTCGCACAATTCCGTCAGCACCGTTTCCATCCTTTCCCGCCTCGCGTTCGCGCCGCACGGCGTTTTGATCCGGGGGACGTCAACCCGGCAAAGGCATGAAAGCCTTTCATGCAGCGGGCGGGGGTCGAACCCGCATGGTGCGGCTAATGGAGGCCGCCGCTCTACCTTTGAGCTACCGCCGCGCGATCTGAACGGGAACGTCGGTATATCGCCTTACCAGCCGTGTGATCTCTTTCCGGCGCAGGCGTACCATTTCGCGCGCCACGTGGCGCTGCACGGTGCCGTTGGTCATGGCTACGATCACTTCGGCGCACTCGTTGAGCGCCTTGTATTCCTTGCCGTATGCGATGTCGAAGGCCGCCTCGGCGGCGGCGTTTTCCGGCTCCGCTGCGTAGGCTTCTTCGGCCATGCGGCTTTCAATTTCAAGGGCCGCCAGTTTGCGAAGCAGGGTTTCCAGCCTGTTTTCCATCGGAAGCGCCGCCTTTCAATGATGTTCGGCTATGCTTTCCATCCCAGCATTTCCAGCACTTTACGTTTGGGGAATTTGGGCCGGTTGCCGTGGAACGGTACGGGAAACGGGAAAGCCCCGTCACGTGCCATTACGACCGGGGCGTAAGGGTCTGTGCCCAGCAGCGCCGCCATTTCGGATGTTTTCAGGTACTCGCGCGGAAGTGCGGCGGCTTCTTCCAATGTCATGTGCTTTCCGTTCATCGGGTTATGCCTCCTATTTACATTCGGCTTCCAGCCGTTGCAGCGTGTCGGTCAGGGCGGCGATGGCTTCCTTGATCTCTTTGCCGTAGGCCGCTTTCAACTTCGGGTCGTCTATCGTGCCGTCCAGCGCGTCCCGCCCCGCTTGTTCCTGCAAGGCCATGACGTCCGACATTTCGTATTTGCTTCGGGAGATGGATACCGGCAGGGGTTGATCCAAGCACGCCACGTACCTGCGCCGGTAGCTGTCGTAGGTGGAGAGCATCCAGCGGTGCCAAAGCGTGGGGTCGCCCACGGCGTTTGCGAACCGGTCTACGTCGTCCGGCTCCGGGCGTATCTCGCCGTTTTCCCAGCGGGCGATGGTGCTTTCCGATACGCCCAGGCTTCCGGCCAGCTTCCAGCGCGGGGTTTTCCGCCGCAATCTGGCGTTTTCAAGGTCGATATGGGTGCATTCCGGCAAATTCGTTCACCTGCTTTTCGGTATAATGGGATCGTGGAAAGGGGAAAGGCTCACGCCGTTTTCTTCGCAAGTTCCAGCCCGGCCAGCAGACCGAGGCCGAACGCGGTTGCGGCCTTCTTATCCAGAACGGAAAGCTGCTTGAACGCCTGCACAACCTCGTTCACCTGCTCGCCGTCCACGGGGGCCTGCTGTTCTTCCGGTACCATGGGATCGCCTCCTCAATACTTACCATGAAAGAATAATATTCTACTAAGAAGCAATTGTCAATGGTTTTGCTTGAAAAAAATTGACTATGAAAGTTTTCTATGATATAGTTCGCATTGAGGTGGTAGTATGAATCAACGTATAAAATACATACGTAAAACGTTAGGGCTGACGCAACAAGAATTTGGCAGTCGGCTTGGTGTTACAGATGGTGCAATCACAAACATTGAAAAAGGCAAAAGAAAGATAACAGAGCAGATGCAGCTTGCTATCTGTCGTGAGTTCGGTGTGAATGCTCTTTGGCTCCGAAACGGAGAAGGCCAGCCCTTTGATTCTGGGAAAACTGATCTGGATCGCGTAATCGACGCGCTGATGGTCGGGGAAAATGAAACGGCCAGAGCCGTTTTCAAGGCGCTGGCCGCGATGGGTGGCGAGGAATGGGAAACGTTCAGGCGTTTTATTCTGAACGCCGCTCGCGGGATCGAACAACCCGTACAAAAGAAAGAATAGCGGACAGGGTTCCGGTTTGGGTAACGCCGTCAAGCGTTTCGTTGATCTGCTTTCGCAATATCCTTCGGTCGGTGGCTTCCTCCTTTCTTTCCGCTGCTGTGCTGTCCATGCTTATGTGCTTCAAGGTGGTCACCTCCGCTTTGTTGTGCATTCATCATAACGCGAACACAAGTTCGCGTCAAGACGCTAAATATAAAAAGTAATGAATCTGCATATTGTGATGGAAAATTTAGCCTTCTGGTGTTATAATTTCAATAAACACGGTTCAGGATAATACGGAAGGGCATTGAGAAATGATAACTTGATAAGATCAAAGTGTATATTTGAAATAAACATCAAAATCTCTTACTAGGGTATAAACGAATATAGCATGTGCTTTTGAAAGGAGCGTCGTACATGGACTTCATTGACCAATTAAAACAATTCTCTACGCGGGTTGCACAGCTTTCCCCGGTCATCGGAACGGAGGAGGCTACCAAGAATGCCCTCATTCTTCCCTTTTTTCAGATGCTTGGTTACGACGTTTTCAACCCCGTGGAGTTCGTACCGGAATATACTGCGGATGTCGGGATTAAGAAGGGTGAAAAGGTCGATTATGCCATCGTGAGGGATGGGAAGCCCATAATATTAGTCGAAGCGAAGTGGTGTGGTGAAAAGCTGGAAAACCATGACGGTCAGTTGTTCCGGTATTTCGGCACATCCTCCGCGAAACTGGCGATCCTTACAAACGGCCTTATCTATCGCTTCTATACCGATCTCGACGAACAGAACAAAATGGATTTAACCCCATTTATGGAATTGGACATCCTGAATATCAAGGATAGCCTTATCCCGGAATTAAAGCGTTTTCAGCGTGATGCGCTGGATGTGGAAAGCATTTTCAGCGCGGCGTCTGATTTGAAGTATACGACCGCGGTAAAAAAGCTGCTTGATTTGCAATCGGTTGATCCTGATGATGATTTTGTTACCTATGTCTTGCACAAGGTTTACCCCGGCCGTAAAACCGTACAGGTTATGGATAAATTCAAGGTAATTATCAAACGTTCTTTCGCACAGTACATCAACGAATTGTTGAATAGTCGCTTTCAATCCATGCTTTCGACGCCCGAAGAAAAAACAGATGCTGACGATCAGGGCAAACAGGACGCACCCGCTCCGGAAGCAGTGGACGTTGAAGCAAGCAAGATCAACACGACGGTCGATGAGGTAGAAGCCTTCCTGATTATCAAGGCTTTACTGCATGACATTGTGGAGCCGTCACGTATCACCTATAAGGATACGGCATCATATTTCAGCATTCTTATGGATGGGAAGGTAACGAAATGGATTTGCCGGTTGCAGATCGAAGGTCGTAAAAAGTCCATATTCTTCCCGCTCGGAGAGGACAACAAAGAATTGCGTGTCCTCATTGATAATAATGATTCTTTATATTCACTAAAGAACCGTCTTGTCGAAGCCGCACGGAAGTATCTGTAAGGTCGTTGCCGGAGGCAGGTGATGGCTAGAAGAAGATCGTCTTTCCATGTCCCCGGCGTTTCCTTCTCATGGAAGCGCGCGCTTGGCGTTACAGCCGCAAAGCAGAAATTTGCACGCGCAACCGGCATCCCCACCACCCGTTCCGGCCGACAGCGCAAGGCGGCACGTATGATGGGCTGCGGCGGGTGCCTGGTGCAAATATTGACCGTTCTTACCGTGGTCGTTGTCATGATAATTATCATATAAAAGTGTATTTCTTATAAAGGGGTTATTATTGTGACTTGTCCAAAGTGCGGTAGCACCAACGTCAACATCCAGGCGATTTCCATCGTAAAAACAAGCACCACGGCGTATCCTATTAGCTCTTTTTCGGTTGGCTGTTTGATCTGCTGCTGAGGATTTTCCTTACCATCCCGCGCCTGCTGGTGGCCCTGTTCGGTCGTAAAAAGGTGAAAACCACCGTACACAGCGAAGCCGTATGCCAGAACTGCGGGCATAGGTGGAGAGTGTAATAAGTTCAAAGGATTTAGAAAGGATTTGGATAATTTGGATACCGGTTCACCAAAGAGAAAATTATCTACAAGATTAAAGACTGATTCTCCTTCAATGTATCAACAAAGGCTGCAACCTGCAATGGATGCGCTTTCGAAATATCAACAAAGGCTGCAACCTGCAATGGATGCGCTTTCGAAATATCAACAAAGGC
>CAZCCZ010000010.1:32472-86549 GCA_964497495.1 uncultured Oscillospiraceae bacterium
TGCAACCTTTAATTGATATAATTTCAGAGAATCAACGAAGAATGCAGCTCGAATCAGATGCACTTTTTAAGTATCAACCTATGATTACGAACTTGACAGACGAACTAGCAAAATCTGCCGAGTGGGCACAGAATATTGCCCCAGATTTTGATTATTTAAGACGTAGTCTTTCAGATGCTTCTTTGAAACTTGTAGAAGCAATGCGCCCAATGCTGGCGATCTCGAAAGTTGGAGATGCCCAGTATGTCCTTTGGGACTATATGGCGCTTGAATTTTTTGAAAGCGTAATTGAAACAGATGATGTTAATGTTATACTTCAAGCCCTAGAGGAAAAGAATAACTATAATAAATCGAATGATATAATTGAGAAGTGTTTATACCATCCTTTTCTTAACGACCATAAACGCCTTTTCAAGCAGGCGATAGTCGCTTATCAGAATGGTCAATATGAACTGGCCGCCCTTGGCTTCGTAACTGTAATTGATGATACATTAACCCAAGCAAGTGGAATGAATACCCACAAGGCATATGATCGTTGTATGGTAATATTAGATAAATTCGTAAAATCTGAAATGGTGAGTGACAAGGAATATGCAACCATATCTCTCTTTACTACATTTCGATCAACTTATCTAGCACTTTATAAGCCTGTTCCCTTCGATGAAGATGAGCCATATGAATTAAACAGACACTGGATTGTGCATGGTCGAACAAAAAGAGAGTTAACCCGTCTTGATTGTGTTAAGTTGTTAAATTTCTTATATGGTATCATCCTGTCTGATAAAATCGTGAAGGCCAAGGATGATCTTGATATTAATAAAGTGGAGGATATGCATTGAATTGCCGCAAATGTCAAAAGGCAATCCCGGACGGTGCGCCTTTCTGCCCTTGGTGCGGAACAGAACAAACCCCAGTGAAACATAGGCGCACGCGCGGAAACGGCGCGGGTACGATCTTCCGCCACGGGAAGTGTTACTGCGCGCAGATGACTACGGGCCGCCGAACGGTAAAACGCCCCAACGGTCAAACGGTCGTCCAGTACACGCGAAAAACAAAAAGCGGATTTAAGACCAAGGCGGAAGCGGACGCTTATCTTCACGAGATAAAAAACGGGGGAACCCGATCCAAGCTGGAAAACGCGACGTTCGCGCAAATCTACGAAAACATGATTGATCGCCAGGCTGATCGCGTGGGAAAGGATACGATCAACTGTTATAAGGCCGCGTATAAATACTATGCGCCCTTGTACGGCATGTTCTTTCGCAACGTCGTTACCGCCGATATGCAATCCTGCATTGATTCTTGCCCCCACGGGAAGCGTACCCGCGAAAATATGAAGGCATTGGGAACGCTGATGTATACCTACGCGTTGGAACAGCAGGTATGCGAGCAGAATTATGCTAAATATCTATGGATACCCCCGCAGGAACAAGCAACCTACAACGCGTTTCCGGCCGATACGTTGGGGATGCTGGTTTCTGCCGCCAAAGCGGGGGACAGGGGCGCTATGCTGATTGCGTGTCACTGTTACGTGGGGTATCGCCCTTCGGCTTTTGTGGCTGTCAAGAAAAGCGATTATGACGCTGTAAACCATACAATAATCGGGGGTAGTAAGACGGAGGCAGGCCGTAATCTGGTAATCCCCATATCCTCTACAATCCAGCCGATCATTGATCAGCTCCTAACGTTTGACGGAGAATATCTCTTTTCGCTTGATGGTTCCAGGCTCACAGACCGCACATACCGCGAGGAGTGCTTTTATCCGACGCTCTCCAGGCTGGGAATACAGCCCATACCCAAAGCGGGGGAGAAGCCGTTTTACATGCCGTATTCCTGCCGCCACACCTTTGCCACGAAAATGAAGAACGCCGTGGGAAGCGACCGGGACAAGGCCGCATTGATGGGGCACACGTCATATGAGATGACGTTGAAATATCAGCATGAGGATTTAACCAGTATGCGAAACATTATCGATCAATTTTGATGCTATCGTACTGCTAATTAATGGCTAAAAAACGGGATATACGCTAGAAATTCACGCGAATGGGGTTCAAGAGGTCGCAAGTTCGAATCTTGTCACCCAGACCAGAAACAAAGACCGCCGGCGATTACCGGCGGTCTTTGTTTTACCCATATTCCCGCTTTACAATCCGGCTTCATCGGCATAGTATAGAGACGTTAACCGGGAACAATGGGAATAGACGGTGAAATGGACGATGAACATGGATAACAGCGAACGAAAAATCCGAATCACGAAAGACGGGCCGTATATCGTTACGGGAAATATCCCCCTTGCCGAGAAAATCATCGTGCCGAAAAACGGAGGATACGTATATAAACCGGGGCGCGAGCTTCCGCAGGCCGAAACCTACGCCCTGTGCCGCTGCGGACAATCGGGAAACGCACCGTTTTGCGACGGTTCCCACCGAACGTCCGGTTTTCACGGGGAGGAAACGGCCGCCCGCTGCGAATACCATCAAAGAGCCAGACGGATGGAAGGCCCCGGCCTCGACCTGTTGGACGACGACCGCTGCGCCTTCGCGCGTTTCTGCCACAGGAGAAACGGGAACGTGTGGGAACTGACCCGGAATTCGGATGACGAAGAAGACCGTTCGGAGGCTATACAAGCGGCGAACGATTGCCCCACCGGGCGGTTGACGGCCGTCGAAAAGGACGGGACGGAGCACGAACCCGTCTACGACCCGTCGATCGACGTGATTCAGGACCCCGAAAAGGGCGTGAGCGGCGGCCTGTTCGTCAAAGGGTATGTTCCCGTCGAATCAGCCGACGGAACCGTGTACGAAATCAGAAACCGCGTGGTGCTCTGCCGTTGCGGCGAATCCGAGAATAAACCGTTTTGCGACGCTACGCACGCGGTGATCGACTATCGGGACGATTAGGGACAAAGCGCGGAACGAAGCGGTGCCGAACGGAGGCGGGGGAATGGCCGAAAGGATGCCGGCGCTTTTTATCGGGCACGGGTCGCCGATGAACGCCATCGAAAACAACCGGTATACGGAAGCATGGGTACGGACGGCCGCGAAAATGCCGCGTCCCGCCGCCATCCTTTCGGTTTCGGCCCACTGGTTTACGCGGGGAACGCGGACCACGGACGCGCGGAATCCCAGGGTCGTTTACGACATGTACGGGTTTCCGGACACCTTATACAGGGTCGTCTACCAGCCGGACGGAATGCCGGAACTGGCGAACGAGACGTTGCGGCTGATCGGCGGTGAAGTAAAAATCGACAATACCTGGGGTATCGACCATGGCACGTGGGCCGTACTGTGCAGGATGTACCCGAAGGCTGATATCCCGGTGGTTCAACTCAGCGTGGACGCGAACGCCGACGCCGAAACGCATTACGGGATCGGTGTGAAGCTGCGGGCGTTGCGCGAACGGGGCGTTATGATTCTGGGCAGCGGAAACGTCGTTCATAACCTCTCGCGCGTCGACTGGAACATGGAGGGCGGGTACCCGTGGGCGGAGGAGTTTGACGCGTATATCGCGGAGCGGGTCGTCGCCGGCCGGTACGGGGACGCGATCGACTACGGAAAGGCCGGGAGCTCGGCGGAACTGGCTTTCCAAACGCCGGATCACTTCAATCCGCTGCTGTACGTGCTGGGAGCGGCGCGCGGAGACGACCGCCTGACGGTGTTTAACCGCTCTTGCGCGATGGGCTCTCTGTCCATGACCTGCTACCTGTTTGAATGAACGCGATGTCCTGCGCGCTATCTGCCCCGGAGTCGTCTGCGGATAGGCGCCGCGGCGCGTTATATTGGGTTGAACCGCATACCGGAAACTAGCCGTCGTACTTAATGCGACGGTTTTTTCATCCGGTAAGAGCCTGCGAGCCGCGAAGAACGCTGAAATTGAATGAAGGATTATGCACCGAACGATGAAGCGATCGGCGGTTGGCGGGGATAACGCGGTTGCTGTATTTTTATCGCCCTGCCTTCCGCTTGGTTTGCGAATGCCTGAAAATGGGTATTCTTTCTCATAAAGGGAGGTGCGATGATGAAACGATTATGGTTCCTGCTCGTCGCGCTGGTACTTCTCACGGGGTGCGCGGCGCAGAATACGCAGCCCGCTGCGGCGGACGCCGTATCTGCGGCGACGCAATCCCGCTACCGGGAAAACGAGATCACCGAATACCAGGGCGCCCGGCTGGACCCCGCCGTGGGCCCGCGGGACAACTCCATCAAGGGCGTGCAGCACGTGGACATTAACGGCTATACCCTGACCATCGACGGGCTTGTGGACCAAACCGTTACCCTGACCTACGATCAGGTGCTCGCGCGGGACGCTTACGTGCGGTTCATCACCCTCCACTGCGTGGAAGGGTGGGACGCGAGCATCCTGTGGAAGGGCGCGCTGCTCGATGATCTGATCGCCCTGGCCGGCGCGAAGCCGGAAGCCGATACGGTCATCTTCTCCGCCGTGGACGGGTATACCACGTCGCTTCCGCTGGCAACCATCCGGGACAGGGAACTGATACTGGCCTACGACGCCAACGGCCTGCCCCTGCCGGATGAAACGGGCTATCCGTTCATCGTCGTAGCGGAGGATAAGCTCGGCTACAAATGGGCGCGGTGGGTGAACCGCATTACCTTGAGCGACGACGCGGACTACCAGGGTTTCTGGGAATCCAACGGGTATTCCAACGAGGCAAACGTAACCGCCAAACCGGAATGAAGCGATAAAACGAATAAGGACGACGCGGACGGCCGCCGGTTTTCCGGCTGCCGCCCGCGTCGCGTATACGTCGGGACGCCCGGTGCGGAAAGGTGGAACGGGCCGCGTGTTATCCCGCCGCTTTTTCCGCGCGAATCATGCCCACGAAGATTTTCACGAGAATCGGGTCGAATTGCGCGCCCGCGCTTCTCTTCATCTCCCGGATAGCGTCTTCAGAACTCATTTTTTTCCGGTAAGGCCGGTCGTTCGTCATGGCGTCGTAGGAATCGACTACGGCGATGATCCGCGAAAGAAGCGGGATCTGCTCGCCTTTGAGCCCCTGCGGGTATCCGCCGCCATCCCAGCGCTCATGGTGGAAAAGAATGTATTCGGCAATCGGCGCAAGCTCCGGCGACGCGCTGGCGATACGGTAGCCGACTTCCGGATGCTTGCGCATTTCCACCCACTCCTCGTCGGTCAGCTTTCCCGGTTTCATGAGAATCCGGTCGGAAATGCCAACTTTACCGATGTCGTGCAGCATGGAGAGGATCTCCAGTTCGTCCATTTCCTTCTGGGAAAGGCTCAGCGCCTTGCCGATTTCCCGGGACAGGATCACCAGCCGCTCGCAATGTTCCTGCGTCTCCTCGTTCTTTTCAAACAGCGTCGCTTTAATGGAGGCGAGCACCGTATTGTGGATGCTCTTGCGATCCAGCAGCTTGCGCTGATACATGCTTTTTTCGGCGGCCTTGATTACCAGGTTTATGTCCTGTTCCGCGTCCGTCTTCGTATCGCAACCCAGCGCAACGTTGATCTGGAACGATTCGTTGGCTGTCGTCCGGTTGCGGTCGGCGAATGCGTTCTGGATCAGTTCCAGCAACGCCGAGGCGGTTTCGCCGTCCGTATGAGGCATGAGCATGGTAAACTCGTCGCCGCCGGTTCGAGCCAGAATGTCGCTTTCCCGCGCGCAACTATGGATGATCCGGGAGGTGGAAACAATGAATCGGTCGCCGTATTGATGGCCGAAAGCGTCGTTGATAAGCTTGAGGCCGTTGATATCGGCGACGAGGATGGACAGGGGCAGCGAGCTTTTTACGTCGAGATGCCGAAGCTCACGCTCGAAAAACCTGCGGTTGTTTAGGCCCGTCAGATAGTCGTGGTAGCTTAGCCGGTACAGGTTATCCTCCATCTTCTTCCGGTTGGTGATGTCGTGAACGCTGCTGGAGATGTGCGTAACGCCTTTGAGAACGATCATTTTCGCCGACAGCAGCCCCACGAAGACACTGCCGTCTTTCCGGCGAAACTCGATTTCCACCCCGTCGCAGAACCCCTGTTTTTCCAGCTTGCGCAGAACGGCTTTCAAATCCGCCGGGTCCTTGTACAGGCGTAAGTCCAGCCTGCCTTTTCCGATGGCTTCCTCCTTGGAATACCCAAAAAGCCGCGTAAACCCCTCGTTGGCGTTGAGGATGACGCCGTCGTCCATTCGCGTGATGGCCGCCGCATCCGGGCCGGTGTTGAAAACGAACTCGAAGTAATTCTTCGATTCCAGAAGCTCCGCTTCGCTTTTTTTGCGGCTTTCGTTTTCCGCCTTCAGCGCCTTAACCAGATCGACGGCCTTCTGGTGCTCCCGCTGAAGCTCCTGCGTACGCTCGTCGATCAGCCGGGCGAGGCGTTTCTTCTCATCCCGCTTTTCCACGTTGGCGATTTTAATTTTAACCATCGCCCGTATCTGCGCGATCAATTCGCTGGCGTCGATGGGCTTGGCCAGAAAAGCGTCCGCACCGCATTCCAGCGCGCGGATTCGGCTGTCCACGTCCCCCTTTAGGGCGGTTACGAAAACCACGGGCGTGTCGAACAGGCGGGCGTCGGCCTTCAGCATCCGACAAAGATCGAAACCGCTCATGCCCGGCATGACGACGTCCAGCAGGATGACGTGCGGGTCCTCGCGGAGAGCCACCTCGTATCCCTCCGGCCCGGACTGCGCCGTTGAAACGGTCGCCTCCGGGAACGCCTCCCGAATCAGCGCCCGGATGGTGACCAGGTTATCCGGATTATCGTCTACGGCAAGGATTTTCATCGGATGGTCAATCATATAAAAACCCCCGTATCACCTTGAACAGGTCGTCGGTAACCAGCGGTTTGGCGATGAAGGCGTCGAAACCGTGGGACATAATGGTATCCCGTTCCTGCGTCATCACGCTGGCGGTCAGCGCGACGATCGGGATGTGCTGCGTCGCGGGTGCGTCGCGCAGCGTATGGAAAGCGTCGATTCCGCTGATGCCGGGCAGCGCGATGTCCATCAGAACCAGGTCCGGCAGCAGTTCCCGCGCCAGCGCGATACCCTGTTCGCCGTCCTCGGCCTCGATCAGCGTGTACTTCATACCAATCAGGGCTTTCAGGGTGGTTCGGTTGTCCGGATTGTCCTCCACGACCAGAATGCACGGCTTCCCTTCGCGCCGATTCCGCTTTTCTCCCGAAGGCGCGGCCTGCGGTTCGGGCCCCAGCATCTTGGAGATCACGGACAGAAGCGCCGCGCGGTCGACGCCGCCTTTCTGGACGATTTGATAAACGTGGTTCCGCTTGAGCTCTTTCAATTCGTCCGCGGATATCTGTTTCGCCGTCAGAATGGTTACGGGGATGTCGGCGGTTTTCTCCGTGGCCCGCAAAGTTTTAAGCACGCCGAACCCGTCGATCTCCGGCATCATCAGGTCCAGAACAATCGCGTCCGGGAGTTCTTCGTCGATCAGCGCGTAGGCCTCGCGGGCGTTGCTGGCGACCCGGATGCGGTACCCGCTTTCCTCCAACAGGTCTCTGATCTGGATGATCGCGGGGGCGCTGTCCTCGATGAGCAGAAGGGCTTTGCCCTGCGGAGGGGTATCGCCCGCAGCCGCACGCGGGGACGTTTGCGGCGGGTGGGTCGGAAAGGGCGCTTCCTCCGTCGCGGGAGCTTCCTTATGGTACTTTAACGGGAGGACGACGGTGAACGTGGAGCCTTGCCCTACGGCGCTGTCCACCGTGATGGAGCCGCCCAGCAGATCGGCGTATTTCTTCGCGATGGCAAGGCCAAGGCCGGTGCCGCCGAATCTCCGCGACGTGGTGCCGTCGGCCTGGCTGAATTCGTTGAATATGCTGGACAAGTATTTAGGGTCGATTCCAATCCCGGTATCCCGGACCGTAACGATCACGCCGTCCTCGCGCGCCTGTGCCGTGACCGTTACGGAGCCCGTCTCCGTAAACTTGACGGCGTTGCCGACGATGTTTTGGATGATGTGCCTGCATTTCGGCTCGTCTCCGGCCAGCGAGAGGTCGGCGCCTTCCGGCTGCCAGACCAGCCGGATTCCCTTTTGCGCGGCCAGCGGCTGAAGCATCGTCGTAATTTCGGTAATCGTACGGCTCAGAGAAAATTCCGATACTTCCACTTCCTCGCGTCCGGCTTCGATGCGCGAGATATCCAGAATATCGTTGATCAATTCCAGCAAGTGTTTGCCGTTGCGCTCGACAATTTCGATATAGCCGTGCTCCTCGCCCGGAATCTGCCCGACCAGGCGCCGGTTAAGCACCCCGGACAGGGCGATGATCGAGTTGAGCGGCGTACGGAGTTCGTGGCTCATGTTGGACAGGAAACTGGTTTTCAGGCGGCTTGCTTCCGCAAGCTGTTTTCCCTGAATTTCCAGTTCCGTGTTCTGCTGCGTCAGCTCGGCCGCCTGCGCCGACAGCTCGTTTTTCTGCATGTCCAGCTCGCGGTTCTGTTGTTCTACGGTTTTAAGCATATCCTTGATGGTCTGGAAGGCGAGGATTCCCTCCACGCGGGCGTTCATCGTAATCTGGAGGGCATTCACCAGCCTTTCGGCCTGGCCGTAGAAATGCGTCAGCGTGCCGAAAGACAGAACCGCGGCGATTTCGTTACCGGAAAAAACGGGAACGGTCAGCAATTCGCGGGGCACGAATTCCCCGCTGGAGGTAAGGTAGCGGAAGCGGGTATCCTCGGGCAGTTGAGATACGCGCCGCACGCTGCGGGTGGCGAGCACGGGGCCCAGTTCGCCTTCCAGCGCTTCCGCGTCGAAACGCTGTCTGGCGTCGCCGCCCAGCCCGATGGAATCGAAGCAGACGAAGGTTTTCTTATCGTCGGAGGGCAGATAGACCGCGGCCGTGTTCGCGTTGAGCGCCTCCGAAAGTTGAATCAGCACCGTGCGAAAAAAACCCTTGCTGTCCTCGTGGCTCAGCATCGCGCCGGAAAGCGAGACGAACTTCTCGCGCACGTCGATGGACTGCTCCAGAGAATCCGCCATCGAATTAAAGGACGACGCCAACGCCCCTAATTCGTTATCCTTCGTATACCGGCATCGGGCGCCCAGCTCGCCCCGATGAAAGCGCTGGATTTCCCGGTTCAGGTCCTGAAGCGGTTTGCGTATCTGCCGTACCAGATAAACGCTGATAAGCACGGATAAAACGAGGACCGTGGCCAGCAGCGCCAGGCTTCTGCGGCTGAGGGCCTGGTAGAGGGACACGAACGAGGCGTTCAGCGCGCCCGCCGTATCGGTGGCGTTGCGGTCGACCACGTCGATGGCTGCCATCAGCTGAAGCCTGTACCGGCCTACGTCCCCCTGGTCGCCCAGGCTGCTGACCGTGCTTTCCGTTTCTCCGGCCAGCGCCATGTTCATGCGGGTTTCCGTGGCGGAACTCCATTGCAGCAGCGCCTGGTCGACCGCTTCGATATCCTTCTGCGAGCCTTTATACAGAGCCTTCAACGACTCGTATTGGTTATGGATGTCGCTAAGCGAAAGCTCCATAGTCTCCAGAGCGTCCCGGCGATCCGTTTCGCCGGAAAAAAGCAGGTAGTCCCTTACGGCGACGCGCGTTTTTAGAATGTCGATGTTGAACTGATCCACCGCGCGCCGGATTTGAAGCGGGTATTCGTACAAGTCCTTCTCCTGCTGGTATAGACGGTTGGTCTGGAAGTAGGAGATGCCGCCCAACAGAACGACGAACGCCAGTACGATAAGGAACCCGACCTGCAGTTGGGTGCTGATCTTCACGTTGCGTTTCATCCGGCGATTCCTCCTTGCGCCCGAGCGGAGATACGGACGCCTTCGCAGGCCCCCGCGCCCGGCGCTTTTTGAAAAATCGCCGAGGGAACGAAGAGCATGTGCAGGTTCGTGTGTTTTTGCACAAACGTTCTCTCCGTTTCCCCGACGATCAGGTACCCGTCCTGCGTAAACGATTTTTCCAGTTTTCTGAGAATCCGCGTACGCGCATCCGGCTGGTAATACAGCAGCAGATTACTGCAGGATACGATATCGAAATGCCCGAAGATGCTTTCCGGCGGACTGGCGTGGGCCTCGTCCAACAGGTCGTACCGGGAAAAGAGGATATTCTCCCGTATCCGGGGCGACACGGCGTACTTCTCGCCGCTCGGGCTGAAATAACCGTTCAGATGCCTTCGCATGACGTTTCGTACGTCGTCGGCGCCGTAGACCCCTTTTTTCGCCGTTTCGAGCGCTTCTTCGGAGATATCCGTTGCGAAAATCCGGTACCGGAGCGGTTTTCGAGACGCTTGTATCTGCTCGTCCAGCAGAATCGCCAGCGAGTACGCTTCCTGCCCGCCGGCGCACCCCGACGACCATACGCGCAGCTCGCCGTTTTCGGGCACGCGGCTGAGAAGTCCGGGAATGATAAACTGTTCCATCAGCGCGTAAACGAAAGGCTCGCGGAAAAACAGGCTGTAGGAAATAAGCAGCGAACTGGCAAGCGTTTCCGCTTCGGTCCGGCTCGCCTTCAGGTACGCGCAATAATCGGGGACGCAAGCCATCCCCGTAACCGTCATTCTCCGTTCGACGGTTCTCGAAAGAAAACCTTCGTCAAAAACGGCCAGGTCGATCTCGTGGGTCCGCGCGGAAAGAATAATGCTGTTTGCGGATGACGCGCCCATATTCTGTTCCCCCCGCAGGTTTGCCGCGCGTGGGTTCGTCGGTCGCTATTGGATGTGATATTGTTAATATTACATGAATGAAATAAAAATGTCAATCATAATTCTTTTTCTTCATAATTATCCGTTTATACCAGAGAATGGAGAGGCAACCATACGGATCAAGAAATAAGACACCCCCGAGAACTTACGCCCCGGGGGAAGGAATATTCATATACGCCGGTTATTATACATCGCCACCGCGCGGAGGAAGACCGGGCTTCATTCCGGCCTGTTCTTCCGCCACGCCAGATTCTTTTCGATCAGTTCGCAGCGCAGGGCCACGCAGTCGGCGGAGCGCAGGGGGTCGGGCGGGGTGTTGAACACATAGTCCGCAAGCCTGTCCACGTCGGTATGCGCCACGTGCAGGCGCGTGTCGCTGGAAGCGTAATAGACATAGACATTGCCCTCGTCGTTGACCGCCGCGCCGTTGGTGAACAGCACGTTGCTAACGTCGCCCGTGCGTTCGCGCCCCAGCGGCCCCATCAGCATGCCGCCCGGCTCGGCTATGACGCGGGAAGGGTCGTCCAATGCGGTGGCGAAGGCGTAAAGCACGTAGCGAAGGCCTGCGGCGGTGTTGCGCACGCCGTGGGCGATGTGCAGCCAGCCGCGCGGGGACTTGATCGGCACCGCGCCCGCCCCGTTCTTGGCTTCGGTCACGGTGTGGTAGCGGCGGGGGGAAATGATCGTTTCCTTATCGATCACGGCATGAGTGATGTCGTCGCACAGCCCGAAGCCGATACCGCCGCCCGAACCGGTGCTGATGAAGCCGTCCATGGGCCGCGTGTAGAAGGCGTACTTGCCGTTGACCCGTTCCGGGTGCAGAACGACGTTGCGCTGCTGAGGGGAGCGCAGGGTAACGAGGTTGGGCAGACGTTCCCACGTTTGCAGGTCTTTCGTACGCACGATGCCCGCGGCGGCGACCGCCGCGGAAAGGTCCGCATCCCCGGCGGCCCGCTTTTCGGAGCAGAAAACGCCGTAGATCCAGCCGTCCTCGTGCTTGGTCAGCCGCATGTCGTACACGTTGGTTTCGTCCGGGTCGGTATCCGGCAGGCGCACGGGATAATCCCGGTAGCGGAAGCCCTCGGTGGGGCGGTCGCTTTCCGCGACGGCGAAGAAGCTTTTTCGGTCCGCGCCCTCCACCCTCGCAACTAAATAGTACTTTCCGTGGACGTACAGCGCGCCGCTGTTGAAGGCGGCGTTCACGCCCTGCCGCTGCATCATGTAGGGGTTGGTTTCCGGGTTCAGGTCGTACATCCAGAAAGGCGGAGTATGCTCCCGGGTCAGCACCGGGTAACGGTACCGCTCGAACAGGCCGTTGTAGAACCGCGTGTCGGGCTCGTTGGGGCGCGCCACCAGAGCCTCGTACTCATTCATCAGTTCGTTTGCCGTTTTGCGTTTCATAAAGCGTTACCCCGCTTTCAGCGTATGCCGATTTCGGCGTCGGTTTGGGTTAGGACGCTGTGCTCCTTGATGTACTCCGTTACCAGATCCACGGTGGTGAACGCAAGCCCGACTACGGAATCCGCCGCGCCGTAGTAGAGGGCGATGCGCCCGGTATCCGTATCCTGCAGGGTGGCGCAGGGGAAGCATACGTTGGGCACGAAGCCGCGCTCCTCGTACTCCGTTTCCGGCGTCAGCAGGAAGTTGCGGCAGCGGTACCGTACGCGGCTGGGCTCGTCCAGATCCAGTATCGCGCCGCCCACGGAATACACGAACCCGTTGCACGTGCTGCTGACCCCGTGGTAGAACAGCAGCCACCCTTCGCTGGTTTCGATGGGCGCGGCGCCCCCGCCGACCTTCACGCTTTCCCACCAGGCCTGACCCCGGCTCATCACGTGCCGGTGGCGGCCCCAGTACGTCATATCCGGGCTTTCGGAAACGAAGATGTCCCCGAAAGGCGTGTGGCCGCTGTCACTGGGACGGCTGAGCATCCGGTAGGTGCCTCCGATTCTGCGCGGAAACAACACGGCGTTGCGGTTGAAGGGGATCAGCGGGTTTTCCAGCCGGACGAAGGTCTTGAAATCCTCCGTTCGGGCCATGCCGATGGCCGCGCCGTAGAAATCGGTACACCAGAGGATGTAATAGGCGCCCTCTACCCGGATTAACCGGGGGTCGTACGCGTAGAGCGGCATGAACGGGCGGCCTTCCGTGTCCACGAAGGGGATTTTCTCCGGCGCTACCGTCCAGGTATAGCCGTCTTTGCTATGCCCCAGGTAAATATGGGGAACGCCGTCCACCTGTTCTCCGCGCAGCACCGCCACGAACCCGTCCCCGTACGCGGCCACCGCGCTGTTGAAGATGCGCGCCACGCCCGGCGCTGGGTTGCGGCGGATGACCGGATTGCCGCTGTAGCGCCATACCGGCGCGTCGTGCGGATCGTTCGCCGGGCGCTCCTCCCAGGGCATGTTCGGCAGGCTGCCGCCCGTAATCAACCGGATCGGATTGACCATACGCAGGCTCCTTCCCAATGGAAATCGGTTTCGCTCCGCACGGACGAACAGCCCGCGCATCATTATGGCAGTGCTGTCGCACTGGCGGGGATCAGGCGAGCCGGGCGCGCACGTCCGCTTCCAGCGCGTCCAGCGCGCAGGACGTTTCCGTGTCGGTTGCGACGGGAGCGGAAAGGTACGCTTTTACCTTGGGTTCCGTCCCGGATGGGCGCACGATCGCCTTTCCGTTCGCCGTTTCAAACGTCAGCACGTCCGCGGGGGGAAGACCGTCCACGCCCGCCCGATAATCCCGGACGGCCGTTACGGGCGCGCCCGCGAGCGTGAACGGCGGCCGGGCGCGAAGCTCGCCCATCAGGCGGTTCATCTCGGCCATCGGGTCTGTCCCCGCGATATCGACATTCACGAGCCGCGTGCCGATGCGGCCGTAGCGCGCGTACAGCGAGGAGAGCATGCCGGTCAGCGTACGACCTTCGGCGGCCGCGCGCTGCGCCAGCTCGCAAACCAGCATGGCCGCCATGACGCCGTCCTTGTCCCGCACGTGCGTGCCGGCCAGATACCCGCAGCTTTCCTCGAAGCCGAACACGAACCGTTCCGCCTCGCCGCGCTCCTCCATCCGGCCGATTTCCTCGCCGATGTACTTAAAGCCGGTCAGCGTTTCCACGACCGTCGCGCCGTACGCCGCGGCGACGGGGAACGCCAAATCGCCGGTCACGATGGTCTTGATCACCACAGGCCGTTCGGGTAACGTACCCGCCGCCTTGCGGGCGGCCAGCACGGACTCCAGCAGCAACAGGCCGACCTCGTTGCCCGTGAGGAGCGTGAAATCACCCGCCGCATCCCGCGCAGCCACGCCGAGGCGGTCGCCGTCCGGGTCGTTGGCGATCACCAGATCGGCGCCCTTTTCCTTCGCGGCGGCGATGGCCGACGCGAGGGCCGTTTTCAGTTCCGGGTTGGGTTTGGGACAGGTGGGGAAGTCCCCGTCCGGCGCGGACTGTTCTTCCGCCTCGACGACCGTGACGCCGGGCATCGCGCCGAGCACCGCGCGCACGGGTTCCAGCCCCGCGCCGTTGAGCGGCGTGTAGCAGACCGTGACCGGGGCGCGTTCGCCGGGCCGCGCGCGGCAGGCGAGCGTACGCTGAACGTAAGCCTCCAATATCGCTTCGGGCACGGGTACAAGCAGCTGCTTTTCACGCGCCTCGGCCTCGGCGAGCCATTCGGTCTCCCCGTATTCGTGGGTTGCGATCGCTTCCGTAACGGCGGCGGCAGCCTTATCGGTGATCTGGCAACCGTCCGGCCCGTAGACTTTATAACCGTTGTATTCGGCCGGGTTGTGGCTGGCGGTGATCATCACGCCCGCGTCGGCCCGGAGTTCCCGCACCGTGAAGGAAAGCACGGGCGTTGGCATCAGGCGGGAAAACAGGCGCGCCGTAAGCCCGCGCCGGGCCAGCACACCCGCGGCGACCAGTGCGAATTCCTGCGAACCGTGCCGGGAATCGTACGCGATTACGACGCTCCGGCCGCCTCCGCCCGGTAAAGAATCGGCCAACCCCGCCGTCGCGCGGGCGACGGTGTAGCGGTTCATGCGGTTGGTGCCTGTGCCAAGTATGCCGCGCAGCCCGCCCGTACCGAAGGCAAGCTCGCTTCCGAAAGCCCTCGCCAGCGCGTCCGGATCCCGCAGGATACGCGCCGCTTCGGCCCGCGTCGCCTCATCGAAGCACGGAAGCGCGGCCCACCGGGCCGCCCGCTCCAACGCAGTCATCGTTTCAACCCTTTCCGTTCTCAGCCGTCGCGGCGAACGCGTCACAGACGGGTCATCAGTTCCATGCACATGCGTCCGTTATGGTAGGGGCCTTTCCAGGGTTCCGCGAAGGGCATACGCTCCGGCGCGCCGTTCGCGTCCAGCCGCCAGTACCACTCCGCGCCCTCGCGGGGGTCCACCTGCTCCGTCATGATGCGTTGCCAGGTCGCCTGCATGGCGTCCGCGAAGGACGGGTCGCCGGTTTTCTGCCACAGGTTCGTCAGGCCGATCATCGTTTCCGCCTGCACCCACCAGATGCTGACCGGGTCGTTCTTCCCTTCCAGACACTCGTTAAGTAGGCGGCCGTTCCGGAAGGCGCGCGCAAGCACGCCCCGCGCCAGTTCCGCTGTCCAACGTTCCGTGGCGACGCGCTCCCGCCTGTCCAGCGCCGTTTTCGCCGCCAGGTCGATCAGCCAGGAGGCCTCGATGTCGTGCCCGTAGCTTTGCATATCGAACACGGAACGAAGCCGGGCATCCAGGAACACTTCCAGCCGGTTGGCTTTAGGATTGTACACCCGCTCCCCGAGCGTTTTCAGGAGCGCGCGCAGGCTGACCAGCACGCGCCCGTCCCCGCTGGCTTCGTAAAGCAGCTGGTACGCTTCCATGACGTGCAGCAGCGTGTTCATCGTTCTTTCCGCTACGATTCCGCGCGCCAGCAGCGTGGGGTTGTCGCTGAGCTTCACGTTTTCCTGCGGAACGAACGAGCGGTCGAACGCTTCCAGATAACCGGTTTCGTCCCGCATCCGCGTTTCGATGAGCGTATACAGTTCCAGCGCACGCCCCAGCGCCCGCTCGTCGCCGGAAGCCAACGCGAAGGCGGCCAGCCCGTACACGGCGAACGCCTGCGCGTAGGTGTGTTTCGCGGTATCCAGCGGCTGCCCGTCGAATGTGCAGGCCCAAAAAACGCCGCCCTCCCGGTTGTCCCACATGCGGTCGAGAAAATTAAACGCCTGCCGGGCGCACGCGAGCAGCGGCCCGTCCCCCAGCAGCCGGAAGGCCGTGGAATAAAACCAGAGGAGCCTGCTGGTGTAGATGCAGCCCTTGGGCGCTTCCGGGTCCGGTTTCAGATCAAAACCCACGTATCCGTAAAATCCGCCCTGACGTTCGTCCTTCAAGGCCGTCCAGAAAGGAATCAGTTTTCGCCGCAGGTGAAGTTCCGCTTCCCGTTTCAAGTCCATACTCATACGCTCCCGGTTCAAGTTCAGGTTCTGCGCAGCGCCGGTCCCGGCTGGCGGGGGATCGTCGTTTTTCAGGCGGAAACCGTTTACGCCATGGAAAGCAACCTGCTCTTGCCCGGAACGGCGAACAGGAAACCGGCCAGCAGGAAAAACAGGATGTTCGGCACCCCGAAGTTGACGAACAGGAAGGCTTCCAGCATTCCGTGCAGGAGAATCCCCAGCGCAGGGAGCACGAGAATCTGGTCGGCCAGCGGCGCACCGCGTAGAAAGACGATATCAACGCATTTAGCGAGGAGCAGAACGGAGAAGGCCAGCGTGCACAGCAGGGCGGGCAGGCCCGCGGTCATCAGCGTCTGGAGGAACGAATTGTGCCAATGGAACGCCTCCCGCCCAAGTGCGGCCTGCAGCGCTGGAAGGACGTTTTCCGTCGAATCTCCCACCCAGAGGGTGGCGGGCCGGTTGCGAATCGCCGGAATCACGGCGGCGTAGAAATCCGTGCGGTTGGCCAGCGTGTCGATGTTGGCGCCCAGATGGCTCAGGTCGATATACGCTTCGTCAGCCGCCACGGGCGGCGCGGTATCCGTTTGAGCCTCCGCGGCATACGCGCCCGGCAGAAGCAGGGAACCGGAGCCGTCCCCGCCGAACAGGCCGGCCGCCCTGCCGATAAAATAGAACAGGCCGAAAAAGGACGCCGCCGTAACCGCTACGCACACGGCGACGGCAACGAACGTCCGAAGCGCTTTCCGTTTCAGCCGCCCGGCTTTGAAAAGCAGCAGGAAGGCGAACCCGCCTAGTTCCAGCGCGACGATGACCATCGCCGTCCGGCTGAGCGTCAGCGCAACGGCGATATACAGCCCCGCGGCGGCCAGCGCGACCGGCACCCGCAGCCATTTGGAACGGACGGCGGCGAGCAGGTACAGGCAGAACCCGATCGACGCCACGAACATGACCGCGGACAGGTTGGCGTGCATGTACAGAACGTTCAGACGGCCTTCCTCCGGGCGAATGCCGATGATCATATTATCGGTGAACGGGACGACGAAAACCTCCCGCCGGAAGGACGCGACGACCGCAACCCAGGCGATGACACCCAGCACGGTTACGACCAGCGCGCCGGTCAGGACGAGCGCCTGTTTGCGGCGGCCTTCCCCAAGACGCGCCGCCAGCGGGAAAGCCACGAAAACGGCCGCCAGCACGTGCATCGAGGAGACCAGGTTATCCGTCGTGAAGGGGTCGGCGTTGACCAGCCGCGTAAGCACGTACCAGAAAGCCAAAACGCCCAGAAGCGTTTCGGCGGGGCTCATGCGCCGGATGCGGCGAACCAGCCACAGAACGGCGGTCGCCGTAAGCAGGGGCAGCACGACGGTATTGATGGCCCAATTGCCCTGTTTGTGATAAAACCAGGAAAAGAACGTAGCCAGAAGCCAGAGCAGGATCAGGTAAAGCGGGTAAGGGTTGCGTTCTTCTCTTTGGGATATCGTCATGCGGGGCACATCTCCTTATCGCGGGCGCCGTTTCGGCAGCCGCACGGCACGGGAAACCCGACCGTTTCGGTTTTATGGGACGGAAAGGCCGCGGAAAGCCGCGAGGCCCGCCGCGGAGAACGCATTGTATACGGATGTATGGTAACGGATTCCGTTGGGGCTGTCAATAGCGGCGCGGCGTGGCTCCGCGAGGGTGGAACGCCGTAAAGAAGACGTGCCCTCGCCGTTTATTCGCAGCCGGGCTTGTATTCTTTATCCTTCCAATACCACCATTTCAGCTTTTCCGGCGCATGCGTCCCATGTTCCGCATAATATACGGCCAGCCTGAAAACGTAGAGCTGGCACTTGTCCTCCCGAAAACCTTTGTATTGGCAGCTCTTCAGGTATATTTCTTCCGGGTCCTGACCGACCAGCGAAGCGACGCCGTCATACCCGATATGGATCAGATCCTGCTCGGTTTGCCTGCCGACGCCCGGAATTTGCCGCAGGTCACTCATCCTCATACCCCCGACGGTTCGCCTTCAACCTTGTTATTCTGTCCGCAAGGTCTTTCTGAAAGGCTTCGTCGCTCAGCGACGGGTCTTTCAAACTGTCAAACAACCGGCATGGCACCGCGGAACACCGGCCGCAGTCCGGGAGCTTTCGTTCCAGAACGCAGCACGAGTAGAACGGACAGCAATCCAGACCTACGTCCGCCAGCCAGGACGGCTTTCCCCGCAGCGCCTCGCAACCCGGACATGGTTGCGGATATTGGGGGCAGGCGTCGCAGCGCACTCCGCAACAGGAAATATTCATGGTTCTTTCCTCCTACCGTTATCTGTTCACGCCGGATGCGATTCCCGTACGGCCGGCGTCTATCCGAGAATTCCCGGATCGGGTTGCAGGCGGCGCCGAAACGGGAGCGGGCCTGCTCTTTATTGCATTATAGCTCCCATATAGCGATATCACAATATGACGAAGCGGGGATACGCATTCCGTATCCCCGCTTCTTTACGGGTTGTTCCGGTCAGCTTTCGGGAGTGCTGCGATCCATGATGATGCGCTTGAACACGTTCACCGTGTCCTGCGTTTCCGCAAGCTCGGAACGCAGCATGGCGTTCTCGGTTTCCAGCGCTTTTACGCGCGGGCTTTCCTGCGGGGTGCTGCGCATCCGCAACAGCCCGCCGGCGGTGGCGGGGGTCACGGCGCTCTTGGCTTCGGGGCTCTGCTTCACGTCCACCACGAAGGTTTCGTTGGTCATTTCGTTGTACATGCCGCGGGGCGTGTAGACGGTGTGCAGCAGCTCGTGGGACAGGTGCCCGTTGGGCGCGCCCAGGAAATCCGCGTAGATCTGCTGGATGTACGGGTTCTCGTGCGACTTGCGCAGAACTTTGCTCTCGTCCTCGTCGTACAGGGCCGCCAGCCGTTTGGCGCGCACGTCGGTGTCCTCGCTGCGGGGTTGGCCGCCGCCCGTGATGCACCCGCCAGGGCACCCCATGATCTCGATGAAGTGGTAGGGGGATGTTCCGGCTTCGATCTGGTCCATCAGCTGCTGCGCGCCCGCGAAACCGCTGGTTACGCAGACCCGCAGATCCACGCCGTTCAGGAAGGCGTACTCCGGCAGCGCGTTCTCAAAGTGAATGGTCGCTTCCTTCACCTGCTGAAGCCCCTCGATGGGGGTTACGTGCAGGTTGTCAAACGGCAGTTCGCGCCCGGTAGTCAGCTCGTACACGGTACGCAGCGCCGCTTCCATCACGCCACCGGTCAGGCCGAAGATATCCGCCGCGCCGGTGGACATGCCCAGCGGGTTGTGGAACGCGCTGTCCGGCAGGGAAACGAAGTCGATGCCCGCGCTGTGGATCATATCGGCCAGTTCCCGTGTGGTGATCACGGCGTCCACGTTGGGGTAACCGTCGTTCTGCATCTCCCGGCGGCCGATCTCGAATTTTTTGGCGGTGCAGGGCATGACCGAGACCACGAACATATCCTTGGGGTCGATCTTTTTCTGCCTAGCGTAATAACTCTTGACGAGCGCGCCCATCATGGTATGCGGGGACTTGCAGCTGGACAGGTGCGCAAGCTGGTCGGGGTAATGGTGCTCTACGTACTTGATCCAGCCGGGGCTGCAGCTGGTGATCATCGGCAGGGTCGCGGAGCCGCCCGTGAGCGCCTTCTTCAGGCGGCCCAGCAGTTCCGTGCCTTCTTCCATAATGGTCAGGTCGGCCGCCCAGTTGGTGTCGAACACGTCGTCGAAGCCCAACTCCTTAAGCGCTGAGGCCAGCCTGCCGGTGCAGCGGGTGCCCGGGGTCAGCCCGAACGCTTCGCCCACGGCCACGCGCACGGCGGGCGCCACCTGCACCACGGTGCGGACGTTGGGGTTGTTGAGCGCCGCCCACACCCGCTCCGTGGAGCTCGTTTCCCGTAGCGCCCCCACGGGGCAGACCACCGTACACTGCCCGCAGAACGTGCAGTTCACCGCGCCCAGCGGCAGGTTCATGGACGGGCTGACCTCGGTTTTAAAGCCGCGGTTTTGCAGGTTGAGCACGCCCGTTTTCTGAACCTGGTTGCATACGGATACGCAGCGGCGGCACAGCACGCACTTGCTAAGGTCGCGCGTGATGGACACGGATACATCCACCTTGCGGGTGGAACGGTCGCCCTCGAAGCGGGAACGTTCCACGCCCAGCTGGATGCCCAGCTTCTGAAGCTCGCAGGTCTGGTTGCGCTTGCAGAAAAGGCAGTCCTTGTCATGGTCGGACAGGATCAGTTCAAAGAGCACCTTGCGCGAATCCCGCACGAGCTTGGAATTGGTGTAAACCTCCATGCCCTCGGCCGCCTGCGTAACGCAGGACGCCTGCAGAGTCTTGGCCCCCTTCACTTCCACCACGCACAGCCTGCAGGAGCCGACGACGTTGATATCCTTCAAATAGCACAGGGAAGGAATATCGATGCTGTTCATGCGCGCCGCTTCCAGTATGGTGGTGCCCTCCGGTACTTCGATGGGCTTCCCGTTGATCGTCAAATGCACCATATCCGTTACCTCCTGTCGCAATGCAGGCAGCGCATCGCTTCGGCGATGGCGTTGAGCCTGTGGTAACCCAGCAGCACCTCGTCGAAATTCTCCACGCGGGTATCGACGGGCAGGCTTTCCTGCTGGAACCGGTTGTGGATCAGCACCTCTTCGGCGTCGATGGTCTCGGGAATATCGATGCCGTGCCCCTTGTTCAGCTCGCCCGTGCCGCCGCAGTACAGGTCGATGGATACGGCGGCGTGCTTGCCGTCCGCCACCGCGCGGATGACCTCGTCGGGCCCGCGGGCGATATCGCCGCCTGCGAACACGCCCTCCATGGTGGTCATCCTGGTGTTCGCGTCAGTGATGAACGTGCCCCAGGGCGTAACGCCGATCTCGGTCTTTTTAATGAAGGGCAGGTCGGCGTACTGGCTGACCGCGGGAATGACGATATCCACGTCCAGGAGGAAGTTGGAACCCTCGACGTGCGTGGTATTGCGGCGGCCGGAATTGTCGAAATCGGACATTTTGCGGCGCACGCATTCGATGGCGGCCACGTGGCCCGCCGCGTCGGCGTGAATCCTTACGGGGGAGACGAGTTCCATCAGCTCCACGCCCTCTTCCAGCGCCTCCTGGATTTCGATATCGTAGGCGGGCATGGCGTCCCGCGTGCGGCGGTACAGCACCAGCACCTTTTTGGCGCCCAGCCGGATGGCGGTGCGCGCGGAGTCGATGGCGGTGTTGCCGCCGCCTACCACGGCCACGGTCTGGCCGGTGAAATCCACGCTATGGTAAAGCTTGACGTTCTTCAGAAACTCGATGCCGGGCAGCACGCCCGCCAGCTCTTCGCCGGGAAGGTTCATGCGCTGCGGAAGCTGCGTGCCGGTCGCCACGTACACCGCGTCCGAATCCAGCTTCAACTGCTCGAAGGCGACGTCGCGGCCCACTTCCGTGTTCAGGTGGATGTTGAAACCGGAACGCCGCATATGGTCGATCTCACGCTCCAAAACCTCCGCGGGCAGCCGGTACTCCGGAATGCCGTAGGCCAGCACGCCGCCCGCGACGGACTCGCGCTCGTACACGTCCACTTCATAGCCGATGCGGCTCAGGTAATAGGCGCAAGTCAGGCCGGACGCGCCCGCCCCGATGACGGCCACGTGTTTGCCGTTCTTGGGGTACAGCACGTCCTGCTCGTACTGCACCTGGTGCTTGTAGGCGTAGTCCGCCACGAAGCGCTTGAGGCTGCAGATGGCCACGGACTCGTCCACCGTGCCGCGGCGGCATTTGCTTTCGCACGGGTGCGTGCAGATACGGCCGCATACGGACGGCATGGGGTTCTCCTGCCGGATCAGCTCGTAGGCGTCCAGGAAGCGGCCCGCGGCGATCAGCGCCAGATAGCCCGGAATGTTGATGTTGGCCGGGCAGGTGTTTTCGCACGGGGAGATGAACAGCTCGTTGCACACGCCCGCGCGGCAGTACTTCTGGCGGATGTGCTCCTCGTATTCCTCCCGGAAGTATTTGATGGTGGACAGCACCGGGTTGGGGGCCGTCTTGCCCAGCTCGCACATGGCCGTCTGCTTGATGACCGCGCCCAGCTCCTCCAGCAGCTCGATGTCGCCTTCGCGGCCCTCGCCCCGCGTGATGCGCTCCAGAATGGCCAGCATCCGCTTGGTGCCGATGCGGCAGGCGACGCATTTACCGCAGGATTCTTCCTGTATGAAGTCCATGAAATAGCGCGCCGTATCCACCATGCACGTATCTTCGTCCATGACGATCAGGCCGCCGGAGCCCATGATGGCGCCCAGCTTGGCGATGGTGGCGTAGTCGGTGGGCGTGTTGAGGTTTTCCTTGGTCACGCATCCGCCCGAAGGCCCACCGATCTGCGCGGCCTTGAACTGCTTCTTGTTGGCGATGCCGCCGCCGATTTTAAAAAGAAGCTCGCCCAGCGGGGTGCCGATGGGGATTTCCACGATGCCCGCGTTCACGATGTCGCCCGCCAGCGCGAACACCTTGGTGCCCTTGCTGGCCTCGGTGCCGTACTGGGCGTACCACGCGGCGCCGTGGAGAACGATCTGCGGAATGGAGGCCAGCGTTTCCACGTTGTTGATGATCGTGGGCTTGCCGAACAGGCCCTTCTGGAAGGGGAAGGGGGGTTTTTGCACCGGTTCGCCGCGCCTTCCCTCGATGGAGGCCATCAGCGCCGTTTCCTCGCCGCATACGAACGCGCCCGCGCCGATGCGGATCTCGATGTCGAAGGAGAAGGAGGAGCCGAAGATGTTCTGGCCCAGTACGCCGTATTCCCGCGCCTGGTCGATGGCCAGGGTCAGGCGCTCGATGGCCAGCGGATATTCGGCGCGGATGTACACGTAGCCCTGCTGCGCGCCGATGGCATAGCCGCCCAGCATCAGGCCCTCCAGCACCGCATGCGGGTCGCCCTCGATAAGGCTGCGGTCCATGAACGCGCCGGGGTCGCCCTCGTCGGCGTTGCAGACCATGTATTTCTCCGTGCCGGGCGCCTTGTGGCCCGCGTCCCACTTGACGCCGGTGGGGAAGCCCGCGCCGCCGCGGCCGCGGATGCCGGAATCCATCACGGTCTTGATGACGTCCTCGGGCTTGCTTTGCGTAACCGCTTTGGCGACGGCCATGTAGCCGTCCCGCGCGATGTACGCCTCGATGCTGCCGTAGGCGATGGTGCCGCAGTTGTGCAGCGCGATCTTGACCTGCTCCTTGAAGAAGTCGATGTCGTCGATGCAGGGCACGTACCGGTTTTGCGTCTTATCGAAAAACGTGTGCTCCTCCAGCACCTTTTTGTCTTTCAGATGCGCCTTTAGAACGGCGCGGGTGTTAACGGGGTCCAGTTTGACGTAAAAAGTGCGTTCCGGCAGCACCAGCATCACCGGGCCGATGGCGCAAAGGCCCATGCAACCCGTTTCCGTCACGCAGACCTCGTCGGCGAGTCCCAATTCTTTCACCGTTTCCAGCGCGGCGTCCCGCACCTTGCCGCAGGCGGCGGATACGCAGCCCGCGCCCGCGCAAACGAGGATCTGGTGACGGTATTTCGCTTGTTGGGCAAGATATTCTTTCTTGATCCGCTGCAGATCGTCGATCGTTTTCAGCGTCTTATCCATCTTATTCATCTCCTACTTCATGCCGGCAAGGACCGTGTCCACCTTGCTGGGCGACATCTGCCTGTACACGACGTTGTCGATCATCAGCGCGGGGGCCAGCCCGCACGCCCCGATACAGCGCGCCACCTCGAAGGTATACTTGCGGTCGGCCGTGGTGCCGCCGACTTCCACGCCGAGCTTTTTAATCAGGTGATCCACGATCTTCTTTCCGCCGCGCACGTAACAGGCCGTGCCCAGACAGACGCGGATGGTGTGCTCCCCGCGCGGCTGGGTGGAAAAGAAGGAATAAAATGTGACGACGCCGGACACTTCCGAAAGCGGCATCCCGAGCTTGTCGGCGATATACTGCTGCAGTTCCAGCGGCAGGTAGCCGTACAGCCCCTGCGCGGTGTGCAGCACTTGAATCAGACAGCCGCGCTTCCCTTTGAAGTAGCGGTCGATCAGATCTCCGATTTCATGAAAATCCGTCAGTTTTTCCTCGGTCATCGTTGCGATTTTGTCCGTCATGATCCTTATCTCTCCTTTTTGTTCGAGGTGGTCGTGCAGGGCTGGTCGTACTGGAAACGGGGGAATAAGCAAATAAGGCGACGAGTCGCCGTGTTTTCGTCTTTCAAAGCCCGCGCTTTTCAGAAACCCGCGTACGCGAAAAGACGGTTGCACTGTAATGAAAAATCAAGAACTGTTCGTTTGCTGCTAGTCGTACGGTTCTGCGTAGGAAAGCAACGTCGGAAGGTGACCGGAGAACAGTGACGATTGTTACGACAGTACATATATTGTTAAAAATTTACCATAATGAACATTGTAGAGGGTGGAAACACGTTTGTCAATGGCATGCGGATGGATAATATGGATAATAATAGGACTGATCGACAAAACCGGGCATCGGCCATAAATATAACTTATGGCAACGAAGAAGCGAACGCGGATGAGTGGGCGGCGGCGCGGGCAGAAAAGCCTGAAAGGACTTTCCGCCGGGAACGGAGCGGCAGGGGTAAAAGGAGGATACCGTGGGAGAAATACGGGGGAAAGAGCCGGATAATCGGACGGAAACCGGGCGGCCCGAGGCTTAGACCCGGTTGGAAAAACAAACGAAGATACGTTTGATTTTTCCGTAGTTCCCAAGAAGTTCTATAACAGGGACGCGAGAAGGAGAAGAAACCTTCTTTAACAGCCGCGGGAACGGCATGCCGGAACGGGAAGCATGGGTTTAAAGGGCTGGAAACCGCAAGGCGCGCCGTTCTCCGGCGGAAACCGGATACGGAGCGGAACGCAGCCGTCGGCGGGCCTGCGCCCGACGGAGAAGGGAACGGAGCGGGGCGTATATCGCCGGGCAAACGACGTTCGTTTGTAAATATCCGCGCGGAGGCTTTCAGCGTCGGCTGTTCGGGGTGTATAATAAGCCGCGATGGAAAGCACTGGCAATTTATGGTGACGTACCGGCGCTTCGCACGGGTCTCCGCGCGCGTTACGGCGGGGAAACGGGAAAAGAAAACTGGGGGGAACGTTCAGCGTGATATCGCGGCGAGTTACGGGAAACCCGATATGGAAATGGACGGCCTGCATGACTTTGCTGTGCGCGCTGTTTTTCGCCGCCACGCGCATGGGCTGGCAGGAAAAGGGCACCCGCGTTCAAATGCTGATTTTGCTCGTACTCACCTGCGGAGTATCCGCGCTGTATCTGTGCAGGGATAAGCTTCGCGGGCGTGACCTCTTGGCCGCCGGTATCCTGTTGGCGGGGGTTGTGATGAGGGTCGGCTACGCGCTGTACACCCCGGCGGCGATCCGTTCCCACGACCTCGGCCTGGCAAGCGCCGATGCCTCCGGGCACGCGGCCTATATCGTAACCCTGTTTGAAACGGCCGCGCTGCCGACGAACAACGAGCACGAGCTGGGCCAGCCGCCTCTTTATTATCTGGCGGCGGCGCTGGTGATGAAGCTGTACCATTGGGTAACCGGGCTGACGAACGTCAAGGACCTTTTGGAATCGGTACGGTTCGTATCCTGCGCCGCTTCCATCGGAACGCTGTTCGTTTGCGAAGCGATCGGCCGGGAACTGGAACTGGACAGGAGAGCGACGCGTATCCTGCTGACCGTCTGCGCGTTCCTGCCCGTTCATTACCTGCTGGCGGGGCTCGTGAACCAGGACAGCCTCGCGGTTTTCTGGATTGCCTGCATTCTCCTGCTCGCGCTGCGCTGGCGGCGGGAGCAAAGCCTGAAAACCACGCTGCTGCTGGCGCTGTGCTTCGGGCTGGGTATGATGACAAAGCTGACCGTGGCCGCGCTAGCGCTTCCCGTGGGCGTTCTGATGGCCGCGTGGTTCTGGAAGCGTTGCATAAAGCAAAGGCGCTGGGAAGAGGCGAAGAAACTGCTGCTGTTTCTGCTGGTCGCCGTGCCGTTGGGCATGGGATACCCCGTGCGCAACGCCATACTGTACGGCCAACCGCTCAACGGCGTGTTCCAACTGGCCGTTACCGATTATCATTACGTCGGGGGAGCGTCGCTTTGGGCGCGGTACGGGCTTTTCAACCCCGTTTCGCTGTTCTTTCCCCTGTATATCGACTGGAACACGAACGTAAACGCTTTTCTCATCACGTTGAAAACCGCCGTGTTCGGGGAAACGGTTTTAGACGTGGACTGCCTTATGGCGGCGCTGCTTACGGCGAGCAATGCCGTGCTGGCGGCGCTGTCGCTGCTTGCGACCGTGTTCGTTTCCCTGCGGGCCCTTCGCGCGAGGGACGCGCGGTGGCTGTTCCTTTCCGTCGCGTGGACTGGCGTGTTCGGCGCGTACCTGCTGTTTACGCTGCTCTATCCTTTCTCCTGCTCCATGGATTTCCGATACATGGTGCCCGCTTCACTGTGCGGCGCGCTGATGCTCGCGCGGGCCGCCGAGTTGTTTCCGGAACGGAGTCGGGTGGGGAAAGCGTATCTGTGCCTGACCCAGGCCGTTCTGGCCGTATTCGCGGCATCCTCCGTTATCGTGTATACAAACCTTGCCTGAAGGTACGCACAGGCTCGATCAACGCAAAGAACAGGCCGGCGTTTGATAGAAACGCCGGCCTGTTCTTTGCGTTCGTTGCGAAGGGAAACCGTAAAGCGCCGCGCTATGGCCGGGTTTCTCTCAGCAGCCGTTCCGCGGCCGTTGCGAGCGTCGTGCGCTCGTTGGGCAGGCGGCCTTCGACGACGGCCTGCCACAGTGTGTTGAGCGTCGCGCCGATTCGCGCGGCAGGCGCGCCGAGCTTCCGGCAAAGGGGCAACAGATCGTCGCCGTGTACGGCCAGCTCGCGTAGGGTCAGTGGTGTTCGCCCGCTTTGGAGCGCGGCCAGCAGGCTCCGCGCGCTTTGGAGCGCGGCTCCGCAGGGTTCGCCCACCGTTTGCAGCGCCTGCAGCGCGGCCTCCGCGTTCGCGACTGCGGGCGGGCCCAACCGCACCGCGTCCATAAGCGTGAAGCTTCCGGCAAGGATACCGCGCGCGGCGGCCAGCGCCGTTTCCGCCGCCTGCGCATCCGCGTTGGAGAAACGCAGCCTGCGCATCAGCGCGCCCAGCGCCGCGGGTTCCTCGCGGAAAAACAGCAGCGCCAGCTTGCCGCTGACGGCGGGAACGCCCTCCGGCGTATGGTAGAAGGCGGAGGCGGCGATCGCGCGCGCGTCCGGGGCGAGCGTGCCGAACAGCAGCGGCCACGCGCCGATACGGACGATCATATCAAGGCCCGCGGATACGGGCGGTTCCGTGCGTACGAGCATGGGATATTTCAAATCGGAAAGCAACAGGCGGGTCAGTTCGTCCCGGAGGCGCTCGAAGGCGATGTCACCGAGCAGGCGCGCGTACTTCGCGGCCGAAACCAGCAGCGCGTCCGTGGGCTTCAGGCCCAGTTCCGCGCGGAAACGGGCCGCCCGCAGGATGCGCAGGCCGTCGTCCTTGAAAACCCGGTCGGGGTCGGCGGTGACGGTATGCAGCACGCCGCTTTTCAGGTGCGCAAGCCCGCCCGTGGGGTCGAGAATCGCCGCGGGCGCGGAGGGGTCGGGGAGCAGCGGCCGGTATAAGGCGTTAACGGAAAAATCGCGGCGGAAGGCGTCAATTTCCGGCGTATCGGCGAAACGGACGGCGTCCGGTTGGTGACCGTTGCGGTAGCTGTCCTCGCGGAAAGTGGTGTATTCCGCCATATGGCGGCCGTATTCGTCCTCCGCGTGCAGTTCCACGGTGCCGAAATGCGCGGCGCGCAGCACCGCGTGCACCGGCGTGCCCTCGCACAGGCGCGCCACCCGTTCCGGCCGGGCCGGGCCGCACAGGTCCACGTCGCTGGTGGGAAGCCCCATCAACGCGTTGCGCACGGCGCCGCCCACCGCGTACAGCGGCTCGCCCGCGTCCGAGAACGCACGCGCGACCGTCACCAGCCACGGCGCACCGAACGGACGCCGGTTCACGGCTTCGTCCTCTCCGCCACCATCGTTTCAAACTGCGCGATCTCCCCGCGCAGCACATCCAGCGCACTGCGCCAGTAATCCGCGCTGCGCACGTCGATGCCCACGCTCGCGGCGACGTCGGCTACGCTGTCCCCGCCGCAACGGGAAAGCAGCGCGTCGTATTCGGGCATGAAGGCCGCGCCTTCCTTCTGGAATTTCTGATAAACGCCCAGCCCGAACAGGAGGCCGAAAGCGTAAGGGAAGTTGTAGAAGTGCATCCCCACCATGTAGTAGTGCACCTTGTTAATCCACATATCCGGGTGGCGGGGGCTCGCGGCGAGGCCGTCCCCGTAGGCTTCCTGCTGTGCGGAAAGCATCATCTGCCGCAGTTCTTCCACGGATGGCGTATGGGTCTTACGGGCCTCGAACACCGCGCTTTCAAACAGGAACCGGCCGTAGATATCCAGCACGGACTGCGTGGCCTCCATCAGCCCGCCTTCCAGAATGCCGAAAGCCTGCTCCGGCGAGGCGGAAGCAAGCACCGTGTGGGACAGCAGCGTTTCGTTGAAGGTGGAGGCGGTCTCCGCCAGCGGCATGGGCGGGTTGGACAGCAGCACGGGCCGGTCTTCCATGCAGTGCGCGTGCCAGGCGTGCCCAAGCTCATGCGCCAGGGTGCTGACGTCGGAGAAGCTGCCTACGAAGTTGGTTAAAATCCGGCTCAGCTTTAGCTCGTGGTTTTCGGCGCAAAAAGCCCCGCCTTCCTTGCCCTCTTTGGGATAAAGGTCGATCCAGCGGTCGTCGAAAGCTTTCATCATGAAGCGCGCCATCGGGGGGTGCACCTTGCCGAAGGTCTCATCCAGCAGCGCGCGCGCGTCCTCCACGGTGTACTTCTTCGCGTCGCCGCCGACCGGGGCGAACAGGTCGTAAAATGGCAAACCGTCCTCGTGGCCCAGCAGCCTGCCCTTGGCGCGCAGGTAGCGGCGGAAATCCGGCAGTGCCTCGCGCACGGCCGTCCACATGGCGTCCAGCGTTTCCCTGTCCATACGGCTTTCCGCCAGCTGCTGGGTCAGCACGTCCGGGTAATTCTTTGCTTCGCACAGGGTGAGGGCCTCGCCCTTGATGCCGCCCAGGCAGAAGGCCATGGGCAGGGCGACCTTGGGGTAAGCGGCCAGCTCCGCCTCGAAGGCGCGTTTGCGCACGGCGGGGTCGGGATCGTAGGCCATGCCGCGCACGGCGGGCAGCGGCAGGGTTTTGCCGTCCAGCTCCACGGTCAGCGTGCCCATCAGCTGGTCGCGCAGTTTCTGGAAGGAATCGCCGCCGGAAAGGGACATGCGCAGCATCCACTTTTCCATGCTCTCCGGCAGCATATGCGCGGCTTCGCGTTTGGACTCCCGAAGGGCGAAGGCGTTGGCGGCAAGCTTCGGGCTGACGGTAATCACGGATTCCAAATCTTCCACCGCGCCGACATACCGCGTGCAGGCGCTCTGGAACACCTGGGTATCCACGTTGAGCGCGCTCAATTCTTCCAGCATACGGAACGCTTCGCGGTTTTCCGCCTCCACGGAGAGCGTAAGCTGGCAGTACATGAAGGCGCGGGAAAGCTTATTGACGAGCGTTTCCAGTTGGCCAACGAGCTTCTCCAGCTTTTCCGTGACCGGCAGTTCCGAAGCGAGAATTTCGTGCCCCTCGGCGGTCAACGCGCGCGCGGCGTCGATATCCGCCCGTAAAGCCGGATCGTCGAAGCCCCGGTAGAATACGCTCAAATCCCAGGTGGTTTCCATAACGTTCGTCCTCCTTTATGCTTGCCGACCGCACAAAAAAACGTCCCGCCGCCGGGTGGGCGACGGGCGCGGCGGTTCATTCCCGGTTTTTCTGGAACTGCGCTTCTTCCAGCGCGATCAGGCAGGTTTCCTTGCTGCGCTCGATGTGCTTTTGCATCAGGTGCGTGAAACTCTCGAGGTCTTTTTTCTCCACGTATTCCACGAGCTTATAATGCTCCTCGTGCGCGGATTTCCGCCTCGTTTCCTTGGCGATGCTCATGGCGGAGAAGCGGCGGATGTACTCGTCCTGGCTTTGGATCACGCGCAGGATGCGGTTAAGTCCCGAAATGGCGGTCAACTGATCGTGGAAACTGCGCGCCAGCGGGGACACGCCTTCGATGTCGTTCTTTTCGATGAAAGCGTCCATTTCCCGCAGCTTTTCCCGCATGGAGCGGATATCCTCCGGCGTAGCGTTCTCGATGATCGCCGGAAGCGTGAGCATTTCCAGCGCGTTGCGGATGGTATAGATCTCTTCCACGTCCGCGATGGTAAAGGCGCGCACCACCACGCCGCGGCGCAGCACGTATTCCACCAGCCCGTCCCGTTCCAGCTTGCGCAGGGCTTCGCGCAGGGGCGTACGGCTGATGTGCAGCCTGTCCGCGTATTCCGTTTCAACAATCCGCGCGCCCGCCGGAATCTGCCCGGTGATAATGGCATGTTTAAGCGTTTCGTACGCGATCTCGCGGATCGGTTTGCTTTCGATGGAGGGGTTGAACTGCGATACGGACATCGAGACACCTCTTGTTCTTTCTCTGTATTTTGTATACTAGCGTGAAAACCCCGTTTTGTCAAGTTCCCAAACGACTTTTACGGGCGTTTCCAAACGGCGTTTACGCGAACGACGCGCCCGGGGGAGTGCGTAACTCCCGGACGCGCCGTTCGTAAAAGAAAGAGAAGTATCGATCAACGCCCTTGGCGAACGAGCAGTGAGTGCGACGCCGTTCAGGAAGCGGCCAGATTGCGTCGGCGGCAGGCTTTTAGGAGCCGTCTGCGCTTAATCACCCATATGCCGCCGTCCAGCCAGGCGGTGACGAGCGCGAAGGCCAGCAGAATGCTTGCGAAATTCAACAGCGTCGTCGCCGCGCCCCCCACGGACACCGGCTCCCCGCCTCCGTTCCCGTTTCCGTTGCCGTGCGGGCCCAGGCCGTCCCGCAGGCCCTGGCCCTTGCCGTTGCCGTGCCCGCTTTCCGTTTCGGAGGCCGTACCGGCATGCGTCTCCGTAACAGAAACCGCGGCGTCATCCGCGCCGTCGCTCTCCTGGGCGGGGAACGTTTCGGCGACGGCCAGAATGATATAGTTACGAATCCAACCGTAAAAGGAAGTGGAGACGATCTGCACGACCCCGAACGCGAGCACGGCGACGCTCAGAATCACGGCCAGCATGCGCCGTATAACGAGCGGAAGTTTTTTCAAAAAGCCCATCTGCCGGCCGACCCACGCGAAGTGCAGCCCCAGGTGAACGCCCGCCAGCGCCAGCGCCAGCGCCGCGGCGGCGTAATGCGCGGCTTTGACGAACGCGCCGCCGCTGCCGCCGGGAAATACGACCTTGCTGATCAGGATGCCGGTGACGAGGATGACCGTGAAGCTGGCGAACAACAGGATGTCCAGCACCCAGAACGCTTTTTGCCGCGCGGGGGTACGGAGGGAAAAGAGACCGGCCGTGACGGCCCGGATCCATTTCCCATTCAGAAGCTTGTGGACGACAAACAGCCCGTAGAGCGCGAATCCGCCGATCTCGTGAAAATCCAACCCCAGCGCGCGCTTGTTATACATCAGCGCCAGCAAAACCAGCAGCGCGAAGTCCAACAGAAATTTCCACCCGTTTCGGCGTATGCATTTCATCGGCCGTACCCCTCCGTGCGTTCGGTTTACAAACACAGTCTACCTTGCACGTCTGACGGCTTCGTGAAAAGAAACGGACGAAAATTCGATGAAAAGATGGCTTTTTCATGGCGGGCCATACGGGTTACGGCGGTAAACGCCAACACCCGCCGTTCCGTCAGACGCCTGAAGCGGGGGAAACCGGCAAGGCGCGCGGCGCTCCCTGAAACAGCGAAGCGTCGGCGTCGATCTCCACTTCCGCCTCCGGGTACCCGCACATCATCCGCTTGTTGGCGTCCGATACGCAGGCGGCGGGTTTGGCGGGGTCGTGCGTCCAACGGACGTTCGGTTCCTCTTCGGGGGATTCGTCCTCCCAGCCCGCGCGCAGGGCTTCCCGGATGCGGGGTTGCGCCGTCGCCTGCCGGGCGGTCTGCGGCGTCAGCAGCTGCACGCTGTCCACCAGCAGTTTGGCGTCCTCCTCCTCGCGGAAGGAGAGCTTGCCGGTCAGCACCACAAGATTGTCCGCCGTAAGCAAATCCACGAAACGGTCGTAGATTTTCGGGAATACCAGACCCTCGATCTGCCCGGTCAAATCTTCCAGCGTTACGATGCCCATCATGGCGCCCTTTTTGGTAATGCGGCCCTTCGCCAGCGCCAGAATGCCCGCCATCGCCACGGCGTCGCCGTCGTGGTCCAGCCCGTGGTTCTCGTTTTCCGCCATGTTCTGCACGTCCAGCACGGTGGTGAAGCCCGCGTTCAGCAGGTCCGCCACCTCGTCCAGAGGATGGCCGGAAATGTACACGCCGGTGATTTCCTTTTCCATGTTCAGCAGCGCTTTGCGGCTGTGCTCCGGCAGGTCCGGCACGTCGGCGTGCGCGGGCTTGGCGGCCCCGCCCATCATGTCGAACAGGCTCACCTGCCCGGCCAGGTTGCCCCTGCGCTTCTGCGCAGCGCCGTCCACCACGCTTTCGTATACGCTCAACAACTGCGCGCGGTTTTCGTGGCCGAAATCGAACGCCCCCGCCTTGACGAGGCTTTCCACCACGCGCTTATTAATGGCTTCCGGCGGTACGCGCTCCACGAAATCGAAGAAATCCTGAAACGGGCCGTCCGCGCGCGCCTGAACCACGGCCTCCACGGCGCCGTAGCCCACGTTTTTCACCGCGCCCATGCCGAAGCGGATGCCCGGTTTGCCGGTCGCGTCCGTGCCTACGGTAAATTTCCAGCCGCTCTGGTTCACGTCCGGCGGCAGCACGGAAATCCCCTTGCCGCGGCAGTATTGGATATAGCCCGCGATCTTGCCGGTGTTATCCATCACGCTGTTCATGATGGCGGCCATAAACTGTACGGGGTAATGCTTCTTCAGCCACCCCGTCTGCGCGGCCACGATGGCGTACGCGGCGGCGTGGCTTTTGTTGAAGCCGTAGCTGGCGAAGGCGGTCATGTCGTCGAAAAGCTGTTCCGCCGCCTTTTCCGGCACGCCGCGGCGTACGCAGCCTTCCACGAGCACGTTCCCGTTCTCGTCCGTGATGCCGTGCACGAAACTTTCGCGCTCCTTGGCCATCACGTCGTGCTTTTTCTTGCTCATGGCGCGCCGCACCAGATCGCTACGGCCGTAGGAGTAGCCCGCGAGATCGCGCACGATCTGCATCACCTGTTCCTGATACACCATGCAGCCGTACGTCACGTCCAGAATCGGCTTGAGCAGCGGCGTGAGGTAGTGTACGGAGGCGGGGTCGCGCTTGCCCGCGATGTAGCGCGGAATGTTTTCCATAGGCCCGGGCCGGTACAGGGAAATGGCGGCGATGACGTCCTCGAAGCTTTTCGGCTTCATGTTCTGTAAAAACGCGCGCATCCCGCCGGATTCCAGCTGGAACACGCCGTCCGTGTCGCCGGAGGAGATCATCGCGTACACGGCGGGGTCGTCCAGCGGGATGTCCGCCGTCGTCATGTCCACCCCCACCTGCCGCATCAGCTCCAGCGAGTCCCGGATCACGGTCAGGGTGCGCAGCCCCAGAAAGTCCATTTTCAGGAGCCCCAGATGCTCCAGCGTCCCCATGGGGTACTGCGTGGTGACGACCTCGTCGTTCACCTGCAGGGGCACGTAGTCCGTCACGGGCCTGGCGGTGATCAGCACGCCCGCCGCGTGGGTGCTGGCGTGGCGGGGCATGCCCTCCAGCGCCATGCTGGTTTCGATCAACTGCGCCACGGCGGGGTCGGTACTGACCATTTCGCTTAACTGCGGGCTGATTTGCAAAGCCTTTTCCAGCGTCATGTCCAGCGAGAAGGGGATGGCTTTGGCCACCTGATCCACTGCCGCGTAGCTCATGCCCAGCACGCGTCCCACGTCCCGCACAACGGCCTTGGCCTTCATGGTGCCGAAGGTGATGATCTGCGCCACGTGGTCGGCGCCGTACTTGCGGGTGACGTAGTCGATCACTTCCTGACGGCGCTCGTAGCAAAAATCCACGTCGATATCCGGCATGCTCACGCGCTCCGGGTTCAGGAACCGTTCGAAAAGCAGGTTGTATTGAAGAGGGTCCAGCAAGGTGATGTTGAGCGTATAGGCCACGATGCTGCCCGCGCCGCTGCCGCGGCCGGGTCCCACCGTGATGCCGTGCTTCTTGGCATAGTCGATGAAATCCCAGACGATCAGAAAATAGTCCACGAAGCCCATCTGGGAGATCACGCCCAGCTCGTAAGCCAGCCGTTTGCGCGGCTCGCTTTCGGGGTCGTCCGCCCGGTCGGGGTAGAAGCGGCGCATACCCTCCATGCACAGGCGGGTAAGCAGTTCAAGCGGCGTTTCGCCGCTTTCGATGGGGTAAGTGGGCAGGTGGCGGGTCTGGAAGTCGAACTGCACGTCACAGCGTTCGGCGATCTCCGCCGAACGTTCGATCGCGTCGGTGTACGCGGGGAAAAGGGCGCGCATTTCCTCCTCGCTCTTCACGTACAGTTCTTCGGTGTCCATGCGCATACGGGTTTCGTCCTGCAGGGTCTTGCCCGTCTGCACGCACATGAGCACCTCCTGCGCGGCCGCGTCCTTGCGCTGGAGGTAATGACAGTCGTTGGTGGCTACCAGCGGAATGCCCGTTTCGCGCGACAGGGAAACCAGATCCGGGATTACCTGTTTCTCCTCGGGAATGCCGTGATCCATGATTTCGATAAAATAGTTACCCTTGCCGAAGGTGTTCTGCATGTCCAGCGCGTAGGCGCGGGCTTCGTCCCGACGGCCCTGCAGGAGCAGCTTGGGCAGGTCGCCGCTCAGGCACGCGCTCAGGCAGATCAGCCCTTCGGCGTGCTGTTTGAGCAGCGTGTAGTCCAACCGTGGGCGGTAATAGAAACCCTCGGTAAAGCCCGCGCTGACCAGCTTGACCAGGTTGCGGTAGCCCGTCTGGTTTTCGCACAGAAGGATGATGTGGCTGTACTCGCGGCTGACGTAGGTCTTGTCGAACCGGTCGGGGCAGATGTACGCCTCGCACCCGATGACCGGGTGGATGCCCGCTTCCAGACAGGCGGTGTAAAAATCCACGACGCCGTACATCACGCCGTGGTCGGTGACCGCGCAATGCTTAAAGCCGAGCTCCCTCAGGCGTTCCACCAGCGGCTTGATGCGGCAGGCGCCGTCCAGCAGACTATATTCGGTATGCAGATGCAAATGGGCAAAGGCCATGGCTGCCTCCTGAAAATCGAAGGGTTAATCAGACGAAAAGGGTTCCGCCCGTATGCCTCTGAGTATACCGCAAACGCAGGGGGGAAACAACCCTCGCTTGCCGCCGCCGCACCGCTGTGTTATACTGAATCCAGTCGAATTTCCCCGGCCTTCGGCCGATCACAACAACCGGTAAGGGGCGATCCCATGGCGTTTTTCGATGCGGACAAGGCGGGCGTGCTCTGGGACGCCGTGGCGCTGCCCAACGCCTTCATCTGCGAATATATGCCCTCCGCGCCCGAGGGGTACGTGAAGGTGTACCTCTATGGGCTGATGTACGCGCGCTTTCCCGCGGCGGCGGAGGGGGTTACGCCGGAGACGCTGGCCCGGGAACTGGATATGGGCGCGGACGAGGTGGAAAGCGCGTTCCAGTACTGGGAACGCTGCCGTCTGGTGGCGCGCACGCAGGATAAGCCGCCGAAATACGCCTACCTGAACATCCAGCAGGCCATGATGGAGCGCCGGGACGCGCCCGTAAACGAGAAGGACGTGCAGTTTACCCAGGCGATCTACGCGGTTTTCGGCAACCGGCGCGCCGTGCACGGAGGGGAACTGGGCCTGTGCTTCGAATGGGTGGAGCAGCTGCGCCTGCCGCGGGAAGTGGTGCTGATGATGCTCCAGCACCTGATCGACACACGGGGCGTCAATTTCAGCTTCAAAACGGCGCAGAAGTTCGCCGTGGAGCTGGTGGAGCACCAGATCGTCTCCATTGAGGCGGCGGAGCAGTTTTTCGCCCGCAGTCTGGCCGCGTGGACGGGCACGAAAAGCGCGCTGCGCCGCATCAGTATCTACCGGGAGCCGACGGTGGACGAGATCGATTTGTACCTGAAATGGACGGCGGAGTGGGGTTTCACCCCCAAGGCGGTGGAAAGCGCCTGCAGGGAGATGAAGGGCATCCGCGACCCGAACTTCAAGTATCTGGATAAGATCCTTGAAAACGCGCACGGGCAGAGCGACCGGAAGGAGACCACCGCGGAACAGTTAGACAGACATCTGGCGCAAAAAGAGGACGAGGCCGCGCTGATCCGTGAAGTGCTGCAGACGACCGGCATCAACGCGAGCGCCTACCAGAACGTGGTGCAGGAAGTATACCGCCACATGCGCAGCCTTCTGCCGCACGGGACGATCCTGCTGGCCGCCAGGGAAATCAGCCGGACGAAGCAGAGCCGGTCGCTGGACAAGCTGGAATCGCTGGTGGAAGCGTGGAGCGGGAAGGGCCTCCGTACGCCGGAAGACGTGGAGAACTATCTTTCGCAGGTGAAGGAACAGAACGCCTTCCTGCGCGAGCTGTTCACGCTCATGCGCTGGGGCAAGATCACCGCTCCCAAAGACCGCGAACTGCTGGCCAAATGGCGCGGGGAATGGGGCTTTACGGACGATCTGCTCCGCACAGCCGCGGAGTTCGCCGCCGGGATGAACGCGCCGATGGCTTTTCTGGATAAACTGTTGGCCGGGTACCGCGCGGACGGCGTGACCACCGCGGAGGCGGCGCGGGCCGACCACGAGAAGCATCTGGAAAAGTACCGGCAGACGGGCGCGGCGCCGAAGCCAGGCAAGACCGTGATCGAACAGCGGTACGGCCAACGGGAGTACGACCCCGCGGAGGTGGACGGGTTTACGCCGGAGGAGATCGAGGAGGTGCGTCGCTATCACACGTGACCAGATCATTGTGCAGCTCCAGCAGGAATACGCGGCGCGGCGGGAGGAAAACCTGAGCCGGTACGACGCGAAGGTGGACGGCGTGTGCGCCCGCTGCCCCGGCTTGCGGGAACTAATCGACGCGCGGCACGCGACGCTGATGAACGGGCTTCGAAACGCCATGTACCCGGTAAAGAAGGATGCGCAGGCCAACGCACACCTTACCGTGGCGCTGGAAGCGTACAACGGGAAGATCGCCGCGAAGCTTTCCGCCTGCGGCCTGCCCGCGGACGCGCTGGCGCCCGTGTACGACTGCGCCGAATGCCGGGACGAGGGCTATGTGTACGCGCCTTCCCGCAGGATGTGCCGATGCTTCGAGGAAGCGCTGAACCGCCGGGTGCTGAACGAACTGGGCCTGCGGGAAGACCAGACGTTTGAAAACTTCTGCGAGGAATGCTTCGCGGACGGGGAGAACGGGGACGGCATGAGCCAGCGGGATGTGATGCGCCGCAACCGCGACCTGTGCCAGCGGTATGCCGACGCCTACCCGGACACGGACGTACGCGACCTGCTGTTCACCGGCCGAAGCGGCCTGGGCAAGACGTTCCTGATGCAGGCGATCGCCCACCGCGTGACGGAACGCGGCTTCGGCGTGCAGTACGTGAGTGCCTACAGCCTGCTGGACACCATGCGGAAAGCATATTTCGAGAACAACGGGGAGCGGCTGCGCCCGCTGATGGACGCGGAACTGCTGCTGATCGACGACCTCGGCACCGAACCGCTGATGGAAAACATTACGGTCACGCAGGTTTTCAACTTGCTGAACGAGCGGCAGAACGCCGGGCGCCATACGGTGCTCAGCACCAACCTGAGCGTTTCGGAACTGAAGGCGCGTTATACGGAGCGCGTGGTTTCCCGCCTGCGGGACGAGCGTTATTGCCGGATTCTCAAGTTTATCGGCGACGACGTGCGCACCCGGATGGGCAAACCGGGCGGAGGCGGCGCATGAACGTACAGATCTACGTTTCCCAGCGCAACCCGGAAGTGCTCAAGGCCGAGCGGTTCTTCAAGGAGCGGCGCATCCCGTTTCAGACGGTCGACCTTCACAAGCATAAGCTGGGGGAGCGCGAACTGCGGCTTTTCGCCACTACCGCTGGCGGCGCGACCGCGCTGGTGGATCGCGTCGGACGCAGAGCGCTGGAACGCCCCGTGTCGCATATGACCACCGAAAGCCTGATCTTCGGCGAACTGCTAAACGACCCGCTGGCGCTGAAAAGCCCGATCGTTCGCAACGGCAACGCCGTCACCGTGGGCGTGGACGAGGCCACGTGGCTGCGCTGGCTGGAAACCTGAGCCCGTTTACTATCACCGCGCCCATCTTTTGCGCGGGCAGGGAGGGTACGCCATGAGGAAACCGGTATTCTCGGCCCGAAACCTTACCCTGGCGGCGATCGTGGCGGCGCTGTACGCGGCGATCACATTGCTGTTCGCGCCCATCAGCTACGGCCCGGTGCAGTTTCGCGTTTCGGAAGCGCTCACGCTGCTGCCGGCGCTTTTTCCACAGGCGGTTCCAGGGCTTGCGGTGGGCTGCCTGATCGCCAACCTTCTGGGCAGCGCCACGCCGTGGGACGTCGTTTTCGGCACGCTGGCGACGTTGCTGGCCGCGCTGTTTACGCGCCGCTTCAGGAAAAACGTATGGCTGGCCGCCGTACCGCCGGTGGCGTTCAACGCGGTGGTCGTGGGGCTGGTGCTGCACTTTACGTTGGCGGACGCGCTGCTTTTCCCCACGATGATCAGCGTCGGGCTGGGCGAGGCCGTGGTGGTATACGCGCTGGGCGTACCGATGCTCGCGGCGCTCAAACGCACGCCTCGGGTGCTGGCGCTTACCGGCGAGGACGACGTAGGGCCCGCGAAAAAGACGCGGGCCGGAGGGCCGAAGGCGTAGGGGAGTACGATATTCGTAACAACTGAGTGCCGCGCAAACGCAACGCTTGACAGCGCTAAACGGCTGCCCTATACTCATGCAGGCTCCGCCCGCGGCGCGCGAAACGCTGCAAAGCGGAACGGGGGGCGAACGCGGTTTAAGCCGCACGGCCCTTCAAACGGATTCGATTATAAGGAGGAACCCAGCCGATGTACCGTTGGTCAAACCGTATGGTCTGCGCGCTGCTGAGTCTTTTGCTTCTCGCGGCCGCGCCGCTTGCCGCCCTGGCTGAAAGTTCGCTGGACAGCATGGAAAAGGAGAATTCGGAAAACACCGAACAGAGTATCGCGGATAACCCGGACCTGTCGGATGCGGAGAAGCAGCAGTGGCAGCAGTGGGCCGACGAGGAAGCCGCCGACGGTACCGAAACATCGGATGACGAAGAAGACGCGGCGCTGGTGGACGCGCTGCAGGACGCCATCGGGGATGCCGACGCCTCCGCGCAGAACGCCGATGACCTGGAACTGAACGCCGCGCTGCCGGGCAACGTGGTCAACATCCTGCTGCTGGGCGTGGACAACCGCTCCATCGCGCTGAAAAGCGGGTTGAGCGACGCGGTCATCATCTGCTCCATCAACACCGACAACGGAAGCGTGAAGCTTACCAGCATCACCCGGGACACCGAGGTTATCGTACCGGGCTATAAGAGCACCAAACGCATCAACTGCGCGTTCAAGTACGGCAGCAAGGACGGCGATCTGGACGCGGGCGGAAAGCTGGCCATGAAAACGGTCAACCGCAACTTCCGGATGAACATTCAGCGTTACGTGGTGGTCAACATCCACGGGCTGGCCAGTATTATCGACGAGTTGGGCGGCGTAGACCTGGATATGACCAGCCAGGAGGCCAGCCGCATCAACTTCGAACTGCGCAAGGAGCCTATGGATAAGGTGACGCGCGCCAAGGTGCAGGCGCTGGACGGCGTACAGCATCTGGACGGCATGCAGGCCGTTACCTTCGCGCGCATCCGCGGCATCGACAACGATTTCATGCGCACCGAACGCCAGCGTAAGCTGCTGGAAACGTTACTGGAAAAGGTAATGGAAGGCATGGACATGAACAAGCTCGTGAGCCTCATCGAAACGGCGCTGCCTTTCGGAAAGACGAACCTCACGGCCGCGGACATCATCATGCTGGGCAAGCCGGTGCTCGAAGGCCAGGCGATGAGCAACCTATCCAGCGGCGCAAGCGTGCTGGAGCAATTCCGCATCCCGATGGACGGCACGTTCAAGTATAAGGACGTCAGCGGGGCCACGCTTACCGCCTTCCGCAGCGACGAACGCAAAGAGGACAACATCGTGGCGATGCAGGAGTTCATCTACGGGCAGTCCTACGATCAGAAGTAACGCAAGCAGCACATATGCAAGCGGAGCCGGGGCGTTTGCCCCGGCTCCGCTTGCATATGCGCGAACGCCTACCGGTTCGCCTTTTCCGTGATCGTCCTGTGGATGGCCGCGGCGGCGCGCTTGCCCGCGCCCATGGCCAGGATCACCGTTGCCGCGCCGGTGACCGCGTCGCCGCCCGCGTACACGTTGTCCCGCGTGGTCAGCCCGTCCTCGTCGCGCACGACCAGGCAGCCGTGTCTGTCGGCGTCGAGCCCTTCCGTCGTCTGGCGGATCAACGGGTTGGGGTGCGTGCCGATGGCGACGACCAGCGTATCGATGGGAAGGGTGAACTCGCTGCCCGGCTTGGGCACGGGGCGGCGGCGGCCGCTGGCGTCCGGCTCGCCCAGCGTCATTTCCTCGCACCGGATGCCGGTCACCCAGCCCTTTTCGTCCCCCAATACCTCCACGGGGTTGACCAGCGTGCGGAATACGATGCCTTCCTCCTGCGCGTGCTCCACTTCCTCGGCGCGGGCGGGAAGTTCTTTCATGCTTCTGCGGTACACGATGGACACCTCGTCCGCGCCCAGCCGTTTGGCGCAGCGCGCCGCGTCCATAGCTACGTTGCCGCCGCCAACCACCGCCACCTGAAAGCTTTTCTGGATGGGGGTGGCGCTGGCGGGGTCGTAGGCTTTCATCAGGTTGATGCGGGTAAGGTATTCGTTAGCGCTGTACACGCCTTTCAGGTTTTCGCCCGGGATGCCCAGAAAACTGGGCAGGCCCGCGCCGCTGCCGATGAACACCGCCTCGAACCCCATCTGAAAAAGTTCATCCACGGTCAGCGTTTTGCCGATCACCACGTCCGTCTCCACCCGCACGCCCAGCGCCTTGAGGCCTTCGATTTCTTCCCGAACGACCGCCTTGGGCAGACGGAACTCCGGAATGCCGTATACCAGCACGCCGCCTGCTACGTGCAGCGCTTCGTAAACCGTGACCTCGTACCCCAACCGGGCCAGATCGCCCGCGCAGGTCAGGCCGCTGGGCCCGGCGCCCACCACGGCGACCCTGTGGCCGTTGGCGGGCACCCTGCGGGGCACGGATTCGTTGTGCTCGCGGTGCCAGTCCGCTGCGAAGCGTTCCAGCCGCCCGATGCCGACGCTTTCCCCCTTAATGGCGCGCACGCAGACGCTTTCGCACTGCGTTTCCTGCGGGCACACCCGGCCGCACACGGCGGGCAGGGCGGAGGAAGCGGTGAGTATCTCAAAGGAACCTTCCATATCCTCGGCGGCGATTTTGGAAATGAAGCCGGGGATATCGATGCACACGGGGCAGGCGGCCACGCAGGGATGGTTCTTGCAGTTGAGGCACCGGCGCGCCTCGCCGACCGCCATGGAATAGGTGTACCCCAGCGCCACTTCGCTGAAGTTTTGATTACGTTCGTCCGCGGGCTGCGCGGGCATCGGGGTCTTGACGGGGCTCATGTTACGTTCGGGCATGTTCAGCGCGCCTCCTTCGGAAACAGGCGGCACGCGGTCTCGCGGGCGTGCTGCTCGAACTCTTTGTACATTTCCCCGCGGCGCAGGGCTTCGTCGAAATCCACCAGATGGCCGTCGAAATCCGGGCCGTCCACGCAGGCGAATTTCGTTTCGCCGCCCACGGTCAGGCGGCAGCCGCCGCACATGCCGGTGCCGTCCACCATGATGGGGTTCATGCTCACGACCGTTTTCACGCCGTATTTCTTCGTGGTGAGGCTTACGAACTTCATCATGATCAGCGGCCCGATGGCGATCACCTCGTCGTACCGGTTGCCAGCGTTGATGAGAGCCTCCAGCGCGGCCGTCACCAGCCCCTTTTCGCCGTAACTGCCGTCGTCGGTCATCAGCTTCATCTCGTCGCTCACGGCGCGAAACTCGTCCTCCAGAATCACGAGGTCGCGCGTACGGAAGCCGATCACGCTGTGCACCGTCGCGCCCTGCTCGTGCAGCTTCTTGGCTACGGGAAACGCGATGGCGCAGCCCACGCCGCCGCCCACCACGCAAACCTTCTTGAGCCCTTCGGTTTCGGTCGCGCGGCCCAGCGGGCCCACTAAATCCACGAGGCTGTCGCCTACGTTCAGGCTGCCCAACTCCATGGTGCCCGCTCCGACGATTTGGAAAATAAGCGTGACGGAACCCGCTTCCCGGTCGTAATCCGCCACGGTCAGGGGGATGCGCTCACTATTTGCCGTCGCGCGGAGAATGACGAACTGGCCCGGCTCGGCCTTTTTGGCAATCAGCGGCGCGGCCACCGCGATTCGGACGACCGTCGGGTTCAGCGCCTGTCTGGCTAGAATTTCAAACATCTTTTTCACCTTTCATACGTCTCAGCGAGCGGCTACGCACTCAATCTCCACCAGACCGCCCAGCGGCAGGGCCGCCACCTGCACGCAGCTGCGCGCGGGATAATCTCCCGTGAAATACCCGGCGTACACCGCGTTGACTTTGGCAAAATCGGCCATGTCCGCCAGGAAGATCGTGGTCTTGACGATGTCGCCGTAACCGAGGCCGGCAGCCTTTAAAACGGCGCCCAGATTTTTCATGGAGCAATGTGCCTGCGCTTCCACGCCCTCCGCAAGCTTGCCCGTAGCCGTATCGATGCCCAGTTGCCCCGACGTGAACACCCAGCCTCCGCTGGTAACCGCCTGCGAATAGGGGCCGACCGCCTTGGGCGCGGAATCGGTAAAAAGGATTTGTTTCAAGTCTCTTGTCCCTCCCTGCGTACTCTATTCCGTTGTTTAAGGGGATACATCAGCGTCTATTGTAGCATCGCGCGGCAACGGATGTAAAGAGATTTTGTGCCCTTCCTCGCGGCTATACTCCGCCGGGATGCGGCAGCTACCGCGAATCCGGCCCGGTACGGCGGCGTTACGCGGGCGGGGGAGGCGGGCGCCGCGATACGCGTACTGAACGGGATAATGAAAACTTCCGGCGTCGCGCGGGCGCGAAGCCGGAAGTTAACGGGCTTTCCACGCGGCGGGCACCGTCAGGAGCCGGGCAGTTCTTTCAGCCACGCGGCCACGCCCGCCGCCAGGTCGTACCGGGCGCGGAAGCCCAGCAAACGCTCGGCCGTGGAGCAGTCCGCGTAGCAGTCGGATATTTCCCGGCTTCTGGCCTCCCCGGTTTCCCGGTAAGGTTTGTTTTGACCGGTGACGCGCAGGATCGTTTCGATGGCCTCCCGTACGCTGACGGACACGCCCGTGGCGATGTTGACCGTCTGAAATCCCTGTACGCGTCCGCAGGCCAGCACCAGCGCGCGGATCACGTCGTCGACGTAGATATAGTCCCGCCTGGGGCTCAGGTTGAAAACCACGATCTCTTTTTGTTCCGGGTCCAGCGCCTGCCGCATGATCTTCGGCAGCAGGAACGCCGGGTCCTGCCCGTATCCGTAGAGGTTGAACGGGCGGCACACCAGCACGTCCACGCCGAAAACCTCGTGGTAATAACCGCAAAGCTGCTCGGCCAGGATTTTGCTCTGGTGGTAGGGGCTTACGGGCCGGATGGGGTGCCGTTCGTCCACGGGAAGGTACTGCGGCTCGCCGTAGATATACGTGCTCATCATCACCAGCCGGGCCTTCGTTCTCCGGCAGAATTCCAGCACGGTAACGGTCGCCATCAGGTTGATGTGAAAGCACGTGTACGGGTCTTCCCAGCTTTTCGGCACGAAAACGACGGCTGCCAAATGATAAACCATATCCGCGGCCGGGACGTTCGCCAGCGCGTCTGGCTTCGTCAGGTCGCCTTCCGCCAGATCGAAGGGAATCACCTCGTACCCCTCGCCGGCAAGCGCGGCGCACAGCCGTTTGCCGATGAACCCCCGGGCGCCCGTAACGAGTATTTTCATCGTAAAAACTTATCCTTCATATTCGTCATGTCCTCGTTGGCGCGTTCGTAATCGCTGGGAAGGCCGATGTCGTTCCAGTATCCGTCGAACACGGACACGCCCACGTCCTCCCCGGCCTCCAGCAGCCGGTGCATCAGGTGGTCGAAGCCGAAACTGGTGTCCTGCGGAATATAGGAAAGCACGCGCTTGTCCAGTGCGTACACGCCCATGCTGACGGTATAATGCAACAGCGGTTTTTCCTCAAACCCGTTGAGCAGGCCGCGGCCGTCAACGTGAAGCACGCCGTAATCCACGCGATGGTCGCGCCGGAAAGCCGAGACGGTGAAGATTCTGCCCGAGCGGACATGCGCCTGAAGGAAAGCGTCGAAGCGCAGATCGGTCAGCACGTCCCCGTTCATGACCAGAAAACGATCGGGCAGCAGGTCGCGCATCGCCCATAACGGGCCCATGGTGCCCAACGGCTTCTCCTCCAGCGCATAACGAATAGAAACGCCTAATTTTCCGCCGTCTCCGAAATAGGCCTGAATCATGGAGGCCATGTGGTTGACGGCCAGGATGATCCGGGTGAAGCCGTCGCGGCGAAGCTGGCGGATGATGATCTCCAGAATGGGGTAATCGCCCACGGACACCAGCGGTTTGGGCATGGAAAGGGTATACGGGTGCAGGCGCGTACCCTGACCGCCCGCCAGAATGACCGCTACCTTTTCGTCACACATTGTAGATCCCCGCCTTGTATTTGCGAAGGTTCGCGGGATCACGGAACCATTCGACGGTCTTCGCCAGCCCCTGATCCAGACCGTATTCCGGCGAGAAGCCCGTGAGCTCGCGGATTTTCCGGTTGTCGCACCGCAGGCGGAACACCTCGCTTCCGCCCGGGCGGATACGCGCTGGATCGACGGCGATCTCCACGTCCTCCGCGTTCATCAGCTTCTTGATTTTCCCGACGACGTCCGAAACGCTGATTTCAAAGTTGGAACCGATGTTGACGGTCTCGCCGTCGGCGTCCGCGCAGACGCCCAGCCGCACAAAGCCTGCGCAGGTGTCCAGCACGTAATTCAGGTCGCGCGTGGGGCGGCCGTCGCCCATCCTGATTTGTTTCATGCCGCCGGCGATCTGCGTGATCACGGACGGGATGAAGGCACGGGCGGACTGGCGCGGCCCATAGGTGTTGAACGGCCGCGCGACCGTCACCCCGAGGCCGAAGGCGTTGTGGAAGCTCATCGCGACGGCGTCCGCGCCGATCTTGCTGGCGCTATAAGGCGATTGCGGCTGCAGAGGGTGCTTTTCATCGATCGGCACGTACTGCGCGGTGCCGTACACCTCGCTGGTGGAGGTTTGCACCACCCTTTCCACGCCGCAGTCCAGAGCCGCCTGACAGACGTTGAGCGCGCCGCTCACGTTGGTGTCCACGTAGCTTTGGGGCGCGACGTAGGAGTAGGGGATCGCGATGAGCGCCGCAAGGTTGAAAACGATCTGCCGGTCTTTGACGATCGTACGGCAGTATGCGCCGTCCCGCACGTCCCCGCAGACGACTTCCACGTCGTTCAGGCAGCCGACGTCTTCCAGCCACCCCCAGTTATTGAAGGAATTATACTGCGCCAGCGCGCGGACTTCCGCCCCTTCTTTTACGAGGCATTCCACCAGGTGCGAACCGATAAAACCGTCCGCGCCGGTTACCAGCACCTTCCTGCCGTCGTAAAGGCCCATGGCCGTCACTCCTTTTACGTTCCCGTACGGATTCCCGGCGCCTCTCGCACAGCCGGCAGTTCCGCGCAGTTGGATGATTCGCCGGCAAGGCCGCGTTTGCCTTCTTCCCGGCCTGTAAACTCCCCGTAAACCCGTTTCGCGCGCCGTTGACGGAAGCGGGCACCCGGGTTGCGGGGGCGGGAAAGCCGCGCCGCCACCTGCGGGTTATCGGAACCTGTCGCGGATCTTCCGGAAGAAGGAACCCGGGGACAGATGTTTTTTCACGTAGCGTTTCAGCGCGATGCGGCCTTCCGGCTTCATATTTACCACGCGCTTGACCGTGTTGATCTTGTACAGCAGGTGATCGCAAAACCCGGCTTGCGCCACGTATTCCGTATAGAGCGCGGAAAGTTCCCGTTGAATGCCCGGGAGCGCTCCTACCGCACGGCAGACCGCCTTGCGTCGGGCAAACGCCTGCGAATCCGTCAGCAGCGTCTGGAACGAGTGGTCCAACGTATCCATGGTGATGCTTCTGGTGAAGCCCCGCAGAATCTTTTCGCGGCACTTCCGCCCCAGCGTTTCCCGCTCCCGCGGGTCTTTAAGCAGGGTAACGACGGCGTCGACGTAAGCCTGTACTTCCTCGTCGGGGAAGGCGCGCGCGTCGAAATCCCTGCGTGCGTCCTGCAGGCAGGGAATCAGGCGCCCGGTTTCGCTGTCTACCAGTTCGTACTGGCTGCCCACGGCGGCGCTGACCATCGGCAGTCCCGAAGACAGCGCTTCCATCGTGGTAATGGAAAGGCCCTCCTTGATGGAGCAAAGCAGAAATACGTCCGCGCCACAGTAAAAAGGCGCGGGGTCGGGCACCGAACCGGCGAACTGCACGGTCTTCTGCAGGCCCATCGAACGGGCGGCCATCCGCACCGGTTCGTACTGCTCGCCCTCGCCGACGACCAGAAAACATACGTCGGGTATCTCCCGGCGCACGCGGTCCGCGATTTTGAGCATCAGGAAGGGGCGCTTTTCGGGGCAGATGCGGCACAGGTACAGCACCGTGGGCCTGTCGGACAGCGCGTACTTTTCGCGCACGGCCCTGCGCGCGTCCGCGTCCGGCCGGAACCGCTTCTCGTCGATACCGGTATACACGGGCTGGAGCTGTTCGGCGGTCCGCCCGTAGCGGTCGATCATGGCGCGCAGGGTAAAATCGTTGGTTACGAAGGTTTTCTCCAGAACGTCCGCCATGGCGCCCGATATGCGGGGGTAGCCGCCGCTGAGCCAGTAATCGCTCTCGGCGTGTACGCAGTCGGTCAGGACGACGTCCGGGAATTCCGCCCTGAGCCACGGGAACCAATAGTACGCGTGATAGCTGCTCAGGTTGATTACGATTTGCACACCGCGGGAACGGATGTAATACGCCACGAACGCGGGCCAGTCTTCGACGTCCAGAAACGCGTGCAGCGGAAACACGTCGCCGGCGGCCCGAAGAAACCGCTGCTCCCAGTCGTCATCATCCGCGAGCGTCGTGATCACGCCGATCTCGTACCGTTCCCGGTCCAGATGGTTGAGGATATCCAGGTTAAAAAGGTCGGCGCCGCCGCACACCATATGGGGAATCAGCATCAGAACGCGGATCTTTTCCGTCCGGTACGGCAGCGTTCGGTCCCAGGGCCAGCGTTCCGGCCCGGTGAATTCCCGTTTGCGTATACCCTTGAAACGAACGGCTTCCACCCCGCCGGGCACTTTGCCGGCAACCTCCCGGATCGCGCGTCTGTTGCGTTCCGCGGCTGCGGGGTCGTTCGCCATGGCCGCCAGCCCGCCCGAGGGCAGACGCCGATACCAGAACGAAAGCTGCTTCACGTGCGCGGGCGCGTAGCCCTCCGCAAGCATTTTAAGCCACAGGTGCCAGTCCTCGTTGAAGAAGCGGCCGACGACGGAGAAGCCCCCGACCTTTTCGAAGGCTTCCCGGCGCACGAGGGAGCAGACGGACACGACGTTTTCGCGCTTCTCAACGTCCGAGGTGAAATTTTTCTGCCAGAGGTATTCCTTTTCCCCGAAGGTAACGATGTCCGTATAGGCCCACGCGGCCTCCGGGTGCCGCAGCAGGGCGAAATAAAGCATCTCCAGCGTGTTTTCTTCCACTAGATCGTCCGCGTCGAAAAACAGAAGAAGGTCCGTTCTCGCTTTCGCCGCCGCTTCGTTGCGTGCGGCGGCCGCGCCGCCGTTCTCTCGGTGGAACACGCGGATGCGCCCGTCCCGGGCGGGCAGGGCGCTCAGTAACTCGAGCGAGGCGGGGTCGGTGCTCCCGTCATCCATCAGGATCCACTCGAACCATGGAAAGGTCTGGTTCAGCAGGCTGTTGAAGGACTCTTCAAAATACGCCGCGGCGTTGTAGAACGGCATGATTACGGAAACGAGAGGCTTCTCCGAAGGCGTCGTAATGCGGCCGGAAAGGGCCTGCCCCGGTTTGGCTTGATAATCAAACATCGGCTTTCACTCCCGGCCCTGCGGCCGTACGGATCCATGCCCCCGAGGGGACGAACGAACAATCGGGAAACGCCGACCGCAACCACGGCAGGAGGGACGCAAGCCGGTCGTCCAGCACCACGCTTTTCACAGCCCTTGTCATTTTATAGTAACTCACGAAGGCTGTCCATCGTTTTTCCGGCAGGAACCGGTCCAGCACGAAATAGTCGGGGATCCTGCGGCGCAGGGCCTGCCGCCAGTCCCGCGGTTTTCCGTGCAATACGATCACGCCCGCGACGCCCGGTTCCGCCGCCAGGGCGCGGTTCAGAGCGCTCTGGAAATCGTCGTCCATCCGGTCGATCAGCCAAAGCGCTCCCCGGCGGGCGGCGTCGTCCTTCAGCGTAAGCGGCCAGGCCGAGCATTCAAAATCCGTAACGGGCGTCGTTTCGTCGAAGGGATACTCGATCGCGTATACGGGGCGTTTGAGTTCCCGCGCCGCCTGGGCGATCAGCCGCCGGTTGCTGCGGCGCACCTGCTGTTCCACCGTCTTCATTTCGCCATGCGGCTTGCGCCGGTACCAAAACAGCGCTTCCCCCTGAACGTGCACGGGAAAAACGCCACGCGCCATCATGCGGAGCCACGCGTACCAGTCCTCGTGATAATGGGCCTGCCTGGTCGCGTAAAACCCGATGTCCGCGAGGACCCGCTTGCGGATGAGCGCGGCGTTGCTTAACAAGTTCTGATACTTCATGGTTTTCCAAAAAAACGGGTTGGACCACAGAAAGTTGAGCTCGCCGAAGCTGCAACTGTCCGCGTACGCCCAGCCAGCTTCCGGCTGCGCGTCCATTGCCCAGTACAGAACCTCCAGATAGGACGGCTCAATCAGGTCGTCCGCGTCCAGCGGGAACAGGAGGTCCGCAGCGCTGCGCGCGATAGCCTCGTTCCGGGCCGCCGCGGGCCCCTGCCGCGGAATATGAAATACTTTGATGCGCGAGTCCATCCGGCCGAGGCGTTCCAACGTCTCCAGCGCCGCGGGGCCGGTGCTGCCGTCGTCCACGATGATCCACTCGAAGTAGGGGAACGTCTGGTTGACGACGCATTGAAAGGTTTGCCGGATGAACGCGTCGGCATTATAGTAGGGCGTAACGATGCTGATCAGAGGCGCGGCTTCCGGGTCGAACCTGCGGCAGACGGGCGCGAGGCCGGGTTGGTCGGCAGGATCGAAACCCTGAAGGTCCTGCCAGTCGTAAATGAGTCCCCGTCCGGTGCAGCGCACGTACAGGCGCTTGCAGAACGCCTTCCCGCGGGACGCCACAGGGCGCAGACGTCGATAGAGAGCTTTTCCCCACGTCATGCAGCGCACCTCACAGGCCGCGCAGGCGGCGCCGGAGCGCGCGGGCGGGCAGAGTTACGGCATACCCGATGCGGTAGGAACGCGAACGCTTCAGCTCGTCGATCTGCCGTTGCATGCGCCGGGACACGGCGCCGGGATAATCGTCCAGAAGCTGCCGGTAGAACGGATTTTCCCGGCTTTCCTCCCACCACGCGTCCGTAAAGGAGCCGACGCAGTTCCACGGTTTCTGGTCGGTCATGTAATGCAGGATCGCGGGGCGGGCGGCCGCTTCCGCAAGCTCCTCCTTGCTATAGACGCGGGCGGGTTCCTCGCTGCGGCAGGGGGAGGCGATTACGTTGTAGCGATAGGGCAGCCGCAGGATCCGGCCCCGGCAGGCAACGTTCATCACGTCCTGATCCTGCAACGGATAGGGCTTTCGGGCAAGCGTGAAGAGCGTATGCGACATTTGCCGGGCGCGGAAGGCCGCCAGATCCAGCAGCAGGACGCCCGCGTTGACGTACGGTTCGCCGCGCCCGATGCCGATGCTACGGGGGTAAGCAAGGGTGCGGTTCAGCTGCGCGTCCGGCACGCCGGCGATATAACAGCCGTCCATCGGGGTGTTAAAGAGGGCCGTCAGCTCGTCGCACGCGAGGATATCCACGTCCAGATAAAGGCAACGGTCGTATTCCGGAAGGGTTTCGGCCGCCAGAAAGCGGTAGTAGGTCGCGTGGGAAATATAGGGGATGGTGATCGGCAGCCGGGCGAAACGGTCCGCGATATCCAGAAAACGTACGTCCGTATGCCGTAAAAGCCGGGCCGCGCCGTCCAGCGGTTCCTGCACGCCCCGGGCGTACGGCTGCGTCCGCATGACCGAAACCTCGTAACGCGTATCGGGGCCGCAATGCCGGTCCAGAGACAGCAAAGCCGTCGGAAGATACCGCGCGTAGCTTTCGTCGGCGCACATCAGAATCGGAACGGTTTGTAAGCCTGCGGACATGCGTTGCTCCTCTCTGCCGGATCAAACGCGGACGCTTACGCGTGCGCCTCGCTGTATTCAAAGTAATGCCGGTACACTTCCGTGGCGTCGCCGATCTCCTGCACGCGACCGTGGTCGATCCACGCCGCCCGCGTGCAGAGCTTCTTCACCTGCGCGCCGTTGTGGGAAACGAACAGGAGCGTCGTTCCGCCGGACAGCATGCTTTCCATGCGCGCCTGGCATTTTTCCTGAAACATCACGTCGCCTACGGAAAGCACCTCGTCTACCACAAGGATATCCGCCTGCACGCTGGTGGCGATGGAGAAGCCGAGGCGCGCGATCATGCCGGAGGAGTAATTTTTGAGCGGCACGTCGACGAATTCTTCCAGTTCCGCGAACTCGATGATGCCCTGAAGGCGTTCGTTCATCTCCCTGCGGGACAACCCCAGCACCGCGCCGTTCAGAAAAACGTTCTCGCGCGCGGTCAGATCCATATCGAAACCCGCGCCAAGCTCGATCAGCGGCGCGACGCTGCCGCCTACGACGACGCTGCCGGACGAGGGGCTGTAAACGCCCGCCACCAGCTTGAGCAGCGTGCTCTTACCGCAGCCGTTACGCCCGATCAGCGCGAAGGACTCGCCGCGTTTCACCGACAGGCTGACGTTCTTGAGCGCGTAAAAATCGTGATACTCCAGCTTTCGCTGGGAAGCTTTGATGATAAACTCCTTCAGCGTGTCGTTCTTTTCCTTGGACAGGCTGAAAAGCATGGAAACGTCCTGAAACTCGATGATATTCTGTGCTTCCATCGGCGGCCTCCTAGATGTGGAGATAGAACTTTTTCTGCAATTTCCAGAACACGAACAGACCTACGGCCAGCAAGCCAAAGCTGCAGGCGATACAGACATACCACGTGCCTGCCTCCGGGATACGGCCGTAGATGATCAGTTCGCGGAAAAAGGTGATGTAGTGATACATGGGATTGAGCCTGATAACCGCCACCACGTCATCCGGCAAGCCCTCGAGGGGGTAGAAGATCGGCGTGGCATACATCCAGGCAAGCAGCAGCACGCCGTACAGGTGCATGACATCCTGAAAATAGACGGCGACCGCCGAAAGCATCAGGCTGATTCCACAACAGAACAGGAACAGCAGAAATAGCGGAACGACCACCATCAGGTTGGCCCAGTGAAACGGAACGCCGGTGAAAGCCATGACGATGATGATGGCCACCATGCTGAAGCTCATCGTTACGAATGCCGAAAACACGCGAGAAATGGGGAAAATGTACTTGGGAATATATACCTTGCGGAGCAGCGACGAGTTATCCAGTACGGAGTGCATGGCCATGTTCGTGCTCTCGCTGAGAAAAGAAAACAGGGTTTGGCCGCAAATGAGGTACAGCGAATAGTTTTCGACGTTGAAGCGGAACATTTTGGAAAAGATAAAGGTAAGCACGACCATCATCAGCAGGGGGTTGAGCAGACTCCAAAGATAGCCCAGAAAGCTTCGGCGGTACTTCACTTTCAAATCCCGCACGACCAGCTCGTAGATCAGCGGTTTATAACGCGAAAAAGAGTTGAATTGAGGAATGTTGCGCAGCGATTTCATCTATCGTCACACCTATTCATCGATTTTGAGTATCGCTTACGTCGGCGATGTAATAATCATGCCGTACAACAGCGCATAGGCATCGTTACGGCATGACGCGGTTGCGTCGCGCGGGAGCGTCGAACGGAGAAAGGCGTACGGGAGCGTTATAATATCATCATAAAATATGTCGGTTCAAACAGCGAGCCGGCGATACCGCGAACGGTGTACGGGGACCGCGCACCCGCACGGAAAAGGGTTTCGACGGCGGAGGGTATAAATCCTCGCTGAACAACAAAAATACCATCCGTTTCCATTGCGCCGGAGCGCTTTATCGTAACATCCGCCCCGTTGCAAGGCCGGAAACCACAAAAGTTTACGGCAGAATAATCACTCCCACGCCGTATTCGGCGGCACGCCCCGCCGCCCCGTTCGCACGCCAGACAACGCGTCGCCGTGTTTGCCTTTGACCTGTGGGGCCGCAAGCCGATCTCTCCGCCCGACGCGGCGACGCTTCGCTTACGTCGGCGATACGCGGGATGACCGTTTCGTACGTCCAGCGGACGTTCCGTTCCCCTCGGTGGACAGGGCCGAAGAATGCGGAAAGCTTTCCCGGAAAGATACCATTATTAATTATAGAGATATTACAGAATGCCGTCAAGTCCGTAATTCATCACCGGCCTCACGGCTTTGCAAGAAGGTGCTTGCCGCATCGTTTACAGGAGTATTGATAACCCGAACGGGACGACCCGTCAAAGCTTCGGCGACATGTGCGCAGGCGGCGGGCGAATCGGCAAGCGACGCGGGGGAGACAGGCGAAACCGCGGGCCAAAGCGTATGAAATGCGTATTCGCGGTATTGTGAAAACCGCCCGCGGATCAGATTTCTCTGATTGGCGGGCGGTTTTCGTTTCTGGAAAATGCTGATATGGTTGATACCATCGGGGGTGGGCGCACTCTGAAACGGAGAATCGTGAGAGGATTGTGAGTACCTAAATCCGACGTATATCAAACATTATCATGGGATTTGACACGTTCTGAATATATGGTAATATCAATTATTGTAAGAATCAGTTGGTATATTCAGGAGGGAGAAATGGATCACTATTCACAGGAAGAGCTACATGTTGTGATAAAGACCATATCCATTACCATTCGCAAGTGTGAAAAGGCACAATTGGCATTTTCAGAAGGAACAGCACAGTATTCGCTATTAAGAAATAGAATAAAAGCACTGTATATCGCTAGAGCTTCGATAGAAAATGATAGTAGCATTGATGTGTTTACATTGTCAGATTTGGAAAATGCCTTGCCTCCTATTCTTTCAATCCTTAGCAAAACTGAGAAGGTACGAGTTAAGTATGACGAAAACAGGGTTCAGCTCAAGCAAATTGATGCTCTGATAAGAGCAATGAATATTGCCAAAGTCTTTATCACTAACGAAATATGTAAACGAAAACAGTAAACATGGCCCGTTTCCCCTCATATACAGTAAAAAGGACGCCAACCTCGTATCGAGATTGACGTCCCAATCTGGAAAATGCTGATATTATTGATACAATCGGGGATGGGTGCACTCTGAAACAGAGAATCGTGTTAGGGTGTAACCGTCATTCGCGCCCCGAGGCAAACAGGATGCGAATAAAAGGTGCTGTTTTGCTTTACAGAATCTTTAGAAATGAGGCGGTGCTAATCATCCTGCAAAGTATGCTTTGGAAATGCCAGATCAATTTTCCGCACAGATGAGACCGTCCCGCATTTTGTGTAAACCTCCAAGCTGTGATAGGATAGAAACAG
>CAZCCZ010000011.1:0-77118 GCA_964497495.1 uncultured Oscillospiraceae bacterium
TGCGCCCGTAGCTCAGCTGGATAGAGCGTCAGACTCCGACTCTGAAGGCCATGCGTTCGAACCGCACCGGGCGTACCATTAAAACCGCCTGAAACATGCCGTTTCAGGCGGTTTTCTTATATGAATATCGGTCACTTATGTCCATTGATGTACGTATATTGACGGGTCGCAGCAGGCAAAACGGTAGGCTAAGTAAAAAGCCCCGGCAAGCTTTCGCTTCCGGGGCATCTTAGGCATCACCGTTATTTCTGGGCCGTACGACAGCCGGTTGGGCAGCGTTTGGCCGCCGGACCCGGCCATCGGCGGGAAGCGATATCAGCCGCGCAGGGAGCGTACCTTCTCCATAAACGCACGTACGCGTTCCCCATCCACCTGGTTGCGGAATCGGCCGTCCTTTTTAAAGCTCGTTCCGATAAACGCGCCGTCCGAAACAGGCAGGTAATCCCCGACGTTGTCGATCGTTACGCCCGTGGAGGCAAAGAACACGGCGTTCGGGAAGGCGGAACGGCACTTCTGCAATATTTTCACATCCGGCTTTTGCCCGGCCACATACCCGGCAACGGCATAACCGTCCGGCTGGTCCAGAAAGTCGACCGGCTTAATCACATCCAGAGGGTCGCGGTTCCCCAGATCGGAGGACGACTCCGGCACGAGATAGTAAACGAGTTTAAAATGATCCAACCCCAGGTTGTGCCGCAGGCGGAAGGCTTCGCCCGCCCGGCCGAAGCTGACGCCGTGCGCTTCGGCCCAGGCACCGTGGTATACGCCTCTGGTAAAAACCGCACCGGTCGCGGCGGCCAGTGAAATGCTCGCCAGGGCATCGTTGATGCAGTCGTTGCCGTACGGCAGCCGGATGATCGGTTTTAACGCGCCTATTATATAGGCCATGGCAGCCACCGTCTCGTTAGGCGCCTCGCTAAGATAGGGCAGGCTGTATTCGTTGGAAAACAGCAACCCGTCCACACCGCCGTTCTGCAACGCTTCCACGTCTTCCCGGGCCATGCGGATCACCTTGTCCATGCCGCCCCGAGCGTCGTACAGCGGGTCGCCGGGCAAAGGTTGCAAATGCACCAGCGCGATGATCGGTTTACCGGTTTTAAAAGTCTCTTCCGTCCATTTCATGATGATGTCCCTCCGTTTTTCTATCGGTCCATATGCCCGATTCGGCGCACAGGCGCATGGAACGATCGTCGTTTTCAGGCGTTCCGCCGAGGTTATACCTCCACCCGGGTCAGGTCTTCGCAGGCCGAAGAGGTGCCGAGGTAAATCTCATAACCGATATTCTCTTCCACCCAGTCCTGCTTTTGCTCGTCATAATACGCCAGATCGGCCGTTTTTACCGTAAAGCTTACCTTCATGGTCTCTCCGGGTTTGAGCGAAACCCGTCGGAACCCTTTCAAATCCTTGATGTGGCGTTCCACCCCGGAGCCCCGATACCCCACGTACAGCTGCACGACTTCCGCGCCCTCGTACGGCCCCGCGTTGGTAAGCGTCGCCTCCGCGTTGATCGCGCCGTCGTCACGCCACGCCTGAACGTCGCTCAGGGTAAACCGCGTGTAGGAGAGGCCGAAGCCGAAAGGATAGCACACCTTGCAGCCGTACCGGTCGGCGGCAAAGTAACCGTGGTAGAAGCCGTACCGTATGCTCTCCACCTGCAGGTCGAAATAGGGCAGGTCCTGCTCGTACTGATAGATGGAAACCGGCAGCTTGCCGCTGGGGTTCGCGCGGCCGAACAGGATATCCGCAAGGGCACCGCCGCCCTCCATGCCGGGGTACCACGTGATCAGAACGGCGGCGGCCCGGTCCTTGAAAGGGGTCACGTCTACCACACTTCCGCCTTGCAATACCACAATCGTGTTCGGGTTGCCCTCGCAGGCGGCGGCAATCATATCCAGCTGCTGTTCCGGGAGCCCCAGATGTTTGCGGTCACCGCCGACGTGGGTACCTCGGCTGTCCTCAAAATACTCGCCTTCATCCAAATGGGTGAGCCCGGCGCAAACCACTACGGCATCCGCCCCTGCGGCACGGCTGCGCACCTCGTCGGCCACGACTCCGCGCGCAAAATCAACCTTCGTATCCCCGGCGGCCGCCCGGCGAATACCCGTAAGCACATCCGTCACATACGGGGGAAATACGGCGGAAGAACCCTTGCTGTCCCCGATATCGCCCGTTTTGGCAAGGTCGCCGACAATCAACAGACGCCGGCACCGCTCGGGCGAGAGGGGGAGAACGCCGTTGTTTTTCAGCAGTACCATGGATTCCTGCGCTGCGCGCCGGGCCAGCCCAATATGCTTCGGGCAGGCCACCCTGTCCGGCGGGTACTCCGTTTGATCCCCGCCGATTCCCGCATACTCGATCTTTTTGGCAAGGATACGTACGGCCGCCTCGTCTACGGTCCGCTCGGGCACGAGGCCGTCACGCACGGCTTCCGTCAGCCGGCGGCCGTAAAACTGGGTGTTGTTCATCTCCAGGTCCAGCCCCGCGTTCGCCGGTTCCACCGTGCCGCGGATACCGTAGCCGAAGTCCGACATCACGAAGCCCTGGAAACCCCATTCTTCTTTCAGCACGTGGCGCAGAAGGTAGGCGTTGTGGCCGCACCACTCCCCGCGGAACCGGTTATATGCGCTCATCACGGCGGCGGCGCCTGCCTGCACGCATCGCCGGAAATGCGGCAGGTAAACTTCCCGAAGGGTCCTTTCGCTCATCCGCACATCCACAAGAAAACGGGAGTTTTCCATGCTGTTGGCGCAGAAGTGCTTAACGCAGGCCATCATATGCTTTTGCACGCCGCGGATCAGAGCCGAGCCCATTTCACCCAGCAGATACGGATCTTCCCCATAGGTTTCCTGTGCGCGGCCCCAGCCGGGGTGGCGCAGAAGGTTGACGCACACGCCCCCGAACAGGTTCGCACCCTGCGCCCTGCCCTCCACGCCGATCGCCTCGCCGATTTCCTCTTCCAGCTCCGGATCGAAGCTGGCCGCGCGGGCCATGGAAACGGGGAACGCGGTGGAACCGTAACCCAGCACGACGCCGGTGGGACCGTCCGTAAACTTGATCGCCGGAATGTTCAGCGCCGGATCTTCACCCGCGTAATACGGCGCGCAGTTATAACGTTCAAACGCGCACTCGCTCTGCGCCGGGGTGTAATCCGCAGACATCTGGTTAACCTTCTGTTCCGTCGTCATGGTTTTCACCAGCGCTTCGGCCATGCGCCGGGCTTCCGTCGGTCCGGCGCGCAGGCCATTAAACCTCCCCCATTCCGTGTCGATATGGCGGAAAGGGTGCGCCTTCACGGCGTCCCTGACCTGCGCTTTAAAGGCTTCCTGGCGCGACGGGGGCATAGCGTAAAGCTGGTCGATGTGATCGATCTTGATATACTCAGCCATCATTATCTCCGTTCTGTGCGGTTCGGTGCTGTTCACGATACTGTTTGGGCGACAGGCCCGTTTGCTTCTTAAACGCGAGGGAGAAATAATTGGAATCCCGATACCCTACCAGCTCCGAAATCTTCCCCATCTTCATGTTGGTGTTCACCAGCAGGTTTTCCGCCTGTTCGATTCGGATCCTGACGATGTAATCGTTGCAGCCTTCCCCCGTTACGCTCTTGAACAGCCTTGAAAAGTAGTTCGGTGTTACGTAAAGCTGTTCCGCGATGCTGGCCACCGATATCCCTTCCGCAAGGTGCTCGTGGATCAGCACTTTCGCTTTGGATACGACGTCGGCTTCGCGGGCGTCCGTTTTTTGAAAAAGGCGTTCGATAAAGCACTCGGTCAGTTGGAAGATATCGTTGCGCTCCGCATTCCCTATGGCGACCAGAAAGGAGTCCAGAAGGTTGCCCACGGGGTCGGCCGACTGTTGCGACCGTTGATAATAAAGCGACGTGACGATTTCAAAGCAGCACCGGCCGACCGCTTCGGCGGACAGGTTCCAGGCTTTCGCTTTTTCCACGAAAGCGTGATATTTGCCCAAAACGGGGATCGCTGAGTCGCCTTCGGCCATCATACCCCGTTTGAAAATTTCGAAGTCACTGCGCCATTCCGGAATATCCGGCTCTTTGCGAGTCTGTTTTTCCCCCCTTCCGTCCTCTCTGCGGCTCTCGCGTTTCAATTCCATCGCGTCGTTGTAGGAGGCGGCCAGATTCCGGTAACTGCCGACCGTTCCGCCTGCGATCAGCTGCGGCGGAGAGCGCGACTCCATATCCAGCACGCTGCCGATCTGCCTCAGGCGGGCGGAAAAAGCCTGTACGTCCCGCCCCTTTTTCAGGATCATCACGACGTTGCCGCAGGCGTCGCTGAAAGCGAACTCCCCTTTGGAAGCGTCCACGAATCCCCCGGCGATCTCGCGGATCTCGTATTCCGCCAGGTTGATGTCGTCCCGGGCGGAAAGCCGCACCGGCGGAACCAGCAGCAACACCTTCAGCGGTTCATCGTCCCTAAGCCCGTAACGGGCGAAGAAAGCTTCCGCCTCCTCCCGGGTTACCTTGCCGTGGATCATTCGGCGAAGCACCTGTTCCACCTTATCGTGGTAGGAAGCGCTGGACAGGGTGGCGAGCACCTTTTGCCGGTTCTCCTCCTCCAGCTGGCGCACCATCTTCTCCAGTGATTTGATCAGCTCGTCCTCGTCTACGGGCTTCAGGAAAAAATCGTCCACGTGCAGACGCAGGCTGTCGCGAACATATGTAAAATCATCGTACCCCGTCAGCATGATGATCCGCATGTTCTCCACGTGTTCGCGCGCCAGACGAATCAGTTCCAGCCCGGTCGTCTCCGGCATGTTGATATCGGTAATCATGATTTCCGGCCTGTTGTCCGCAATCAGGCGAAGCGCCTCCGTGGCGCTTGCCGCCAGGAATACCTGATCGATGCCGATTTTCTCCCATGGGATCGCGTTGCGGATTCCGAGACGGATCAGCTTTTCGTCATCGACAATAATCGCTTTTCTCATGGCGCGCCTCCTCTCCGTCCGCCGTTTCCCCAACGGGCGGCAACGTAACGGTGACCTTCATGCCGCCGTCGCCGCCGTCCCGCGCGTCGAAATGCAGGCCGTATTCCATACCGAATTCCAGCTGCAACCGTTTATTGACGTTGCTGATGCCGTACCCGGCGGAAACGTCGGCTCTCTGCAGGGACGCATTCAGGGCCTCCGTTTCCTCCGCGCTCAGGCTTCTCCCCGTGTTCTCCACCGTCAGTTTCAGCACGCCGTCCTTTTCCAGCGCGGCTATCCTTACGCGGCCGCGCTGTCCGTCGCAGACGCGGATACCGTGGCAAATGGCGTTCTCCACCAGCGGCTGCAGGGTAATTTTGGGCAGGCGGTAAGCCAGGTAACGCTCCTCCACGTCCACGCCGAACTCTATGATGTGATCGTAGCGCAGGTTTTGAATCGTTACGTAGTTGCGAACGTGCAGCAGTTCCTGCTCCAGCGGGATGATGTCCTCCCCGTTGCTCAGTACCACCCGGTAGTAAGAGGCAAGCGCCTTCACGATTTCGGAAACCTCGCGGTTCTGTACGGCCAGCGCCTGCCAGTGTATGCTTTCCAGCGTGTTGTACAGAAAGTGCGGCTGGATTTGGGATTGGAGCGCGGAGAACCGTAACCTTTCAATCAACGCCCGTTCGTTCTTAATCGTCTCCATGGCGTCTTTCAGCCGCCGCATCATCTTGTTGAAACCCACGGCCACCGTGTGAAAATCCTCCCCCATCTTGTCCGTGGGCAGGCTGTCGGTCATATTGTCCAGATTGATCCTGTCCATCGCGCCAACCAGGCGGTTCATCGGGTCGTACAGCCGTTTGACGATCTGGAATCCGGCGATGAAGAAGCCGATCAGCAGGAACGCTACGATCAGTAAAACCAGCATGACGATTTTTACGTTTTCCTTCAGGATATCGTCGTTGTTGATGCACCCGACGAGCGTCAGGTTCCACCGGCTGACCTCATGACGAACATAAAGGACCCGGTTGAGAACCACGCTTTGTTCGGCGGCTGCCAGCACGCCGGGCAGGTCTTTCGCGTTCTGGTCCGCTTCGCCCTGATTGTCGGACAGGAACAGATGGTTTTCACGGTCCAGTAAAAGGATATTGATGTTGAGCCCGCCGTCGGACGGCTCCGTGCGCGTCAGGAGATCGTAGTTGAAGTTGATGGCCATCACGCCCAGTTGACGGTTCAGGCGGGACGTACTGTAAACGGGCATATACATGGTCAGCGTATCGAAGCCGTGGGGAACGATGTCCTCCGCGTACAGCAGGCGCGTATGATAGTGGCCCGTTTCAACGGCGTCCGGGTATTTCTCCATAATGCGCCGTTCCATGTTATAAACGGAGTTGGCGGAACGGTAAAAAAGCCGCGTATCGTCACCTTTGCCAAACAGCACGATGGAATCGATGGTGGGGTTTCCGTCGATTACCAGCTGCAGCAGCGCCCGCAGATCGTTGACCTGTCCGTACCGGCTCACGTTGTCCACGCCCAGGTATTCCTGCACCAGCGGATTCATGGCAATGCCCAGTTCAAGGTTCAGGATCGTATCCAGCTTGCTTTTGACCGATCGGTTCAGCACTTCGATCTGCTGCAGCGCCAGGTCGCGCCGGTTGGTGATCACGGTCGCCGTGGTCATGGACAGGGTTACCGCAGTGACGGTCGCGGAGATGACGATAATGGAGATCACAAAGAACATCCATATTTTCTTATCCAGCCTTTTCACCGTCACCACGCGTGTGATCTGCTTTAAAATCTTCCCCATACGCTCTCCTTGCCGGCGTTCGTCCCCGGTCATAGGCCGCCTCCGCTATCCTTTTACCGCGCCCAACGTCATCCCTTCCATCAGTTTATCCTGAAACAGAATAAACAGCGCCAGCATAGGCAGAAAAGAGATCGTCAGCACCGCCATGACCATGGGAGCGTTCATGCTGTACCTTCCCTGAAAATCCCAGATCGCCAGGGGAAGCGTACGGCTTCTCAACGATTGCGTAAGCGTATAGGAGAATATGAAATCGTTCCAGATCTCCACGCCGTTGTAAATGGCAAGCGTTGCCAGGCTCGGCTGAGACAGCGGGAGAATGATCCGGAAAAACGTGGGGATGCGTCCGCAGCCGTCGATCTCGGCTGCTTCCTCCAGTTCCCTGGGGATGCCTTCCATGAAGCCCGCCAGGATAAAGATGGATATCGGCAGCGCGAAGGCGATATCTGGGCCGATCAGGCTCCAGAGCGTATCGTAAGTGCCCGCCGCCTTCGCCATTTTGAAAATGGGAATCAGCGTAACATGTACGGGGATGGACATACAGGCGATGACCATCAGCATCAGAAGACGGTTCGGCTTGAAATGCAGACGGCTGATGGGATACGCGGCGCAGGCCGAAGCCATCAGCGCGACCGCGACGGAAACCGCGCAGACGATGATACTGTTCCAGAAATAAAGCCCGATACCCTTTTGGAAAACCGTGGCGTAATTCCTGACGTAGAAAGATTGCGGCCAGGAGAAAACGCCTTCCGTAAGGATTTCAAACTGTTCCTTAAAGGAGTTCAACACCATGAAAATGAAGGGAAAAACGGTAATGACCGTCCAGACGGCGGCAAACACGCCGGCAACCGTCCACCAGACGCGGCTGGAAACGGAGGAGGGCTTTCGTATCCTTTCCATCACCTAATCCTCCTTTCTCGTCGTAAGCTTCATCGTCAGCGCCGCGAACAGCGTGATAACGATCAGCATACCGGACGCCACGGTGGAACCGTAGGACATGTTGAATTCCCGAAACGAGAGCCGGTACATGTAGGTGGCCATCAGCTCGGTGGAGGTTCCCGGCCCGCCGCCGGTCATCACGTAGATCAGATCGAAGTATTTAAGCGAACCCACCATGGAAAGGATCGCGGCGTTGCGGATATACGGTTTCAGCAGGGGAAGGGCCACAAAAAAGAAGTACTTCGGTTTGGTCGCCCCGTCGATCATCGAGGCTTCGTACAGGCACTTGTCGATCGTCGAATAGGACGCCAGAAAGAAGATCATATAATAAGGGATGAACTGCCAGCAGATAACGCCGATCACCGTAGGCAAGGCCCTCGTATTGCTGCCCAGCAGGTCGATCCGGCCGCCGCCCGTCATCATGGACAGCGTGGTGAAAATCCCGTCCGTGGTGGAAAGCGCGAACTTGAACAGAAAGCCGACGGCCACGGACGACATCAGCATCGGGATAAACCAAAGGCATTTCAGGGGTTTCGCCCTGTGGCCCGCGACGTTGAGAAACGTGGCCAGCAGGAGCGCGAAGGGAAGCTGGATCAGGATGGACAACACCATAATTTCAATGTTGTTCAAAAAAGCTTTCCAAAAAACGCTGTCGGTGATCAACGCCTGCCAATTGCCGAGGCCCATAAACTGCTTTTCGGCGGAAATGCCGTTCCATTTCAGCAAACTGGTGCCGAAGGAATCGAAGATGGGGTAGACGATAAACGCCAGAAGGATCAATACCGCGGGAAACGTCAGGATTAAAGACGCTCTCCGGTCTTCGGCCCCCAGTTGGGCGGACAGCGTGGTTGCTTTTTGCCTCTTCATTCTTCCTCATCACTCATTTCCATGCGCTTAATTGTTTCGGTCACGATCGTTTCAACGTCGGCCTCGCACGTCTCCGCCCGCCGCGTCGCGGGGGCGAACGCGACATGCAGCCGAAGCGGCAGGCCGAGGGCCGTTGCGGTATCCGCGGTAGCCCGGAAACCGGCGGAAGCCAGCTCGGTACGGCTTAACGTGGCGTCCAGACATACCAGCCGCGGCCCGAAAGTGTTCCGGTACCAGCGGAAACGCTCGCCCCGGGTTTCGGGCAACGCCGCGTTCAGCGCCAGGGACAGCGCGCCGGTACCCGCTTCCTCAAAAAGAGCCGCGGCGCTACGGCAGTCCCCGACGACGTTGGTCCCCATATCGTCGGAAGCCCCCGCAAGCAACCCCACCCCCACGGCTTCCGCCCGGGCCGCAAGCGGCGGGATAACCTCCGCAAGGCAGTGGAAAGCATCCCGCCATCCTTCCTCCAGGGTATACCACCCCGGATGGACCGACAGGTACTCGGCCCTCAGCGCGGCGGCATCGTCCAGAGAATCCAGATAATAGCGCAAACTTCTTCGGCGTGTTTCCGCGTTGGTATCGCTCAGGTTGAACGGATACCCGCTCTGTTCCGGCGTGAAGGAGAACACCGAAAGCCCGGCTCCGGCCAGGCGCTTCCGCCAGGCCGTCAAGGCGGCGCGCCGCGCCGCGCCGTCCCGGCAATCGAACCTTGAGTACAGCGGCGACGCGGCAAGAAAATCCATCCGGCTTATCCCGCACGCCGAATACCAGGGCAGCCATGTCTCCGGGTCCATCTTCAGCCCGAAGTCATCGGAAAGGACGACGTTCCCTTCCGCCATCATCAATCGCCCTCCCCATCGTCCAGCAGCCCGCGCAGGAAACGCAGGCCGCGTCGCATATGAAACTCCGGTTGCGTCAGGTAGGCCCGGGCTCCGAATTCCAGGGTGATGAAACCTTCGTAGCCATAGGCGCGCATCGCGTTGAGATGGGCACGCAGCGGCTGGTTTCCGTCCCCAAGCACCAAATGGCCGGTCGGCGTGCCGTCAATCAGATGAACGTGCCTCAGTCTGCCGCCCAGCAGGCGGAAGTAATCCGCCAGCGTTTCTCCCGCCAGGCAAACCGGCACGGTATCGATGCAGAAATTAAGCTCGTCTTCGGAAAACCGCTCCGCGTACCGGCGCGTGGTGGGCAAATCGTACATCAGGTTGCTTTCGCAGGGCTGAAGGATCTCCAGCACCGGCGATACGCCGCAGGCTTGCGCCTCCGGCAGGACACGGCGCAACGAGTCCTCGGAATATTCCCATCCGTCCCGCGTGGGCTTGTCCCACGGGTACCAGCCCGGCGTCAGCAGCACTTTTTCCGCGCCGAACTCGGCGGCGATCCGCATATGCCGCACGTAGTATTCCACGCTCCTTTGACGCACGCAACGGTCCGGCGAAGCGATATTGTACGGCAGCGTGCACTGCTCCGGTATGAAGCAGACCAGTTTCAGTCCTCTCCGTTCGATCTCCTTCCGGAGCGCCGCCGCGTCGGAGAGGCTCGGGTCCTGCTCGTAAAAGTGAGGGATCTCCGTCCACAGCTCGATATTCGACAGGCCCAGGCGCTGCACGGAATCCAAGAACGCCTTCGTTTCGCAGCGCGAGTAGATCAGGTTCATGGCGGCGAACCGATCCATTTTCAACGTCGTCGCCATGTACGCATTCCCCTTTCGTCTCCATTTTTTTCAATCATAGGCACCGTGGTGGGGAAAGTCAATTTACTTCACCAACATGAATAAAATATTATAGATTTTTCCCTCTTTTAACATGCCAAATCGCCTTTGACAGGAAAAGAGCGTAGCGATTTATATAAAATGGATAGTTTTCTCTATATAACATCCATTATGCATTGCTATAATGAAAGCTGCTTACCGCGTTGCCGAAGCGGCGCGGATGACGAGACGGGCCCTATCGACAGAGAATACAGGGTGAGACGGAATTGCGTTATTATATGGGGATCGACGTGGGAACAGGCAGCTCCAAAGCCGTGCTGATCGACGACGACGCGCGCGTATGCGCCTCGGCGGCCGTAAACCACGAGGTTGAAAACCCGCAGCCGGGTTACTACGAACAGGATGCCGAAAACATCTGGTGGAAAGACGTCTGTGCCCTTACGCAAGAACTGTTGGGGAAATCGGCCGTCGACCCCGGGGCAATCGCGTGCGTAGGCGTAAGCGCACTCGGCTGCGACGTGGTGCCCGTGGACGGGAATTGCCGACCGCTTTGCAAGGCGATCCTTTACGGCATCGACTCCCGCGCCATGGAAGAAGCGGATGCCCTTACACGCTTCTACGGGGAAAGCCGCATGGAGAAGCTGATGGGGCGCCCTTTCAATAGCTCGGATTGCGTTCCAAAGATCCTGTGGCTGAAGAACCATCGCAAGGACGCCTTTCAAGAAGCATGCCGTTTCCTTACGGCGTCCTCCTACCTGACCGCCAAGCTGACGGGCGAATACGTGATCGACCGGTTTTTAACTTCTTCTTTTGCGCCGCTGTACGACTCGCGTTTTTCGATCGACCGCAACAACTGCGAGGAACTTGGCATCGACCCCTCAAGGCTTGCCCGCGCGTGCGGCACGGCGGACCTTGTGGGCGTGATTACGAAAGAAGCTTCCCGGCAGACGGGAATCCCGGAAGGCGTTCCGGTGGTGACCGGAACGGACGACTCCGGCGCGGAAGCAATCAGCGTCGGCGTAGTGTCCCCGGGGGATATGATGATCCAGCTGGGGTCCACCTGCTACCTGATCTACTGCTGCCGAAAGCGGATCGCGGACCCCCGGCTGTCCTGCGGGCGCTATATCGTACCCGGAACGTTTTCCGTAGAAGGGGGCACCAACGCGGCCGGCAACCTGACGCAGTGGCTGCGGGACAATATGTACGCGGACCTTGTTCACGCGCAGGGTTACGGGGAAAACGGTGCGGTTCAGGCCGGGCCTGCCGAAAAGAAAGGAGGCGAAAATCCGTACGCCGTGATGGGCGAAAGAGCCGCGGCCATCCCGGCGGGAAGCGACGGCGTAATCGTGCTGCCGTATTTTGCGGGGGAACGCATGCCCATTCAGGACCCGCAGGCGAAAGGACTGATATACGGCCTTCTGCTCCACCATACGCGGGACCACGTCTGCCGCGCCGCGCTGGAGTCCGTCGCTTACGCCACGGCGCAATACCTGGACATTCTCAGGGAACACGGTATGCGCGTACGTAACGTCGTGTGCACCGGCGGAGGCGCGCAAAACCCCGCCTGGCTGCAGATCATGGCGGACGTAACGGGGCTGGACATCGGCAAACCGGACGTTACAACGGGCGCATGCTACGGCGACGCGCTGATCGCGGGCATCGGCACGGGCCGTTTTTCAGGGTATGATGCTCTGAAGAACGTCGTCCGAATGGAGCGGGTTTTCCACCCGAACAGGGAAAACAAAGCGGTGTACGAAATACGGAAAAGGCAGTACGGCGAATTGTACCGGAACAATAAGACGCTCATGCATCAAACCGACAAGTAAATGGAGGATTACGGTATGAAGAAACTTCTTTCGCTGCTTACCTGCGTGGCTATGCTTGCCACGATGATCGTAGGCATCGGCGCGGCGCAGGCCGACGACGATAAAACGATCACGTTCTGGAGTATCGGAACGTCGGAGCCCGACGCAACGATCCTGCAAAACGCGGTGGACACCTTTAACGCGACCACAAAGAGCGGCTATACCGCCGAATTGATTAACTATCCCACGGACAATTACAAGGAAAAGCTGACGATCGCCATGTCCTCGGGCGAATGCCCCGATATTTATACCAACTGGACCGGCGGCCCCCTGATTGAGTACATCAACGCAGGGTTCGCGCAGCCTGTGACCGACATGGTGAAGACTTACGGCCTGGATCAGAAAGTGATGGCTTCCGGGCTCGCACAGGGGAGCGTGAACGGTGAGGTATACGCCGTTCCTTTCCTGAACATCGCAATCGAAGGCATCTACTACAACAAAGACCTTTTTGCCCAATACGGTCTGAAAGAGCCCACGACGCTGAGCGAGCTGGAAGCGATCTGCGATACCTTCGTAGCCAACAAGATCACGCCGTTCGCCCTGGCGAACGCCTCCAAGTGGACCGGCTCGATGTACTTCATGGGGCTGGCCACCCGGTACGGCGGGCTGGAGCCCTTCAACGCGGCCTACGCGGGCACAGGCAGCTTTGAGGACGAATGCTTCAAATATGCAGGCACGAAGATTCAGGAATGGGTCAACAAGGGCTACTTCCCCGAAGGCGTCAACAGCCTGAGCTTCGACGACGGGCAGGATAAACAGCTGTTCTACCAGCAGACTGCCGCCATGATGCTGCAAGGCTCGTGGACAACTTCCACGATCGCCGAAGACAGCGCGGACTTCTTCCAAAAGGTCGGATGGTTCCCCTTCCCCGCGGTCGACGGTTCCTCCGCAGATACGTCCATCCAGATCGGCACGGTCGGCGACTGCTTCCTGTCCTTCAACTGCACCGGCGATAAGCTGAACGCCGCCTTCGAGCTCTGCTCCCATTATTATGACGACGATGCGATTCAGACCGCGGTGGACGACGGGTATCTTCCCCCCGTGCAGAACGTAGGCGATCTGGTTTCCGACGGTCTTTCCAAGAAGATTCTGGACGCGGCGATGAACGCTTCCACCATCCAGCTTTGGTACGATCAGTATCTGCCGCCCGCGGTCTCCAACGTGCACCAGAGCACCTGCCAGGAACTTTTCGGCCTGACCATTACGCCGGAAGAAGCCGATGCGCAGCTGCAGGCGTCCATGGAAGCCTATTTAGTGGGAAAATAACGGCCGGGTAACCGCCGGTTCCACGCTCCGTGCGATTCCGGGAAGGCCTCGGCGCATCAACGCCGAAGGCCTTTCTTTTTCGCGGGGTTTTCGTACCGCAAACAGAAAGAGCAGAGTTATTATGTCTACAACAGCGTTCCGCGCGGGCCGGAAAAGGAAGACCGGCTATATCCTAATCATTGCTTCCGCAATCATATACGGACTTTCCCCCATGTTTGCGCGCATCTGTCTGGATGGCGGAATGGATCAGGTCACGTTCGAGTTTTTCTTATCCGCTCTGGCCCTGCTGCCGTCGGCGGCTCTGGCTTTTCGTTATAACCGGTCGCTCTTCGTGCCCAAAGGCGAAAGGTTGAGCCTCCTGGCGCTGGGGGTGCTGATAACCGCGACCAACCTGCTGCTGATCTCCTCGTATATCTGGATCCCCTGCGGAACGGCGACGACCCTGCATTTCCTGTATCCCATCATCGTAACGCTTCTGTCCTGGCTGTTCTACCGCACGCCTGTCGGCAGGCGCGTCACGATGGGTTTGTTCGCCTGTCTGGCCGGAACCGCCTTCTTTCTTCTGGAGAATCCCACGGGCAACATCGTCGGAATATCCTGCGCGATGCTGTCCTCTCTGACGTATTCCCTGTACATTATTCTACTGGCGCAAAAAATAAAGAAGACGCCGGCTTTCGTGATGGTTTTTTACCTGTTGCTTACGCAACTGCTGATATGCTGCGCCGTTTCGTTATCGCGCGGAACCCTGCGCTTTGATTACCCTTCTTCCGTCTGGGGCGTTCTGTTGCTTCTGGCAATCCTGAACGGTATCGCGGCTTCCGTACTCTTCCGAAAAGGCCTTGAGCGGATCGGGGCAAGCCGGGCGGCCGTGCTTTCGTTGTTCGAGCCCATCGTAAGCATCGTTACGGGCGCCCTGGTCTTAAAAGACCCGTTCACGGCGTATACGCTTTTCGGTTGCCTCTGCACCATTTTCGGCCTGTTTTTGGCGATGGGAAAGGGCGGCGTACGTCAGGACGAATCCCCGGAATATGAAAGCCCGGCTTCAGGCGCGGCGGAAAAGACCGGCAAGCCGAGGCGTAAGCGCCAGTGAATGGAACCGGCCCATCCTGTCGAAAAACCCTTTAGGAGGTGTCGGAAGACCGAGGTTTTCCGGCTGTTATCCGAAACCGGCGACAGGTACGTCGGTTTCGGAAGCCTTGCGCGGCAAGGTTTCCCTATGTCTTTGGCTGACCGTGAACGAAGTGAACAAGCCAAAGACGCAAGATCAATAAAGTGGCGAAGACCACTTTTGGAACAGTCTGCGCCGGTGAAGGGAACCGGCCTGTTCGTCCTGTAACGGTACGGCGGTAAAGGATATCCGCAGAGCCGAGGAAAAAACTGAAAAATCGCATCTTCCAAATACATCCTTAACACATCGTTGATCACATTATTTAATTAACTTTAAAAATTAATGTTGACAAGGTCAAAACCCTCTGCTATCATGAGACCGAAATCAGCGACCGGCGATAACAACGGGGTTATCTCCCGAAAGGAGGTAATGGACCCCTGAATATGCGTTAAGGTGGTTCGCAATATGGCGTATGTCGCGCAGAACCTGAAGGAAATGAACCGGAAAACGGTCTATCGGATGCTTCTGGAAAAAGAAGTCCTTTCCCGGTCGGACATCAGCCGTCAAACGGGCATCAGCGCGCCGACCGTGTTCAAGATCATCGACTACTTCAAGGAAAGCGGCCTGGTGGAGGAAACGGGCGGCGGGGATTCGGCGCTGGGGCGAAAGCCGCAGCTGCTGCGTTTCCGCCCGGAAGCGAGATATTCGATCGGCGTGGAGTTCGCCGGGGTGGACCTGAAAGTGGGAATCGTGGATCTTGCCGGAAACGTGCGGCACTTCGTCCGCACGCCGGTCGTTCCGGTGTTTGAAACGGTGCTTCGTCAGGACCTGTACGCTCAGACGGAGCAACTGATCGCCCAGAGCGGCGTCGCCCGGGAGAAGATCGGCGGCATCTGCATCGGCGTTCCGGCGGTGGTGAACAAGCGGGAGGAGACCATCGATCTGGCTCCGTTGGTGGGCATCACGGAGCTTACCCGGTATACCGACATCGTCAAAGACCTGTCCCAAAGGCTGAACATGCCCGTGTTTCTGGAAAACGACGCGAACGTGTCCGCGATCGGGGAATTCATCTGCCGGGGGTTGGGCCCGGCGGACGACCTGCTGTACATCATCCTGGGCAAGGGCATCGGCGCGGGCATCATCCTCAACGGCGTTCTTCGGCAGGGGGAAAGCTACTCCGTGGGCGAGATCGGCTACATGGCCTTCGACAGGCGCTTCACGGCGGACAAGCACCGCTGCGGCTGGCTGGAGCAGCAGCTGGACCTGGACGCACTGCGCGTATGCAGCGCCGACATCTTCCGGGAACGGATGGACGACGTGGCCGGTACCCTCGCCCTTACGATTCTGAACATCTGCCTGCCGCTGGAGATCAAGCGCATCGTTTTCGGGCGGTTCCGGGGGCCGGAGCTGGACGGCGCGCTGGTCAGGCGAATCAACGACGAGGTGCGTCGCCTGTCCGTGCTGGATCTGGAGTGCGGCGAGCCCCGGTGCGGCGAGCCCGGCGTCGTGGGCTGCGCCAGCATCGTCACCGGCCCGGTGTTGGACCGGCTTTTCACAAGTTGACCCGTTTTCCGCATCCGCCGGCAAACGGCGGGCTGAAAACGCGAGAGATACGCACAGGTTCCAAAATCATTAAATAGGAGGAAACAGGAATGAAAAAGGGTATCCAAACCGTTCTGAGCCTCGCCCTCGCGGCCATTATGGCGCTGGGGCTCCTCGGTTGCGCGTCCGCGGACGAAAACGTGACGCTCAACGCGCTGTTCATGAAACAGGCCGGTTACAGCGAGGACGACGTAACCGCGATGACGCAGGAATTCCAGGCCGCCAACCCAGGCGTTACTGTAAACCTGACGTTCGTGGCGTACGAGGAGCTGTCGCCCAAGATCCTGACGTCCGCCAAGAGCGGCGGCTACGACGTGATCCTCGGCGATTGCATCTGGCCGGCGCAGTTTGCCCAGGCGGGCATGGTGCTGGATCTGACCGACAAGGTGAAGGCCCTCGACCTGAGCGACATCTACCAGGGCGCGCTCGACTCCGTGACCTACAAGGGCCGTTATTACGGCATTCCCTGGCTCAACGACGTGAAGTACCTCTACTACAACAAGGCGATGCTCGCCAAGGCCGGCTACGCCGATCCGCCCGCGACCTGGGACGAGCTGACGGCCATGGCCAAAGCCATCAAGGATCAGGGCATCGTGGATTATCCCATCGCGTGGAGCTGGTCGCAGGCGGAATGCCTGATCTGCGATTACACGGCCGTCGCCGGCAGCTTCGGCGGTTCGTTCGTGGACGCGGACAACAACCCCACCCTCAACAGCGAGGCCAACAAAAAGGCGCTGGACTTCATGGTGGGCACCCTCAACGACGGCCTTACCAACCCGAAATCCCTTGAGATGATTGAGGACGACGTGCTGAGCACCTTCGTTTCCGGCAACGCGGCCTTCGCGCTCAACTGGACCTACATGTACAACGCCGCCAAGGACGCCGCGCAGTCCTCCGTGGCGGAAGACGTAGGCATCACGGCCATTCCCGGTACCGACGCGGCGGCAAGCGCCACTGTGAACGGCGGCATGCCGCTGATGATCACCTCCGGCTCCAAGTATCCCGATCAGGCCTGGGCTTACGCCCTGTACCTTTCCTCCAAGGACGTGCAGAAGCACTACGCCAAGAGCGCCCTGCCCATCTGGAAGTCGCTGTATTCCGACCAGACGGTGATCGACACCAACGCGGCCGTGGTGGAGGCTTCCAAGGTGCAGTACGACTACATCGTCAACCGTCCCCAGGTGCCCTACTACAACGAGCTTTCCACCGCCATGCAGAGCGAGCTGCAAAACGTGCTGCTGGGCAACGAGACCTCCCAGGCCGCGCTGGACACCCTGCAGAGCAAGGCGACCGAGCTTTCCACAAAGTAATCCAGCCGTAGACCTCGAAAGGGGGAGGCCCGTCACCCCGGCCTCCCCCTTCCTTCGTAAAGGAGCGCTCCATGAAGAACAAAGCGGAACAGCGTTTTGCCTACGGCATTATCTCCCCGGCGCTGATCATCGTTTTCGGGGTGGTCGTCGTGCCGATCTTCACCACCCTGTTTTACACGTTCGTCAACGCCGACCCGAGCTCCATGCACTACGGGGAGTTCGCGGGCCTGGGTTTTTATACCCGGATTCTATCCAGTCCGGAGTTCTGGCAGGATCTGTGGAGGACGTTGTACTTTTCCATCGTGTCCACGGCGCTGGAAACTACGGTGGGCCTTCTGGTGGCGCTGCTTCTGAACGAAAACTTCCCGGGGGTCAAATTCCTGCGCGGCATCATCATCATCCCCTGGGCCATCCCCACGGTGGTCAACGCCAGCCTTTGGAAGCTGATCTTCAACGGCCAGTACGGCGTTTTCAACGCCCTGCTGACGCGTTTTCACCTGATCGGCGAATACGTTTCCTGGCTGGGCGGCCCCGCCACCTCCATGAACATGATCATCATCGCGGACGCCTGGAAGATGACGCCGCTTGCCGTAATCTTTTTCCTGGCGGCGCTGCAGAACGCCAACCGCTCCGTCTACGAGGCCGCCATGGTGGACGGGGCCGACGTTTTCATGCGCTTCCGGGTCATCACCCTGCGGTATCTGAAGCCCACCATCTTCATCGTGGCGGTGATGCGGATGGTGGAGAAGTTCAAGGCCTTCGACATTTTCTATATCATGACGCGCGGCGGCCCCGCCAACAGCACCAAAACGCTGATGTACGGCGCGTACCTGCAAGCCTTCAACAACCTGAACTACTCCGAGGCGGCCACCTTCGCGTTTTTAATCGCGCTGGTGGTGGTAGGCATGGTAACCTCCTCCAAGAAGATCATGATGAGAGGGGGCGACGAAATTGAATAAACCGCGTTTCAGCAAACGGAAGCTGAGGCTCCGGATCGTGCAGTATGTTTTCGGCTTCATCGTGATGCTGGGCACGCTGCTGCCCATCGCGTGGATGTTCGTCTCCAGCGTGGTTCTGCCCAGGGACCTCACCGCGCTGCCGCTGAACATCGATCCGTCCCATTTCACGCTGGAGCGTTATATTGAAATTTTCACGGACACCAGTTCCTCCAGCGTCACGTACGTTTTCCGCGTAGCGATGTACAACAGCTTCATCGTGGCGTTTTTCGTTACGGTTGTCTCGCTGGTGGTGGGTTCGGCGGCGGCGTACGCTTTCTCCCGGCTCAAATTCCGCTTCCGCAACGGCATGATGATGATGACGCTCTTCACCTACATGATCCCGAGCGTCGCGCTGGTGATCCCCATGTACCTGATGTTCAGCAACGCCGGCATGCTCAACCGGAAAACGACGCTGGTGATCCTATACCTGTCCTTCATCATTCCGTTCATCATCTGGGTCATGCAGGGATACTTCGGTTCGGTTTCCAAGTCCTTCGAGGAGGCGGCGATGATCGACGGCTGCAACCGCATACAGACCTTCCTGCACATCTTCGTGCCCATCGCGCGGCCGGGGTTGATTTCCACCGGCATCCTCGCCTTCCTGATGTCCTGGGACGAGTTCTTTCTGGCGCTGGTTTTTACCTCCAATATTCAGTCCAAAACGATCACCGTGGCCATCGCGGAATTCAACGGGAAATTCACGATCGATTATGGTATGATAGCTGCGGCAGGCGTGCTGGCTTCGCTGCTGCCGGCGCTGATCACACTGATTTTCCAGCGGTACATCGTCATGGGCATGACAGCCGGAGGCGTAAAGGAATGAGCGAAGAAATGGCCCGGAACGCGGGGGAACTCTTTATCGGGGTCGATCTGGGCGGCACCAACATCCGGGTGCGGTGCGCAGACCGGGACGGAACGATTCTGAACGAAGAGAATCTCCAGACAACCGCCCGACCGTTCGGGAAAACGCTGGAGGAAAACCTGATCGGCGTGATCGAAAAGGCGGCGGCCGGCGTGAAAGCGCCGAACGCCGGAGTAAAGGCGATCGGTATGGGTGTGCCCGGTATCTATTACGGGCACAGGATCCTCATGAGCCCGAACATCGACACGATCGACGTGGACCGTCTGCTGCGCCACTTTCATGATAAAGGCGTAGCTTTTCATATCCTCAACGACGTTAAATGCGCCGCGATGGGAGAGCAGTGGAAGGGCGAGGCCCGCGACTGCCGCAACTTCATCCTGATCAACCTCGGCACGGGCGTAAGCGTCGCGCCGGTGGTGGAGGGCCGGGTGCTTTCCGGCGAGCACTGCGCGGCGGGCGAAATCGCCTACTGGATCTCGGACGTGGGCTCCACGGCCGGGTTCGGGGAAGGGCGCGTGCCGCTGGAGGAGAAATTCAGCGGCCGCTGGCTGGGCGAAAACGTGAAAAGGCGGCTGAGGGCGCTGAAACCCGAGGGATGGACGGAGGAACGCATCGAGGCGATCACCACCAAGGAGATTTTCGCCCTGTGCTACCGGGGCGACGCGGCCGTGAAAGAAACGGTGGACGACGCCGTGCGGTATTTCGCCACCGCGCTGGCGGACATCTGCATTCTGCTGGACCCGGAAACGCTTATTTTCAGCGGCGGCATCACGGCCGACCTGGATTACTTTTTCGAAGATCTGCGCTCGTACCTGCAAAAGACCGTGCCGTTCCCCCCGAAGCTCATCCGCTCCTCCCTCAACGGGGAGGCCGGCATCTACGGCGCGATCGCCATGGCCATCCAGGGTACGTCCGTTTGCTGGAAAGGAACGGCTGAAACGTTATGACACTGATGGAACGCGAAATATACGAACAGCCCGAGGCGCTGGAAAGGTGCCGTGTGAAGAACGAGGCGGCGATCCGGGAGCTCGCGGGCGAGATCCGGCGTTTCCGGCCGCAAGCGGTGGTGTTCGCGGGCAGGGGCTCCTCCGACCACGCGGGGCAGTACGGCCGGTATCTAACGGAGATTTATGCGGGGGTTCCGGTTTCGCTGGCTACGCCGTCCGTGCTTACGGCGTACGGCGGAAAGGTGGATTACGGCAAATGCCTGGTGATCGGCATTTCGCAGTCCGGCCGCACGAACGACGTTTGCGAGGTGCTTAAGGCCGCAGGCGCGCAGGGCGCGCTGACCGTAAGCATCACCAACGACCCCGCGTCGCCCGTGGCCGGGGCGGCGCGCCGGCACCTGAGCTGCGAGGCGGGCCCCGAGCTGAGCGTGGAGGCCACCAAGACGTTCGCCACGCAGATGTACCTTACGTACCTGCTGGCCGCCGAATGGTCCGGGGCTCCGGCGCTGCTGAACCGCGCGGAGGCCGTACCCGGCCTCGTCGCCGATGCGCTCCGGCTGGAAGCGCCGCTTAGCGCGCTGGTGCCGAGGTACCGTTTCGCGCGGCGGCTTTTCGTACTGGCCAGGGGAACGGTGGAGCCCGTGGCGATGGAAGGGTGCCTGAAGATCAACGAATCCTCCTATATCGACGCGCGGCCCTTCTCGATCATTGATTTTTTACACGGCCCCGTGGCCATGCTGGAGAAGGACGCGCCCGTGCTGCTGATCGACGCCGACCGTGCCACGCGCGCGGACGCCCGGACGATTCAACAGAAATGCCGCCGGACGGGCAGCGACCTGCTGGCTTTCACCGCGGACCCGGAGCTGGCGAAGGCCTGCGACGCAAGCCTGCTGCTGCCGGAGGGAACGGACGGGCCGGAAGCCGCGTTCACCGTGATGACGCTTTTACAGCTTTTCGCCTGCAAGCTGGCGCTGCTCAAGGGGTACGACCCGGATCACCCCAGAGGGCTGAACAAGGTGACGGGATAACCATGCAGGAACGCCGCGCGATCCGTAACGATACGAACGGATCGCGCGGCGTTTTTCATATGCAAACGGAGGGAATCGCCTGCGGAATCATCGCGCGGGCCCGGCCGCCCCTTCCGTAACCCGCGCGTAGAACCCGCGCGTTTTGCCGTCGATCTCCGCGCTCCCGGCGATACGGATCGCGCAGCGCAGGCGAACGTCTTCGGACGAACCGCCGACCAGCAGCGTCACCTCGCCCGCCTCCACGACCCACCGCATGTCGGCGTCCAGGAACGCGAACTGGCTGACGTCCACTTCGAACGTCACGGTTTTCTCCTCGGATTTACGCAGATAAACCCGCCTGAAACCGAGCAGTTCCCGTACCGGCCTCACCATGCTGGCGTATTCGCGGCTCTGGTAAAGCTGCACGACCTCCTCGCCGTCCCGTTCGCCCGTATTCGCTACGCGCACCGTGAGCCGTATCGTGTCCTTCGGGGAGAATTCCTCCCGGTTCAGCGAGAGGCCGCCGTACCGGAAGGTCGTATAGGAAAGTCCGTAGCCGAAGAAATACCTGGGCTCGTGCGGGGCGTCCACATAGCTGGTGAAGGCGCTGATCGTTCCCACGTCGTAGCTTGCGCCGTTTTCGTGATTGTAGTAAACGGGAATCTGGCCCGCGTTCCGGGCGACGGAAACCGGCAGCCTGCCCGCGGGGTTATACCGGCCCAGCAGGGTGCCGACGATCGCCTGGGCGCCCATTTCACCCGGCGACCACGCCTCGATGATCGCGTTGAGGCATTCGTCCGCGGCGTCGCTGGAAAGGGGTCTCCCGTCGAAATGAACGCCCACCAGCGGAATACCCAGGCGCGCCGCGCGGCGGATGAAGCATTCCTGGCAGGGCGGCAGATTGATATTCGTGGCGTCGATCCCCTCGCCGGTCGTGCAGCCCGTTCCCCAGCCGTATTTCCCGCCGAGGGTCAGAATCACCAGGTCGGCTTCCCCGGCGACGCGCAGCGCTTCCTCGAAAAGGGTCTCATCGTCCCCCGCGTACGGGTACCCGTACGCGGCGTCCACCTGAACGCCGTGCAGTTCCTCACGGAGCGCTTCCAGCAGGCTGCGCGAGTGCGGCGAAAAACTCCTTACGATCGCGTCCACCCGGGGGGACTCTATTTCCACCCGGCTTCCGGGATATACGGGCCTCCGCCGGTCCACGCTCTCCGCGTCGACCCCCGCCATGGTGTTTCCGACGCCCGTCTGGTTCTCCGTCATGCTGATGAACGAATAGCCGCCGAACAGGGCCCGCGGCGACTCCGCGTGGCAGCCGATCACGGCGATCCGGCGAAGGCCCGGCCGGAGCGGCAGCGTTCCGTCGTTTTTCAATAACACCAGCGATTCCTGCGCCATCCTGGCCGCGACGGACTGCGCCTCGGCGCCGCCGAAGCAGCGGCGCGCCTCCGGGAAGGATTCGGGACAGGGGTTTTCGAATAGTCCCAGGGCGAACTTGGCGGTAAGCACGCGCAGAACGGCCGTATCCAGCAACGCCGCGTCCAGCTCGCCGCTTGCGAACCGGTCGCGCATCTCGCGACCGTAACAATCTTTGGAAGGAAGCTCGACATCCATCCCCGCGCCGAGCGAACGGATGCCGGCTTCCGTTTTCGTCCGGTACGCCTTCTGCCGTGTATGCTGTTCGCTTACGGAAACGTAATCGGATACGACGAGCCCGTCGAACCCCATTTCCCCGCGAAGCAGACGGCCCAGAAGTTCCCGGCTGGAGGCGACCGGTTCCCCGTTGATCGAACTGTAACAGTTCATGACCGAGCGCAAACCGCCCAGCGTAACCGCCGCCTGAAACGGCTTGGCGTAGATTTCCCGCAGGGCGCGGGCGGGCACGTAGCAGTTCGCGGCGTGGATGCCGCCCTGCGTGCAGTGATAGCCCAAGAAATGCTTGGCGCACGCCATGGGCGCGTGTTTCAGGTCGCCGTCCTGCTGAAGGCCGCGCACGTAAGCCACGCCCATGGCGGAAGCCAGCGCAGGGTCTTCTCCGTAGGTTTCCCCCTGCCGACCGAACCGCGAATCCCTTGAAATGTCAAGCACCGGCGCGAAAGCGTGCGTAACGCCTACGGCGCGGGCCTGTTTGCCGATGACGGTCGCCATCATCTTTTGCAGTTCGGCGTCCCACGTGGCTCCCTGCCCGATGCCGCTGGGAAAGCCGTCGGCTTCCGGTAGCATGGCGCCGCACAGCGTCTCCATATGGAAAATAGCCGGGATATGGTGTTCGCTCAGCGCCATCACGCGCGTTTGCAGGGAGCGAAGGGTTTCGAACGCCTCCTCCAGCGTGCGCATTTCCGTGGCGATGAGAAACGCGATTTCCCCGGCGCCGTGCGGATAATCCCGCTCCAGATCGTCGTGCGACCAGGCGGACGGGTTATAACAGACGATCTGCCCCATTTTTTCGTCGAGGCTCATCCGCCCAATCAGGTCCCGCGCCCTTTCCCCTGCGGGAAGCGAAGCGTCCAGATATTTCTCCATGTTTATCTCCTCCGTTATCCCTTGACGGCGCCCAGGGATATACCCTTGACGAAATACTTCTGAACGAACGGGCTGACGATGATGATGGGCAAAATGCCAACCATCGCGATCGCCATCCGCACGGTCGCCTGCGGCAATGTGCCGGACAGGTTGCTGGATTTGATCGCCGCGCTGGAATTTTTGGAAAGATACTCGATATTGCGCAGCATGTTGTTGAGCAACTGCTGAATACTGTAAAGTTTGCTGTCGGTCACGTAGTACAGGCCGTTGAGCCAGTCGTTCCAGTACGCCACGCCGATGAACAGGCCCATGGTGACGATAATGGGCTTGGCCAGCGGCAGTACGATCTTCCAGAGTATCTTGTATTCGTTCGCGCCGTCGATCAGCGCCGCTTCGCACAGCGGCAGCGGTATGTTGTTTTGCAAATAGCTGCGGATCAGGATGACGTTGAAAGCGTTCATCATCAGGGTGGGGATGATCAGCGCGAACAGAGTGTTTTTAATCATCAGGTATCGCGTGTACAGGATATACGTGGGTACGAGGCCGCCGTTAAACAGCATGGTCAGGTACAGGAAAACGGCGAAGAAGTTTCTGCCGGGAAACTTCGGCTTGGAAAGCGAATAGGCGTAAAGAACGGAAATCGTCAGCCCCGCGAGCGTGCCGACGGCGGTTACCAGAATGGTGACGCCGTAAGCGCTGAACACCTGCGCCCGTTCCCGCCAGATGTAGGCGTACGCGTCCAGGCTCAGATGTTTGGGAAAGAAAGAGTAACCGTACAGCGTGATATCCGTGTTTTTAGTAAAGGACGCGACGGCCAGCAGGACGAAAGGCAGCAGCGTGACGATCGCCACAAAAAAGATCACGGCGTTTGAAACGATATGGAAACGATCCCTTCTTCGCATGCTCTCCGCCCCCTAAAACAACGCGTTCTCGCGGCTGTACTTCCGGATGATCCCGTTGGCGATCAGCACCAGCAGCAGCCCGACGACCGCCTGGTACACGCCGGCCGCCGAGGACATCCCGATATCGCCCAAGGTGATCAGGCCGCGGTACACGTAGGTGTCGATGGTGTTGGTAGCGTCCAGCAGCGCGCCGGAGTTCATGGGCACCTGATAGAACAGGCCGAAATCGGAATAGAAAATGCGGCCCACGTACAGCAGGATCATGGTGATGATCGTCGGTTTGATCAGGGGCAGCGTGATGTAGCGAATACTTTGCATCTTCGAAATGCCGTCGATATCCCCCGCCTCGTAAAGCTCCGGGTCGATGCCCAGAATGGACGCGAAATAGACGATGGTTCCGTAGCCCACGTATTTCCAGCAGTTGATCACCGTCAGGATCACGGGCCAGTACTTCGGTTCGGTGTACCAACTGATTTTATTCAGTCCAAGCGCGACGCGCACTCCATTGAACAGGCCGGTGTCCCCCGCCAGAAAGGCGTAGGCGAGATAACTCACGATGACCATGGAAATCATAAAGGGAAGCAGCAGCGCCGTTTGATACAATTTTAGAAACGATTTCTTCCGCACTTCGCTGAGCAGGATGGCGAAAAGAACGCCGACGGCGGTGTTGATGAAGATGAACAGCGCGTTATAACCCAGCGTGTTGCGGGTGATACGGAACGCGTCCGGCGTTTTGAACAGATACTCGAAGTTCTCGAACCCCACCCAGTCACTCTGGAAGAGCCCTTTGGCGAAATTCACGTCCTTGAAGGCGATCACGATGCCGGCCATGGGCAGGTAATTGTTGATCAGCAGGTACAGGAACCCGGGGAGAAGCATGACGTAGAAGGGCAGATACTTCCGGTACCTTCGCGCTTTGGGTTTCATATTCCATCACCGTCAATCTGAAAGACGGGGCTGTCCGGGAAACCGACCAGCCCCGTCTTTCGAATCGTCGCTTTTACGACTCCGAAGTTTTACGATCTACCGGCGAGCCAGGCGTCGATCTGCTGCTGCATATCGTCCACGATATTCTGGATGCCGGCGGACTGAAGCTCCTCGTTGAACTTGGCGACGGTTGCGTCGGGGTCGGAGTAGCCGGATTCGATGACCGCCCTGTATTTATCCTCCACGTTGGTCACGGCGGTGATTTCGTTTTTCACGTTACTGCTGTCATAGGTGAAGCCGTACAGCGGGGAAAGCGTGGCGCTGTTGTTGAAGTCGATGTAGCTGTCCCAGATGCCCAGCGGGTCGGATTCCCACGAGTAGGCGATGGAAGCGTTGCCGGACAGCCAGGTTTCGTTCGTCCAGCCGACGTTTTCGCTGCTCACGCCGTCCGGATAACCGGCCACGCGGTTCGTTTCGTCCTTCACCACGTAGTCCTTGCCTTCGATGCCGTACATCATCAGGTTCTGCATCCGCTCGTCCGAATACAGGATGTTCAGGAAAGCCACGGCCTTCTCGGGCGTGCTGCAGGCGGTGGGCACCATGTACTGGGCGAAGTTGACGTCACTCGTGCCGCACACCTTATCGGTGACGACGAGGGTGGCGATGTCCTTGCCGGAATTCTTGATTTCCTGCGTGGCGGTACCCGGATGGATTTTGCCGATGTAGCCGAAGGTGTTCCCCGCGGCCAGCAATTCCTGGCGGGTATCGGTCAGAATGGTCGAGTCGGGAATGAAATAGCCCTTCTGGTTCCAGTCGTACGCGCGTTTCGCCATCGCAAGGTATTCGTCGGTCGCGTAGGTGTTGACCGCCTTGATGGTTCCGTCCGCGCTGTTGGCGTAGATGCCGACGCCGGACTGAACGGTGTCGAAGATGCCCGTGTTCAGGTATTCCAGCACGCCGCGGCTGATTTCCGAGGAAGTCAGCAGGTTCATGTCCGGATAGGCTTCGTGCACCTTGATCAGCACCTGCTCCACGTCGTCCCACGTCTTAACGGTGGCCGGATCGATGCCCAGGGCGTCCAGAATGTCGGCGCGGCAGATCAGCCCGCCCGCCGTGGTGTATTCGTGGAAGGTCGGGAATCCGTAAAGCTCACCGTTGGCCTTGCAGGCGTCCAGATACCGTTCGAAGGCCGCGTACGCTTCCGGCGCATACTGCTTGGCCAGTTCGGTAATGGGCTGCACCTGCCCGCGGTTGGCAAAATTCTTAGAGCTTTCCCAGGTAAAAATCAGCGCCGCGTCCTCGCCGCTGGAAAGCATCAGGTTGATCTGGTCGGCGTACACGCCCCACTCCATGATGTGCAGCTTGACGGTCGCGTCCATTTTTTCCTGAACGATCGCGTTCATGGCGCTTTCGACCGCTTCCAGGTCGGCGGGCGAGGAACTGTTGCCGGGGAAGACGATCTGTAGTTCCGTCATCACGCCGTCCTTCAGCTTGTCGGCGGTCTGGGCCGATGCCGCAGGCACGGCGAGGGTTGCCAGCATCGTCATAGCCAGCAGGATTGCGACGACCATTTTTTTCCGCATAGTACTACCTTCCTTTTCTCGTATTGGGCATTGCGCCCTATGGAATCATAGTACCCAAAAAGTACATTGATTCTCAATACGAAAAACGACCGATCCGATAACAAATCAGCGGTTCTCGCGATGCTCCGCCCGATACGCAACGGGCGTGACCCCGACCCACTTCTTAAAGAGCTTCGCGAAATAGGGAGGCGAATCGTAGCCCACCCGAAGCGCAACCTCGCTGACGGACAGCGGCGTGTCGGTCAGCAGGCCCTTGGCGACCACGATGCGGTAATGCTGGATGTATTCCATCAGCGAATACCCGGTCGCCGCCTTGAACGCGCGGTTCATGTAATCCGCGTTCATATGGACGACCTCTTCCAGGTCGTTGCGAAAGATCGGTTCCTGATAATGCTCCTCCATATACGTCTGAATGGAGCGAATCAGGGATTTCTGATCGTCGCTTTTCAGCGAAGTCGCGTTGAAGCGCTCCAGTACCGATTGGATCCATTCCTCCACCGTCGCCGTGCCGTCCGCGTGCGCGGCGAAGTATTCCCCGTACTTCTGATATTTCTCGTTTTGCCGGTTCAGCCGGTATTTTTCCACCGCGCCCGCGACGGCCTTCTTCAGGTCGTCGAACTGCACGGGTTTAAGCAGATACTGGTACACGCCCAGCGCTACGGCGTTCTGCGCGTAGCTGAACTCGGAATATCCGGTTAAAATGATGCACAGGACGGAGGGCTTATGCCCGTTGACCCAGCGGATCAGCTGCAGGCCGTTTTCCTTGGGCATTTCGATGTCGCACAGGAGAATCTGGACCTCTTCCCGGCCCAGCACGTCCCTTGCCTCCGACGCGTTCCGGGCCGACAGCACGCGCTGAATCCCGATGGACGCCCAGTCTACGGCCTTAATCAAAATCTGTAAAATGGCGACCTCGTCGTCCACGATCAGCAGGTTCATTGCGTCACCCCTTCCGAAGGTTCAAGCCGCCGCAGCGGGATCGATACGCGGACCGTCGTTTGTTGATCTTCGCTTTCGATGGCCAGCTTCCCGTTTTCGCCGTACGTCCGCTTCAGGCGCTGGCGCACGTTCGCGATACCGATGTGTTTCCCGTCGTCCGATATGTCCCCGTCCGCGTTGAGGCGGTCGAGGCTCTCCCGGCTGAAGCCGGTTCCGTTGTCCGTGACCGTAATCGTCAGTTTATCCTCCTCAGCGCGCAAATCCACGGAAATCCGCAGCGTCTGGACGAACGTCACGTTATGTTTGACGCTGTTCTCCACGAACGTCTGAATCAGCAGGGGGATCAGCGCGCTGGCACGGTCCACGCCGTCGGCCGTCACGGCGAACTCGATGCAGCCGGGGTAGCGGATTTTCTGGATCTGCACGTACGCGTCCACGCAATCCAGCTCCTGCCCGACGGTTACCTCCTCGTTCTTGTTCATCAGGAGGTAGCGGAAATAGCGGGACGTTACGAGCGTTATCTGTTTGATGCTCTGGTAATCCTTCGTTTCCGCCATGCCGTAGATCAGGTAGAGGATGTTGCTGTAAAAATGCGGCTGTATCTGCAGGCGCAGAAAGCGGCTTTGGATTTTCTGTTTTTCAAGCTCGGTTTCGTAGATGCCGATTTTCAGGTTGGCGATCTGCGAAGCCATGTCGTTGAAGGTATGGTACAGCGTCCGGATTTCGCCGCTGGATACCTTTTCGTCCAGGCGCTCGTCGATGGCTCCGGCGCTGAAGCGCTCCATGGCGACCCTCAGCTTGTCCAGAGGCTTCAGCACCAGCTTTTTCTGCATCTGGATGTTGACCAGCGCCGCCAGCGCCCCCACGGCAAGCAGGCCCGCCATCACCGTGAAGAAAAGCGTCTGGTCGCTGTACAGCTGCTGTTCGGTGACGACGAAGCCGATCTGGGCGTCCAGCATTTCCAGCGGTTCCGTAAACAGGGTGCCCGCGTAGGTTCCGTCCCCGCCCGCGCCGGTCCGGTATAGCGTGTTGCCGTCCGAATCCAGCAGCAGGGCTTCCGTTATGGAGGATTGATCCCCCATGATCTCGTCAAGCACGGACTCCCCCGTGATCATGGTGCCCACCAGCCCGCCCTCGCGCTGAAAATACTGGATGAAATACGCCTTTCCCTGATAACTGAGATACTTCCAGGCCGACGTGTTGCTGTACGCGCTTTCCCGCACGGCCTGCTTTACAAGCGCCGTCAGCTCGGCGCGCGAAGCGTATTCCACGACGTTCTTCGTCGATTGGATAAACAGTTCCCGGTCGGGAACGTAGCAGAACGTCATGATCCGGTTCCCGTACATCTGGGAGATCGAGTTGAGTTTCCGCATCATCATCACTTTGGCGATTTCCAGCTCCATGCCCGACCGGCGGTACAGCAGATCGTTGTAATAGGTGTCGTACTCGGATTCGGCTGCGGAGACGACGGCGTTGTTGATGACGCCGAACAGATTGTCCCAGTAATCGCTGTACATCTTAAGCGACGTCCGGTACGAATCTTTCGCCCGGTTCCGGTACAGACCCAGCACGTAAAGGTTGGATATCTCCATGAACGCGATGACGATCACGATGACCAGCAGAATGGTCCGAAGCACTCTCGCGTACAGGGATGTTTTACCGAACTGCAGCCCGGATATTTTCATGCGCGGAGACGTCCCCCTTTCATAACGTTTAATCCCCCACGGGTGATTATACTATACGTTGTCCATATCCCGGAAAAATTTTCGCAACACGCAAAACGCCCGACACGGCGGTAAATCCGCGCCGGGCCGACGGGAAGGGAAGGCCCTATGAAACTCAGGGAAAAAGACAAGGTAATTTTCCCCTGATTTCATCGCCGTCTATTCGCTTGTCTCCTTTTCGTGGCCACGCCTCCGGCACAAGAGCCGGCTGCCGGAATACCCGCGTCGGTCGGCCCGCGCTCCCTTTATCGTTTTCTTCCGCAGTCGCGGCGTCGGCCCGTCTGCTTCGCAGCCGGGGTTATGCGCAAGCGTGCGCGGCGGATGCTTTGCCGGGCCCGGGCGTTCAGCGGTTGCGGTATCGACGGGTGGGCCGTTACCGCCGCACCAGCAGCCAGATCACCAGGCCGATCCCGACCAATATCGCCGGAAAGAGCAGGCTGGCGACGATCCCGGAGGATCGGATGATGCGACGCAGCTTGGCGGTATCTTTTTCGGAGGGCATAAAATCCTCCCCCGGGAAATCCCGTTTCAGTTCGCCCGTTATCTCCTCGGCCTTTTTCAGGCATTCCAGCGACTGTTTCTGCGCCCGCTTGATATCCAGATCGTCGGGCTTTCCGCCGGTACCGTTCATCAGGGCGAGGTTATACCACGCCATCGCCATACCCTCGCGGTTGCTGACCGTCGGCTTCTCCTTAAGCAGTTGCTGCTGCAATTCAACGGCGGCGTATAAATGCTTGTAAGCCAGCAGGTTCGTTTTGCGATACGGTTGCAGAGCCTGTGCCTCCCTAAGTGCCCGGTCCCTCTGCTGAAGGCCCAGCATGCCCTGAATCGTCGCCAGCGTTTCGCGGTTTTCCGGCGAGGGATCGTCCGCAACGAGCGATTCCTGCCATTCCAGCGCTTCCTCGGCGTACTCCTCCGCTTGGGCGGGATCCCCTTTTTTTTTCTGGATTCGGCTGAGCAGCGCGTAGTATTGCGCGTACAGCCGGTAACGCTCCGCGTCCGTCAGCGCCTCGTTACCGCGGAAAGCAGACAGCGCGCAGTCGCACGCTTCCTCAGCCTGCCGGATCCTGTCCTGATCCGGGTTGGCGTCGAAGTGCAGGTCGGCGATCGCAAAACAAGCTTCCGCTTCCCACAGCGCCCTACGGCGCCCGTCCAGAAGATTACCGTACGCCCGCAACGTTTCCAGAAAGCTATCGTTGATCTCCAGCGCTTCCTCCAACCGGTTCCTGGATTTCAGCAGCAGCACCAGCCCGTCCACGCCGTGCAGGAGTTCGTGCGCGCGTTCCAGCGAGATTTCGCTCGAAACGCCGTCCTTCTCCATCTCGAACGCCTTTCGCTTCCATGCGGCCGCCTCATCCAGATCCCGTTTTACGGTAATGCCGGCCAGTGATAAAAAGCCCAGCTGCGCGGCTGCTTCCGGTACGTTCTGCGAAGCGGCTCTTTCCAGAAGCCTTCGCGCCCTGTCCGTATCCTTTTCCACGCGCAGGCCCGTGAGGAAAGCCATGCCCAACAGATAGTCCAGATACGGTTCCCTGCGCTTTGCTCCCGGCGCGCCGATAAAAGGTTCCAGCGCGCCCGCCACCCCGTGCGCATCCTCCACCGGCACGCAAGCCGGCATTTCCGGAAATTCCGCGCGCAGCGCCTGCTGGTCGGTCGGCGCCGCCCCGAGGGGAATTACGGGCTTGCGGGCTTTCGCGGCGTTGGGGTATTCCACCGTGCGAACGTAATTATTCTTTTCCAACAGGTTCGGGGTGACCGTAAGAACCATCGCCGCGCTATCCTCCAGCGCGGCCTGGATTTCCCGGTTGAAGTTTTCTCCCCCGTTGAGAAATTCGTCATACCAGATTGCGACGCTCTCCGCCCGCGGCGTATCGTGTATCGCCTTCATCACGCGCAGGGCCTCGTTCCTGTCCTTCTTGCGATAGCTGAGGAACAGCCGGGCCGTAAAGGCGTCCCGGATGATTTCAGCGTTCAGCGCGTCCGAAATCAAGAAATGCGAAAGCTGCGTCTCCAGCTGCGCGGGGGCGTCGCTCAAGGTCATCAGCACGCCGTGAAGATCGCCGAAAATCCGGTTAAAACGCGGAATCACGTCCGGGTTATCAAATATGGGAATAACGCCGGTGCCCTGCCCGGCGGCGGCGTTCAGCAGCGCGTGCCCGTCCTGCCCGGCCCAATCCAGTAGCGCGTCGGTCACCAGCAATATCAACAGGTTCATGGGCTGGAGATCGGCCGGATAATTCTTCGCGGAAAGGTGTTCCGGCTCGTTTGCCATCCAGACGGCGTAATTCAGGCCCTCCTGAAACGCAAGGATCCTGTCGGCAATTTCATCCCGTCGTTTCTCGTCGCCTTTCATCGCGTGCAGGTAGACGTATCGCTTCCCATTGGGCGAAGCGCCCCCGCGGGTACGGCATAACAGTCCCATGAACAACCGTCCTTTCTTCCGTTTCGGATGCGCCGCCCGCCGGGCGGGAGCGGCGGGTGTGCAGGTATAAAAAGTGTGCGAAGGATTCGCGACATTTGGCTTTCCGGCGATCCCTCTCCCTTTGAGAGTCGGCACGCTCGCCGTCGCCGTTATGCCGGTGACTATAGATGATTATGAATCATTCGACCCGCCGACGGTTCGCTCCTTCTCCCGGAACGTCCCACGGCGTTATGCGTTCCGGTTTACACCGATGGCGCCGCATCCGCTTTCCGTAACGCAGGGCCGGACGGTTTCGCACCGAGCCGTCCACGCAGGCAGCCAGGCCGCACAAAATGACTGAACGCGTACACCACGTCGTCTGCCTGGGTTTTCACCGGCCGATCCCCGCGTGCCGTCAGCGGCGCCACGCATGTATTCGTCAACCGTCCGGCTTTCCGCTCCCGCGCCGGTGAGCGTCAAAGCGAACGGTAATGATCACGCAGGCAGCATCGCCAGGGCCTTTATCATTCGTACCCCGCCTTCCCAATCGTTCCCGCTCTGTCGGGCTCTACGGCTAGTATGGAGCCTGTGTCCAACGGGCCACAACGATAATATACACGAGAAACGTTCAAAACGTGAGTCCGTCGCGGAGACAGGCCCGCGGCTTATCGGTCTGACTGCAGAGACATACGCAGAAATACGGCCGACGGTTTCCGTCGGCCGTATTTCTGCAAACCGGTTTACGCCTTAGCCCGTGGCAGAATACCCGTACCGCTCACAGGCGGATATATCGTAACCGTTCCCCTTCGCCCCGTCGCCGTTCCCCGGTAAAGCCGGCGGGCGGAACGCGGCTCCGGCCGGCCAATCGAACCGCGCGAAAGAATCAGTACAGGTCGGTTCGGCGCAGGTCGAGCATCTCGTGCCCGCACCGGCTCAGGTCCGCGTCGTGCACGAGGATGCCGGGTACGTTCGATTCCAGCCGGGCTTCCACGTCGCCGGCGGGGTTGCAGACGAAGGCCGTTTCCGGGTGGCAGAAGGCGATGAAGCATTCGTTTTCGCAGGCGCGCGTGCGCATCCAGCAGGTGTTGGCCTCGTGGCGCATGCCGTAGGTGGGGATCACGATCAGCTCCGCGCCACCCAAACGCAGCGCGCGCGCGGCTTCGGGCCAGCGCCTGTCCGCGCAGACGAGCAGGCCGATCTTCCCCCACGGGGTGTCGAACACGGGGAACCCTCCGCCGGGCGCGTAGTTCAGGTCCTGCTCATACAGGTGCGTTTTATGGTACCGGCCAATTTCGTTTCCGTCGGGCCCCAGCAGGAGGGCGGTATTGTAAATCAGGCCGCCCTCAAGGGTGGAAAGGCCCAGAACCATTCCCATACGAAGCTTTTTGCACAGCGCGCGGACCTGCTTCACCGGTTCACCGTCGTCCGGCTGCGCCATCGCTTCGAAACGCGCGCGCAGCGCGCCGGTGAACCGTTCCTTTACATCCGTCCGGTCCGCGCAATATCCGTCCAGAAAGCACTCGCAGGTCGCCAGCAGTTCCACGCCCGCCGCCGCCGCGGCCGGCGCCGCCGATTCCAGCGCACCGACGTTGGCTTTCGGGTTCCACGGTTCGGGCGTCGCCCGCAAAAGACCCAGCCTCATTCGATTTCTCTCCTTTTCGCGTGCCGTTCCGGACGGCGGCCCGTCAGCCCGCGCCCTCCCGGCTATGGTTGGATTATACCCGCCGCGCGTCGGGACGGTCAACCGTGAAAATCATGAATAATTGCTCATCGGTACCCGGATCGAGCAGCTTCTTGTCCTTTTCCGGAAAAAGCCTTGCCAAGCGATTCCGCAGAAGCTACGATAACAATCACAAGGCGCGTCCACGAGCATCATTAGAGAAACGGGAGGATAAAACCATGAAGAAAACGACGGCACTTTTCCTGTCCCTGCTCCTGCTGGCAACGTGTTGCGGAGCCCTCGCGGAAGACCCGTACCCCATTACGGTGATCGACTCGTTTTACGCCGAAACCGAACCGTCGGCGGATAACCCGATCATTCAAAAGGTGGAGGAACTTAACAACGTCCGGTTCGACGTCACGTGGGTCGTCACCGGCGAGGCGGACGCCAAGTTTAACACCGTCATGGCCTCCACCGAGCAGCCGATGCTGTACGTGGTCACCAGCGGCATCACCAACAACGCCAACTACATCGACATGTGCCAGAACGGCATCTTCTGGGACCTGACGGACTACATCCAAAACAGCGACCTGTTCCGGGACGAGCTGACCACCCCCACCGCGCTCGCCGCCACCGCCATCGACGGCCGCAATTACCTCTTCCCGCTCGTCACCTCCGGCGCGCGCCTGGGCCTGCTGTACCGCGCGGACTGGCTGGACGCGCTCAACGCCAAGGGGCAGAACCTGGTCGTTCCCACCAATATCGAGGAGTTCAAGGCCATGGTGGAAGCCTTCGCCACCCAGGACCCCGACGGCAACGGCGTGAACGACACCATCGGTTTCGCCTATTGCGACGACGACGACGAGGAACTGGCCTACGCGGGCTTCGACACCGTCTGTTCCCTGATGGGCGGCCCGGTGGGCTGGGGCTTCACCGACGAGGGCAAGCTGATGCCCTACTACTTCTTCGACGAGTACTTCGACACGCTGGACGTGTTCAAGTGGATGTACGAGAACAGCTACATGAATACGGACTTCGCCATCAACACCAACAAGCACGCGCCGCTGGCCAACAACATCTCCGGCAGCATGTTCACCAGCGCGGCGGGCGCGGCCACCCCGGACTACGACAACTTGGACAACATCGTAGGCAAGGGCAAGTGGCAGATCAATGCGCAGCAGGAGTTTTACACCATGGACGGCACCCGCGTCACCAGCTCCACCATCAGCGCCGGCAGCCTAGGCGGCATCCTGATTCCCAAATATGCCGTCAAGACCGAGGAAGAGTTGACGAAACTGCTGGACACGCTGGCCGCGATGCTGGCCCCGGACAGCGAAAGCAACAAGACGATGACCATCGGCCTGGAAGGGCTGCATTACACCCTGGAGAACGGCCAGTACACCCAGACCGAGGAGCAGGCGGCCCAGCTGAAGGTCGACCGGGAAATCTGGTGCACCTCCCTGCTGCCGCGCCGCATCCTGAGCGTGAACTACGGCCAGCCGGAAACCCTGACCACGCAGATTACCAAAAAGGCCGTCGAAAACGAAGCCTACGCCGTGGTGGACCAGAGCATGGGCTACATGAGCACCGACATGCGCAACCTGCAGCTGCAAATCGCCACGCTGATCTCCGACGCCCGCGTGAAGTACATGATGGGGCAGATCGATAAGGACGGCTTCATCGCCGCGCGCGACGAATGGCTGGCTTCCGGCGGACAGGAAATTATCGACAGCGTCAACGCCGCCTATCAGGCTCTCCAGCCGTAACCCGGCCCGTTTTCCCAATCGGAGGGACGGGGCCCGGCGGACAACGCCGCGCCCCGCCCCTTCCCCCCTGCCTCCACGGGAGCGCGGGGGCGCAGAAAGGTATGTGCGCAAGCATGACAAGCATCACGTCGTTCCCCCGCGCGGGCTGGAAAAGGCGGTTCCACCGGCTGTGGAAGTTTCGCTGGATTTATTTCCTGCTGCTTCCGGGCCTGCTGTACTATCTGTTTTTCCGTTTGGGGCCGCTAACCTATCTGCGGATCGTCTTTCAGAAATATTCCCCGCAGCTGGAGCTTCTGGGGCAGGGCAGCCCGTGGATGAACCCCTGGTACCGCAACTTCGAGGTTTTCTTCTCCAGCCCGGATTTTATCCGCCTGCTGACCAACACACTGGCGCTGGCGCTGCTCAATATCGCCATCTGCTTTCCGTTTCCCATCCTCCTGTCCCTGATGCTCAACGAGATACGCCATTCCGCGTTCAAGCGCGGCGTGCAGTCCGTGCTGTATCTTCCGCATTTCGTATCCTGGGCCGTGCTGGCCAGCATCATGATGTTGCTTTTGGGCCCGGCGAATAACGGCATCGTCAACAGCCTGCTCAAGGCGAACGGCAACGCCATGATCCCCTTTCTGGAAAGCTCCCGGTGGTTCCGCCCCATGTACATCGTCGAGCTCCTCTGGAAGGAATCCGGCTGGGGCACCATCATCTATCTGGCGGCGCTCTCCGGCGTGGACGAGCAGCTGTACGAGGCCGCCGTCATCGACGGGGCTGGCCGCTGGAAACAGCTCCTGCACATCACGCTGCCCGCCATCCGCTCCACCATCGTCATCATGCTCATCCTGAGCCTCGGCTCCTTTCTGGATACCGGCTTTGAACAGATTTATCTGATGATGAACGCACTGAACCGCGACGTGGCGCAGGTGTTCGACACCTATGTATACGAGGTGGGCCTCTGCGGCGCCTTCAAGCCCGCCCGCGACGTAAGCACCTATTCTTACGCCGCCGCCGTGGGCATCTGCAAGTCCATCGTGAGCACCGTTCTGGTGGTTGCCGCCAACGCTTTCTCCAACGCGGTCGGCGAGGAGGGACTGTCCTGATGGGCAGCAGGATACAGGGTAACCAATCCCGGGCGGGCCGGGCATTCGACCTGTTCAACGCGATTTTCTTCGTTTCTCTGGGGCTGGTGATGCTGCTTCCGTTGCTTTTCGTGCTGGTGGGCAGTTTTTCTTCCAGCGGGCTGGCGCAGCTGAAGTTCGGCGCGTTCACGCTGGACGCCTATCAGGTAATCGCGCGGAGCAGCCGCACGATGGGTTCCATCGTCAACAGCATGATCATCACGGTGTGCGGTACGGCACTGAACATCACCGTAACCACCATGACGGCCTACGGCCTGAGCAAGCGGAACCTGCCCGGCCACAGGGGTATGATCGTGTGCGTCCTGTTCTTCATGCTGTTCAGCGTCGGCATGATCCCCGAATACGTGCTGTTCTCCAACGTCATGCGGTTGAAAAACACCTACTGGGCCATCTGGCTGCCCGTGCTCATCTCCTCGTCCAGCCTCATCATCATGATGAACTTTTTCCGCGAACTGCCCGCCAGCATTGAGGAAAGCGCCTGTATCGACGGCTGCAACGACGTGCAGAGCTTCTTCCACATGGCGCTGCCCATGTCCAAGGCGGCGATCGCCACGTTCTCGCTGTTTTACGCCGTATATTACTGGAACAACTACCTGAACGCCATCATCTACATCGACGATACCAACCTGTGGCCGGTCACGGTGTGGCTGCGGCAGTTTATCGTGCTGGCGCAGGGCAACCTGCTGGAAGAGGTCGGGGATACCTCGCGGGTCTGGATGCCGTCGACGGCCGTAAAATACGCCACGATCATCGTAAGCACCCTTCCCATCGTGTGCATCTATCCGTTCTTGCAGAAGTACTTCGCCAAGGGCGTGCTGATCGGTTCCATCAAGGGTTGACGCGCGGGAAAAAACGGGGGCATTGGCGCCTAAAAACAAACGGCGCGGCGAAAGCCGCCGCACCTGCGGGAGTGTAGACGGTGTGGAAAACACGACTAAGAAACGGGGCCGCGCGGAGCGCGCCCCGAACCGGAGCGGATGACGCCGTTACCGCCGCGCGGGCTCGTCGGCGGGCGGTTCCCGGTGCCACGGGTGCCTGTCCGGCCGCCGCCGGTATTCGTGCGGCGTAATCCCCTCGATGCGCTTGAACACGTCGGTGAAGCGGGCCACGGTGCCCAGCCCCACCGCCTTCGCGATCTGCGCGACGCTTTGGTCCGTCTCGCTGAGCAGCACGCGGGCGCGCTGCACGCGCGTCGCGTTTAGAAAAGCCATCACGCTTAGGCCTGTAACGGCCTTGAAGCTGTGGCCCAGGTAGTATTTGCTGATGAAGAAATGCGAGCAGATGCCGTCCAGCGTGGTAATGGAGGCCATGTTCTTGGATACGTACTCCGCCACCTCGTAGATTTTCTGATGCTTCGGGTTAAAGATCATCTGGCGGTCGGCTTTGGGCGAGAGCGAACGCTGAAAGTTCAGGAAAAGCTTGAGCACGTCGCAGTGGACTTCCGCTTCGTAGCCGTAAGGTTTTTCTTCCGTCAGCCTGCGGATCTCCTCGAACAGCGAGCGGATCACGGGGCCGTAGGGGCTGTCCGGCGTGACAATCGCGGCGGTCTGGTTGAGCAGGTAATCGAAATTCAGGTTGTCGAACTGTCGGCCGCACGCCTCCAGAAAGTTGGGGTGCACCTCCAGCAGCATACGCTCGTGGGGCTGATCCCCGATGGCGGAAGTCTTGTGGATGCGATCGCTGCTGATGAAGATCACGCTGCCCGCGCCGAGGCGGTAAGTGCGGTTTTCCACGAAATACAGCCGTTCGCCCCGCGTAAGGTAATACAGCTCGATCTCCGTGTGGATATCGTGCGCGGCCATCACGTAATGGCTGCGCGAGGCGACCTCGAAAGTAATGTTTTTCATGCTGCCTCATCAGTCCGGCGGCAACGGCGGAGCCGCGGGGAAGAAGTACCGGAAATACGGTATTATACCGTTTCCATTTTCACACTGTCAAGGAGGACGACGGTTATGCGCTACGAAGGGAACTGTGCGAAAGATTTGAAGATCGCCTATATCGGCGGCGGATCGCGCGACTGGGCGTGGTGCCTGATGCGGGACCTGGCGCTGGAACCGCAGCTGGAAGGTTCGGTGCGGCTGTACGATATCGACCGCGACGCGGCGGAGCGCAACGCCGTCATCGGCAACCGGATCGCCGACGACCCTCGTGCGAAGGCCCGCTGGGCCTACGAAGCCGTGGGCAGCCTCGAGGAGGCGCTGACCGGCGCGGATTTCGCGGTGATCTCCATTCTCCCCGGCACGTTCGACGAGATGGAAAGCGACGTGCACGCGCCGGAGAAATACGGTATCTACCAGTCCGTCGGCGATACGGTGGGGCCCGCGGGCTGTATACGCGCGCTGCGCACGGTACCCATGTACGTGCCCATCGCCGAGGCGATCCGCCGTTTCGCCCCCAAAGCGTGGGTGATCAACTACACCAACCCTATGGCGCAGTGCGTGGCCGCGCTGTACGCGGTGTATCCGGAAATCCGCGCCTTCGGCTGCTGCCACGGGGTCTTCCACACGCAGGAACTGCTGTGCGCCATGTTGCGGGAGGATTTCGGAATCGACGCGCACCGCAGGGACATCAGCTGCATGATGAGCGGGGTGAACCATTTTACGTGGATCACCGCCGCGAGCTACCGGGGCACGGACCTGCTTGGGCCGTTTCGCGCCTTCGCCCTGCGCCACCGGGAGACCGGCTACGACGAGAGCGGCGCTGAGCGGTGGAAGACCGACCCGTTTCAAAGCGCGAACCGCGTGACGCTGGACCTGTTCCTTCGTTACGGCGCCGTGCCGGCGGGCGGGGACCGCCACATTTGCGAATTCTTGCCGCCGTGGTACCTGCGCGACCCGGAAACGGTGAAAGCCTGGCGCTTCGGGCTCACCCCGGTCGCGTGGCGCAAAAAGGAACTGGGGGAACGGCTGGCCCGCGGCGCCGCCCTGTACGAAGGCCGGGAAACGATGGAACTTACGCCCTCCGGCGAGGAGGGGCACCTGATGATCAAGGCGCTGCTGGGGCTGGGCGACATGCTGACGAACGTCAACCTGCCCAACCGCGGTCAGGCCGCCGACCTGCCGCGGGACGTGGTGGTGGAGACGAACGCCAGCTTCACCGGCGCGGGCGTAGCGCCGGTGATGGCGGGCTGCCTGCCGGGCGGCGTGCCGGGCCTTGTGATGCCCCACGCGGTCAACCAGCGGCTGCTTCTGAAAGCCGCGCTTACAGGGGACCGGGAAGCGGCGTTCCAAGCCTTTTTAAACGAGCCGCTGATGCGGCTTGACCCCGCGGACGCCCGCGCGCTGTTCGACGAGATGGTCAGGAATACCGCCGCCTGCCTGCCCGCTTCGTGGAAAGCCTGATAAAGCCTGATTGGGAAAGGGGATCAAACCATGATGCACATCACGCTCTGCCCGGACGCCGCCGCCCTCGGCCTGAAAGCCGCGCAGGAAACCGCGCAGATTCTCCGGGAGGCGATCGCCGGGGACGGCTTCGCCCGGATCGTTCTTTCCACCGGCGCCAGCCAGTTCGCCACGCTGGACGCGCTGGTGCGGCAGCCGGACATCGACTGGAAAAAGGTGGAGATGTTCCACCTGGACGAATACGTGGGGCTGCCGGATACCCACCCCGCTTCCTTCCGCAAATACCTGAAAGAGCGTTTCGTGGACAGGACGCGCGTGGGCAAGGCGCATTTCGTGGACGGCACGCCCGCGTGTATCGACGAGCTGACCCGGGAACTGGACCGCGCGCCCGTGCACGTGGGCCTGATCGGCATCGGCCAGAACGCGCACGTCGCCTTCAACGACCCTCCCGTGAACTTCGACGTCCGGGACGCCTATATTCTCGTCACGCTGGACGAGGCGTGCAAGGCGCAGCAGGTGCACGAGGGGTGGTTCCCCACCGTGGACGACGTGCCGAAACAGGCCGTGAGCATGAGCGTAAACCGTATCCTTCGCTGCCGGAAAATCATCTCCGCCGTGCCGTACGCCGAAAAAGCGAACGCGATCCGGAACACGCTGCAAAACCGGCTTACAGCCGACGTTCCGGGCACGGCGCTCAAGACCCATCCGAATTTTTCACTCTACGTGGATCGGGATTCCTTCGGCCTTACGACGCTTTCGCAGATCGTGCCCGCCGAAGGCGAAACGGCCTTCGGGATGACGGTGTACACGGCGTAACGGCGCGAGCGTTCAAGCGGTTTGCGCGATATGCGGGAAGGCCGGCCGGCGCGGTTCGCGCGGCCGGTCTTTTTGGCGGACGCAAGGCCCGCGTCCGAGACGCGTATGGACAGGGATCGCCGGGGTGGAGTATACTGGGGCGTCCGCATAGCGTACGTAGAGCCGCCGCTTCCGGAACCGTGCGGTGCGGGGCGGCGCAGCCGCGGGAATCAACGGGTCGGGAGGGACGCGAAATGCTTTCTCAGCAGTCCTGGATGACGGTACGGGAGGCGATCCGGCAGGAGGTTCGGCAGTGTCTGGAGGAAGGGCGCACCGTTACGCCCGCGCAGGAGGCCGAAGCGGAAGCCATCGAAAAAATCGCCGTGTCCGCGCCCGCCGTAGCGGAACGCCGGGCCGCCGCGCTGAGCGACGCGCTGGCGGCGGCACCCATGCGCCCCGGTTATCCCTACCGGGAGCCCGATACACTGGAAGAAATCAAAAACCTGCGCGACGTCCACGGCCTTCGGGCGCTGCGGCCCGTCGCCGCGGAGTACGACCGGGTTTACGGCGCGTGGCTGGGCCGCTGCGCGGGGTGCCTGCTGGGGCAACCGGTGGAGGGCTGGACGCGGGCGCGTATCCGGGGCCTGCTGGAAGATACGGGAACCTACCCGCTTTCCGCCTACATCCGTTCGGATGTCGCGCCGGAAATCCGGTTACGCTGGGGCGTGAAGGACGAGGGCCGGGTATACGGCGGGAACCGGATCAACTGGATCAACAACGTAAGCGGCATGCCCGAGGACGACGATACGAACTACACGATTCTGGCCCTGCTTCTGCTGGAAACCTGCGGGCCGGACTTCACGCCCGGCGACGCGGCGGAGACGTGGCTGCGCTGCCTGCCGTTTCTGCACGTGTGCACCGCGGAGCGCGTGGCCTACCGGAACCTGTGCAACCTTGTGCTTCCGCCGCTGTCCGCGTTGACGCGCAACCCGTACCGGGAGTGGATCGGGGCGCAGATTCGCGGCGACCTGTTCGGCTACGTATCTCCGGGCGACCCCGAAAGGGCGGCGGAATTCGCGTGGCGGGACGCGAGCATCAGCCATTCTAAAAACGGCATCTATGGGGAGATGTTCGTGGCGGCCATGCTGGCCGCCGCCGCCGTGACGGACGACGTGCCGGAGATCGTCCGGCAGGGGCTTGCGCAGATCCCGCATACGTCGCGGCTGCACGAGAGCATCAGCGGGGTGCTGGCGACGTATCAGGAGGGCGAAAGCGCGCAGGCGGCCCTCGATTCCGTTTTCAGCCGGTACGACGAGAACGTGGGGCACGACTGGTGCCACACCGTGTCCAACGCGATGCTGGTGGCTATCGCGCTGCTGTACGGGGAGAAGGATTTTGAAAAAACGGTCTGTCTGGCCGTATCGGCCGGGTTCGACACAGACTGCAACGGCGCCACGGCCGGTTCCGTGCTGGGCTGCGCGCTGGGCGCAACGGCGCTGCCGCGCAAGTGGACCGCGCCGCTGAACGACACCGTCCGCTCGGGCGTGGACGGCGCGGGACAGACAGCCCTGTCGGAGCTTGCCGCGCGGACGGTCGCGCTGGCTCCGGCGGCGGGGCGGCGGGACGCCTGAACTGAAAAGGGCCGGGGGACGCGGAAGATATGAAAACGAAAACCGCTTGAAATCAGGCGGTTTTCTTGCTTTCCATTTGATCAGCGTTCGCAATATTCCACCGCAGGGTTCGGACGGCGCGCGCCGCTTTCGCTTTAGATATTGATCGTGATCTTCCGGCTGATCAGCGTGTTCACGATGATCGCGCAGACGATGGCTCCTCCGTCCGGGCAGTCGCGGGAGCGCTCGGCGATCCATTTCGCCCTTCCGATTTTCGCGATGCAGCCCCGGGTGGCGTTGGCCGCGTTTTCGGCCTCCACCGCGGCGTGGCGGCCCGCCTCCGCGATATCGAAGGTTTCCAGATAGCGGTCGTGAAGCGCCTCCGAAAACGGAATCAGCGAATCCAGCACCGTCTTGTCCCCCAGGTGCGCGCGCCCGTGGATCATGATGGTTTCCACCATCTTCGCGGGAATCTTCAAAATATCCTTATCCTGCAGCGTCTCCTTATCCTCCGCGATCTTCGCCGCCTCCTGAATGGAAAAGCAGAGCAGCGTACCCATCGTGGACGGGGCGTTGATGTTGATCTGATACGCGCAGCGGTTCAGCAGCCCGGATATGCTGTCCTCCCGGGGGTCGTTGAGCTCTTTCAGGATGCAGTACCCAACCTTCTCCATGGAAATGCCCAAGTCGCCGTCGCCGGAAAGGTTATCGATGTAGGTCAGCACGTCTTTGGCGTCGATCAATTCCAGCGCCGTGTTCCGGAGCGCTATTCGCAGGTCGTCGATCGTATAACTTACCATGCGCATCATCCCCAAACTCATAGATATCCCCGTATCGGAAACGGAAAATCAGAAACGGACCAGCGGTGAAAACGTCTCGGCGTCCAAAAGGGAGACGAGCGCGTCGTCCAGCCGCAGGATCGAAACGGAAGCCCCGTTCATGCCCAGCGACGTGGAATAATTCCCGATATACAGCCTGTGTACCCCGATCTCCCTCGCGTCGAGGTCGTTTTTCAAGTCCCGGTATAGAATATACAGCTCTTCCTGGGATGCCGCGCCCAACCCGTTAACCAGCACGGCCACCCGTTCGCCCGCTTTCAGTTCCTGATCCTGCGCGATTCGGGAAATCATGAAATCCGCAATCTCCCGGCTTTTCATAAGCTTGGATCGCCGCACGCCGGTTTCGCCGTGGATGCCGACACCCAGCTCCATTTCGTCCTCCCCGATGGAGAAGACCGGCGTTCTGGTATTGGGAAGCTGGCACGGGGAAAACGCGACCCCGACGGACGCCAGGTTCCGGTTCACCTGCTCGGCAACCTCCGCGACCTTTTCCAGCGGTTCGCCCGCCCGCGCGGCCGCGCCGGCGGCTTTGAACGCCAGGACGATACCGCCGATGCAGCGTCGATTGCGCCATTCCGCTTTCGGCGCGGTGGCGACGTCGTCCGATATGATCACGGTTCTCGTCCGGATACCTTTGTCCTGCGCTTTTCTGGCCGCGATCTCAAAATTCATGATGTCGCCCGTGTAGTTGCCGATGATAAACACGATGCCCTCCCGGTTGGGTACGTGATCCACCACCCAGTCGATGGTTTCCGCGCTGGGCGTGGAAAAAACGTTGCCGATCGCGGCGCCGGCGCACAACCCTTCCCCCACGTAGCCCAGAAAAAGGGGAAGGTGCCCGGCTCCGCCGCCGGTTACGATGGACACCCGATCCGCATTGAGGTGCTCCCGAAGCACGACCGCCTTATGGTCGGCGGGGTTGACGGCATAAAACGACGGGTACGCGCTCAAGACGCCGTCCAGACTTTCTTCAACGAATGTGTTGGGATCGTTGATAAACTTCTTCATAACGCTGCTTTCCTTTCATCCGGGCCGACCGTCGGCCCGGCGCTCGTTCGTGACGGTTTTTCCGGTGGGCGTGCTTACGGTTCGTTTACCGCCGCGCCCTTTTTCCGTTCATAGGATTTAACGGCGGTTTGGCGGCGGAGCGGACGTTTCCTTCCAGTTCGATACCCTCCATGGGGCTGATGATGCTTTTATGCCGGTTCATGTCCCTGAAGCGGAACAGATCGATGAGGTTCACCACGTCCAACTGGCTTTTATCGGACAGTTGCAGAAACCGTGCCATAATCTTCTCCGCCGAAATCACGCTGTTATCCAGCATTCTCACCTCGCGCGAGAACATGTTGAAATCCATGCGAATCCTCGTGCGCCCCATCAGATAGTCGATGGAAACGCCGAAATAGTCGGCGATTTTCACCAGCATCGCCGCGTCCGGCAGGTTCGTTTCAGATTCGTAATGGGAAATCGTCGCGACGGAAACCTTCAGGATCCTGGCCAGGTCCTTCTGCGTCAACCGGTTATCCTTACGCAACTCGGAAATAATATCGCCTATCATACGTTCGCTCCATATTTTGCCGCCCAGCATACGTTATTATTGTTAAGTTAAGAATAAATTAAGTTTTTTACGTTGTCAACCGATATAGTTGCTGATTTCTCAAAAAAGTATCGAATAAATAAAATCCGTGATATAAAGGTACCAATAAAACAGGCCGCAGACATATCGTTCACCGAGCGCCGGTACTTTATGGACGCCCCGGTTCAACCGTATGTCCGTGTCCCTGGCAGAGGAGGATACTGATGAAAAAGTTCTCGGTCCAATGGTTACTCGTAACGATGGTCCTGTCCCTTATCGTTGGAGGCTTCGGCCTGACGGGAGCCGCGTTTGCGGAAACCGCCGTCGAATACCCGGTCGCCGGCAACCCGACCGTCACGATCGTTCGCAAGGCGGACCCGGATCTGCCCACGGTAGGCATCTCGTCTTACAACGAGGCCCCCGGCATCCAGGCGCTGATCGCGCAGACCGGCATCAACGTCAACGTGATCGAGCCGGCGGACAACAACGCCCTGCTCGTGTATCTGGCCAGCAACAACCTGCCGGATATCGTAATCATGCAGATCAACGGCGTATATCCCGGCGGCATCGGGCAGATGATCACGGATGGGATCGCCAGCGACCTGACGGCGGACCTGCCCCTGTATGCGCCCGATTACTGGAATTTCATCAATTCCAACCCGAAGTACCTTAGCATCGCGCGCGAACCGGACGGCAAGTACTACGTCGTCCCCGGCACCATCTACCCGGACGGCTCCGCGTACCGCCACTGGTTCGGACTCGTCGCCCGCCAGGAGTACCTGGATCAGCTTGGCATGACGGCCCCCACCACCCCCGACGAGATCTACACGTACCTGAAGCGCTGCAAGACCGAGCTTAACGTGGAAACGCCCTTCATGTCCGACGTTTACCGCTGGAACCACTTCTTCAACTACGACGGCTGCCTCACGTCCCCGTTCGGCCTGGTGATGCTCGGCGAATACGCCGACGAGAACGGCACCGTGCACTACGGTCAGGCCCAGCAGGAGTACAAGGATTTCCTGGTGTGGCTTAACAAGCTGTATGCGGAAGACCTGTTGGATCCCAACTTCACCGTGACCGACGAAGCCACCGCGCATGCAGCGATTCTGAGCGGCAAATCCGCGCTGATGCTCACTGCCGCCAGCCGCGTCGCCAACCTGATGAAGAGCTCCGAATCGGAAGATTTCCATCTGGTCGGGCTTGCGCCGCTTACGAAAGCGGACGGCAGCAAGGCTTACTATTCCTTCGCTTCCACCTACGTGGAAGGTTCCTTCACCGCCTTCATCCCGGAAAGCACCACCGGCGAGCGGCGCGTGAACGCCCTGAAGCTTCTCAACTACCTGTTTACCCCCGCCGGCCACATGCTGACCAACTACGGCGTGGAAGGCCAGACCTACGACATGGTCAACGGCGTGGCGACGCTGAACGATTTCATGACCAAGAACCCCGACGGCAAACCGCTGGACGGTATGCTGCGCGCCTACGGGATGCTGAACTGGCCGATGTGGTACGACGCCGGGCTGCTGGACCAGCGCTACGCGCTGCCGGAACAGAACCAGTCGATCAACGCCTGGGCGAATTCGGACAGCGACCTGTACCAGGTTCAGAACACCTCCATCATCCCCGAGTATTCGGACGAGTACGCCAGCCTGTGGACGGATATCAGCACCTACATGACGGAATACCGTTCGCAGTTCATCACCGGTGCCAAGAGCCCCGACACCTTCGAGACGGAATACCTGCCCACGCTGGAGAAGATGGGTATGCCTCGCGTGCTGGAGATTCTGCAGGAGTCCTACGACCATTATAACAAGTAATCCCCGTCGGCAACCCAGTTCCCGATGTGGCGGCGCGCGTAACGGCACGCCGCCGCATCGGGCGCCCGGTTTCAAGCCGACATCCGAACGTCCCCTCCCCAGCCCCGCGCAGCTCGCATACGGTGGTACGGGAAGGCTCCCCCCGCGACCGCCGGGCAAACGCCCGTTCAAACGACGGCCCTGATTTTGAATCGTGAATGGGGAAAGAAAAATGGCAAGGAATCGAACCGAAATCGCAAGCAAGGAGTCTTTTCGCGACGTATTGCGAAAAGACATGAGAATAAACCGGGGCGCCTATGCGATGGCCTTGATCGTGATGGCCTTTTACGTACTGTTCGCCTATAAGCCGATGTTGGGCGCCATCATCGCCTTCAAGGATTTCTCTCCCCGGAAAGGCATGTTCGGCAGCCCCTGGGCTTCCGAGTTCGGCCTGGAGAACTTTATCAACTTCTTCACGTCGGTCTATTTCGGCAGAACGCTGCGCAACACGGTCACCATCAGCATGGCGAACCTCGCTTTCGGTTTCCCGCTTCCCATCATACTGGCCCTGATGATCAACGAGATTCGCAACCGGAAGTTCAAGCGCCTTGTTCAGACCGTTTCCTATATGCCCTACTTTATCTCTACCGTGGTCGTATGCTCCATGATCACGCTTTTTACGGATCAGAAGGCTTTCGTATCGGAGATCGTCGGTTGGTTCGGCATTCACGTGAAGGGGAACCTGCTCAACGAGGAGAGCGCGTTCGTCCCCATCTACACCATTTCCGGTATTTGGCAGACCACCGGCTGGAACTGCATCATCTATCTGGCGGCGCTTTCGTCCGTGGACATGGAACTGTACGAAGCCGCGAGGATCGACGGGGCCAACCGCTGGAAGCAGACCCTGCACATCACGCTGCCGGGCATATCACCCACCATCGTCCTGCTGCTAATCCTCAGCGTGGGCAATATCATGAACGTCGGCTACGAAAAAGTGATCCTGCTGTACAACGACCTGAACCGCAACTCGGCGGACGTCATATCTTCCTACGTATACCGGCGCGGCATCGAGCAGGCGGATTTCAGCTTCGGCACGGCGGTGGGGCTTTTCAACTCCACGATCAACTTCGCGCTGGTGATGGTCGCAAACCAGATCAGCCGCAGGGTAACGGGGGCGGGGTTATGGTAAGAGACACGAGTATGCCTGTGAAACGCGGACGCAGAAAGCTGAACGACGACGGCGGCGGCTACAGGATTTTCACCGTTGTTAACACCGTCGTCCTCTCGTTGGTTACCCTTGCGACGGCCTACCCCATGTGGTACGTCGTCATCGCCTCCCTGAGCGACCCCATGGGGATGACGCAGGATTACGGCCTGATGTGGCTGCCCAAGTTTCCGCTGTCGGTGGAGTCGTACCGGATGGCGTTCATCAACCCGCTCGTTATAACGGGCCTGCGAAGCACCCTGTTCATCCTGGTCGTGGGCGTAGGCCTGAACCTTGTCTTTTCCTGCCTGGGCGCATACGTGATGTCCCTGCGCAAGTCCATTTTTCGTAAGCCGCTCTCCGTGCTGATCATCTTCACCATGTACTTCAGCGGCGGCATCATCCCGATCTACCTCAACGTGCAGTCGCTGGGGCTGATGAACTCCCTGTGGTCCGTCATTCTTCCGTTCCTGATCAACACCTACAACATGCTGATCCTGCGTTCGGCGTTCCTGGCAATCCCCGACAGCCTCATCGAAGTGGCGAGGATCGACGGCGCGGGCCACTGGCGCGTCCTCACAAAAATCTTCCTTCCGCTGTCCGGGGCCACCATGGCCGTGATGATCCTCTACTACGCGGTCGGGCACTGGAACGCCTGGTTCTATGCCATGCTTTTCATCCAGACGCCGGAAAAATACCCGCTGCAGGTGGTGCTGCGCCAGATCATCCTGATGAACCAGAACGCGAGCGTCACCGCCGCGCTCAGCGACACCGCCTCCACCATGCTCGCGGAGCTCATCAAGTACGCGCTCATCGTCATTTCCTCCTTCCCCATCCTGCTTCTGTATCCCTACCTGCAGCGTTTTTTCACTAAAGGCATGATGATCGGCGCGATCAAGGGCTGACCGTTTCCGCTCTGCGCAACGCAATCCGATTGGAGGGTGTCCGATGGACGATTTTCAGTTTCAGCTTCCCACGAAGGTCTTCTTCGGGCGAGGGTGGGAGCAGTCGATCGTTCCCACGCTCAAGCGATACCGCAACGTCCTGTTCCATTACGGCGGGGAATTCATCAAATCCAGCGGCCTGTACGACCGGATTACCGGAATGCTTCGGAACAACGGCATCCCTTATACGGAGCTGGGCGGCGTGCGCTCGCAGCCCGCGCTTTCGCTGATCTACGAGGGCATCGAGCTGTGCCGCCGCGAAAACGTCGATTTTATCCTGGCCGTGGGCGGAGGCAGCGTCATTGATTCCGCCAAAGCGATCGGCGTAGGCCTTTTCAGCCGGGGCGACGTCTGGGACGTGCTCACCGGCCTTACGCCGATGACGGACACGTTGCCGGTGGGGGTCGTGCTTACCATTCCCGCCTCAGGAAGCGAATCCAGCAGTTCCTGCGTCGTCACCAATTATGAAAAGCAGATCAAGAAATCGTTCAACGACGAGCGGATTCGCCCGGCGCTGTGCGTGATCGACCCGGAACTTTTCTACACGCTGCCCCCGGAGCAGATCGCCTACGGTGTGGCCGATATGCTCAGCCATATCTTCGAACGGTATTTTACGGTTACGGAGCATACCGACCTGATCGACGAGCTGTCCGAAGGAGTCATGCGCACCATCCTCGGCAACGCGCCCGTCCTCGTCAAAGACCCTGCCAATTACGAGGCGTGGGGGCAGATCGGCCTTTCGGCCAACTTCGCGCACAACAACCTGCTGGGGATCGGCAGGCAGCAGTCCTGGGTGTGCCACGCCATGTGCAACGTTATCAGCGCGCGGTACGGCGTGCCGCACGGCGCGGCGCTGGCCATCGTCACCCCCGCCTGGATGCGGTACGTGTATAAGGATTGCCTCCGGACGTTCGTCCAGTTCGCCGTGCGGGTGATGGGGGTAAACGCGAGCCTGCGCAGGCCGGAGGAGGTCGCGCTGGAGGGCATCCGGCGGTACGGCGAATTTTTGAAATTGATCGGCGCGCCCTCCCGCTGGAGTGAAACCGACGTAGACCTGAGCCGGATGGAGGACATAGCCAAAGAGCTAACGGGGGTTGCCGGCGGGCGCGAAAAACCACTGGCGGCGGGTAGTTGCCGGCCGCTATACTGGCAGGATATCGCCGCGATATACCGTATGTCTTTATAGATGGCGCGCGCCCGGGCCAGGCGGCGAAAGAATAAGCGTTTAACGACGGAAAGGCAAGGAACCCAAATGAAAAAGCTGATGAACCAACCCGACGCTTTCGTTGACCAGAGTTTACAGGGAATCGTTGCGGCGTATCCGGACTTTTATACGTTCTGCAATCAGGATCACCGAGCCGTAGCGCTGGCCGGAGAGCCGAAGAAGGGCAAGGTTGCCGTGGTCACCGGCGGCGGCTACGGACACCTGCCGGTGTTCCTTGGCTACGTCGGCCGGGGGCTGTGCGACGGCGTAGCGGTGGGCAACGTGTTCACCTCCCCTTCCAGCGAAAGCATCCTCAACGTGAGCCGCCGGGTGGAAAACGGCGGCGGCATCCTGTACCTGTTCGGCAACTATACGGGCGACCGTATGAACTTCGCCATGGCTCAGGAAATGATCGGCATGGAAGGCGTCGCGTCCGAGATCGTCACCGCATCCGACGACGTAGCCAGTGCGCCCAGGGAGCAGTGGGAGGAGCGGCGCGGCATCGCGGGCATTTCCCTCGTTTACAAAATCGCAGGCGCCTGCGCGGAGACCATGCAACCGCTTGCGGAGGTGACCCGCGTGGCGAAAAAGGCCGCGGAGAATACGGCGAGCTACGGTTTCGCCTTCTCCTCCTGCACCCTTCCCGACGTCGGCAGGCCGATCGGCAGTTTTGATGAGGACGAGATGGAAATCGGCATGGGCATCCACGGGGAGCCGGGCGTCTCCAAGGGCAAGATGCAGACGAGCCGGGAGTTGGCCGACCGCCTGACCGCCGCGCTGATCCAGGATCTGGGCCTGTCCTCCGGCGACCGGGTGGCCGTGCTGGTCAACGGGCTGGGCGCCACCTCGCGTGAGGAGCTCTTCATTTTCTACCGGGACGTGGCCGAAGTACTGAAAAACGCGGGGCTGACGGCCGCCAAAGTCTACGTGGGCGAGTTTGCGACCTCGCTGGAAATGGCGGGGGCTTCCCTGAGCCTGCTTAAGCTGGACGATGAGCTGACCCGGTACCTGGTGATGCCGGCAGTATCGCCCCTGGTACATTTTCATTAAAAGCTAAAGGGGAATCCGACAATGCCACAGTACCAGATCGACCAAATCAAAGCGACGCTTCAAAAAAGCGCCGATATCATCCGGGGTAAGCAGGGGGAACTTACGGAAATCGACAGCATCATCGGCGACGGCGACCTGGGCATATCCATGGGCAAGGGCGTGGCGGCCCTTGCTCAGACGGTGGAGGCGTATCACGCCGAAGCCGTGGGCCCGCTGTTCGTCCAGTGCGGCACCGCTTTCAACCGCGCCGCGCCGTCCACCATGGGAACGCTGACCAGCATGGCGCTGATCTCGCTGGGGCAGGCGTGGAAAGAGAAAACCGAACTGACCGAGCAGGACGTGGTTCACGCGCCGATGATTCTGGCGGATACGATCGCCCGGTTCGGGAAGGCGAAGCAGGGCAACAAGACGATTTTGGACGCGCTGTACCCCTTCGCCAACACCCTCGAGGCCGAATACGGGAAAACGGGCGATTTCGCACGGGCGTACGAAGCCGCCGAAGCCGCCGCCAAACACGGGATGGAAGCGACGAAGGGTATGATTGCGACCGTCGGGCGCGCGCGCTGGATCGGCGAACGCACCCAGAACGTACTGGACGGCGGCGCCCTGCTTTGCGTGTACCTCATCGAGGGGCTGCGCGCCTGAACGAACGAACCCCAGCCGCCGGAACACCGGCAACGGAACGGAGATAAGCGGAAATGAAACACACGCAGGCCTTGACGGAAAACTGGTCGCTGGCTCAGATGGAGCCGCAGGAATCTTTGGATTGCGCTCATCTGGATCAATTGAAATGGCACGATCTGCCCCGTTTCCCGATGCAGGTGCAGGACGTTCTGCTGCATTACGGGCTGCTGCCCCAGGAAGTGCTGGTGGGCTGGTGCGACCAGGCCAAATGGATCGCGGATTTCGATTGGGTATACCGGTGCGCCTTTACGGCGGATGCCGCGGGAGGCCCCGCGTTCCTTCGCCTCGCGGGTGTGGACACCATTGCCGACGTGTACCTGAACGGGGAGCGGATCGCCGCCCACGACGACTTTTTTCTGCCCTGCGAAATGGAGATCACCGGGAAGCTGAAGGCCGCCAACACGTTGGTCGTCCATTTCCACAACATTAAAATGGAAGAGCCCAAGCGGTTTTACGACCCGCAGTGGGAAGGCATGGTGGATCACTGGAAGACCATCCGCAAGCCGGGCCACGACCGCGTGCAGGATATCCCCCACGGCAGCAACTACCAGGGCGCGCACCCGTACTTTACCCCTATCGGCCTGTACGACAAAGTCGAGATCACCCGATACGACCGCGCGGCGATCGCCGGGCACCATATCCGTACGGAACTGACGCCGGGGTATCGGCTGGGCCACGTGCGCGCCGCGGTCACGGTGCAGCCGTACGCCGCGGATCTGGAACTGAGCCTGCTCTGCCGGCTGACGGACGAGGAAGGCACCGTGGTCTGCGAAACGGCCGTGCCGACGGGGGGCGAAGCGCGGACGGACTGCCTGCTGACCGTCGCCAACCCCAACCTGTGGTACCCCCGCGGGTTCGGAAAGGCGTACCTATACCGGCTTACCGTAAGCCTGCTCGCCCGCGACTCGTCGGGCCGTACGGACGAACTGGACAGCCTTGTGAAAACCGTCGGCTTTAAGGACGTCCAAATGGTCGGCGACCTGGCCTTCGTCATCAACGGGAAAAAGGTGCGTCTCTGGGGCGGCAGCATGGATCCCTTCCAGGGGTACACCCACGTGTGGCAGCCGGACCGGGCGGAACGGCTGTTGCAGCTGGTGGAGAACGCCAACATGAACACCCTGCGCTGCTGGGGCGAGGGCATCCCCTACCCGGAAGAGTTTTACGCGGAAACCGACCGGCGCGGCATTCTGGTGTGGCAGGAGTTCTTTATCGGGTTCAGCGCGTACCCGGACACGGCCGAGTACCGGCAGGCGATCCGCGCGGAAGGCGAATTTTTAATCAAGCGCCTGCGCCACCACGTTTCGCTCCTGCTCTGGTGCGGCGGCAACGAAACCCGCATGGGCGCGGAATTTACAGATCGCAACCGGCCCTTCTACGGCGAGAAGATCATTACGGAGGATTTGCCCGCGCTGGTGGCGGCGCTGGATCCCGGCCGTTATTACCACGAAAACTCCCCCTCGCTGGGCGCCTGGGCCAACGACCCGGAAAAGGGCGACTACCACACCTACGACTGCGTGTGGCAATACCACGGGGCCGAATACCCCAACTTTATCAGCGAGCACATCCGCACCTCGCCGCCTGTAATGCACAGTCTGAAAAAGATCGTGCGGGAGAAGGATTTCTGGCCCGAAACGTATACCGGCATGCAGGTCTATCCGGAACGCTTCCCGCTGCCCGCCTCCTGGATGGAGCGCGTGCACTGGCCCGCCGACATGCACCTGAAAACCGGGCCTTTCTGGGAATATTACGACGCGGATACCCCGGAGGAGATGCTGTACCGGTTCGGCGCGTCCTACGCCCAGGAAATGCGGGACGGGCTGGAGCGGGTGCGCATGGGCAGCCGCGAGGGCGGGCTGAACCGCGTGAACCGCAGCCGCGGGCATTTCTCCTGCAAACTGAACGACACGTGGCCCAAATGCTACTGCGCGGTCATCGATTTCTTCGGCGAAGGCTACATGCCCTATTACGCGACGCTGCGCGGGCAGGAGCCGGTGCTGGTCTGCTTTGACAACCACGACACCATCAACCTGTGGCTCGTCAACGATTCGAGCGAGGATATCCGCGGCACGGTGACCTTCGCGCTCTTCAACCCGGCGCAAAACAAGTTTACCGACCGGGTGGAAATCCCCGCGAGCATGCCGCAGGGCGAGGGCAATATCGTGCTCAACCTCAACTATCTGCGGTTCTTCCGCAAGTCGAACCTCCTGTACGCGAAGTTCACTTCCTCCGACGGCGAAGTGCTGAGTTCGGTTGTGGATTACGTGGACGTACAGCGGCACATGATCTTTCCGGACGCCACGCTGTCCGTTGAGCTGCAAGGCGATACGATGCTTATTACGACCGACAAATTCGCGCACTGCGTGGAGATTCTGGGCGACGCCGACGGAGACCCGTTCGGTTGGCTGTTCAGCGACAACTATTTCGACCTTCTTCCCGGGGAGACGAAACGGGTGAAGATTCTCGGGAAGCATAAGCGGGGAACCGTCACGCTCAAACCGCATTATTCCAGCGCCGCCAGCACTGTCCTGTATCGGGGGTAGGCGCGGCTTCCGGCAGGCCTGCGCGCGGGCCTGTCGGAAGCTTTTTAGGTCGTCTTGCAGCCGGGAACGATATATTATTTCGAAAATCGATCCCGAAACCGTTCCGAAAAAGAATGCCGAAGCGTATAATGGGGCTACAACCATGAGAAAGGAACGATGAGCATGAAGAACAAAGCGGCGGTCCTGACCGGCCCGGAAACCATCGAAATGAAAGAGCTGGAACTTTCCAAGCCGCAAAAAGGGGAAGTCACCGTTAAGATGCAGGCCGTCGGCATCTGCGGTTCCGACGTCCATTATTACCGGAAAGGGCGAATCGGCGATTTCATCGTCGAATACCCGTTTATCCTCGGGCACGAGAGCGCGGGCATCGTAACGGACGTGGGCGAAGGCGTGAGCACGCTCAAGGTCGGCGACCGCGTGGCGCTGGAGCCGGGCGTGCCCTGCGGGAAATGTTCGTACTGCCTCAGCGGCAGCTACAACCTGTGCCCCGACGTGAAGTTTCTGGCCACGCCCCCTTACGACGGGTGCCTGATGGAGTACATCAACTATCCGGCCATGTGGGCCTTTAAAATTCCGGATCACATGACGTACGAAGAGGGCGCGCTGGTGGAGCCGCTGGCCATCGGCATCAACGCCGCCAAGACCGCCGGCGTAAGCCTGGGGGACAGCGTGCTGGTTTACGGCGCGGGGTGCATCGGCCTGGTATCGCTGATGTCCGCCGCAGCGTACGGGGCCACGACGGTCTACGTGGCGGACATGATCGACAAGAGGCTCGAAGTCGCCAAGCGGCTGGGCGGCATCCCGATCAACGCGGGCAAAACGGACGTGGCGGCGGAAGTGCTTCGCCTCACCAACGGGCGCGGCGTGGATAAGGTGCTGGACTGCGCGGGTTTCTCCGGCACGGTCGCGGGCTCCATCAACGCCTGCCGCGCGGGCGGCAGCATCGTGGTCGTCGGCATGGGCGAGGACTCCCTGAACCACGTGCCCCTGACGCCGATCAGCACGAAGGAATTGAAACTCACGTCCATTTTCCGTTACAAGAACCTTTACCCCACCGCCATCGCCGCCATCGCGGGCGGAAAGATCAAGGTGGACGGCATCGTTTCCAACCGCTACCCGTTCGCCGAAACGCCGCACGCGTACCGGGACACGGTGGAGAACATTCAAAACGTCGTGAAGGGCGTCATCGTGTTCGACTGACGCGATCCCGGCAAAACGCAGGCCGCCGAAACCGATGGTTTCGGCGGCCTGTTTTCGTTATCCGGGTTAGGGTATCCTTTCCGCCCCGGTTCGCGGACGTTTCGGAGCCCCGCTTCGCCTTTCCTCCCCGCGCCACGGTCGCGCACGCCACGGTCAGGCCGGAACGCCGCTCTTATAAAGCGCGCTCCGTTGTTTCGGCATTCGTTTGCGGGGTGAAGGCCTCCGGCATGGCGCGCTCGTCTCCCGTTTTCTCCGGCGCGGCCGGTATCCGTCCGCACAGCCCCCCTCTACAGGTCGTCCACAAAAACGCTGCTTTTGGAATACGCGGTGCTGCGGGCTTCGAAAAAGTCCGTCTTGATGGCGTTGGCGTTGCTGTACTGGCCGACCCATTTCATGGTTTCCGGTTCCTCGTCGCAGCCAGGGTAAAGCCCTTCCAGCCCCAGGCCGGAACAGCGCAGGTTGCCCAGGTACCGCACGTAACCGGTAATCATATCCCGCGTAAGGCCCTTCACGTCGTCGCCGATCACGTAATGCCCCCAGGCGATCTCCTGCTCGCAGCCGGTGCGGATCATATCGCGGTAGCGCGCGGTCAGTTCCGGCGTGAACAGCTCCGGGTTCTCCTTGCGCAGTTCCAGCAGGATGCTTCGGAACAGCCACAGGTGCGTGTTCTCGTCCCGGTTGATGTAGCGGATCACCTGCACGGAACCGGGCATGCGGTTGTTGCGGCCGAGGTTGTAGAAGAACATGAAGCCGCTGTAGAAATACACGCCCTCCAGAATATAGTTGGCTACGAGGGTGCGCATCAGGTTTTCCGGCGTCTGTTCCCGGTAGAAGGCGTTGTACTGCTCGCCGATGAAGGTATTGCGGGCCAGCAGATGTTCGTCGTTCTTCCATTGGTAAAGAATCTCGCTGCGCTGCTGGGGCTCGCAGATGGTATCCAGCATGTAGCTGTAGCTCTGGCTGTGGATGGCCTCCTGATAGGTTTGGATACTGAGGCACAGGTTGACCTCGTTGGCGGTGACGTATTCCCCCACGTACGGCAGGTTGGCCGTCTGGATGCTGTCCAGAAAGATGAGGAACGAAAGGATTTTGTCGTACGCGCGCCGTTCCGGCGCGGGCAGATGCGGGTAGTCCTTCACGTCGGTGGAAAGGCTTACCTCTTCCGGAATCCAGAAGTTGTTCATGCCCTGCCGGTACCAGTCGCTCGCCCAGGGGTACTTCATGTTGTTGAAGTCGTTCAGGTTGGTGGTGTCCCCGCCGATCATGCGGCGGTGGCTCAGCTCGATATCGCCGTCGGGGTTGAAAAGCGGTTTCTTCTGCATGGCTCCTCCTCGCGGGCAGCGCCCGGTATTAATTCAATCAGGACGAACAGGCTTCGCACGCCTCTACCTCGAGGCTCTTGCTGCGGACGTAATATAGGGTTTTCACGCCCTGCTCGAAGGCGAGCAGATAAAGGCCCAATACCTGGCGGAACGTATAATCCGGGGTGATGTACAGGTTCACGCTCTGGGACTGGTCCACGTGGCGCTGGCGCACCCCCGCGGCCCGCACCGACCACGTCTGGTCGATCTGGTGGGCGTTTCTGTAATACCAGTACGTCTGCTCGGTCAGTTCCGGCGCCACGCGCGGCACCAGACCGTTTTTCTTCTCTTCCAGAAAGAAGCGGTTCATCACGGGGTCCACGCCCGCCGTGGTCGCGGCGATGATGCTGGTGCTGCTGGTGGGCGCAACGGCCAGCAGCCAGCCGTTGCGCAGGCCTTTTTCAGCCACGCGCGCGCGCAGGGCCCGCCATTCCGGGCTGGCGTAACCGCGCTTGTCAAAATAAGCGCCGGTCTGCCAGTCGCTGCCTTCGAACAGCGGATAGCTTCCCTTCTGCGCGGCGTTTTCGCAGCTTGCGGAAATCGCGTAATAGTTGATTTTCTCAAACACGCGGTCGGCGAGGGCCAGATGCGTCTCGCTTTCCCAGGCGACGCCGCGTTTGGCCAGCATGTGGTGGTAGCCGCTCACGCCCAAGCCTACGGGCCGGTAGCGCAGGTTGTTGATCCTTGCGTAGGGTACCGGGAAGAAATTGAGGTCGATCACGTTGTCCAGCGCGCGCACGGCGCTGCGGGTAAGCCGCTCGATCTCCGCGTCGTCGTCCACGTCGATGCGCCCCAGCGACAGGCTCGCCAGATTGCACACCACGAAATCCCCGGGTTTGGTTACGGTGACGACCACGGTTTCGCCGTCCACCGTTTCCACCCGCTGCTCCACCTCGGAAATGGCGCTCATGTTCTGGGCGATCTCCGTGCACAGGTTGCTGCAGTAGATCATGCCCTTGTCCCCGTTGGGATTCGCGCGGTTGACCGCGTCCCGGTTGAAGATGAACGGGGTGCCCGTTTCCACGGCGCTCTTGACCACCATGCGCACGATCTCCTTAACGGGCACGACGCGCTTGGGTACGGCGGGGTCGTTCACGCAGTCCCGGTAACGCTCCTCCCACTCCTCGCCCCAGGAATCCTCCAGGCAGTAGCCCTTGGCCAGCAGCACGTCGTGCGGGCACATCAGGTACCAGTCCGCGTCCAGGTTCTCCCGCGCAATCTTCCAGAACAGGTCGGGAAAGCACACGGCGGGAAACACGTCGTGCGCCTTCATGCGCTCATCGCCGTTGTTGGTGCGCAGGGCCAGGAATTCCGGCAGGTCCCTGTGCCAGGCATCCAGATACACGGCCACGGCCCCCTGCCGCACGCCCAGCTGATCCACCGCCACGGCGGTGTCGTTGGCCAGCCTTATCCACCGCACCACGCCGCCCGCGGCTCCCTCGAACCCGCGGATGGAGCTGTTGCGCGCGCGCACCTTGCCGAAATACAGCCCCATGCCCCCGCCGTACTTGCTGACCTGCGCGAAGTTGTCGATGCTGCGGTAGATGCCGATAAGGCTGTCCGGCACGGTATCCACGAAGCAGGAGGAAAGCTGGTGAAAAGGCCGCCGCGCATTGGAAAGCGTGGGGGTGGCCATGGTGACCTTGAGGGTACTGAGCATATCGTAAAAACGCCGCACCCAGAGAAGGCGGCCTTCTTTTTCCGGCATGGCCAGATGCAGCGCGATACCCAGAAACATTTCCTGCGGCGTTTCCAGCGGACGGTTGTCGTGGCTGCGGATCACGTAGCGGCGCAGGAGCATATCCAGCCCGGAATAGGTGAACAGCTCGTCGCGTTCCTCCGCGATATACGTCTCGGCCTCGTCCAGTTCGGCCTTCGTATAGTTTTCAAGGATATACGCGCCGTACAGGCCCCTGCCGGTCAGGAAACGGAGCTTGTCGCAAAACCCGTGCAGGCCGTATTCCACAAGCGCCGGCGCAAGCTCGGCCCGAAACCGGAGCATCAGCAGCCGCGCGGCGATATACTCCCACTGCGGCGTCTGCTGCGTGGTCAGCTCCGCGGCGGCCTTCACCAGCATGTCCCGTTTTTCCTGCCTCGGCATATCCGATTTTAAGAAAGAAAGGAACCGCTCCTCCAACCGTTCCAGCCCGTAGCCTTCGCCGGGAAAATCCCGCTGAATCTTTTGAAGGGCGGCTTCCAGCCCTGCGGAGCCGTCGAAATGCGCGGCGATGCGGCGGCGGAGCTCCCGCAGGCGGGCGTGGACGCTGCGGTAGAGGATATAGTTTTTGCTCTGCTGGTAGAAGCCCTGCTCCATCAGCGTTTGCTCCACCAGGTCCTGTATCGTTTCCACCTGTACCGGCCCCGGCAGCGCGGCGATCTTGGCCTCCACCGCTCCGGTCACCCGCAGGAGCGCGCCTTCCTCGGCGGCGCCGTCCACGCTGATAAAAGCCTTGCGAACCGCCTCCCTGATTTTTCGGGGTTCGTAGGGCTGGCTGCGCCCGTCCCTCTTGATAATCTCCATGCGCGTCCTCCCATAAGTTGTGTGTGTTTTCAATCATAACACAACATATGGTGTCCCGCAAGTCCTAAACGGCGCTGCGACACATGAAACGCGAATTTCCGCGCCCACGGTGCCAACCGTTCCTTCCTCCGCGCTGCGCCGGGGCCTTCGGACAACAGGCATTCGGCCGCGGGCGCAAAGCAATTGCGACCGACAATTTACTTTCCGCAATATAAAGCGCGGCGGCCTACGTTTGCCGCGGCCGCCGCGTCCGGTTTCCGGTTTACGCCTTGCGGAAAGCCCTCGCTCTACGGAAGCTGAAAATCCGTTTCCGTAAGCTGCGGATAGACCGGCGCGATCGGCGAATAATCCGCGACCGGGTTTCCGCTCAGGTACAGCTTCGTAAGACTCTCCATACCGGAAAGGGCGCCAATGTCGGAAAAACGGTTGTCGCTGAGCACCAGGTAACGCAGGCTGGTCATCCCCGCCAGCGGTGTAAGGTCGGTAATGCCGTTGTTCCGCAGGTCGATGGAAAACATGCTGGTCATCCCGGAGAGCACGCCGATATCCGCAAGTCCGCAATCGTTCATATACAGGGAATCCAGTTGGGTCAACCCCGACAGCGGGGTGATATCCTTCAGCTTGAGCCCGCCCAGATGCAGGCTTCTCAGCTTCGTCAGCCCAGACAGCGGGCCGACGTCGTCGATCGGGTTGCCGTAGAGCGCCAGCGACCGCAGTTCCGTCAGCCCGGCCAGCGGGCCCAGGTCGCTGACGGCGTTGCCGTACAGGCTCAGTTCCCGGAGCATCGTCAGCGATGACAGCGCTCCGATGTCGGAAATACGGTTGCAGCCCAAGTCCAGCTTACGCAGGTTGATGAAGTACTCGAGAGGCCAAGCCGCTTCAGGCCCGTGAGCCCCGCGAGCGGGGAAACGTCCGCGATCAGGTTTTCGTCCAGATACAGGAACGTAAGCCCGGTAACCTCCGCCAGCGGTGTAACGTCCGTGACGCCGTTGCCCCACAGGTAAAGTTCGTTGATTTCAAGGCCCGAAAGCGGGCTGAGATCGGTTACCGCGTTACCGCCCAGATCGAGGATCCGCAGGCTCTTAAGGCACGATAGCGGCGAGATATCCGTAATGTTGTTGTTGTACGCGGCAAGGCAGTACAGGTTCGCAAAGTACTCCAGCCCGCTCAGGTCGGAAACGAGTTCTTCCGCGGCAAGGCCTTCTTTCGTCTGGCGCCCGACGTTCAGGTTATCCACATCCTCCACGTCTCCGGGGGTGATATCCCCTACCGGTTTGCCGATCGTCTCCCTGACCTTCCGTTCCAACACGGGATCGGGAAAAACGATTGTTTCCGTTCCTTTCGCAGCCGTCGCGCCCGTCGCCAGCACGAACAGCAGACATGCCAAGCCGAGCGAGAGCCATTTCCTCATCGTCTGTTCCTCCTGTTGTTGCGTTTTTGCGGGTTTCCGTTGCGTGGGTGGGGTTCGTTGTTTTCCGGTCTACCTGCCGGGATACGCCGGGATTGGGGCGTTCACGGGCTGCCCGGCGGGATGTCGCGTCCGTGGCCCGCCGCGCGGGGCGTTCCAGTGTCGTATTAATACGTTATTCCATTTATTTATATTATTTCTATATGTTCCGGTAATACGTATTGACTTTGAACGGCCTCCTTGCTATACTTTGATCGCGCGAAAATGCGCATCCGGCACGGTTGAGGAGATGAGCGGATGCAGATTCACACCTATGAAAATCCCCGGCAGGTCGGCGCGGCGGCGGCGATGCTGATCGGCGCGCAGCTGCTGACGAAGCCGGATTCCGTGCTGGGGCTGGCCACCGGGTCGTCCCCCCTCCCGACGTACAGGGAACTGGTTCGGCTATATAAACAGGGCGTGCTGGATTTCTTCCGGGCGACTACCTTCAATCTGGACGAATACTGCCGACTGCCGGAAGAACACCCGTGCAGTTATCACCGTTTCATGCGGGAACAGCTTTTCAGCCTTGTGAACCTGCCCCCGGAACGCACGCACATTCCGGACGGAAACGCCCCGGACCTGGCCGCGGAATGCGCGCGCTACGACAGGGAAATCGCCCGCGCGGGCGGCATCGACCTGCAGCTTCTGGGCATCGGACGCAACGGGCACATCGGCTTCAACGAACCGTCCGACCAGTTCGTGTTCGGCTGCCACATCGTGCGGCTGACCCAAAGCACCATCGAGGCCAACCGCCGCTTTTTTGAAAGCGAAGAGGCGGTGCCCCGCGAGGCCGTGAGCCTTGGGGTGGGGAGTATTATGAACGCGCAGAGCGTGCTGCTCATCGCCACGGGCGCCGACAAGGCCGAAGCGGTGCGCAAGGCGATCCGCGAGGACATCAACCCCGAAACGCAGGCAAGCATCCTGCGCACGCATCCCAGCGCGATCTTCCTGCTGGACAGGGCGGCCGCATCCCGGCTGTAAGGAAATTCCGTCCGCCGTTGGCGGAGCGTGCCTGAAAACGCGCCCCCCAGCGGCGTTTTTCGTCGTCCGGGCGCCCGCCACCTTACTCGATCGTGATCTCTTCGCCCGGCTGGACAATCAGCCGGTTCTTCGCGGTAAACCGATCTGCGATCTTCTGGCTGAACAGGCTCCCGACCTGCGTATGGTAGGGAATGCTGTGTTTGGCGGCCACAAGGTCGGCGCAAACGGAGGCGGTTTCGGCGTCCATGTTGTACCGACCGTCGCAGCAGAAGAAGGCGTAGTCCAGATTTCGTGCGGCGAACGTGGCCATCTGGTCGGTTTCGGAGGTATCCCCGCTGACGTAGACCGTTTTGCCGTCTCCGAACGTGAGGATGTACCCCACGCAGACGTTGAGGTAGTGGTTCGGGTTGTTGCCCGCCTGAACGGCTTCCACCGTTACGTAGCCCAAGTCGAACGTTTCGTATACCCCGTTCACAAGCGCCTCGCTGTTGGTGATGGTTTGGCAGTCCGGGTTTTTCGTTTTGATGAGCTTCACCCTGTCGTGGTCGTCGTGCTTGTGCGTAACCAGAATCAGGTCTGCGGGGACGTCGTACCCGTCCCCGGCGTACGGATCGATATAGATCGTTTTCCCTTCGCCCGTGGTGATTCGCAGGCTCGCGTGTCCCTGATACAGCAGCGTGGCCGCGGGCGGCGTTTCCGTCGGCGCGGCCGTTTCCGCGGCCAGCGCGGAAACGGGCAGTTGCAGCAGGCAAAGAATGCCGATGGTCGCAAGCAGACGTTTCATGGGAACGAACTCCTTTCATTCCTGTCCTTACGGACATGACCGGACTTTACTCGGCCCTTTCGCCGCGCCCGGCGCGCGAAACGGCCTTTATTAATATGGGTGATGGGTTCGCCGTCGTACCGGCGGTTGTTCTTCGGTGCGCGGTAAAGCGTTCTCCGGGGCGCGCGATCCCGTGAAACCGCGGTATGTCGTTTCTGATTCTGCGCGGACCCGTCGCATTCCTTCCTTATATAAGGAGATGCCCGCCGCCGTCCGCGCGGATACGCGGCGCGGGTTCCGCCCGTTTTCCCGTCGCCCGGCCCATGTTACATAAATTACAAAGCGCAGGGAAAAAGGCGAAAATCCGATTACATGGTATTGCTTAGGAAGCCCCCCATGTAACCCTTATCAAAATCGTTTCAAAAGGCTCTTTTCCATGCCGCTCTCAAGGTGAATGTGTCCTTTTTACATGAAACTGTTTCACACACTTTATAATTATTTTAAATTTCGTGCAACATCTCGAAAGGAATTGTCAACAAATTTACTGGCATATACTGTCATCAAGCCTTATAAACCCTTTCAGGACAAGCGTTACAAATCGGTTACATATTTGACAGAGAGCGTTTTGTCCCTTAGAATGAGGTTGTAATTGGTAACAATATACCTTTTGTCAAGGCGCCGTCATCGGGACGGTTACAAATATCCCCGCGCTGAACAGACCCCGTTGATACCGGGAAGACGAGAAAGAGAGTCGAAAATTATGTGGAAGAACAACGCAAGAGTCCGCCGCGGCCAGAAGAGCGTCCTCGCGTTTCTGACGTGCGCCGTGCTGCTGGCCAGCAGCCTGTTTACGACCGTCGCTTCGGCGGATACGCAATATTTCGACGCGGAATGGAAGCTGGTCGTGTCGCCTGCCGCGACGCCGGTTCCGAGCGCGACGCCCGCAGCCGGCGCGTCCGCTTCTCCCTCCCCGGAAGCCTCGCAGAGCGTCGAGCCCGGCGTAACCGCCGAGCTCACGGAAACGCCCGCGCAGGGCTCGGAGGCTACGGAAGCGCCCTCGCCTACGGAAGTCCCGGTGCCGGAACAAACCGCCGTGCCCGCCTCGACGTTGCGGGCCGACGTGGACGGCATGACCTTTGAGGTGACGGTCGCCGGGGATTCCCCGCTGGCCGGCGCCGCCTTTGCCGCCACACGGGTCGATAACGGCGCGCTGCTCGGGGCCGCCGGGGTCGCCTACCCCGACGCCGCTTTGCGGCTGTATCAGATCGCCTTTACGACCGGCGGCGGGGCCCTGGCCGTTCCCGCAAACCTTTCGGTTCTTGTGTCCGGCTCCTCGTACGGCGATTTTGTGCCTGCGAGCAGCGTTCCCTTCGTCTGGCGCGACAACGTCGCTTCCTTCGGCGATTCCTCCGCGGTCGGCGTCGGCGGCGGCTCCTGGCAGACCGGCCTTACCCTGCCCGACACCGATATGATCCTGCTGGTCGCCCGCACGGCGGAAAGCGAAACGCCGCAAGCGACCCAAGCCGAAACCCTGGCCCCCGAAACCGCCGTGCCGGAAGCCGGCGAAACCGCAGTGCCGGAAGCTACCGAAAGCGCGACGCCGGAAGCCGGCGAAACCGTCGTGCCCGAAGCCACCGAAAGCGCCACCTCGGTGCCTTCCGAAAGCCCGACCCCGGAAGCGACCGCAAGCCCCACCCCGGAACCCGCGCCCACGGAAGGAACCTATACCTATAACGATGACGACGTCAGCTTTACCGCCACGCTGAGCGGCTCCCTGCCGCCCATCGGCACGGAATTCTTCGTGGAGCGCTCGCAGCCCGCGCTGCCCGCCGCGGAAGCGGACGGAGCGTCCTACGTGCAGCTGCTCGGTTACCGGATCGGTTTCCGCGTTCCCGAAGGCGAGCTGACCACCAGCAAGCCCATGACCGTGGCCCTTACCATCAAGTCCCGCGCGGTCTACGCCGCCGCGACGAATCTGTTCAACTCCCAGGGCGAAACCCTGTGGAACAGCGGAACGGACGCCGGGGCCAACACCCGGCAGAATTTCGAGTTCCAACTGATCGTAGGCAGTTCCTTCGCGTTCGCAAGCCTGCATACCGCCGCGACGGAAGCGCCGGAAGCGACGGAAACGCCCGCCGTGACGGAAGAACCGGCCGCGACGCAGGAGCCTGCGGCGACGGAAGAACCGGCCGCGACGGAAGAGCCCGTGCCCGCAACGTATACCTATGAGGACGACGCCCTTCGCCTGAACGTAACCGTCGCGGATGCGAGCCTGTTGCCGGAAGGCGCGCAGCTGGCCGTTTCCGTAACCGGCGCGGACTGGGCCGCGTATGCCGAACGCCTGCAGGCACTGGGTTACGCCCAGGCGCAGGCTTCCCCGCTGTATCAGGTAAACGCTTCCTTTACGCTCAACGGCGAGCCTGTGGACGCTTCCGCGGTTTCCGCCGCCTATTCCCTGCTGCTGAAAGGCGCGCAGCCCGAAGGCGCCGCCGCGTTCCTGCTCCCCGCCGGTTCCGACGGGGCGGAGAGCCTTGCGCAGACGGACGACGGCCTGTCCGCTTCCTTTACGGGAAGCGGCGAAGCCGCTTTCGGCCTTGCGGTGCTGGCCCCCGCGCAAGCGCCCGCGGCCGAGCCGGTGCCCGCGACCTATACCTACGAGGACGATATTCTCCGCCTGAACGTGACCGTGGCGGACGCTTCCCTCCTGCCCGCGGACGCGGCGCTCACCGCGACGCTCGCAAACGGCCAGTGGCCGGAATACACGGCGCTCCTGCAGGCGCAGGGCTATGAAAGCGCCGATACGGCGCAGGTTCTGAACGTTTCCACCGCCTTCGTTTCCGGGGGCACCGCGGTAGACCTGTCCGCGGTGCAGGCGACGTATGATCTGTTCATTAAGGGAACTCCCCCAACGGACGCGGCCGCGCTGGCGCTTCTTTCCGGCTCCGATACGCCCGTTGTCGCCCTGAACGCGGCGGACGGCGGGATGCAGGGTTCCTTTACGGCGGCGTGCGGCGCGCAGTTCGGCGTGGCCGTGCTGGCCAAGCCCGAACCGAAGCCCGCGACGTTCACCTACGACGGCGACGCCGTCCGCCTGACCGTGACCGTGGCGGACGCTTCCCTGCTGCCGGAAGGCGCGCAGTTGGCCGCCAATATTTCGGCGGGCTCCTGGACGGAGTACGCCGACCGCCTGCAGGCGCAGGGCGTAAGCGAGGCCCGCGTGCAGCGGATCGTCAAGGTGCTTGCGGCTTTCGCGGTGGACGGGACGATCGTCGATACCTCGGCCGTACCCATGACTTACGAGCTGCTGTTTAAAAACGAACAGATCGAAAACGTGGACGCGTGGGTGGTCCGTGCCGATTCCGCCACCCCCGCGGACAGCTTTGCCCCGTCCACGGAAGGCACGGCGGCTTCCTTTACCGCGACCGGCGAGATCGAGCTCGGCCTGGCCATGACGTCGCGCGCGGAAGGCACCTTCGTGTACGAGGACGACGCGTACCGCCTGACCGTGACCCTCGCGGACGCCACGCAGTTGCCGGAAGGCGCCGTATTCGGCGCCTCCGTATCGGCGGGCGACTGGCAGGAATACGGCCAGCGCCTGCAGGCGCAGGGTTTCGACCAGACCCGCGTGCGGCAAATCGCCAAGATCCTCGCTTCCTTCACGGTGGACGGCGCGCCCGTGGATATCTCCGGAATCCCCATGACGTACGATCTGCTGCTCAAGGGTGCGCAGTATGAAGGTTCCGACGCGTGGGCGCTTCTGGCGGACGCGGCCGCGCCCGCCGATACCCTGACCCAGACGGAGCAAGGCGCGGAAATCACGTACGCGGCGGCCGGCGGAACGCTGGAAGGGCTGGCCGTGGCGCTGCCCGGGCGCACCGTATACACCTATGAGGACGACCAGCTCTACGTGGTCGCCACCCTGACCGATCCCTCCGCCGTGCCGGAAGGCGCGTCGCTTGTGGTAACGCCGGTGGAGATCACCGACGAGATGCAGGCCTACATCGACGGCGCGGCGCCGACAGACGGCACGCTGGAAAGCGACGGCGAGGATCATCCCCTGCAGCACACGTACACCGCGTACGACATCCGTTTCGTCGCGGACGGTGTAGAGTACGAGCTGCAGTCTGGCGAGGCGAACGTATCCATTACCTATAAACAGACAGCCGGTAACGAGCAGAACCCCCTGGACGTCACCGTGACCCATCTGGAGGAAACGGACGGCGGCGTAACGCCGGTGGTCGTCCCCTCGGAATTCTCCACGGACGAAAACCAGCGGGTTGAAACCGTGCAGTTTGATACGGACAGCTTCTCGGTGGTCATCCTCGGGTTTGCGACGAATGATACCAGTTACGTGTACAAAAGGTACCCCACCAGCGCCCCGGCCTTCACGGCCATGACATCCACCAATCCCCCCACCTATTTCGCCAGCCGGCTGCTGGGGATCGCGGGCAATTTCGGCCTGGTGGCTTTCAGCAAATTAACGCTGTCCGCCAGCGACGTGAACAGCAATTTCCTGGCGGGCACCGTAGCCATGAGCAGCACGGTGCCCGTCGGGACGAAAAACCAGTGGAACGAGCTTTGTTACGCCCAGAACTTCGAGAGCGCAAGCTCCAACTTACTCCGCGACGGTCTCGGCCAGATTCTGGCGGTCGGTTCGGACGTGAACCTGTCTTTCGACGGCGCGTTCAACATCACGGCCAACTCCGTTAAAACAAAGCTGGATCACGTCAAGACCGTTTATAAGGATGAAAACACGGCTTCCAACCCGTTCATCAACCTCTCGTCCGTCAAGAGTTACGTTCAGGGCGTGTCCAACAGCCTGAAAAAGAGCAACGCGAACGTCGACGCGACGTTTTCCAGCAACCTGATCACGCTGAAGCTGACGTCGCTTACCAATACCGGCATCTATAACCTTTCCCCGTCCGCCATGTCCGGCTACAACGACATCCGGCTGGACGGGTTTTCCGGCAGCAAAGGCGTGCTGGTCATCAACGTCGACTGTAATAATCAGAACGTCACACTGCCCCAGAATATAAAAATGTACATCGACGGCGCCGAATCGGGGCTGGGCGAAATCACGTCCGGCAGTTTCGGCACGTGCAGAACGATATGGAACTTTTATAACTGCAACGGAATAACCATCACGCTGGGCGTTATGAAGGGCACCGTCATCGCGCTGGGCGCCAATGTCGTCCTTCCCTACAACGTCAACGGAACCGTCGTCGCGGAAAACATCGACGTCAACGCCGAGAACCACCGCGACGACTTCACCAAAACCATCGACCTGGGCGTGAACATCACCGTGGACAAGCTTTGGCAGGACGCCAACGGCAACGCGATCTCCGCGCCCAGCGGAGCGACGGTAACCGTACAGCTGTACCAGGACGGCACGGCTTACGGAAGCGCCGTAACCCTTTCCGGCAGCAACAACTGGGCCGCCACCTGGACCGATCTGCCCGAAGGCCACACCTACTCCGCGCAGGAAGTATCCCTGACCGGCGCGGATGAAAGCGACTACAATACCACCTACGTCAACAACGATCTGTTCTCCTCCGGCACCATCGATATCGTCAACGAGCAGATCCCGCCCGCGGGCATCACCGTTTCGAAGGTATGGAAAAACGCGAGCGGAACCGTGATCTCCGCGCCCGCCAATTCCTACGTCATGGTGCAGCTGTACAAGGACGGCGCGGCCTACGGCGCGGAAGTCAAGCTGTACGGCGGAAACAATTGGGCCTACACCTGGAGCGATCTCGAGTACGGATATACCTATTCCGTCGAGGAAACGTCCGTCACGGGCGTCGCGGTCGTAGACGGGATCGGCAACGGCTACGTCGTAAGCTACAGTAACAACGATCTGTACCTCGACCGTTCCGGCGCGCTTCTGACAAGCGGTATCGTGGCCAACTGCGTCACCACCACGACCGGCACGCCCACCCCGTCGCCTACCCCCACGACCACCCCGATCACCCGCAACTACACCGTCACCGTATACAACCAGGCGGTGCCGACCGCCAAGATCACCGTTGCGAAAGTGTGGAAAAACGCGAGCGGAACCGTGATCTCCGCGCCCGTCAATTCCTACGTCATGGTACAGCTGTACCAGGACGGCGCGGCATACGGCGCGGAAGTCAAGCTGTACGGCGGCAACGGCTGGACGTACGCCTGGACGGGGCTTCCCTACGGGCATACCTATTCCGTAGCGGAAACGTCCGTCACGGGCGTCGCGGTCGTCAACGGAAGCGCCAACGGCTATAACGTGAGCTACGTCAACAACGAGATCATTTTCAGCAACACGGCCGGCGGCGTCAGCCTGTTCTGCGTCCCCACCACCACGACCGCCACGCCCACGCCCACGCCGACCTCCACGGCCTACCAATACAACGTCACCATCAACAACCAGGTCGTTACGACCACCAGCATATCCGTGCACAAGGTATGGATGAGCACCAGCCACGCGAACATCACGCCCAGCACGGTCAACGGCAGCGGCTATCAGTTCGTCGTGCAGCTTTACCGCACGAAGAACGGCGCGACCGAGGCTTTCGGCAGCCCCGTGTCTTCCGCGAGCTTCACGTACGTCGCCAACGGCAACTGGCCGTACTGGAATTACACGTGGACCGGCCTGGATAACAGCTACGCCTATTCCATCAAAGAAGTCTCCGTAAACGGCAACGCCGTCGTCGCCACCAGTGCGGGCGACTTGGCCGGGCTGTACTACGTATACTGCACCAACAACCGCGGCATCTCCACCGGCGAAATCACGCTGTACAACAAAGCGCTTCCTCCGACGTCCGTCACCGTCAACAAAACCTGGGACGACGACAACAACGCCGACGGCACGCGCCCCGCGAGCCTGGACCTGACGCTTCGGCGCAAATACAGGGAAGGTTCCTATAACAACGCCACGAGCAAATGGGTGCCTACGGGCAACTGGGTTGTGGACAGCTGGTCCAAAACCGTCACCGTCACGTCCGCAGGCGGCTGGACCGCAACGGTCGGCAACCTGCCCGCAAATTATTACTACTATTCCAAGAACGACGGAACGGAAGACCTGATTTTCGACAGTTCCAGCAATACGGCCTACGTGTATTACGCCGAGGAGCCCACGGTACCCGCGGGCTACACGAAGACCGAAAACGGCACCACGACCGTCGTCAACAAGCGCGACACCACCAGCGTCACGCTGCACAAGGTTTGGTTGAACGTAGCCAACGCCAACGTCAGCGACGACTCCAGCGTGAAAATGGAAACGGCCGTATTCCAGCTGTACGCCACGCAGGGCGGCGCAACCAACGCTTACGGCGACCCCGTGACTCTCACGTACGACGACCGGCAGGGTTCCGGCGAATCGTCCTACTGGGAGTACACGTGGACGGGCCTGCCGCGCGGATATACCTACACCGTCAAGGAGCTCTCCGTCAGCGGGATCACCGTGATCGAAACGGACATGGGCCAACAGGCGGGCTTCTATTACGTGTGGTATTACGCCAACGGCGGTATCGAATCCGGCACGATGGAGGTGCGCAACAAGCACCTGCCGTCCACCAAGGTAAACGTTCTGAAAACCTGGCATAACGACACGGCGGCTACCCGTCCCTCCAGCCTTACGCTGATCCTGAAGCGCAAGTACATGGAGCCCTATTCCTGGCTGACCACGCCGAACTGGATCGTGGACGACTGGTCCAAAGAGGTCGTCGTGACCGCGGCCAACAACTGGGCGGCCACCGTAGACGGGCTGCCGAATGTGTACGGCTATTACCTTTCCAACGACGGTTCGGGCACCCTGGTATACGACAGCAACACCGCGCATACCGGCTACCAGTACTTCATCGAGGAGCCGAACGTGCCTTCGGGCTACACGAAGACCGAAAACGGCACCACGACCGTGGACAATTCCATGCTGCCCGTTGAAATCGACGTGACCAAGACGTGGGATTTCAGCGACGCCGTGGAAACCCAGGCGCTTCCGGAAGTCGTGTTCAAGCTCTACGATTTCGCCAACACCGACCCGAGTGTAACGCCGCTCCGTTCCGTGACCATCACCGCGGGTTCAGCCGAAAGCGACTACCACGCGGAGTTCACCGGGTTACCCAAGTATGATACTTCGGGCAACGAAATTCCGTACACGGTGCTGGAGGTCGTCAGCAGGGCGTATTCCACGTCCCGCACGGGCGACCGCACAAGCGGCTTCGCGTTCCGCAACACGCTGGTTACTACGAGCGTAAGCGGCGAAAAGACCTGGAAGGACAAGGACGGGAACGCCTATACGGGTTACCGCCCGGCGATCCGCGTCAACCTGCTGCGCAACAACGTGGTTTACGCCTACAAGGATTTCCCGGCTGTCGCCGACGGCGCGTCCGCCACCTACCAGTACGAGTTCAACAACCTGCCCAAGTATGACCCGGACGGCAACGAATATACCTATGCCATCCAGGAACTGACCGTTCCGGGCTTTACCGGCGCGCTGAACGGCACCGACCTGGTCAACCGGGTGGAGACCACCGGCATCTCCGTAACCAAGCGCTGGAACGACAACGGCTACGATTACGGCGTCGCGCTGGCACGCCCGGCCGTGACGGTGTACCTGTTCAACGGCGTGGACGCCCAGGCCGTGGACAGCCACGATTTCCCCACCGGCACGACCAGCTACGACTATACCTTCGCAAACCTCCCCAAAGGGTATTACAGCCCCGCGGGCACGTACGCGCCCTATACCTACACCGTTACGGAAAGCGCGGTCAACGGCTATACGCTCGTGGGCACCACCGGCAGCGGCACCGCCGCGAACCCCTACGTGCTCACCAATAAACTCAACATCACGACCGTGTACGTCGCGAAGACGTGGACGCTTGCCACAGGCGTGACCGTGGTGCCGGAAATCACCGTAAAGCTGTGGCGCAGCAACGATGAAGCCGGCACCAACAAGACCCTCATGGCCACGAAGGTCGTTCCCGCGGGCATATATGTGCAGGCCAACTACGAATGGTCCTGGCAACACCTGCCCAAGTCGAACCCCGCCAGCGGCGACGATTATTTCTACACCGTGGAGGAAGTGTTCAGCGACGCGGGCGCGAACGGGTACTCCCCCAGCATCGCGTACGACCGCACGGCGAGCGATTCCGTGACCGCGCTTCTCACCAACACGCAGAGAACGGTATCGCTGACCGGCGTAAAGTCCTGGAAAGACCAGAACGGCGATTCCTACGCCGGTTACCGCCCCGCCTTCACCGTGACGCTCTACCAGAACAACGCGGTTTATTCCGCCTATCTGCCCAGCCCCACCGTCTCCTTCCCGGCCAACGCCACAAGCTACGCGTATACCTTCGCCAACCTGCCTAAATACGACCCCAGCGGCACGGAGTATGCGTATAAAGTAGTGGAATCCGCGGTGGACGGCTTCGCGGGCACCTACGCCCCCGTTACGAAAAGCAACGACGTGATCACCGCCAACGTCACCAACCAGCTCCGCAAGACAAAGGTGGTCGTGGATAAGACCTGGCTGGACGGCGGCGAAGACGTCACCAGCACGGTACAGCGCACGGCGACCGTGCAGCTGGTGCGCAAGACCGCCTCCATGAGCGCCTATGAAACCGTCGTGGGCCAGACCGCGACGCTGACGTGGAACAGTACGCCCCGGTACGAGGTCGTCTTCGACAACCTGCCCGCGGGCGTGGTGAACGCCGGCGGCACGTACGAAGCGTACACCTACTCCGTCGCGGAGGTAAGCGTATCCGGTTATACGTCCGCCGTCGGCGCGACGACCCAGGGCAACGGCCAGCAAAACGTGACCGTGACCAACACCCGCGTACGCATCAGCTTTACGGTAAATAAGAAATGGTTCCACGCGGACGGCACCGCGACGACCCCGCCTGCCGGAACCACCGTGACCGTGCAGCTGATGAGCAGCGTGGGCGGCGCCGCGCCGCAGGACGTTCCCGGCGCGTACCTCGTGCTGAACGGCACCGTGGACGCGGCCAGCACCGACGTAATCGCCTTCGAGACGGCCCCGTGGGTGGCCCTGTTCCAGAACCTGCCGCAGTACACCGACGCGGGAGAGCAGATTACCTATTCGGCCAGAGAGTCCGCCTTCAGCGGCGCGACCGGCTTCTGGGCGGATACGCAGAGCGTGAACAGCCAGGCCTTCGACATCCGCAACCACGAGACCCGGATCTACGTAACCAAGCGCGACGATCTGGGCGCGCCTCTGCCCGGCGCGCAGTTCACCATCGTGGGCGGCGGGAATACGTTCACGCTTCCCGGCGGTTCCGCCACCGCCAACTGGACGCGCCTTGGGCTTAAGCCCGATACCGTATACGTCCTGACCGAGACCGTTACCCCGGCCGGATACCTGACCGCCGCCCCCGTCACGTTCCGCATCCTGAGTACGAACGGGCAGGCGCAGGTTTATAACGACGGCGCCGGCCTCTGGACGGATTGCGCCGGAAACGAGATCGTCGTGACCGACGAATCGGTTCTGGTAAAGGTCGTCAAGCTGGATATCGACACCGCCGACCATACCATCAACCTCACCGACTGCGACGGCCATTACGTCACGGGCGCGGTGCTGACGCTGTACGCGCAGGGGAACGCCACGCCGCTGCAGGTGATCAACGTCACCAGCGAAAGCGCCTACGAACTGGACGCCACAAAGCTGACCGTCGGTGGGACGTACGTCCTGCGCGAGACCGTGACCCCGACGGGGTACCGGACGGCGCCGGATCTGACCATCACCATCGGCGCCGGAACCAATGGTACCTTATACGTGATGTGCGACACGCCCATCACTTATAAGGATATCGTCGTGGAGAAGACCTGGGGCGCGGGTAGCCTGCCGGTCAACGTGATCTTCGACCTGTATATGAATAACGGCGCCACGCCCATCGAGAGCGTCACGCTCGCGGCCGGCACCGCCTCCGTCGCCTTCCCCGGAAACGCGGCCGTATGCGTCAACCACCGGTACCCCACCGCGGACGCTTCCGGCGCGGCCATCACCTACACCGTGAAGGAGCGGGCGATCAACGGGTATTACGTCTCCTCCGCCATGGCGCAGACTTCGGACGACACCACGATCTACAACACGATCACCAACTCGCCCGTAATCGTTAAATTCTCCAAGCGGATGCTCACGGGCGCCGACGAACTGCCCGGCGCGCAGATGCGGCTTGCGGACAACGCCGACGCCACGAAGGTGTGGACCTGGGCGAGCGTCGGCACCCAGCACGTGATCACCGGCGAACTGGTCGTCGGCCACACGTACACGCTTTCCGAAACCACCGCGCCCTACGGCTACGCCGTCACCCAGAGCGTCAGCTTCACGGTCAACGCGGACGGTTCCCTCACCCCGGTCGCCGTGCCGGCCAACACCGCCGTATATTCGGACGAGACCAACGGCAACCTGGTGCTTATGAAAGATAAGCAGCTCAGCCTTACGCTCAGCAAGAAGGCCGTGGACGAAAGCAACGAACTGCCCGGCGCGATGCTCGCGCTGACGGATATCACGGTTTCCGGCAGCCCGGTCCCCGTGGCTTCCTGGCAGAGCGCCAACGTTCCCAAGGTGCTTTCGTCCTCCGTATCGCTGGACGGCACGGGCACGGAAGTGGGCGGCGTCTACTACCACCTGGCGGCCGGGCAGGTGTATCCGCTGATCGGCGGCCACCGGTACGAGCTGACCGAAACCGCCGCGCCCGGTAAGTACCTGGTCGCGTCTTCCGTGACCTTCACCCTCACGGTGAACGGTACCGTGACCAACGTGAGCGCCAACGGCGAGCTTTCCGGCACGACCGTTACCCTGCGGGACACGCTCAACGCCTTCGTGATTTATAAAGAGGACGCGGACACCCACGCGAAGCTCGCGGGGGCCAGGTTCCGGCTGTACCTGTACGACGGGAACGCGTCCGACCACCACGGCGCGGAAGTGTTCGCGAGCGAGAATATCGTAACCGGCGCGAACGGCGAATACACGCTGCGCGGCCTGCTGAACGGACAGACCTACGTATTGAGCGAGGTCGCCGTGCCCGCGGGCTACAACCTGGCGCCGGATACCGTGTTCACCTACGAGGACAGCCAGCAGGCCGTGCCGAAGGTGAGCGTTACCGTATCGGACGGCAAGGCATCCTTCAAGGTGCGCAAGACAGACGCGAACGGCCAGCCCCTCAAGGGCGCCACATTGGCCGTATACAGCGCCGACAAGGCGAACAAGCTGTGGGAAGGCGACTCCGTGGAGGCCACCACCGGCAACCCCGGCGGCTGGATCACCCTCTACGCGGAGCTTGGGGAAACCGACGCGAGCGCGCACCTCGTCAAAGGCGGGGCGTACTTCCTGCACGAGGAAGCCGCACCCGAAGGCTACGTCGTCCGCACGGATTACATCCCCTTCACCTTCGGCGAAGGCGGAGCGACCGAGTGCTCTTACCCGAACAGCCCCACCCTCGTCTACATCCGCAAAACGGATCTGGGCGGCGTTACGCAGCTTCGGGACGCGGCGCTTAAGGTCACGCACGTGGACTTCTCCAACCCGACAGCCGACCCCGTAACCGGCGTCGTGACGGACGACAGCTGGACAAGCGACGGCGTCAGCGACCATATGATCAGCGGGCTTACGATCGGCGTTGAGTACACGCTGACCGAGACCGCGGCCCCCGACGGGTACGTGATCGCCGAAAGCATCAACTTCATCATCCAGCCGGACGGCTCCGTGAAGGCCAGAACGGTCGGCGGCATCTACGCACCCGTCGGCAATAAGACCATCATCCTGAAAGACGCCCCGACGACCGTCAAGATCAGTAAGATCGCCCTGGGCGGCACCGTGACCGCGGAGCTCCAGGGCGCGTGGCTCGCGATCACGCACGTGGACGCCGCCGACCCGAACGCCGACCCCGTGACCGGCGTCGTGCCGGACGGTAACCCCTGGCAGAGCGGAACCGCACCGCATGTGGTCACCGGCCTGACCGCGGGCGTGGAGTATACCCTTACGGAGCTCTCTCCCGCAGCCGGCTACACAGTCGCCGAAAGCATCAACTTCATCATCCAGCCGGACGGCTCCGTGAAGGCCAAGAAGGCCGGCGAGAGCACGTACGCGCCGGTTACGGACAAGACCGTGCTCATGGTGGACGACACCACGAAACTCGTTCTGGAAAAGCAGGATGAGAACGGCGAAGCGATTACCGCCGGCGTCGGCTTCACCCTTTACGCCTCCGACAGCGCGGGCACATTGGGCGCGGCGGTGGGCGGCGCGGGGCTCAGCTTTGAAAAGCTGACCGCGGGCGGCTACTACTGGCTGTACGAAACCACCGTGCCGCAGGGTTACTCCGCCATGAAGCCCCTGCACTTCCGCTTCAACTACGACGCGGGCACCGGGGCGACGTCGCTCACGTTCACCGACGCGGCGCGCACCGACGTGACCGTCAAGAGCGCGGCGGCCGGCAAGGTGACCCTGACCGTCCGCGATACGCCCACCTCGGTCTCCGTGCGCAAACAGGATGAGAACGGCAACCCGCTCGCGGGCGCCGTGCTGGCCGTGTATACGGACGTAAACGGCGCGCCGGGCACGCTGATAACCGGCACCCGGTTCACCACGGTGAACGACGACCCGGCCACCCCGGGCGTGGACGAATCCATCCACACGTATACAAGGCTCCTCAACGACGGCCAGACCTACTGGCTGGTGGAGGAAAGCGCGCCCGCCGACTACGCGACGGCAGCGCCGGTTCGCTTCACCGTCGGCGTTACGACGGCCACGGTGGCATTCCCCCTCACGATGACGGATCTGCCGATGGAGCTGATCCTCTACAAGCTGGACAGCAACCTGACCGATAATTCCGGCAACTACACCGGCAACCCGATCCCCGGCGTAGACCTGACCCTGACCGGCCCCTACAAGCTGGGCGGCGTCACCCAACCCTCCTACGTCTGGACGTGGAACACCGACGACGGCAACCCCTATACCCTGACCATGGCCGACGGCCTGGTGCCCGGCGGTACCTACGTCCTGAGCGAGGATCCCGCCACGCTCCCGGACGGCTACCAGCTGGCGCAGCCCATGACCTTCACCCTGCCCCTGCGCGGCGGCGTGGTGAAGAAGGTCATGGTGGACGCGCCCACGGGCGAGGTTGAGGTCAAGGTGACCAAGGTATACCAGAACGGCGTGAACGGCCTTCCCCTGCCCGCCGGCAGGCTGCCTGCCTACGTGACCATCCGGCTCTGGCGCGGCACCAACGCCAACGGCTCCGGCGCCGTTGAGATCAACCGGTACGACCTGACCGCCGTCGACAACTGGGCGCATACCTTCAGCGGTCTGCCCAAGACCGACGCCAACGGCAGCCTCTACTATTACACCGTTTCCGAGGACGTCGTGCCCGGCTTCACCCTCGTGTCCATCGGCAGCGACGAAGACGGAACCGAGAACTTCGCCTTCACCGTCACCAACCGTGCCAACGAAGTGAAGATCAGCAAGCGGGCCGTGGGCGGCGGTACGGAGCTGAAGAACGCCTACC